>NZ_JBOITN010000001.1:0-49728 GCF_050717545.1 Clostridium sp.
CTTATAAATCTGGTGATTATGGCATGAAGGTAACACCCCTTCCCATACCGAACAGGTCGGTTAAGCTTCAATGCGCCAATGGTACTGCAGGGGTGACCTTGTGGAAGAGTAGGTTGTCGCCAGGTAAAAACATATGGATCTTTAGCTCAGCTGGTTAGAGCTACCGGCTCATAACCGGTCGGTCCGGGGTTCGAGTCCCTGAAGGTCCACCATATGTGGGGATATAGCTCAGCTGGGAGAGCACCTGCCTTGCACGCAGGGGGTCAAGGGTTCGATTCCCTTTATCTCCACCAAAAAACAGTCCAATATGGGCTGTTTTTTTATTTATAAAATTATTAACTAAAATGGATTATAATAATATGGATACAAAGGAGAGTCTAAATGTCACTATATAGAGTAAAGCAGTTTTATTGGTCCTTGGCATCTAAAATTAATGATAAAGACATAGATCTTCTTAAAATGTATTTAGATAATGATGAATTACAACTATTTAATCAATTACCTATTTATGAGCAAAAACACTGTATAAATGTAGCTAGGGATGTGAAATTAACTTGTAATCAAAGAGGGTTACAATCAAAGGATTTAACAAAGGTTGCACTACTACATGATATAGGTAAAATATATAATATAATGAATCCAATAGAGAAAGCTGTTATGGTTATAATGCATAAATTAACAAGTGGAAAGATTAGAAAATATAAGAAAAATAAAAATGTAAATGTATATTACAATCATGGAGAAATAGGATATAATCTCTTAAAAAAAGATGGATATAACGATAGATTTCTATTTTTAGTTAGAAATCACCATAATGATAATATAATGGGAGATATAGAATTAGACGTGCTAAAGGAAAGCGATAATAGAAATTAGGAAGCTAGAAAGTAGTTTCTTTTTTTGTTTCTAATAATATATTAATAGTGATAGAATATAATTAAATACAATTGATAGGAGGGTAAAATGAATTCAAAAGAAAGAAGAGAATGTATTGAAAATTTACTAACTAAAAATAATATTACATATAAAGGTCAGCTACTTGCAAAGGAGCTAGGTGTTACAAGGCAGGTTATAGTAAAAGATATTGCAATTATAAGAGCCACGGGAGTAAATATAATTGCTACACCAGAAGGTTATTTAATGCCTAGTGAAGAAAATAATTATGTAAAGAGAGTAATTGCAGTTTCACATGGTAAAGAGGACATATACAATGAGCTTGAGTGCATTGTTAAGTTTGGAGGGATAGTGGAGGATGTAACAGTAGAACACTCTTTATATGGCGAGATAAGAGCCATGCTAATGATAAAAACAATTATGGATATTGAAGAATTTACGAAGAAGCTTGAAGAATTTAGTGCCCAGCCATTATCTTCTTTAACTAAAGGGATACATTTACATACAATAAGAGCTGATAATAATGAAATTATAGAACTTATTATAAAAGAATTAAAAGATAAAAATTATCTGGTTTGTGATTAATATATTTTGATTAGATTAAGTGAGTTATACTTCCAGAGGATATAAACATACTTGGCGAAAAGATAGAGTCTATGAAAATAAAAGGTTTTAAGTTATGTCGAAAGGGTTAAAAATCGAGACATATTAAATCCTAAATGGAATATGTATGAATGTATAAGATGTTTTTGTTGTCAGGAATTATGACCTGTGTGTAATTGAAACAAAATATTTAAGGTTAGGTAAATTACTTAAACTAGATAAGAGGTGATTTTTATAAAAAACAAAAAAAAGATAGCTGTTTTTTTAGTATTAATTATAATAATCATAGCGTTCTTAGGGAATATAGTTAATTTAGCAATAAATATACAATGGTTTAACGAAGTAGGATATATATCGGTGTATTTTACAAAATTGTTAACAATTTTAAAGCTAATGTTACCTATATTTATATTAAGTTATACTGTAATATGGGTATATTATAAATCATTTAAAGGCAGTTTTTTAAGATTACGAAAGTACTGTGAAGTGAGCAAAAAGAAAGGGAAATCAGAAAGTATAATTAGTGTTTTAATAAATATTACAATTTCTTTTACAATTTCTTTTACTTTTGCAACGAATTACTGGTATAAGATACTTCAATTTGTAAGTAGTACAAATTTTAAAGTAAATGACCCATTATTTAAAAAAGATATTTCATTTTTTATATTCAAACTACCGTTAATTGAATCACTAAATAAGGCACTATTAACAATACTTATTGTATTAATAAGCATTACTATAATAATATACATCGTACTAACCGCAAAGGATCATATAGTACATCATAATAAAGAAAGCGATATATTCAAATTTAAAAACTTTAAAAAATTTAGTAGTGGAGTTACAAAATTTGCAGGGAGGCAGTTTGCAATAATAGCTTCATTAGTAATGTTATTAATAGCATTAGGCTATTTAATAAAATCATGGAATTTAGTGTATTCACCAAGAGGATTAGTATTTGGTGCAAGTTATACAGATGTACATGTGACCTTAAGGTTTTATCGGGTAATAGCAGGGGCATGTTTAATGGCCGCAATTATAACATTTATAAGTATTTTGACATATAAAAAAAATCTTATGATAACATCTTATATTGTAATATTAGTTTTAGTTTTTGGAGAGCATTTAACATCAACCGTAGTTCAAAAATATGAAGTTAATTCAAATCAAAAAACTTTAGAACAACCATATATTAAGTATAATATAGACAGTACAAGAAAAGCTTTTAATATTGACAACGTACATGAAATACCATTTGAAATAAATAATAATTTAACTAAAGAAGATGTTAGTGAAAATAAAGATACTATTGATAATATAAAGGTTAATTCTTATAAGCCAGCACTAGAATTCTATAATCAATTTCAATATTTAAGATATTATTATGAATTTAACGATATAGATATTGATAGATATAATATTAATGGAAAGAGAGAGCAAGTATTTATTGCGCCAAGGGAAATTAATTTAGATACATTACAAGGTAATTCAAATACTTGGCAGAATAGACATTTAGTATATACGCATGGTTATGGAATTGTTATGAGTAAGACAAGTTCTGTAACTAGTGAAGGTCAACCGGATTTTATGATTAATAATATACCTTTAGACAATAAAACAAACATAAAATTAGATAATCCCAGAATATATTTTGGTGAAAACACTAATGATTATAGTATAGTTAATACAAAAATTGGAGAATTAGATTATCCTAGTGGTGGAGAAAATAAAATGAATAACTATGAAGGTAGTGCTGGAATAAAGATGAACATTATAAACAGGATTCTATTTTCAATTAATAAAAAAAGTACTAAGTTTTTATTATCTGGCGACATAACTCCTGATAGTAAAATATTAATTAATAAAAATATAATTGAGAGAGTAAAAAAGATTGCTCCATTTATAACGTATGATAGTGATCCATACGTTATAATAAATGAAGGTAAAATATATTGGATTATAGATGCGTATACAAGTTCCAATAGATATCCATTCTCACAGCCACAAAATGGTGTAAATTATATTAGGAATTCTGTTAAAGTTGTTATTGATGCAGTAGATGGAAAACCAGAGTTTTATATAGTTGATAAAAAAGATCCTATTGCTAGTAGTTATTTAAAAATATTTCCAAAACTGTTTAAAAACTCCGAGGTAATTCCTTCTGGTATAAAGGAACACTTTAAATACCCAGAAGGTTTATTTAGCGTGCAATGCAACCTACTAAATAAATATCATATAACAGATTCAGGAGTATTTTATAATGGAGATGATGTGTGGTCTATAGCAACAAATCAAGAAAAGGTTGAGGATGAAAACGAGAAAAATGAAGCATCTCACTTAATGATGAAACTACCTAATGAAGATAAACAGGAAATGGTTTTACTTGAATACTTTAATACTAAAGGGCGAAATAACATGGTATCTTTATTTGGAGTTCGAATGGATGGCAATAATTATGGGAAAATGGTTCTGTATAAATTGCCATCAAAAGAAACGATATATAGCCCGGTACTATTTACGCAAAAGATAAATCAAGATACTGAAATATCAAAAGAATTATCACTTTGGAATACGCAAGGGTCAGAAGTTCAATTTGGTGAAACATTAATTATACCAATTAAAAACTCCTTGATTTATGTGCAACCTATGTATCTAAGAGCTAAAGGAGAGAAAAGCATTCCAGAGATGAAAAAAGTTATAGTATCTTATGATGATAAAATAATTTTGGATGACAATATTAAATCAGCTCTAGAGCAAATATTTGATGCTAAAGATAAAGCTTATATAACAAAATATGTAGATAATTTCGGTAAAGATGAAGAAATTCTTAAAAATGTAAGAAGTGCTAAAGATTTATATAACAAAGCATTAGAAGCTCAAAAAAGTGGAAAGTGGACCGAATATGGAACATTTATAAAAGAACTAGGTGATATACTAAATAAAATAAGTGATTAGAACGTTATCATGGGACATATATTATTATATGTCTTTTTTTTATAGTATAAATGATTTATATTACTAAAAGAATGTATAAAACCTAATACATATTGTATAAAACAAAGGAAATTAAGATAATATGTCGAATAAATTATATATGCGTGATTATGAAGGGTATAGGTGTATTTTATGAAATATATAGATAATAATTTATATAAGTTCAGTGATTTATTTCAAACATTAATTATTATATATATAAATAAAGAAATTCAATTTACTGATAAAAATGAAATAGATAAAGCTATATGGATGCTCCAGTCTAATTCATTATTAAAACACCAGAATAAAAAATTAGTTTTATTTAATGACATTTTTTCAAATATAGCTAAAAATATAGATGTAAATAACTTTAGAGAAATTGTAATGAGTAAAGTTAAGGATGTTTGTGACATAGGTTTTTGCATTTTTCATAGTTCAGTTAAACACCGAGAAAGTTTAAAGGATATGGATAATTATTATAGTATATCTAAAAATCATAAATATTGTTTGATTAATAATATAGAAACAATTAAACACATTAATAATTTAAACGATTTTTCAGCAAATGATGATGACAATATATTATTTAATCTAAGTGAAATAGATAATTTAGAACTTTTAGAAAAATTCGAGGCATTAGGTATAGTAAGTTATATGGATATTAACGTAGAATATTACGATGTATCTAAAGGTGTGAACCGTTTTTTACAACCAAAGGGAATAATGGTTCAGGACTGGGGTTAAGTATTTCCTATAATATAATACTTTCACATAATGGAAGTTTGGAAATAAAAAGCGAAGAAAAGGTAGGAACTTCTTTTATTATAAAATTGCCAATATGTAAAAAAATAATTAAGAAGAATGATAGTATATCAAACTATGAGGTTTGTTTTGAAGGCAATATTCTTGTTATTGATGATCAAGAGCAAATAAGAAATGTAGTCTCTAGTATGATAAAATCAATGTCAAAATGTAAAATAAAAACATGTGGTTGTGATAACTTAGGTTCTGAGCTAAAAAGAAGAAAATATGATATAATAATATGTGATTTTACTATGCCAGGTATTAATGGATTCCAAGTTGCGCAAAAAGTTAAAGAAATAAATGTAGGTACTTATTTCTGTTTAATGACGGGTTGGGTAGGATCTTTTGAAGGTCAAGAAATGAATAATGTTGATTTTGTATTAAGTAAACCTATAAATAAAGAAACTTTAAAGCAGATGTTTTTTTGTTATAATACAAGATATTAAAATCTACTAGATGTGAATAATTATGGCTAAAGCCATTGTGAAAAGAAGAATATATGGCTGTTCTTCTTTTTTTATTGAATTTTTTTAAAAAAGTTCAATATAATGCGTCGTATGTTTAAAAAAAGGATATAATAACAATATGAAGTAAAATAGTTTTATTTAGGGTGGAGGGTTTCGATGGATTATGATGTACTTATTTTGGGCGGGGGCTTAATTGGATGCGCAGTAGCTTATGAAATATCTAAATATAATCTTAATATAGCTGTTATTGAAAAGGACTACGATATAGCAGATGATGTGGCAGTAATAAATACTGCTATGGTATATGATGGCGTTGAAAGTGAAGATACTTTAAATGCTAAACTTGAGCGTATGGGAAATAAGATGATGGATGTTATAAGCGCTAAATTTAATGTTCCATTCAAAAGGTGTGGTTCTCTTACAATTGCACAAACAGATGAAGAAGTTTCAATAATTGAAAAAATATATAAAAGAGCAATAGATAGAGGAATAAAGGATGTAGCTATTTTAGATTCTGAATATATATATGAAATGGAACCAAATTTAAATGTGGATATAAAAAAAGCATTATATTCTAAAAATACAGGTGTAATTTGTCCATTTGACTTAGCGTTATCATATGGCGAAGTAGCCTTTGATAATGGTGTTAAATTCAAATTAGAGGAAGAAGTCATAGACATTCAAAAAATACCAAAAGGATTTAGTGTTATTACAAACAAAAATAGATTCACTTGCAAGATGGTAATAAATACAACTCCATCAGAAAATTATAGTATAATGAATGAAAAGAAACATGATATAGATAGTAATGAAGGAAAATTAAAATATATACTTTTAGATAATAATGAAAAAGTAAGATTTTCTCATGCATTATTTATGATTAATTCTAAAGGAGAAAGGAGCTACATGCTTTCAACAATGGAAGGAGATACTTTAGCTGGTATTAGTACAAGAGAGGATATCAGTTATAATTCAGTAGTAGATAGAGTATCTAAGATAACAAGTGGCGTTGATGATATAGATGTTAAAATGTTTCTTGAACTACCTTTTTTTGAGCAACCTATGGTAATTGATGATAGTGGGATAGATGATGGACTTATTCAAGTTAGAGGAAAACATTATGGACAGGTAACTATGACTCCGGCTATAGCAAGTATGGTGTGTGAGAGTGTTGTTAGCATTATGAAATGTAAACTCAAGAAGGATTTTAATGATAAGAGGCGTGAGTATTATAAGTTTAGAGAATTAGGTGATGCGGAAAGGAAAAGAATTATTAAGTTAGACAACAAATATGGTAAAATAATATGTGGATGTGAGAAGGTAACTGAGGGTGAGATTGTGGATGCTATAAGAAGACCACTAGGCGCTCGAACAGTAGAAGGGGTTAAAAGAAGAACTGGTGCTGCCTTTGGAAATTGTCAAGGATCGCATTGCTTAAACAAAATTGTTTCTATTTTAGCGAGGGAAACAAATAAAGAAATGACAGAGATAGCTAAGGACTCAAAGAATTCTAATATTGTATTACATAGAATAAAGGAATTTGATAGTATGTAGGTGGTGAATTTATTTGGTAGAAGAAATTAGTTGTAATTTTAATAAAGATGAAGATATATTTACAAGTTTAGTTAGAATAAAAGGTTCTGATTTGTGCAACATAGCTCCAGTGAAAAGCAGTAAGCCTCTTAACAGGAAAATATGGATTGAATGCTCAAAAGCATTAAGTAGAATACATGTGGGTCCACCTATAAAAATAGGGGATGTAGTATGTAAGAATGTACTTAATACTGGGGTTGACATTATATGTACAAAAAACATTGAAAGAAATAAACAATAAATATAATTTTGAAATTTACTTAAATTTAAAATATTGGTTAAATTTACAAGGTTACTTAATTAATAGAGGTCATTAAAAACTTAAGGAGGAATAATTATGTTAGATTTAAAAAGAATAAGAAATAATCCGCAAGAAATAAAAGCACTTATGAAAAATAGAGGGGAAAATTTTAATTTATCAATAATTGATGAAGTGGTATCGCTTGATAAAACAAGAAGGGACATTCTAGTTGAGGTTGAAGAATTAAAAAACAATAGAAATACTCAGTCTGCACTTATACCAAAACTTAAAAAAAGTGGAGAAAATGTTGATGAAATCATGGAGAAAATGAAAAAACTTTCAGATCAAATTAAAAATTTTGATGTTAAACTATTTGAAGTTAATGAAAAAATAAAAAATGTTATGTTAAGTATTCCTAATATTCCTAGTGTTAATGTACCAGAAGGAAATACTGAGGAAGACAATGTTGAAGTAAAAAAATGGGGAGAGCCTAAAAATTTTAGTTTTGAAGCTAAAGCTCATTGGGATTTAGGAATAGACAATGATATTTTAGATTTTGAAAGAGGCGGAAAGATTACTGGTTCAAGATTTACAGTATATAAGGGCCTTGGAGCAAGACTTGAAAGAGCATTAATCAGTTATTTTTTAGATCTTCATGTGGACACAAATGGATATACAGAAATATTGCCTCCATATATGGTTAATAGGCAAAGCATGATTGGTACGGGTCAATTACCTAAATTCGAAGAAGATGCATTTAAAGTGGCTAATACGGACTATTTCTTAATACCTACTGCAGAAGTACCGGTTACAAATATTTATAGAGATGAAATATTAAATGGTAAAGATCTTCCTATAAAACATGTTGCTTATAGTGCTTGTTTTAGACAAGAAGCGGGTTCAGCAGGTAGAGATACCAGAGGACTTATAAGGCAACATCAGTTTAATAAGGTAGAACTTTTAAAATTTACAAAACCTGAAGATTCTTATGCAGAACTTGAAAAATTACTTAAAGATGCAGAGTCCGTATTACAAGGACTTGGATTGCCTTATAGAATAGTTAAGATATGCAAGGGTGATTTAGGATTTACAGCATCATTCAAATATGATATTGAGGTTTGGATGCCAAGTTACAATAAATATGTTGAAATTTCAAGTTGTAGTAATTTCGAAGACTTCCAAGCAAGACGTGCAAACATAAGATATAAAGATGATAAAAAAGATAAAGCACAATACATTCATACATTAAATGGATCAGGAGTAGCTGTTGGAAGAGCACTCGCTGCAGTACTTGAAAATTATCAAAATGAAGATGGTTCTGTAACTATACCAGAGGCATTACTATCATATATGGGTGGAAATAAAATCATTAAAAAATAAATGAATAGTTATGTATCATTAATTGCATAATAAATAAGTAGCTAATAATGTTAGTTTTAGGTTGTTTATTTATTATGCAATTATAATAATTGGTTATGTAAGATTATTTATGTAAAAGTTGTAATAATAAACTTACAAATATGTTGACAGTTACTATGTATACTGATATAATAATATTTGTTGTTGTATGGAGGGATGGTCGAGTTGGTTTAAGGCACCGGTCTTGAAAACCGACGTACGTGAAAGCGTACCGTGGGTTCGAATCCCACTTCCTCCACCATTATTTTTAAAAGTATAAAGAAACAAAATCCATGGAGAAATACTCAAGTGGCTAAAGAGGTGCCCCTGCTAAGGGTATAGACTGGGCAACCGGTGCGAGGGTTCAAATCCCTCTTTCTCCACCAAAAACATTTAACAATTGTTAGGTGTTTTTTTTATTCTAAATTTTGTTTGAAACATAAATATAACATAAGTAATAAAAATATATTGACAGGTTATAAACATGCTGATATAATAAGTCTTGTCGTTAGGACGTGGAGGGATGGTCGAGTTGGTTTAAGGCACCGGTCTTGAAAACCGACGTACGTGAAAGCGTACCGTGGGTTCGAATCCCACTTCCTCCACCATTATTTTTAAAAGTAGTAAAGAAACAAAAGTCATGGAGAAATACTCAAGTGGCTAAAGAGGTGCCCCTGCTAAGGGTATAGACTGGGCAACCGGTGCGAGGGTTCAAATCCCTCTTTCTCCACCAGAAACATCTAACTACTGTTAGGTGTTTTTTTACTTTATAATATAGATACTTAGCTTATTAAATTACAGAATTAATTGTTTATTTATCTAAAGATATAAAACTTATTTAACGACATTTCAGCTCCGCAGGAGATGATTTGATTTAATCAAAGATAAATGAAAACAAAATTATTATAATATATAAGGAGAGAATATGCTTAAAGGTAATAAAGTATTATTGAGGTGCGTAGAGAGAAGAGATCTAAATATATTTTTTAATATTTGGGCTGATGCAGATGTTAGAAGACTTGATGGTAGTTTTAGAATGCCTCCCTCAAAAGAGGATATATTAAATAATTTTAATAAATTTGTAAATCTTGATAAAAAATATCTTAGTATTATAAATGAAAAAGGGGTAGTTGTAGGATATGTAACATATAAAGAAATTGGTGATAGTAAAAATGTATATATATTAGGTATAACTATAGGTCAACCTTTTTGGAATAGAGGATATGGACAAGACTCCGTGAATGTATTATTAAAATATTTATTCATGGATATGGCTGTGCATAGAGTAGAACTAGAAGTACTAGATTTTAATTTAAGAGCAATTAATTGTTATAAAAAATGTGGTTTTATACAAGAGGGAAAAAAGAGGAAGGCATGCTTTTCAAATGGTGATTATAGGGATGTAATTATTATGGGAATCTTAAGAGAGGAATTTATAAATCATAGTTTATAAATAAAACTTTACTCTTAGTATATAATATGTTAGTATAGTAATGAAGTTTATGCGTTGGTAGCTCAGTTGGATAGAGTAGCTGGCTACGAACCAGTTGGTCGCAGGTTCGACTCCTGTCCGACGCACCATAGAAACCCAGTAACTGTAATGGTTACTGGGTTTTGTCGTCCCTAGAATATCTAAGAAAATGGCATTTGCTAACATTTTGCTAACATGAGTTTTAAATTATTATGAAAAGGATATGTACTAGTTATTAAATTGAATAAGGTAGTACCCTAATGGTGATATAAAATAATTACTCGTATTATGAATTGTATTAACGATACTATCTTAAATTTATAGTACGATCTTCCAATTCTTTTAATAACTGTCCTAAATTAATTATCGCAGAATAATTACAACCTCCATGATTTTTGTCAGTAAGGTATGCGTCTAAGAGGTCTTTACTATCATACGATAAACCCTCAATATCATTTAAAACTCTTTTACATATACCATTACAACTAGCTATATGAGTATTGAATATTAATGATTTAAATTTAAATTGACTCATAAGTTTCCTCCTCTATACAACTGTGTGTACTAATGAATAAGTTATTTAGGGTATCAGCGGCTTCCTTTTGCATATCGGGTAACACATGGGAATAGGTGTCAAGAGTAATGCTTATACCACAGTGGCCTAGTCTCTCAGAGACTATCTTGGGATTAACATTTCGGCTTAATAATAGAGTGGCATGAGTATGCCTCAAATCATGAAATCTTATCTTAGGTATTTCTAACTCAGCACTTATTACGTCCATCGTTCTCAAAAAGTGTCTTGAAATATAATCAGGATCATAGGGAGTACCATTTACTTGGGGGTATACAAGATTAAGCTTGTTATATTCAGAGCCTAGTAAAAGCTTATGTTCTATTTGGAGTTTTCTAAGATTTCTTAAGATGGGTATTGTATAGGGTAATAAAGCTATTTTTCTCTTACTCCCTGCAGTTTTAGTAGGAACTAGCTTAAATACACCATCGATTTTTTGTAGTTGGTTCACAACATATATAACACCTCCATCAAGGTCGACATTCTTCCAAGTTAATCCTAATATCTCTCCACGTCGCAATCCAGTAGTAACAGCTAATAATACCGGAATATAGAGAGAAAGGTTCTTTAATCTTTCTAGTAACATATTCGTTTGTTCAGCCGTAAGAACAAGCATCTCTTTCTTAGCTTTTTTAGGTCGTTGTACAGAAGTAGCAATATTTCTATTTAACATTTGCCATTGAACAGCATGCTTAAGTGAAACATTGATGACCTCATGGCAATGTAAGGCTGTTGTACCTGATAGGTTTAAATCGTTTTGGAGGTAGTTATAAAATGATTGTAAATCTAAAGGCTTTAGCTTATCTATCTTGATATTACCTAGCTTAGGAGCTATATAAGTTTCTATAAGTTGGTTATAGGTTTTTATAGTTTTAGGAGTAAGATTATTAATACAGTACTCATTTACCCACTTTTCGAGATAATCCTTAAAGAGCATATTTTCTGAAACAAAGTAATCTCCCTTTTCTATTTTAACGATGAGTTCACTTAATGCCTTCTCAGCTTCTTTCTTAGTTTTATAACCGCCCTTTGTTGTCTGTTTACGCTTACCGTTATCATCTCTTCCAATGTCTAGAACTATAGTGTATGTCTTGCCTCTTTTAGTAATGTTACCTCTCATAGTCTAGCCTCCTACAATTTGAATTTTACATAAGTAACTTTGCCTAGTACTTCAATACAATCTTTATTTAAATTATCTCTAGTTAGTACAAACGGTTCAAACTTGCTATTATCTGAGGTAAGAACAACATAATCTTCTTTGATGAAAACTCTTCTTAAAGTAAGCACCTTATGCAATAAGACTAAGAATATTTTAGTATTCTCAAGCTTCTCTCCATACTTTATAGTTAGTATGTCATTTTTACTAATCTTGGAATTAATCATTGAATTATCAGGAGCATAGTAATAGAAGAAGGTAGCATACATTGTATCAGCTTTATTTTCATAACCGTACTTGAGAATATTATTTTTATTAAACATACTCCTATTATTTGTCGTTATGTTTTTTAAGAATGGAATCATATCAACATCATCTAATGACTCATGAACACTACAACAATTAGAACTTTCTAGTAAGGTATCTTCTTCCTCGATAAGTTCATCCAACTCATCATTCTCTTCTGATAAGGTTTCAATATAACCTGCAGTACGCATTAGGTCATGCAAGCTTATATCGTTACGAGATGATGCTGCAATCTTGTTTAATATGTTCATAGAAGGTGGGGTTGATCTTTTAAGATTTATTAGTTCGGATATGTAACTGCTGCTAACACCACACTGTAAAGCAAACTCATTAATTCCCCTCGTTCCCTTTGCTGTAATCAATACCTTTTGAAAAGCTTCTTTATTAAAATCATTCATAGTTAAGCCTCCTAATATATAATAAACAAAGTATAACACTTATTCTCAATAATGAATAGATGTTAATAATGATTATAAAATATGTGTTTACTTTAATGAATAGTTATTGTATAGTATAGATATAAACAAATGTTAAAGCATATTAATTGTTTTGTTCCTTGTATACGTACCGGTGTCAATCACGACATCTCTATAATAATAATTTTATGAGGTGATATATTTATGTCAAAGCTATTAACCGTATACGAGGTTTCAGATCTATTACAAGTCCATTTTAACACTGTGTATGAACTTGTGAGGCAAAACAAAATTAAACATATAAGAATAGGGAAACAAATAAGAATTCCTGAGAATGCATTCAATGAATTCATTGAATGCACCAGTTAAATATAAGCGTGTTCAAACTTGGAGATGCTTATACAGTTATTTCAAGTAAGGATGTTTACTATGACTAGAAAACTTATATTTACTACAAGTAAGACTATGGAGATAGCGTTGAATCAAATTATAAATTTATCAAAATGTGAACAGGTCTAACAATTATTGTTGGTCTAAATAAGGAGAGGGATAATGTGAGTAGTATTAATGTAGAGCTTACCCAATTAATAGCAGTTACTTTATTTAAGGATAAGGTCATTGATTATCTAGAACGTGAAAAATCACTACTTAAGGAGGGCCATAAGAAATTTTTATATAATACTCATTATATGGATAGAATTTTAACTGATATCATTAGTATAAGTAAGTTAGAGGAGTTTGGGATTATTGGCTGTGGTGTGGACGATGATGAAGATATACCGTTTTAACCCTATAACACACTACTAATCTTCTTGTAATATAGTGAAGTTATTGTAGAGTTTTTATATTGATTTGAGGAGGTAAAGCTTGTATTAACAAAGCCTTGCCTCCTGTTTTAAGAAGTTAAAATGAAGTGGTGAAAAATAGGTATATTATATATATTAAGAGTATAAATATAATTACTTTACTTAGTGATAAATCATTATGGAAGACATGTTCATCAGAGTCTTTTAAAGACCGTGCATCCCATTAAGTGCATTATCAATTACCTATGTAGATGTTCTAAACATGGATAGGTATCTATCAAAAAAGACATGTATAGTAGTTAACGATGAAAATAAAATTTTAGTTAGTATAGAGAATCTACAAGAATGATTTGACTTACTTAAAAAGATAATGATACCTTGTGCAAACATAGAGTATGCTCTATCGTACAAAGGAACTACCATTGTATAGAGACTGGCAGCCATAGATTTAAAGGATTAGATCAGGAACTTGATAAACTTAAAAGTAAATAATTTAATTTAAGGAGGCAATGGATAAAGTACATTGTATATGGCCACTTAGTTTGCTTATAATAATGTGTAACGAACTTTTCTTTTAGTACTATGTGTAAGTCCTGTAGGTCTTTGTTTATAAGGCCTACAGGACTTACGTAAGGGAGGAATCGAAATGGCTAAAGATAGATTAGTTTTATTCATACAAGGCGTTGATATTAATGAAGTAAAGCAACTATATAAGTTTAGGAGAGTACAGAATGATAACACTTATTACATAAAGAGATATGGTATGAATTTAGCTAATGACGATATTCATATAGGCTATAATATGATAAACAACGATAGAGGTGATATAAGGTTATCACTAAATGTTCCCTACTTAAGCTTTAAATATGGTATGCATGGTGTTGAAACAACAACAAATGGGTTTCTTGATATATTGGCCAAAGCTATAATAGACTTCATAGACCTAGATAAGATCTCAGACTCCCATAGTATTAAGATATCTATTGATGAAACTAATTTAGATATTATACTTCCACAACAACAAATTGAGCAGATGTTGAATCTTTTATCAAAGACACAGGTACCTAGAATGAAAGTAGATAATAGGTTATTAGATAAAGGAACAGTGTATTTTTATAGTGGTAATAATATTGATAATCCAGGTTTCAAAATAAGAATCTATGATAAGACTAAAGAACTAAGGGAGAAAGGTAAAGATATTAATGAGCTTAAACTAGAGGGCAATGGATTGTTACGAATTGAACATAGTTATAGAAGGAGAAAGACCTGTAGAGAACTAAAAAAACAAGACTACCTAATTCGTTTAAGGAATAGCCCTATTGTATTAGGTACTACAAATACTAAGATACAACAGGACGCTAAAACTAGTGTAAACCGTTATGATAATATATTCAAATTAGTTAAAATGAATCAATACAAGGACAATAGGTATGTTAATAACCATAATAAATATAGTAAAGGTATTACTGAATACGTAAAATTATGGGGCGATAGTAATGAGGAACAAGTGAAGATAGCTTTTGTATCGTCACAGTTAATAGTGTTACAAAGGCAAAATAACCTTAGGGAACTAGGTAGCATATTAAGCGCTGGATATCAATCGGAATTAAGAGATACTCTAATACAAGTATTACATTTAGATAAAAAGGTTCTTACAAGAGCTGGATTAATGAACTGTATTGATAACAATGCAAAACTGTCGCCAAATGCCAAGAAAACAGCAAGAAGGATAGTAAGATACTTAAATAAAGAAATAGAGACTATAAGTGTTAGCCAGTCAACACTTGATAAATATAAGAAGCTTATACTTAGTCAGGGATACCATTATATATATTCAAAAGATGAAATAGAACCACAAAATTATACGTATGATAGTGAAATGAATCAAGTTAATAATATTAATGAATTTATTAACGTTAAGGATGACAGTAAAAGCATACAGGAGGAGCAAGAAAAGATTGTTAGTATGGTCAAGTGACATGATTGTTGATACAACTTAAGGGAGCGGTTGGTATATAAATTAGTATGCTAGAGCATTTTAGAAAAAATTTAGTGTAGTAATGTATAAGCCATTTATTTCACCTCCGAGAACTTATATGTGAGTCTGTAAGAAGCCAAATATAAGAAAGGTTGCCAGCCTTGTAGATACTGTGGCATCTTTAGTATTAGAACAGTTATAGTATCATTAGCTTATTACTCATCATACATTTCAGTTAATACGTTAGAAAAGAACTTAGACGATTCAAGCAACATAGGTTTAAATTCAGCTAGTTTTAATTTTAACTTTCGGTACCTAATTCAGTAATAGCTTAGAACTTCCTAGATGGAGTGCTTTTAGCATTTTCAATGTATCCTGCGTTAAACATCCTCTCTAAAAGTGGATAGTAGGTTCCGTGTGAAGGCCCCAAAATATTAAAACTAACACCTCTTCGAATCTCTGTTAACATTTATCCTATTGTACTCAGCCTTATAGTCATTATTAGTATTCCTTGTTAAGTGTGAAAGGTTATTTAGAAGTAATAAGAGTCCCTATACCACAGGAACTCCTCCTGAAAAGGATATTGTGTCAACACGTATGTATTATGACTATATAATTGAATTGAAAGATGAGGGTATACACATTGTTACAACCTCCTCTAATAATAACCTTATTCCAATCAAGTCACTAATTATAGGACAGCACAGATGCTACTCTTAACATCTTATTGCTAAGTATATTATATCAACAATACCTTTGGATATCAATGGTTTAGAGGTGTTTAAGGCTAGTTAATAGGAATGAATAGGCTTGTATACCACATACATTGTTGGTTACAATACTTCGTCTTAGTCGGTATATACAATTACCCTTTATACCCATAATACCAGCCTCCCTTTATAATTAATTATGCTACATTTTGTATCACAGTGTTTTTAAACTCTCACAAAACACCATCTAAAGGTACTACTGAGGGAATGACTACTAAGTCACTCATATGAGAACCGCATAGGTAGATCATCTAAATTGGCTTATAAATAATATCTTATATACATTTGTACTACTACATTTATAGTACTACAAATGTATATAGCGTTGTACTACTAATGATTGTGCTACTATAGTCGTAGTACTATATAAATCCTATTTACTTCATTGTATTATTCTTAACCAACCGTCTTATCATTGATTTGAGAGCGTTATGGCAATAGACATAGTAGAAAGCCTCTATCAAGCTTGGATTGCTTGATAGAGGCTTATTAAATACTTATAACCACTCCTTAATAATATATTGTTTGTCAAAAGTAAAGAACATACTCCTACAAGAAGTATGTTCTTTGATCTGCGTTATTAAGCGATAATAACTTTATAGAAACCTAAACAGTTCCTATAGATTTAGTATACCACATTTCTTATTTCGTGTAACTCTAAACATACAAGCCTATCGTCGATATAAACACCCATGGTAATCAAACAAAGAAGTTAGCCTCTTCTAAGCTTAGATTACTTCATAAGATGCCTAGAGGTTAATGCTGTTGTATACATCAGTTATAACTTCCTTAGTAATACCAATATACCTAAGTGTTATGGCTTGGTTACTATGGTTTAACATCTTCTGTAGTGTTGGCAGTATTAGAGGGTTATCCTTAGCATTGTTCATGTATATGTGATAGGCCCATGTCTTACGAAGACTATGAGTGCCATAGTTCCCTTTAACATTCAGATCCCTAAGTGTCCCCTTAATAATCTTATGGGTTGCCTCAACAGTCAAGTGTCCTCCTCCCTTCTGACTTCTAAATAAGTAGTCCTCTAAGGTGTATTCTTTAATGCTAGAAAGATAATACTTGATTGCTCCCCTTGCAGCTATATTAAGTGTAAGGTCCCTACTCTTACCTGTCTTCTGTTCCTTGATAAGAATTGAATCAACCACCTCTCCATTTTCAAGGACATCCCGTACCTTAAGTTCTAATAGATCCCCAGCTCTAAGACCAACATTGATCCCTACAACGAATATAATATAGTCCCTCTTATTCTCCTTCCCCTTAAGATACTGCTGAACCTTCTCAATATCCTTTAACTTCTTAATTGGTTCAACCTCCATAGGCTTTGGAATACCTCTTATGTTTAGATTGTTATTCATTTGGACCACCTCCCTATTTAGTTAAGTTATATTCAAATACCACCGTTAGTTGGCATTATGTTTATGAATTCTAGGACTGTCTTGGCTTGAATACTCTTGAAAGCTATATACACCAATACCTCACTACATTTAGATAAATGCCAACTTATATCCTTTGTTGGCATTATGCTACCCTATATTATCATTGTAATCAATGACAGTACACTTAAATCTTATAACATTGTAATATTAGCATGACAGCATACACAACCTATATTTAATAACCTCACTCATAAATTCAGTTAGAGTATCACCACCTCCTATGGAGTAGGATTACCAACTCCCCCCCTTTATCCCGTTAGGGATTAGCTTTAGCTATAGGTTTCATCATCAACCCTAATAATGACTAATATACCTTAAAGGCTGGGCTCCTTAAACTGCTTACCTGGTGTTATAACCCTCACCTCAATACATTGATCCTCAACCTTTGTAACAAGATCCTTAACTTCATCATAAATTTTAGTTAACATCTCAAGTACTTCAATGTTAGGGTTGTCCAGTTTCTCTTCAACACTTTGAATGGTAGTTGCAACAACCTTCTCTTGCTTCTCATTGTATATTTGACTTAGTATGTTAGAAAAGAACTTAGAGGACTCAATAAGCATAGTTCTAAATTCACTTCGTTTGAATATCAATTCTTGCCTTCCTATATCAGTAATGTCATAGAACTTCATAGAATTAGTAGTCTTAACATTATTAATGTATCCTGCTTTCACCATATCATCTAAGAGAGGATAGTAAGTACCATGTGAAGGCTTCCAAATATCAGTACTACCAGCCCTCTCGATCTCTGTTAGCATCTCTTTGCCATATAGAGGTTCATCACTCTTGTCTAGTAAAAACAGAGTATATATCAGTAGAAGATTTGAACTAGACATCTTAGTAGGGAACAACTTATTATACTTAGCCTTGTAGTCATGGTCAGTGTCTATCTTTACAAGCTTATACCTCCCTTTTAAACTTAACCGCTTACTTGTTCTTTTTTTATTGTTCATAATATAATGACCTCCTTCTATAATCAAGCAGTTTAAGGTCCTACTTAGGACCACTAGAAATAGACTATCCCACTAAGGAATAGCCTACAGTTATAACAGTATTGATACTAACTACTTATGATTTGAAAAAAGATATCACCCTTGCCCTGCTAAGGGCTCTTTCTCTAATAAGTCTAGGGTTAATAGTATTAGTTATTGATATATAGCTTATGTGTTGTAGCAACTTAGCGAATGTCTAA
Organism: Clostridium sp.; assembly: GCF_050717545.1. Lineage (GTDB taxonomy): Bacteria > Bacillota > Clostridia > Clostridiales > Clostridiaceae > Clostridium_AD. The sequence continues at coordinate 19,094 of NZ_JBOITN010000001.1, forward strand.
ATATTAAATCTCTCTGCTGAAGGAGGATCCGTTTTGGACACCTCTTTATCTCGATTAACCAAGGGGTACGTGTTTTACGGACCCCTTGGTAATGGCTTGATACTGAATCGATTGGATTAGTATATACCAATGCTTCCACTATATAATCTTTTGCATCTAACTTAAGTCATCTCATATTGAACGTATAAGTGTTAATATCCTATCAAATTTATCAATCTACAGGATATTAGCTACAGACACATTCTTTATTTAGTCCTAGTTGACTAGAAAGGAAAAGAAAAATCACCCTTGCCCTGCTAAGGGCTCTTTCCCTATCAAGACAACGATAACCTAGACATCTGATGGAAAAAGACCATATAGGTAGCAGTATCAGTAACTATACTGAAGGCATACAAGTAGTACTAATGTTCCTATTAGCTGGCCTCTTGTATTCTCAACACTATGCTTTAAGGGTTCACATATTATTAGTTATAGATGCATTCTTAATCCAGGTGTAGTTTTCTAAGAAGTAATAAGGAGAGAGTGCCACAGCACAAAGAGAATAGCCCCCAAAGTCACTGGTAGAAGGACTGTACAACATATAAGGAAATAATATATATATATCATCCTCTAGGTATAACAGCTGTAACTCTTAGCTGAACGTTACGTTTTGTAACGTTCACACAGATCTAATAGTAGTCTACAAAGTGTTTTCAGTCATTATTGTAGTTCCATCGTTAGCTATAACCTTTAATACGCTGTCACATGAAATGAAATATAATCATTCAAGGTAAGTGGGTTCAAGGCTCTAGAGCAAAGCGATACGTTCTTTATCTAGGTGTAGTTGACTTGGAAGTAATAAAGAGAGAGTGCCACAGCACAAGTATAATAATCCCCTGTCAGTGGTTTCAAGACATACATCATAGGATTAATGCCATTATGTAGCTGTATCAGCAGATGTACCGAAGGATTACAATAGATCTATTTCTTATATATATCTCCCCATATTAGAGCACAACAGTTCCCTTTTTATAGATAGACCTATAACAAAGTGCCTATTGCATAATATAAGACACTCAAACAATAACAGGGGATAATCATCTCCACCCTCTCTAACTTTCTTTCTACAAGAGGGGTGGGGCATGAAACTAAAGAATAGTATTTATTATATATAACCTGGTACCGAGAGAAATTATATGCTATTTTTCCATGTATATAGATGTTCTTTTGAACGTAAAGTACTGTGTAGGTAGGTCTAACAACCTATGTTTAATATGCTATATGTTTTGCTACAGGGTAATTAGCGCTAGGGTATACAGGCCACCGCCTAGAATCTATATGTTAACCTTCTAGCTCATGATTCCACAATGACAAAAGACACCTTACCCTATGGGATTATAATATAAGATGACTTGATTATGATGCTTTATATGGCTAGTTCTAATGGACTGTACCTTGTCGTAACATTAATTTTCACAAAAGTTTTAAATTACATCATAGTATTTACCAAATAAATGATATAATTGAATAAACATAAGAGAGAACAAATGGAGGTCACAATACAATGGCAGAAAATACAACAACAGTAGGGTTTGAAGATAAATTATGGTTAGCAGCGGATAAGCTTAGAGGAAGTATGGATGCATCTGAATATAAGCATGTAGTACTAGGACTAATATTTTTAAAGTATGTATCAGATTCTTTTTCAGAAAAACATGATGAGCTTCTAAAAGAAGAAGAAGGATTCGAAGAAGATAAGGATGAGTATTCAGCTGAGCGAATATTTTGGGTACCGTTGGAAGCCAGGTGGAATGAGATAGCGGCACATGCTACTTCTGTAGATATAGGCAAAAAGATAGATACAGCGATGGAACTCATAGAAAAAGAAAATCAATCTTTAAAAGGGGTATTAACCAAGAACTATTCAAGACCAGAACTTGATAAAACTAGATTAGGTGAGCTAGTAACATTATTCACTAATTTTGATATAGGTAGTGATAGTGCAAAGGAAATGGATATGCTTGGACGTGTATATGAGTACTTCCTAAGTAAGTTTGCTAGTGCTGAAGGTAAATTAGGAGGAGAGTTCTATACACCGTCCTGTATTGTACGTACTTTAGTAGAAATCATAGAACCATATTCTGGTCGTGTATATGACCCATGCTGTGGTTCTGGTGGTATGTTTTGTCAATCAGCAAAATTCGTACGCGAGCATCAAGGTAATATTAATAATATATCTGTATATGGGGAAGAAAGTAATCCTACAACATGGAAACTAGCTAAAATGAATCTAGCTCTTAGGCAAATAGAAGCAGACCTTGGAACTCATAATGCTGATACATTTCATGAAGACTTACATAAAACACTAAAAGCAAATTTTATACTAGCAAACCCACCGTTTAATGTATCAGATTGGGGTGGGGATAGGATAGAAGAAGATATCAGATGGAAGTATGGTGTGCCACCAACAGGTAATGCTAACTATGCTTGGTTACAACATATGGTACATCATCTTGCACCTAATGGAGTAATGGGTTCAGTACTTGCAAATGGTTCATTAAGTTCCAATACATCTAGTGAAGGGTCAATAAGAACTGCTATGGTAAATGATGATATAGTAGATTGTATTGTAGCGATGCCAGGACAACTATTTTATTCTACAGGTATACCGGTATCATTATGGATATTACGTAAAGATAAAGGTGAAAACACTACAGGGAAAGTATTATTTATTGATGCTAGAAATCTAGGCTATATGATAAATAGGAGATTAAAGGAGCTATCTGATGATGATATTAAGAAAATAGCTGAGACGTATCATAATTGGAAAAATGATAATGGATATGAAGATACACAAGGTTTTTGTAAATCTACCAATATAGATGAAATAGCTGAACATGGGTATGTATTAACCCCTGGTAGGTATGTTGGGATAGAAGAGGTAGAAGATGATGGAATATCTTTTGAAGAAAAGATGGAAGGTTTAACAGGCGAGTTGAGTAAGCAGCTTAAAGAATCCAAAGAACTAGAGGATAAAATTAGGAAGGCTCTAGGAGGAATTGGGTATGAAGTATAGTAAATTTGAAAAGCGTAAACTAGGAGAAATACTAAATTTTAGAAGGGGACATGACTTATGTAAAAAAGATATGATACATGGCATTTACCCTGTTGTAGGTTCAAATGGTGTAATAGGTTATCATAATAAGTTCACTACAGATGCACCTTGTTTGACTATTGGTAGAAGTGGAAATATAGGTACACCACACTTTTTAAATCAGAAATGTTGGGCTCATAACACTACGCTATATGTTGATGATTTCAAAGGCAATAATCCAGAATATATATATTATTTATTGAAAACACTTGATTTAGCTCACTATGGAGGTGGAAGTGCCGTCCCAACATTAAATAGAAATCATATACATCCTGTAGACGTAATTTTTACAACCAACACTAAGGTGCAAATTAAAATAGCACGTATTCTCTCAACCATTGATAAAAAAATAGAAATGAATAACAGCATTAATGAAAACTTACAATCTATATCTCAACTACTATTTAAACGTTGGTTTGTAGATTTTGAATTTGAAAATGAAGAAGGGTTACATTATAAATCTTCTGGGGGAGATATGGTTGATAGTGAGTTAGGCATGATTCCTAAGGGATGGAAGATAGACACTATTTTTAATATTGCAGAAGTTATAGGTGGTGGTACACCACCTACTAAAAATGAGGAATACTATACTGATAACGAAATTGCATGGATAACACCAAAGGATTTATCAGGATATACTTTCAAATTCATTTCTAGAGGAAATAGAGATATAACAGAAAGTGGATTTAAAAACAGTTCAGCAAAGTTAATTCCTAAAGGTACAGTTCTTTTTAGTTCAAGAGCACCTATAGGATATATAGCAATAGCAAAGAATGAAGCTTGTACTAACCAAGGATTTAAGTCATTGGTTCCAAAGGAAGGATTCGGAACAGAGTTTATTTATAATATATTAATTTCAAATAAGGATAAAATAGAAGGATTAGCTAATGGTTCTACGTTTAAAGAAGTTTCAGGACAAACAATTAAGGAGTTTAAAATTACTGTTCCTATAAAACCAATTCTAGATAGATTTGAAGAACTAGCAAAAGACTTGAGTAAGAAGATATTAAATAATGAAGAAGAAATTATTACATTAACAAATCTTAGAGATACCCTTCTCCCAAAACTAATGAATGGAGAAATAGACCTAGATAACTTAGAAATAAATCTTTAAAAGTGAGGTGATACCAATGGCATTTACGGAAGACACCTTGGAAAAAGCAATAATAGAACAGTTTCAATCTGCAGGCTATGAACATCTATATGGACCTAGTATTGAACGTGATTATAGTGAAGTTATAATTAAAGATGAATTCTTTGAATATATTGCCAGTATAAATAAAGGAATAACACAAGATATATTAGAAGAAGCTTATAAGCAGGTAAAGAACTTAGGGTTAATTAAGCTGGTAGAAATTAATCAAGCTTTTCACAAGCGTTTAGTTGAAGGCGTTTTGATTCCTTATAAAAAGGGAGATGAGAATAAAACCTTTCAAGTTAAGCTTATAGACTTTGAAAATGTTAATGCTAATGATTTTAAAGTAGTTAATCAATATACCATCAAAGAATTTAAAACAAAGAGACCAGACATAATTATATATGTTAATGGAATCCCTTTGGTTGTTTTTGAACTTAAGAACGCTATGAAGAATGATACTACTATAGAAAATGCTTATAATCAGATAAAGAACTATCAGTTAGATATACCATCGTTGTTTTACTATAACGCCTTTAACGTTATATCAGATGGAGTGACTGCAAGCGTGGGAACTATATCAGCTGATTTTTCTAGATACATGGTATGGAAGTCTAGAGATGGAGAAGCACCTGAAGGCGTGTTTAATCCCATTGATGTGCTACTTGATGGTGTATTTAGAAAAGATAGGTTGCTAGATATTATTAGAAATTATATTTTATATCAAGATGTAAAAGGTAATAACGTAAAGATTGTGGCAGGGTATCATCAATATTTTGCTGTGACCAAGGCAATTAGCAGAACCAAGGAATCATTAGCTAATCATGATAAAAAAGTAGGGGTAGTTTGGCATACTCAGGGCAGTGGTAAAAGCTTCTCTATGGTGTTTTATACAGGATTACTTGTAACAGATCCAACGCTAAATAATCCTACAGTTGTAGTGTTAACGGATAGAAATGATTTAGATAACCAATTATACTTAACCTTTGCAGCTTGCTCAAAGCTATTACTTAGACAAGAGCCTAAACAAGCTAAGGATAGAGAACATCTTAAGGAGCTACTAAGTGTAAATGCTGGTGGAATAATATTTACAACCATTCAGAAGTTCGAGGAGAATCCTAATGAGCTATCTCTGAGAAGTAATATAATCTTTATAGCTGATGAAGCTCATCGTTCACAATATGGATTAGAGGCCAAGCTTAATAGAACTACAGGTGAATGGAAGTATGGATATGCAAAAAATATGCGTGATGCGCTTCCTAATGCTACGTTTATAGGGTTTACAGGTACACCAATAGATTTTAATGATAAATCTACAAGAGATATTTTTGGAGAATATATTGATGTATATGATATGACACAAGCTGTTGAAGATGGAGCAACTGTTCCCATTTACTATGAAAATAGAACTGCTAAATTAAAACTAGATGAAGTAGTTTTAAAGCAAATAGACACGGAGTATGCTAGAGTAGCAGAGGAAACTACTCAATATATTATAGATAAATCCATGCAAGACCTATCTAAACTAGAAACTATAATAGGTTCAAAGCAAAGACTTGAAATGCTGGCTAAAGATATAATAAAGCACTACGAGGAACGCCAATACGTACTTACAGGAAAAGCTATGATAGTATGTATGACCAGAAAGATAGCAATAAATCTTTATAATGAAATATTAGCCGAAAGGCCAAATTGGATTAACAAGGTAAAAGCGGTTATTACAGAAAGTAATCAAGACCATGAAAATTGGCATGATATCATTGGCAATAAGGAATATAGAAAGAATTTAGCTATTGAATTCAAGGATGAAAAAAGTGAAATGAAGATAGCCATAGTAGTTGATATGTGGCTAACGGGATTTGATGTTCCATCTATGGCTACTATGTATATAGACAAGCCTATGAAGGGACATAACTTAATGCAAGCAATTGCCAGGGTTAATAGAGTATATAAGGATAAAGAAGCAGGGCTTGTGGTCGACTATATAGGCATGGCAGCGGAACTTAAAAATGCATTAAACCAATATACCAACAGAGATAAAGACAAGGTGCCTGATGTGAGTATGGCGTTAAACGTAGCACTAGAGAAACTAGAGATAATGAAAGACTTCTTTTATGGTTTTGATTATAATGAATTCTTTGGAGAATCAGTTAAAGCAAGACTAGATATTTTGTTAAAGGGTATTAACTATGCCCTAGGATTTGGTGAAGAAGATTCTAAGCTATTTATTAGAGAGGCAACAGCCTTAAGTCAAGCTGAAACATTATGCAAGGCCTTGCTTAATGAAAATCAAAAGAAAGAGATAGAATATTTCAAAGGAGTAAAAGCTGGTGTATGTAAGGTAGCTAATAGAGGTAAGCTTACTGCTAATGAAGTGAATGCAAGAATAGAGGTAATAATAGAACAAGCTATACAACAAGAAGGAGTATTCAACATTTTTGAAGCTTCTAATCAAGCTAACCCTGAAATATCAATATTATCAGAGGAATACATGAATAGTATCAAAAACATGAAGCATAAGAACATAGCTGCCGAGTTGCTTAGAAAGTTACTTGAGGATAATATAAAAGTATTCCAAAGAAGCAATGTTGTTAAATCGGAGTTGTTCTCTAAAAAATTAAAAGATTTAATGAAGAAGTATAATAATAGAATGATTACAAGTGCGGAAGTAATACAAGAACTACTTAACCTTTCTAAAGACATCGTAACCGCCGTAAAAGAAGGGGAAGAGAAAGGTCTATCAGTAGAAGAATATGCCTTTTACGAGGCGCTAGTGGCTGACCCTAAAGTGCTAGAGGAGATGCAAGATACCACCTTAATAGCAATGGCTCATGAGTTAACTGAAATGGTAAGAAAGAATAAGACAATAGATTGGGACAAAAAGGAATCAGCAAGGGCCGCTATGAGAAGAATGGTTAAAAGATTACTTAGGAAATACAAATATCCCCCAGAAAGAGCAGATGGAGCTGTAAGCATAGTTATCAAACAAGCAGAGCTGATGAGTGCTGGAATATAGAGATAACGATATGATGTTATTCAGAGCATAGCAAGAGGCAAAATTGAATTTGATATCCATAAACAAAAATATTTTAACAGTCATTGGATATGAGGTGTAGTGTTACTTTAATAAAATGGAGGTACTATAAGATGGATAAACAAAACTTATCATTGATTAAAAATAGATTTGATTCAATAGTTCATAATTTAGATGAAAACACTGAGTTTTGGTATGCTCGAGAATTGCAAGGATTACTTGGATATAAGCGTTGGGAAAATTTTGAAACTACAATTAAAAGAGCATTGACTTCCTGTGAAACAAGTGGGATTGAGGCTAAAGACCATTTTCGTGACGTCACGAAAATGGTTGAACTGGGAAGTGGAACAAAAAGAAATATAGCTGATTACATGTTAACAAGATATGCTTGTTATTTAATAGCTCAAAATGGTGATACAAAAAAAGAAGAGATCGCATTTGCTCAAAGTTATTTTGCAGTGCAAACAAGAAAGCAAGAACTTATTGAAGATAGAATGAACTTTCTTGTAAGAATGGAGGCTCGTGATAGGCTAAAGGAGTCTGAAAAGCAGTTGTCTCAAAATATTTATGAGCGTGGCGTGGACGACGCAGGTTTTGGACGGATTCGTTCAAAGGGTGACAATGCTTTGTTTGGGGGCTATTCTACACGAGAAATGAAACAAAAACTTTCAGTTAAGGATAATAGGCCATTGGCAGACTTTTTACCAACGCTAACAATTGCAGCAAAAAATCTTGCAAATGAAATGTCAAATTACAATGTTAAAGAAAGTGATTTGCAAGGTGAATATAAGATTACTGTTGAACATATTCAAAACAATAAGAGTGTTAGGGATATGCTTGGTAAGAGGGGAATACAGCCAGAAAAGCTACCACCATCTGAAGATATTAAAAAATTGGAACGTAGGGTGAAGTCAGAACAAAAGAAAATAGCAAAGCAAGCGGGTAAATTACCTGAAGATAGTGAGATAGATGAATGAAGCGTGGTAAAATTTTTGATGATATCTAACAAACAGTTGGTGAGTTGAGAAAGCACTTAACTCTAAAAGACCTATTGTAAATAAATTAGTTATTATTAATGGGAGGGATGGAATATGGGTGACGTACAAATGGAAATCTCTGTTCCAACAGATAGTGATGGATTTGTCTTATTAAGATGTAGTCTATGTGGAGAATATTTCAAAATGAAACCTAGTGAAATGGAGGCCGATGACGTTATTGAAATATGGTGTCCATGTTGTGGATTAAAAAGTGAAAATTACTTGACTGATGATGTAATTGAATTGTCATTGAAAATGGCAAAGAATGTCGCAATGAATATGATATTTGATGAGATGAAAAGATGGGAAAGACAATTTAGTAGTAATACTCTTTCATTTAAAGCTGGTAATCAATCAGAAAAAGAAGCAGAGACACCTATTGTAGCGGGGGTAGAAGCTTTGGAGATACAAAAATATAGATGTTGCAAGAGAGAAGCAAAAATAAAACCATTAATAAAAATGTGTGGCAGCCATTGTCCATATTGTGGGGTGAAGTATGATTAATATAAATAAGAAGGAATTGAAAATTATTAGCTATAACTTTAACTGTAGGGCAAATAGATTGCTAAGAGTGTTGTATTTAGAAATTCCGTCTGTACTTAAAATGTTTATAAGCTATATTGAAAGCAGTTCTATAATTTATGATTATGTTAAGTCTTGTAAGAGAGAGAACTTTGAAATTGATAAAGAAATACAAGAAGTCAGTAATAGCTATGGGCGAATGATATTTAGTTTAGGAAATACAATTGAAGAGGAAGTCTATACTGTATATAATATATTAAAATATATTTATGAAAACGATATAAGTATTACGTCAATAGCGAGAAGCTATTCAGATGCTAAAGAATATCAGACAATGGTTAAAGACTTCAATAATAGTGTGTCATTAGTGCTTATAAATAATATTGAAGCATATTTAACAAGAATAGGAATTGAGATGGGTTATGATGAGGAGGCAAAGTATTTGATTACAGTTAATGGTGGACAAGTTAATATATCAAAAGGCCAGTCAACAATTAATGCAGTACAGAATAATGGTACTAATTCAGATGAGCTAATAAAATTAATAGAAGTTATTAAAACTCTCCTAAATGATAATATTTCAAGTGACGAAAAAGAAATGATCGAAGAAAACATAGAAACAATACAAGGTGAGTTACAGAATGAGTCACCTAAGAAAGGACTTGTTAAGACTTGCATAATGGGACTAAAGGTAGCTATAACTAATTTACCAACAGCAATAGAACTTTGTACCAATGTTGAAAAGTTCATAGTCTATGTGAAGACGATGATCCCTCTATAAAATTGAGGCGTTAAAGTTAAATAATGCTAACATTTTGCTAACATGACTATCCATAATACATATTACTCATTGTTAATAAAAGTTAAGTTAAAAGCCTGTAGTCGTTGGTAATACTCAATATAAAGTTAATATAAGTTAATACTTGTTAAAGATAATTAAGCGGTAAAACTAACTACGAACCAGTTGGTCGCAGGTTCGACTCCTGTCCGACGCACCAAGACGAATGTAGGTACCTCAATAATTTGGGGTGCCTATTAATTTTTTGATGTTATCTATTGATTGGCTGATACGACACCTTAGTAAAATTATTTTTAATAGTCTTATTAAGGAAAAGGAAAATCTACTTTATTTAATATTGGCATTAAATAAAGTAGATCATGGCTATAATTGCAATAGAAGTTAGCAGAGTAACATGAATAATAAAACAATTATGTTAAATTATAAAATAATCTAAAATTAGTGCTAGGAACTTTCATTGTAGATTGCATAAAAGAATTAGATCCAATGGCGTAGGGTATGTTGAAAATGATGGGAACTGTTAAAGCACCTATTACACAGAGTATGGTGAAGTAGAGTTGGATTAAATTTAACTGAAATTTAACTAAGCGATGGGAGTATAACTTAGTAATGAGGTTTTTAACAAGTATCGAGGGAAAGTATTTCAATTTAACTGTAGATGACATTAGAGAGGATGAAAATGGAGTACCAACTGTAACAGAAGAAGAGGTAAATGCTCTAATGGATTTAGTTATAATAAACAACATTTTTGCATCAGCAAATGGTAGCTTAACTGACAAGAAAGATGCTCAAATAGGTGTACAGATAGAATTTATTTCATTAACTGTTTTTTTCAAGTCACAGTTACCTTAGTGGGATGCGAAGCGGCCAATCAGAATCACACGATGTATCAAACAATTATGTGAAGTTATAGAATTAGCTAAATAAAAATAATACCAATTTTCTCTTTTTGAGATAATTGGTATTATTTTAAATTTATTAAGACTAATCCTAGAGTTTAAAAACTTCCACTGCCTGTTTCATAAATCTATTGATTAAGTCATCTATCTTAAATTCATCTTGACCAATAAGATATGATAAAACAGTGTTATTGAAGTTTTTATACCAGTGCGCAGGTACTCCCTTTATTCCTACAATGGCCCCAACTATACTGCCTGCGGTTGCAGCAGTACAATCGTTATCCAGTCCCATTGCTACAATTTCAGAAAGAACCTTTGTAACATCATTTCCTCCAATCATAAGTCCAAAAACTGTAAGGCATGCATTATTATTAGTATGAGCCCCTGCCATACCTATGAAACGCTCCTCTACAGCCAGGCGAGCTTCCTTATAATTCTTTATGTTCGTGCCAACACTTAGTGCCCATTCTATATCCTTATATAGTGCGCATTCCTGAGGAATTTCAGTTAGGCCTATTTTAATAGCATCAACAGCATTGTTAGTTACGAAGGCAGCAGACTGAGTAGCACTGAAAAACATTTCACCATAAATACCGTTCCTTCTATGACTTAGATAAGCATCTTTATATGCCATTTCTGCTGCTTTTTCTGGATAACCTGGAGCCATATAAGCCCAAGGATCTGAACGTATGTCTGCACCTATGAATTGACAATATGGATTTTCTACATCCGCAGCCTCTAAGGCAGTTATACCTTTCTTTAAGTTTTTCAAAGCAACATCTTCTGCAGTACATGCATATGGAAGATATTTTATCCAACCTTTACCTACATCCTCTGTAGTAAAGTTAACTCCTGAATCCTCAGCTATTAACAGCCCTAGAAGCGTATATACTATATCATCGTCAACTGGTACACCATTAAGTCCTTTTCGAGTATAATCATAACACTTACTTTTTTCATATCTTAAAGCTGATGGATTAGTTATCTCGGACCAATAATCTACCGGTGGAAAGGCGTCTCCAATATATTCAGCCCAGTTCTCCATACTTTCAACAGTCCAAAATTCTACTGGTGCACCTAAGGTACAGCCAGCCATCCGAGAAAGAAAGGCTCCTTCAAGCTTTTCTCTGTATGTATCCTTATCGAGACTATCCAATAACTTTCTTGGTCCTTGTGACCTAAGCCTCTTGATTGCCTCTAAATCATCAGGCTCTTTTAAAGCTAAATCGTTATCTATTGCAGCCGCCTTAACTTTAGAAAGAGCAGCATTTAAAGTCTCTTCTACTTTTGATACAATTTCTGATAAATCCTCCGATCCATATTCGCATTTGAGTCTACTGTACTCGCAAATACTATCGCTTAGAGCTTTAATATTTTCAAATTTAGAAATATCTACATATGGCATATAACTCATCCTCCCTTTATATTTTTAATATTAATTTATTCTAGTTTAACTAAGTTGCAATTTACTAGTAATACTATTATAATAAATTTAATTAATTAATTCTCCTCAGAAAGGAGCATGACTATGCATAATCAACCAAAAAATAAATATATATTTGAATATGAGCCAATAAATTTACCACAAAACTTTCCAATAGCTATATTAGATCTTCATAAACTTAGTGAGGAGGTTACCGGGCTTCATACTCATAATTGTCTTGAAATAGGATATTGTTATGAAGGTTCAGGAATTTTTATAATAAATAATAAGGTAATTCCCTTTTCTAAAGGCGATATATCAATAATTTTTAAGAACCAATTTCATAAGGCTCAGAGTGAGAAAGGTAAGGCCAGTGTATGGCATTTCATATCCTTAGATCCAGAGAAGCTTTTATCAGAAATCAGTATTAACGAGCTTTCGATGATATCTAATATTGTAAAAGGCAGTGCTGATTTTATAAATATATTATCTCCAGATAAATATCAAGATTTAGTTTACATAGTAAAAGTAATAATATCAGAGCTTACGGGATGTTCAAACTCCTATCGTTCAGTAATAAAGGGGCTTACCTGGGCATTTTTAAAAAGTATAGGTCGATTAATAAAAGTTGAAGATACTACAAGCGTTCATTCTCAGCACTTTGATATATTAAAGGTTATACCTGCAATTAATTATATTTCTAAAAACTATATGAATCAAATACAGATAGATTACTTGGCCTCCTTGTGTAATACTAGCCTTACAAGCTTTAGAAGACATTTTAAAACTGCTTTGAAGGTTTCTCCGCTTGAATATATAGTAACCCTACGGATTCAAACTGCATCTTCACTATTGGAAAGCACCGATTATTCGGTGCTTGATATTGCTCTTAAGGTGGGTTATAATTCTCTATCCAGTTTTAACAGGCATTTTAAAAGACTAAAAGGTGTAGCCCCACTTGAATGGCGTGCTGCCCATCACACTATAGGTGTAGTTTATTAACATCTCTTTGATTACTTTAGAAGAATAAATTTAATATGGTAACAACTAATAAATATAGTATATTATTAGTTGTTACCATATTTTTATATATCTATAGTCGTTTTCTGTTCTTATTACTACATATACCCCTAATAATAACATAATCTCAGTTGATTTGAGATATATTTTAGTTGATTCTAGAGATATAAAATAGTAGCTAAATGGTATATTATAAGAGTGTAAATGATTTCATAAAAAAATCTAAGATAAGAGGAAGGTGATATGAATATGAGACAAGAAATTAATGTAAAACCAAAAATGAATGGTCAAATGAAAAAAAATATCCCCTTTTCAAAAAGATTTCTCAAACAATGGGACTTGCAAATTATGGTAATACCAGCCGTAATTTTGCTTATAGTATTCGCCTATATACCTATGTGGGGTGTACTGATGTCTTTTCAGCAATATAATCTATTCAAAGGATTTACTGGAAGTCCATGGGTTGGCTTGATGCAATTTAAAATGTTGTTTAATGCTCCAGAATTCCCTATTATTATGAGAAATACACTTGTTATAAGCATATTAAAGCTTATATTTGGATTCCCAGCACCAATAATTCTTGCTTTAATGTTTAATGAAGTTAAGTCAAAAAGATTTAAAAATGCAGTGCAAACAATAACATATATGCCATATTTTATATCGTGGGTTGTTGTTGCAGGATTTGTATTTAATATTTACGGAACTTCTGATGGGATAATTAATAGTATGTTGACATCTAGTGATCTTATACATAAACCCCTTGAGTTCCTTACTTCTCCAAAATACTTTTGGGGAATACTTGTTTCAACAGGCATATGGAAGGAGATAGGATTTGGAGCAATAATATATTTAGCTGCCATAGCTGGAATTGATCCAAGTTTGTATGAGGCTGCAAATGTTGATGGTGCAACTAAACTTCAAAAAATATTCAATATAACGCTGCCATGTATTGCGCCTACAATTGTTATACTTTTAATCTTAGCCGTTGGAAATATACTTAATTCAGGTTTTGAGGATATTCTATTGTTAACCAATAACGGTAAAAATGCTATTCTCGCGGATGTAGCTACGAATTTAGATGTATATGTTTATAAGCAGGGTCTGACGAATATGAGGTATTCCTATGCCACTGCAGCAGGATTGTTTAAATCAGTTATAAATATAATAATGCTAGGAATTGCTAACTATACTGCAAAAAAAATAAACGATACAAGTTTATGGTAAGGAGGATATTATGAAAGAATCAGGAAGTGAACGAGTAATTCAAATATTTATAATCTTTTGTCTAATTATATTATCATTTTTATGTATATTTCCAATATATAACTCAGTAGTTTTGTCATTTAATGATGGCAAGGATGCACTAAATGGAGGAATATATTTTTGGCCCAGGAAGTTTACCTTAGATAACTATAAAGTAATTTTTTCGGATAATTCAATGTTTCGTGCATTTGGTATTACGGTTGCAAGGACTGTAATTGGAACAACTATTTCCGTAATTGTAACCTCCATGTTTGCATTTGCTATGTCAAAGAAGGAACTGATAGGTGGGAAAATTTACATTAGAATGTGTATCGTAACCATGTATTTTGCTGGGGGTTTAATCCCAACATATCTTTTAATTAGGGGTCTTCATCTTAATAATAACTTTTTAGTATTTATACTTCCAGGGATAGTAAGTGTTTGGAATATGATTATTTTCAGATCGTTTTTCTCACAAATACCTGAGTCCCTTGAAGAATCAGCTAGAATAGATGGTTGTAATTATATCACTGCTTTTTTCAAAATAATAATTCCAGTATCAAAGCCAGTATATGCTTCATTAGCTTTATTTACTGCAATAGTACACTGGAATGATTGGTTTACAGCAAGTATATATATTACCGATAAAAATCTTCTTCCAATACAGACATTGTTAAATCAAAAGATAAATGCTGCATCTGCCATGGAGCAGCTTGCATCACAATCCAGTAACGCAGCAGCTTTTGTCAGCAGCTTTGGTGGAGTTACATCAAAGGCTGTAATATTAAGCTCCATGGTTGTGGCTACTTTACCAATAATAATTGTTTATCCCTTTGCACAGAAATATTTTGCTCAAGGGATTATGCTTGGATCAGTAAAGGGTTAGGTTTTATTTTATTAAATTTATTCATTATAAGCTTTAAAGCTTTATTATGATATATTACAAATATAAGAGGGGGAACGAGAAATGAAAAAAGGTTTATTAAGTAAGTCTCTATTAGTATCATTAGCTTTAGCTCTAAGCTTGGGTACCATAGTAACAGGATGTAAAAAGAAAGTGGATTCTACAAAACCAGCAGATGTTACTCAAACTTCTGCATTAAAGGATTTTAAAAATACAGAACTTACGTGGTACATTAACTATGATTGGGCAGGAGATACAGGCTGGGGTACTGACACAACTACAAAATATCTTCTTGACACCTATGGTATCAAGGTGAAGTGGGTTACCTCTAATGGTGCTTCAAAGCAAAAGCTTGCAACAATGATTGCTTCAAGTGAGTTACCAGATATTATAACACTTGAGAGAGGTGCTGATACTAATCAGCTAGTTTCAGCAGGAGTGCTACATCCTATAGATGACTATGTTAAAAAGTATCCAAACTTAATGAAGTGGTCAACACCAAAGGGATTGAAGGTTTTAGCGTCTCCGGTGGATGATAAGTTATATGGAGTACCGAATTGGTATACAAATGAAAAACATCCTTTGGGAAATTCAGGTTTTGTACTTAATGAAAAGTATTACAAGGAATTGGGACAACCAAAAATTAATAATCTTGATGATTTTTATAGCTATTTAAAAAGTATAAAAGCAAAGTATCCTGATGTGATTCCGATGTCCTTTGGAGCTGGACTTACTGGAGGTGACGTATTCTATAGTCTTTTTGCAGAAAAAAGAGATAAGGAAGCTGCGAAAAGTTTTTTCTATAAATCAGGGAACGAGCTGAAATCAGTATTTCAGGATCCTGCATATCAAGAATACCTTCTATATGTAAATAAGCTTTATAGAGAAGGCCTTATGTCCTCAGAAGACTTTACCATGAAGCAGGAACAGTGGGCTCAAAAAGCTAATAACGGTAAAATAGGAGCCTTTGCTGCAGATGATGCTTTAGGTGGAACCCAAGAAATTGATCAAGCATATAGAAAGAATGACCCACAAGGTGGATACGCACAGATAGAACCACCAGCTAAGGCAGGTATAGATAAGAGTAAAGTTACACCATCAGCTTACAGTTCGGCTGGTTGGAACCATACCGTAATTACCAATAGTGCCAAGGATCCAGAAAAAATTTATGCATTACTTGATTGGCTCACAGGACCAGATGGACAGATGATTTCAAATTATGGACCAAAGGGTCTTTACTGGGATGAAACTGTAGACTATGAGGGTACTAAGGTTCCGGTACTAACCGATAAATGGAGAAATAAAGTAGATTATAGTGAGATTGGTGAAATTAACTGGGTTGCAAACGGGGCATGGAATGCAGTAGCATCAGCTTATGACAACGAAAAGAATCCACCTAAAGCAGGGACTTGGGATGTTGCAAAAGAAACAAAAATTTCTCAAAAGTTTTCTTATAATACTGATGAGTATTTAAACATTACGCCTGATCCTACATCTCAAGAAGGCATAATATATCAATCAGTTAAGGATGAACTCACTAAGGATATAGCTAAGGTTGTCCTTTCCAAAACCGAGGCAGACGCAAAGAAAGAAATTGAGTCTGCAGATGCAAATGCAACTAAACTTGGCTTTGATAAAGTACTAAAGGTTATGACTGATAGTTGGCAGAAAAATCTTAACACTAAATAATTAAGAATTAACGGGATAGTATGGAAACATACTCTCCCGTTATTAATATCTGAAACTCCCATTAGGTTAAAAGTTTAAAGAAGGACGTGATTAAATGAATAATAAGATGTATTTAAATGTAATACACCGGGTTGACTCGGAAGAGAAGGATATAAATGCTCTGAAATTTCAACTGCAGGAAGCGCATAGACTCAATCTTAAAGTTACAAATCTGGTTACCTACCCTGCACTTTTCAAAGGAGAAATAGTAAGTTACATAAAAGGTCAGAGAGCAATATATGGAGATGAAATAGGGATACACTTTCACTGTATGGTGAATGAGGAATTTAAGGAACAATTTAAAACTGAGGAACAAGCAATATATTTTTATTCTGTGGAAGATAAAAAAGCAATTATAACAAGTTTTTTCGAGAAATTTAAAGAAGGATTCGGTTTTTATCCAGAGTCAGTAGGGTCATATATATTCGACGCACAGACAATAAACATTATTAAAGAAAAATATCCATCTGTGAAAGTGTCTATTATAAATTGCTTTGAGGAAGGCGTAAAAATGTATGAGGGAAACAACCATAGCTGGTATCTTTTTAGTGACGGCGGACCTTGGGGGGCATACTATCCCTCTAAGACAAACAGTTTGTGCCCTGCACTCAGCAAAGAAGATGACGCTGGAATAGTTGGGTTACCTCATCTTAATAGGGATATGCTTCTTGCCTTAACTAGTAGAGATGATTATTTTGCTAGCCATCCTATAAATCTTATGAGAGCAAAGATTAATAATGGTAATGAAAGCATGTATATGTATAGATTTATTGATAAATGGATAGAACAGGCAAAGTATAATGGTTATTCTTATTATAGCTTTTTTGTTAGTTCTCCATGGATAGCACCTGGACAGGGGTTTGTTGATTCCTTAGAAGATGCCAAGGAACTTTACACAAAAGCCCTATGCTATCTGAAGAAAAAAATTGATGAAGGTAAGGTAGAATCATTAACTATGACAGAGTTTGCAGACTGGTATAGAGAAAATATTGAAATAGCAAAACCTGAAGTAAACCTTTGGGAGGATATTTTATGTGGTTCAAAAAGGCAGATGTTTTGGTTTGTGGACCCATATTTGCGTGTGGCAGTTGATCCTAATATGGGTGGTTCTATCTGTGATCTTAGGGCTTATTCAGGTAGGCTTGAGAGAAATATTGGACCTGATACAGATCATCTTTGGAATGGCAATTATCCATTTTTGATTAGTACTGAACATCGAGGAGGTCCTGGAGGTACTATACACACTTTTAGTATTTCATGTAATGGAATAACCAAGATGATACATGAATATCGTACAAAATGTAACCCGGTCACAAATGCTGAAGGCTACACTGGTGTTGTAATGGACCCTATTGAGGTTTACTTTGGTGATATTAAGGTTACTGCTCAATCTAGTTACTCATTTTATGGTGGTGGGAAAATACTTATCGAGAGAGCCATTAAAGATATATCATCACCAGATGTGAGTGTTACACTTACAGAAATACACAGAGGCGGATTTGGAACAACACAGTATCCTGAAGATATGAGAGGTATAGAATTAAGTATTGCAAATTCTAGCGGCATGAAGAAAACTATAAAATATGATTATAAGTGTCGCTCTAGTAAGGTGGACGTGCCATTATATGTAGAAGCTGTTATACCTCAGATTAATTCAAAGGTTACTTTGATGCCATATGATCCTGTTGATGAAGGAAGTTTTAAGGAAGGTTATTTATTTGCACCCTTTTACACTCTTTCCTTAAATAAATTAGTAACGAAGGGAGGGACACTTAAATCATGGCTGAAGATAGAAAAGATATAAAACAATATTTATGTCCTGCATGCTTTGCCCGGGAAATAGATGTTTTTTTAAACTATGATAACAAAGATGATGAATATTACTGCATAAAGTGTTGCTACTGCGGTAATAGTAAAGATATTGAGAAGTTTTATAATTCATACCGACAGAATAAATTTAAGGATGCAGATAAACCCATATTATAAAAGTTTTATAAGTATGTAAATATTTCTAAAAATTGGAAGTATTGCAATATATATAAACTTATAATATCATTAGTTTATCAGAGTATATTTTATTTAAGCTAATGAGGAAGGGAGAACATCATGTTGAAAGTATTACTTGTTGATGATGATAGCATTGTTTTAGAAGGTCTAAAACAATTAGTTCCTTGGTCGGAATTAGGTATGGAACTAATAGGAATAGCCTTTGATGGGTTTTCAGCCATTGAAATTGTTGATAAGGAAAAACCCGAAATGATAATTGCAGATATTGCAATGCCTGTAATGTCAGGACTTGAGTTTGCTAGGCGAGCCAAGGAGTTAATACCTGATGTATTTATTGTATTTTTAAGTGGACATGCAGACTTTAACTATGCAAAACAAGCTATCCAAATGAATGCTGGGGATTATCTTTTAAAACCCGTTAATTATAACGAGTTAAGGTTAAAATTGAAAGAGTATGGAAAAATAGTTTCTGAAAGAATGAAAATAAAAAACAAGATTAGAAACTCAGCAAGATATTTAAATAATGAGTTGATGAGGCAATGGCTATATGGAGAGAGTGAAGCAGATAGTGTTGAAACAGTTCTAAAAGATAGAAAGCTTTTAACAGATGAATTTTCACTTTGTGTAGCCATAATAGAAATAGATGATATTGAACTTAAGTTTAGTGAATATGACCAAGAGGAACGTGAAAAGGTTTTAACATATACAAAAAAGATAATTATTGATTGGTTAGATAGTAGACATAAGGATTTATATTGTAAAACAGATAATGACCACATAGCTATAATCAGTATAAATGAAAAGGAGAACCTTACTACAAGCTTAGAGGAACTCATAGAATATGTAACTAAAAAAATCTCACTTTCAATTACTATAGGACTAGGTCTTGAGGTTAAAAGGTGGAAGCAGGCTGGAACTTCCTTTTCTCAAGCAAAGAAAGCATTGTCATTTAAAATGTTTAATGGGAAGGGAAAAGTAATACTATATAGTAATACAGAAATTAAAAAAGATAAGAATAATGAAAAGTATCTAAAAGAGATACTTGAGATTTTGTTCGCATCAGTAAAAGATTATCGTATTGATGATATTCAGATACAGCTTGATAAATTATTTATATTTTTGAAGGAAATACATGATAAAATGACAGTTTATAATACTACACTTTATCTTGTGTCCAAACTAGATGATTTTTTGAATACATTAAATGAAGACCTATTCCTATTATTGAATTTCAATAGACAGAGTTTAAATATTCTGTATAAGTTTGAGACTATTGATGATGTCGAAATTTGGATTAGTAATATTATGAAAGCAGTGGCAGAGCAGATAAAATTGAAGTTACAATCAGGAAAAAGCCTTATTATAGATAAAGTGGAGAAATATGTTACCATACACCTAGAAGAAAATGTAACGCTTAAGGAGGTTGCTGAGAACTTTTCAATTTCCCCTAATTACCTTGGATCTTTATTTAAGGAGGAGACTGGTGAGAACTTTAGCAATTATATGGGGCAGATGAGGATAAAAAAAGTGGGCGAGCTGCTAGAAGACACAAGTCTAAAAATTTATGAAGTGGCGGACAGACTTGGCTATAAAAATATGACTTATTTTAATATGAAATTTAAAGAGTATTTTAGTGTTTCACCAAGAGACTACCGTAAAAAGAGAGGCGACTAGGGTGAAAACAAAAACAGATAAAAATATATCTTTTAGACTAAAGCTAACACTATCATATTTTATTATTGTTCTTTTACCAATTGTAATAGTTGGATTTTTTTCCTATAATATTGCATTAGAAGCTCTAAAAAAACACACCAATGAAAATTTGGATTTAACTAGTAAGCAAATAAATGATAACATTGAATACAAACTTAAATCAATAACCAGCATAGCGGATTATATGTTTAATGATCTGTCCTTCCAAAAGGTATTGAGCAAACAGTATAGCGATTCACAAGGAGTGGATATTCAACAATACCTGAGGAGGTATATGGTACCACTTATTAATCTACCTGTTACTTCAAATCGGTTATTCTTATTTTTGAATAATGCAACTATACCGGAAAATTACGCAGTTAACAAAGGGTTAGAAAAAAAACCAGTAGTAATGGAGAAAAGCATCAATATTCAACATGTTAGCTCCGTTATGAAATTTGATTGGTACAATTCTCTCCAAAAATTAAAAGGAAATTCAGCTTGGATTCAGATAGCTAATGATAAGGAACTTAAAAGTATATCATATATAAAAAGACTTTATAATTTGGATGATGTACTAAAACTTGGTGCTAGCAATGCTCAGTTGGGATATATTTGTATTACTATAAAGTTTGAGGATTTGTTCGATATAAATCAGTTTTCAAAAATTGGTAAGGGTAGCTATCTTATTGTTCGAAATAGTAATGATAATATCGTATTCAGTAATTCTGATTACAGTAAAGCTGAACTCCTAAGAATAAGCAATTCAAAAGAGTATTTGGTAATAGAAAATAAAATTCCCCAAATGAACTTACGGTTTATGATTCATGTACCTGTAGCGCAATTGGAGGAAAGTGCCGCTAGAGTAAGAAAGCTATCCATCATTGTTTGTAGCATAAGTTTATTAGTTTTTACATTAATTAGTATATTGATTTCAAAGCATTTTTCTAAACAGGTATCAATGATTGTAAGCTTTATAAACTCCTTTAGAGATGGAGAATTTAATAAAAGACTTAAGACTTCAAATAACGATGAGCTTCATCAGATTTCAACAGCTATGAATGAAATGGCAACTACTATCAATAATTTGATAGAAGAAATATATGTCACAAATACACGAAAGGCTCAAGCGGAGCTTCAAGTTCTTCAATCACAAATCAACCCTCATTTCCTATATAATACTTTGGCATCAGTCAGCACCTTGGCTCAATTAGGGAAAGTGGATAAGCTAAATGATGTAATTGATAGGCTTGTGTCCTTTTACAGGCTTACTTTAAACAAAGGAAGTTTTATAATAACTGTGGGAAATGAAATTCAGCAGGTAAAAGCTTATATTGATATTAAGAAGATGCAGCACAGTCAGCGATTGAATGTGTTCTACAATATTGAACCTGGTATACTCCAATATAAAACTATTAAGATAATTCTCCAACCCTTTGTAGAGAATTCACTGCAGCATGGTATGTTCATGGGAAGAAAAATAAATATAAGAGTACTCGCTTATAGAGATGAAAACAAAATCATATTTAAGATAATTGATGATGGTTTGGGAATGCGACCAGAAACCCTTAATCAAATATTAAGTATTAATGAAAATTCCATTGGGTATGGTATCAAAAATGTTAATGAACGAATAAAATTACAGTTTGGAAAAGAGTACGGTGTAAGCATATATAGTAGGCTTGGAATAGGTACAACAGTAAGTATTGTTATCCCGGTTTTTAAGGAATAATTGTTATATAACTGTAGGGTTTTAGTTGATATAGAGGCAATCTTAAAGTACTGGGCAATTGTTTAAATAAGTATAAAAATAAAAAATAGGGAGTGACTATATGTATAAGGTAGAGCTAAATAATGAGAAACTAGTGGTATTTTATAATGATGAAATTATTTTATCAGGAGTATCACCAGTTATTTATTTCGATGATAAAACAGTGTTAGAACCCAAACTTAATAATTTTTTTTCTCAGGACGATATGACTAAATTAGGAGAGTCTAAAAAATATGTTTTTGAATATATAGATGAGAAGGATGAAGTGAATTTTCAGCTTAATTTCCATTGTTTTCATGACTTTTTATATACAACTATTGAATTAAAGGTAAAAAGTGAGGATATAGGTGCCAAGTATAGGTGTATTGAATCTATTGGTGGTGTAAGGCTTAAAGTAGAAAGTCTAAGTAGTATTCAGGGACTAATGGCAAACTATATGCATTCGGATTGGTGGACACGTCCTCATTTTGATAAAGATATTTCAAAGCTTCCACCAAGGACACAATCATTACTTTGGAAGGATGAAAAATCCTATAACTATTTATTACCTGTGTGTGATGATATATTTAAGACTGAACTATGCGGTAAGGAAAAGCATATAGAAATATTGCTATCCCCTTATGACAGTGGGCATACAAATTTTGTTGCTACTAGCTTTTTTATTGGCACTGGTGACAACCCTTTTGATTTATCTAAGAAATTAGTAGAAATGGGACTAAAGCTTTTAGGCTCAGGTGGTAAAACTAGAGGCCAAAGGCGATATCCAGATATGTTAGAGTATTTTGGCTGGTGCAGTTGGGATGCGTTTTATTACGATATTAATGAGAAAGGCATCATGGATAAAGCTGAGGAATTTAAGAAGCTAGGGGTACCAGCAAAGTGGTTTATTGTAGATGCGGGTTGGTCTGATGATGTAGATTATCACTTAAACTCATTTAAACCTAATAAGGTTAAGTTTCCTGAAGGCTTCGGTGGTATAATCGAGAAACTTAAGGAAGAATATGGATTAGAATGGGTAGGTGTGTGGCACACTATGATAGGTTATTGGAATGGTATATATGATAAAGGCCCAATAGCAACAGAAATGCCCCAAAGTTTATATAAAACAAAGGCTGGGAAACTCATTCCGTATCCAGAAGCAAGTAGAGCTTTTGAATTTTGGAATAAATGGCATAGCTATTTGAGAAATGAAGGTGTTGATTTTGTTAAGGTGGATTATCAAAGCTGCTTAGTCAACATGCTAAAGAACAATGTGTCCATAGGAAAAGCAACAAAAGAAGCACATGGGGCTTTAGAGGCTTCTGTTGGGAAAAACTTTGATAATAGAATGATCAACTGTATGGGTATGGGCTCTGAAAATCTATGGCACAGGCCAATGTCTTCTATATCAAGAAACAGCGATGACTTTTTTCCAAGTAAAAAGGACAGCTTTAAGGAACATGCACTGCAAAACGCCTATAACTCCTTTTTCACTAGTAATTTCATCTGGGGTGATTGGGATATGTGGTGGACCAATCATGAACAGGCAGTTAATAATGGAGTGCTTAGAGCTATAAGCGGAGGACCTATATATGTAAGTGACCCTGTTGGAACTACTGTTGCTGAGCAACTGTGGCCAGTTATGTTAAAGGATGGACGTATACTAAGATGTGATCAAAATGCGCTACCAACAGTGGATTGTTTGATGGTAAATCCCCTTGAAGAGAAGATACCTTTAAAGTTGTGGAATAAGGTAAAAGAAACTTATGTAATTGCATGTTTTAACATAAATATTAGAGAAGAAGAAGTCGTGGGAAACATAAGTCTTAAGGATATCCCAGGTTATGAATCTTCAAGATACTTAGTACATGAGCATTTTACGGGTGAAACTAGAATTATGGATGAAGAAAGTCAGTGGGAAATTAAACATAGTAATAATGAATTGTCATTATTTACTCTTGTTCCTGTAAAAGGAAAGTTTCTGCCTTTAGGTCTCATTAATAAATACATAGCTGTGGCAGCTGTAGACTTTTATTACAGTACTGAGTATAAATTATTAGTAAGACTTAAGGAGGGTGGCTTATTCGGGTTCGCATCTGAAGTAATGCCTAAAAGTATTTTAGTGAACGGTAAAAAAGGTGCATTTACTAAAGAAAAAGGTTTATTGATTGTAGATTGCAGTGATGAAGAAGGAAATGTCATAATAGAAATACAGTAGAAAACAGTTAATTAAAGGAGGTTTTTTATGAAAAAAACTATTTCTATTAATGAAAACAGTATTAATTTGGTTATAGAAGTTACTGAAGACGGTGATGTAAATTTATTGCATTTTTCACCATTACCATATGAGGTAACAGTAATAAATGAAAATAATAAAAGATGGTATAGGTTAGTTGAATTACAGATAGCAGGAGAAGATCATGATGATCATCATGGTTCTAAACACACAGGTTCAAAACCTGGGAATTTGCTTAAGTATAAAGAACATAGGGATTATAGGAATGTTTATGGAAGAAAGCTTGAAATAATGATGGAAGATTCATATCTAAAAGTAAAGTCAAACATACAATTTTATGAGGACATTTCTGTAATAAGATCATGGACAGAGGTTACTAATATAAGTATTGAAAATAAAGAAATTGAATATATTTCTTCATTTTGCCTAACCGGTATTTCTAAAGAAGGAATTACCCAGTGGGATGAAAAAAGCAAAGTGCATATTGCCCATAACACCTGGCTTGGTGAAGCACAATGGAAAAGCTCCAGTTTGCAAAATTTAGGTCTATCAAGATTAAATGACTTTTCTATGAAACGTGTATCCTGCAGTAGTACTGGAACTTGGTCATCATCAGAATATCTGCCCATGGGATGTTATGAAAATACTGAATGTGGTACTAGTTTACTTTGGCAGATTGAGAATAATGGTTCATGGCATTGGGAAATAAGCGACATTGCAGATGAGTTGTACCTACAGTTAAGTGGTCCTACAGAAGATGAAAACCATTGGTGCAAGAGACTGGAACCTGGAGAAAAATTTATATCAGTTACGGCTGCAATAAGTATTGTTAGTGGAGATTTTGAAAAAGCTGTGGGCGAAATTACAAAATATAGAAGAATATTACGAAGACCAAACAAAGATAACGTAAAACTACCGGTAATATTTAATGATTATATGAACTGTCTTATGGGGGATCCCACAACAGAAAAACTTCTTCCATTGATTAATGCAGCTGCTGAAGCAGGGTGTGAGTATTTTTGCATAGATTGTGGGTGGTATTCTGATGGTCCATGGTGGGATGGTGTTGGAGAGTGGCTTCCTTCTAAGGAAAGATTTCCTGGCGGTATAAAAGAGCCAATAGATTATATTATTAAAAAAGGAATGGTCCCAGGGCTATGGCTCGAGATAGAAGTAATGGGAGTAAAATGTCCTTTAGCGAATAAAGTGCCCGATGATTGGTTTTTCAAACGGCATGGTAAAAGAGTAATAGATCATGCGAGATACCAGCTTGATTTTAGAAATGCTGAAGTAGTGGAGCATGCAGATGAAGTAATAAAAAGATTGGTTAATGAATACGGTATTGGATATATTAAGATGGATTACAACATAAATGCTGGGATAGGAACAGAAACTGATGCATACAGCTTCGGGGATGGACTTTTGGAGCATAATCGTGCATATTTAAAATGGCTGGATAAGGTATTTGAACGTTATCCTGATTTAGTTATTGAGAATTGTGGCAGTGGTGGTATGAGGATGGATTATTCTCTTTTAAGTCGTCACAGCATCCAATCAAGCAGTGATCAGACAGATTATATTAAAAATGCAAATATTGCTGCATCTGTACTTACTGCAGTTACTCCTGAGCAATGTGCCGTATGGTCTTACCCTTTAAGGGATGGAGATTCAGAAGAGGTTATATTTAATATGATAAATGCAATGCTCATGAGGGTACATCAAAGTGGACAATTAGCTGAAATTTCAAGAGAACGTTTTGAACTTGTAAAAGAAGGAATAGACTGTTATAAAAAAATTAGAAAATATATACCTAACTCACTCCCATTCTGGCCTATCGGCTTTCCAAACTTCTCTGATGAATGGATAAGTTTAGGAATGAAATGTAACAATAAAATATACCTTGCAGTGTGGAGACTGCAAAGTCATACAGATAGTTTAATTATTCCAATCAAACAATTAAAGGGTAAGATGGCAGAGGTGATGTGTGCTTATCCATTCTATAAAGCCTGCACTTATAAATGGAACAAGGATAGTGGGTTATTAACTGTAAGATTACCCCAAAATAATTGTGCTAGGCTCTTTGAAATTATTTAACATAAGTAATTGATACTGATATAGGTGATGCATTTATATAGAGAAACTATATTTGGCTAAAGAAATTGCTGAAGAAAATAAAGAAATATTGGAAGAATTTAAAGAAAGAAATTAACAATTGCAAGGGAGTTATAAGGACTGGAGAGTTTTCTACGTTTTCTAACTGTATTTTGCAAATAGGAGTAAATTTTAAGGAGTAGATTATGAAAATATTGAATTTTGGTTCGCTTAACATAGATATGGTTTATGATGTTATTAATTTTGTCAAACCTGGAGAAACTATATCTTCAACAAAATATAGTGTTTTCTGTGGTGGTAAAGGGCTTAATCAATCAATAGCCTTAGCAAGGGCTGGAGTTGATTTATATCATGCAGGTAAAGTTTCAACAGATGGTAGAAGTTTAGTGGAAATTTTAAATGAGAATAGTGTAAAAACTGATTTTGTTTCATTAGATGGAACATATACAGGACATGCAATTATACAAGTAGATAGCAAAGGCCAAAATTCTATTCTGTTGTGCGGAGGTGCAAATAAAGAATTAACAAAAGAATATATAGATTTTGTGCTAAATCATTTTGAAGCTAATGATATATTAGTTCTGCAAAATGAAATAAATCATTTAGAATACATTATTAATAAAGCTAATAAAAAAGGAATGAGAATTGTACTTAATCCTTCTCCTATCGATAAAAAAATTATAGAAATTGATTTTAATATGATTAATTTGTTGGTATTAAATGAAATTGAGGGTAAAGCTATTGCAAATGTTTTGCAAGAAGAAGAAATAATAGATAAATTAATTTACAAATACCCCAACCTTAAAATAGTTTTAACCTTAGGAGAAAATGGATCAATGTACGGTGAAAATAATTTTCGTCTAACCGAACAAATTTTAAAAACAGAAGTAGTAGATACAACTGCTGCTGGAGATACATTTTTGGGTTATTTTGTGGCAGGGTTAATACTTGATAAATCGCCAAGTGAATGTTTGAACTTGGCGACTGTGGCTTCAAGTTTAGCAGTATCCAAAAAAGGTGCATCAATTTCGATACCATTTATGAAAGAGGTACTGGAAAGGAACGATAAACATGATGAATAAAGGTTATGGAACAAGGATAGTAGGTTATTAACCATAAGATTACCCCAAAAATAATTGTGCTAGGCTCTTTGAAATTATTTAACATAAGTGGGGCAGAAACATATCCAAAAACATATTTAAATTTTGGTTGATTCCGCATAGTCATGATCATTTCTGCGAAGAATTAATTAATTAAATTTAATATAATAGTATTAATAGTAAATTGAAACTTAGTAAAACTAGAATAAATTAATATTAAAAATATCTATTTAGAAAACGATGCTCAAAAGGTAATTGACCAAAGAATATAGAAAACAAAGTAATTATTTAATTTAGGAGGCTACAATATGAATAAAGAAATACCACAAGACTATTTACAAAGACTATATGCCGGATGGCTAGGTAAAATTATAGGAGTACGCCATGGTTCTAATACAGAAGGTTGGAGTTATGATAGAATACAGAAAACTTTTGGGGAAATCACAACATACCCTTATGATTTTAAAAATTTTGCTGCAGATGATGACACTAATGGTCCTATGTTTTTTTTAAGAGCATTGGAGGATTACACTTATAATAGTGAAATTACTGCGGAACAAATGGGGCTTACATTAATAAATTATGTAGCGGATGGACATGGATTTTTCTGGTGGGGTGGGTATGGAAATTCTACAGAGCATACAGGCTACTCCAATGTTAAATCTGGTATTATGGCACCACGTTCTGGTTCTATACAGCAAAATGGTGTAGCTGTGGCAGAGCAAATAGGTGGACAAATATTTAGTGATGTATGGGGATTAATAAACCCTGGTAATCCAGAGCTTGCAGCAGAATACGCAGAAAAGATGTCAAGTGTAACTCATGGTGGAAATGGCATATATGGTGGCCAATTTGTGGCAGCTTGTATTGCTGAAGCCTTTGTAGAAAAGGACATAGAAAAAGTAATATTAAAAGGCTTATCTTTAATTCCAGCTGATTGTGAATACACGAGAATGGCTACAGCAGTTATAAAGTACTTTCATACTAATCCTGAAGATTGGAGAAAAGCATTTAAATATGTTGAGGAGAATTTTGGATATCATTTATATCCAGGTGTATGCCATATTATTCCTAACTCAGCAGTAATGATTCTTGCAATGATGTATGGAGAGGGTGATTTCTCAAAGACTATAAATATAGGCAACATGTGTGGATGGGATACTGATTGTAATGTTGGAAATATAGGCACTATACTTGGCGTTTTAAATGGTCTTGAAGGAATCGATAAGTCTTGGAGGGAGCCAATAAATGATTTCTTATGTGCTTCTAGTGTAATAGGTTCATTAAATATTGTAGATATTCCATCTTTAGTAAGTTATACCGCAAGCTTTGCTTATAAAATAGCAGGAGAGGAAATGCCTGAAATATGGAAAGATAAATTTAACTTAAAGGAAAGATATTTCCACTTCGAATTGCCAGGTTCAACCCATGGTTTTCGATCTGAAAACTTAGACGGCAAGGATTGTAAAATGTTCTTTATAAACACTGAAGAAGCCTCTCATAGCGGTAATAGATCCTTAAAGTTTATAGTTCCTAAAGCTAATAGTGGTAGTGAATATAGGGCGTTTTATCAGACTTATTATGCTCCTGAGGATTTTAATGACAATCGTTATGAACCAGAATTTTCACCTGTATTATATCCTGGACAAACTATAGAGGTTTGGACTATGTTACCAAGTCAAAATATTGATATCAGAGCCGCAGTTTATATAAAGGATAGAAATACAGGCAATATTTACAAAGGTGAAATAGTTAATTTAGTTTGTGGTGAGTGGACAAAATTAACTTATAGTATTCCTTATTTGAAAGATGCTATTATCTTACAAGCTGGAATAGAATACTTTGTGGTTGAAGAAAAAGATCGTAGTTGGGATTTCGCATTAACAGCATATATCGATGATATGCGTATTTATGGAAAAGCAAATTACTCAATAGATTTTAGAAATGAAAGAATGGAGTGCTGGGATGCCTTCCATAAGCTTCCTTCTCAAATGACTTACGCGAGAGGAATATGGGGGTTAGAAGATGGTGAACTAAGCGGCAGCTATTGTGGTGATTCAGCAGAAGCTTATACTGGCGATTTCTATTGGGAAAATTATAGTTTTGAAGCTAATGTAATACCTAAATTGGGGGAATATCATAATATAAATTTTAGAGTACAAGGAGCAATACGTTCTTATGCTATAGGATTGTCACCTTTTAACAAAATAGAACTCTACAAGAATAATAATGGGTATTTATCACTAAGTGAATCAGAATTCATATGGGAAATAGGAAAATACTACAACATTAGAGTAGATGCATTTGAAAATGAATTTAAAGTTTATATTGATGGTAAGCTTATAATAACATATAAAGATGAAGATAAGCCATATTTACACGGAGCTGTTGGATTTTCAAACTTTAAGGGAAGCCATACACATTATAAAAGCTTTAAAATTCAAGTAAAATAAAATAAAAGGTAATTCTTTTAATGGTTGGGTAGTTGAATATTGTTATTGGATATATAAATTTTTTAAAATAGGTTTCTTAAAGCTCAACCTAAAATGTATGATGTTATGTATATGAAAAAGGCGATAAATTTGAGGGTT
Organism: Clostridium sp.; assembly: GCF_050717545.1. GTDB lineage: Bacteria > Bacillota > Clostridia > Clostridiales > Clostridiaceae > Clostridium_AD. The sequence continues at coordinate 49,458 of NZ_JBOITN010000001.1, forward strand.
GAATGGGAAATGTATATAAAGAATCTTGAAAATATTAAGTTTTCAAGATTCTTTTATTTTTCTAAATTTGACAAACATAAAAAGAGTAAAAACTTAATTTAAGTGGCAAATTATACTTAAAGTTATAATAATATTAAATTTTAGAGATAGTGTTAACTAGCCTATGAAAAAACTAGATTAAAAATTTTCAGATTTAAATTGTACTTTGAAAAGTGAAAATATACCTTAAAGGAATGAAACATTAGTTTTGTTATCAACAAAACTTTTGGAT
>NZ_JBOITN010000002.1:0-49280 GCF_050717545.1 Clostridium sp.
TAATAAAGAAAAACTAGATAATCTTCTTCCATGGTCTAAGGATTTACCGGATAGTTGCAGAAAGCCACTAAAGAAATAATATCATAGCCCAAGCCTTAGTTTAAGGTGTGGGCTATTTTACGCTTACTATAATAACTAATGACGAAAACCCCAATATCATAATGATATTGGGATTTTCGTCACCATTGCAGAGTTCTAAACTAATTTAAATTTTAAGTCCTGATAAAAGTTAGCCTTAGCCGCCTTATAGTATGGATTAATCCATAGAAATCCTATGCCAAAAGTTATTATCCCTAATAAGAACCACCCTATAAAGCTACACCATAAACTAAACAGTTTAAATTTGAAACCATCCATCATGAGTTTACTTCTGCTTAATGCTTCAAAGGCACTTAACTCAGGATTATCAATCATAATGTAGTATGACATTGAATATCTTATTGAAGCAATAATTCCTGGAACTATAAAAAGTAACAACCATAAAACTGTGAAAATTGTTATAATAAAATTTAGAACAAATGATTTTATAAAAAATTTGAACCCACTAAACATATTCTCAATGACAGTTTCTTCTTTCCTTATTAACTTAAGAAAATAGCATGTTAGTCCTAGTGTTATTGGTCCAGACAAAACAAAACTTACTAAACTACCAAGACCGCTTGATGTGTTTGTATTATGTCCTCTAACCATTTCTCCATTCTGCCAAACATATTGAAAAGAATCCGCATTTCCACCTTTTAAGGCTATTGTAATTACAAATGCAATGAAACATACAAGTCCAGCTTGAAGCCATTTACCTTGTAACTGCTGTTTCGCCCTTCGTTTTAAATCACTACTATTTTGTGGCATATTTTTTATCCCCCTCTGAATAATTACTAAGAAAATTTAACTTTCTTACAAATTAATATTATTAGTCTCTACTAATAGTATTCTAGGGAAAGTTAAATAATCACCTTCGGTGCTGAAATGTCATTAAAATAACCCTATCGTTCTTAATAAATTCAACATGTCCCTTAAAATATCCTCTTATTTCTCCTATATCATCAAGATTTAATAAAAATCAAAACACACATCATAGATAGAACTCCATAATGTGTGTTTTGTATATCTAATGTTATTGGGTTGATTGTCTTTCAACTAATTTTGTATCAATAATATAGTTATTTATTTGTTCTTCATTATTTTCTAATTTATTTATTAACAGTCTAACTGCATAATACCCTAATTCTTCTGAATTAACGTCCACTGAAGATAATGTGGGATTTCTAAAGGCAGCAAGTGGTGTGTTATTAAATCCAATAACTTTAATATTCTTATCCGTCATTTCATTAATAGCTTTGGAAACACCAAATGCAATTAAATCATCAGTGGTAACAACGGCTGTAGGTTTAAATTTCTTTAAAATATTTTTCATAGCATTATATCCACTAGTCTCTGTAAATTCTGCTACCTGTATCATATTTTCATCTATTTTCTCACCAATGTTTATCATAGCTGACCTGTAACCTTCTAGTCTATTTATAGTTACATTAAGCTCAGATGGCCCTCCTATAAATGCTATTTTTCTATCCCCTTTATTTATAAGATAATTAACAGCGCTAAACATTGCCTTAAAATTATCATTATCAACCCATAAAACCCCTTCAGAATTCTGAGGTCTACCAATTACTACGAAAGGATAAGCTACTTTTTTCAAATAAGCTATGCATTTATCATCCTTTCTTACTATTGGTAAAATAATTCCATCAACTCTTCCACTATTTATTAAACTTTCTATATCCTCTACTTCACGATTTTCATCGTTACTGTAAGTGTACATAATATAATATCCTTTTTTTTGAGCATAATGGCTTATACCTCTCATAATTTGGATAAAAAAAGGATTATCAAATAAATCTTCATCTGTATTTGGCAGAATAAGTCCTAAAGTCTTCGTCGCTTTATTAACTAAGCTCCTAGCTATTGCATTAGGATGATAATTAATTTCCTTCATTATCGTGTAAACTCTTTGTTTTGTTTCATCACTAATTCTAGGATTATCTGCAATTACTCTTGAAACGGTGGAGGGTGATACATTGGCGAGCCTTGCCACATCTTTTATAGTTACTGACATGTTAACTTCACTTCCCAATTTCTAAAAATATTCTATGCTTATTATATTTTTTTATTCTTAAGATAAAATCTCAATTTCATCCCCTGTTGTATAATCTTTACCATTAACAGATAAAGTTATAAGCTTTTTATTTTCACTAGTAATAATAACTTTATGTTTTTTAATATTCACTTTAAGTAAATTCCCTCTAAACATAACCTTAAAAGAAAACGCATTCCATTTTTCTGGTATAAAAGGATTTAAAATAAGTTTTCCATCTTCTACTCTCATGCCACCAAAACCTTCAACTATAGACATCCAACTTCCAGCCATACTTGTTATATGACATCCATCTTTTGTATCATCATTGTAATTATCTAAATCTAGTCTTGCTGTTCTAAGATACATCTCATAAGCCTTTTTCTCATTTCCTAATTTTGAAGCAAGGATAGAGTGGACACAAGGAGATAAAGATGACTCATGTACTGTTCTTGGCTCATAAAATTCAAAGTTTCTTCTTATAGTATCTAGATCATATTCATCTTGGAGAAAATATAGTCCTTGCAATACATCAGCTTGTTTTATAAAACATGATCTAAGAATTCTATCCCAAGACCATTTTTGATTTAGTGGTAAATGCTTTGGGTCCAAATCTTTTACAAGGATTTGCTCCTTATCCATATACCCGTCTTGCTGAAGGAATATTCCTAGCTCATCGTCCACTGGATAATACATATTTTTAATAATATCTTGCCACTTACTAACTTCTTCTTCTTTTAAGCCTAATATCTCTACAAGCTCCAAATATCTAGCTGCTTCATTATTTTTTAAATAATCGATCACCTTGGAAGTATATTCCATCGTCCAACAAGCAATTCTATTAGTATACCAGTTATTATTTGAATTGTTTTCATACTCATTAGGACCAGTAACTCCAAGCATTACATATTTCCCTTTATTGGTGGCAAAACTAACCCTGTCTTCCCAAAATCTTGAAATCTCTACCAACACTTCTAATCCATATTGCCCTAAATAACTTTTATCTCCAGTATAATTAACATAATTATATATACCATGGGCTATAGCGCCATTTCTATGAATCTCCTCAAAAGTAATTTCCCATTCGTTGTGACACTCTTCCCCATTCATAGTAACCATAGGATACAGAGCACCTTTTGTAAAACCTAACTTTGTTGCATTTTCCTTAGCCTTTCCTAATTGCTTATATCTATAAATCAAAAGATTTCTAGATATATTCGGGCTCGCAGTACTTAAATAAAATGGTATACAATACGCCTCGGTATCCCAATAAGTACCTCCGCCATACTTTTCTCCTGTAAACCCTTTTGGTCCTATATTTAACCTATCGTCTTCACCTGTATATGTCTGATTTAGCTGAAAAATATTAAATCTAATCGCCTGCTGAGCAGATACATCCCCCTCAATAACAATATCACTATGTTTCCATTTTTCGCCCCAAACATCTGCTTGATCTTTTAGTAATATGTCAAAACCTTTTTCACAAGCTTTTTCTAAATCTTTATTACAAACTGCCAATAATTCTTCTATTTCATAATCTCTTGAAGTTATGTTACAAACATATTTGTACATTACAATCTCTTCATTTTGTTTTACATTTAATTTAACAGAATTACCTACATACTTTTCTGCTTTTATAAATTCAGGATTATAATCCACCTTTAAACCATCTTTAAAAATATCAAATTTCATTGCAGAACATAAATGAAAGTCTAGCTTTTTTGTTTTTATTATTAACGATGATCCTTGTTCATCACATTGTTTTAAAACTTCATCCCAGAATTTTTCATCATAATTAGAATCCTCATTTTTTACATCACCATCTAAATAAGTAAGTATACTCAATGTACCATCAAAATTAATCGGTGTAATAGAATATTTAATTGCTCCTATTTCCTTTAATGTTATGCTTACAAATCTTTTTGCATCTACCTTTACCTCTTTTCCACTAGGAAGTTTAGCTACAAAACTTCTGCTTAGGTATCCTTCTTTCATATTTAAAGTTCTCACAAAATCTTTTACTTCACATTTCGCAAGGTCTAAAGTTTCTCCATCAATACTAATGTCTATCCCAATCCAATTAGTGCTATTTAACACTTTTGCAAAGTATTCTGGGTATCCATTCTTCCACCATCCAACTCTTGTTTTATCTGGATAATATACTCCTGCCATATAATTTCCTTTAAGGGACTTCCCGCTATACTTTTCTTCAAAATTTGCCCTTTGTCCCATATATCCATTTCCTATACTAAAAATACCTTCAGATATTTCATTGTTATCTTCATCAAAACCTTCTTCTATGATATTCCATTCATCCATTTTTAAATATTGTTTCATATTAGACCTCCTTTATAATAATTTATAAGTTTAATTTTTCAAGTGTCATCTCTGCAAGTGAAGCAATAACTATATTTGCTTTATTTAGAACTAGTGGATCACCAATTCCAATACTATACATTCCACCATTTATTGCAGCCTCTATACCAGCTTTCGCATCTTCAAAAACTACGCATTCAGAAGGTAAAACGCCAAGCTCCTTTGCTCCTAATAAAAAGACTTCTGGGTCTGGTTTTGCATTACTTGTTTTAGTTCCATCAATTATAACATCGAAGTGATTTACAAGCCCTACATTATTTAATATAGTCATAGAATTTTTACTTGCAGAACCTAACGCAATTTTAAATCCACTAATCCTTAATTTTTCTAAAAGTTCCTTTGAACCAGGTAAAATTTCATCTGGAGTCATGGTTGCAATAAATTCGCGATACCAATTATTCTTTTTCTCTGCAAGACTTATTTTTTGCGCTTCACTTAAGGTTATCCCACCTATATCTAATAGTATTTTTAGGGATGCCATCCTACTTACCCCTTTTAAACTTTCATTTTGCTGCAACGTAAAATCAAATCCTAATTCTAGCGCTAGCCTTCTCCATGCTAAATAATGATATTTAGCAGTATCTACAATCACACCATCTAAATCAAACAAACAAGCCTTAACCTTTGACATTATTTTTGCCTCCTCTTATACTTTATTGCAAATTATTAATTTCATCCCAAATTAAATCATCTCCTGCGGAGCTGTAATATTAACGACTTCAGAAGGAAATTTATTCTCCCCCTAAAATTTTCTAATTATTAGGGTATGTAACTCCTATCTATAGAATTGAGAGACTTTCCTTCTGAAATGTCGTTAACATCTATTTCTACTCCATAATGATCGGATACCACCCGGCCATTTTTATCATTGAATATTACTTTAGAATAATTAACATCTACATCTTTATTTACTAAAATTAAATCTAGCCTTAAATCATTTTTGTTAGCGTCCCATCCATCAATTTCACCTTTTACAGTTACCCCACAATCCTTTTCTTTAGCAAGGGAGTAGGTATCCCTAATCCCTTTTACCATTAAATAATCATAACCTTCATCCCTTGTTAGAGCATTATTATTAAAATCTCCCATAAGGAATGTTAGTCTATCCTCTTTCAAGTTGCTAAATAACTTATCTACTTGCTTTCTAAAAGGTTCCTCTTCGTCCTCCCACCATCCTAGATGACAAGAGTAGAAATCTATAATTTGTTTACCTACTTTAATAGAAGCTCCTACAACCTTTCTAGTTTTCCAAAACTCTCTGTCCTCACTACTGCTAATAAAAAATGAGTAAGTACCTTGTTCTAATATTTTATGTTTAGTTATAATACTTAGTCCTTCCTCATATTTATCATAACCAATATGAGAAAAATCCCACAGCATTGTGTATTCACTGCAACCTAACAGCTCTAATTCTTGTAGTAAAACTAAAACAAAATTATCATGTTTTATGTTGCTATAAGTTATGTCTTCATTTATAGATTGATTTATCTCTTGTAACGCAATTACATCATAACTTTTCTCTTTTATAGTTTTTGCAATAATTTTAATCTTCTCTTCTTGATATTCTTCCATCCAAGAATGACAATTTAAAGTTAATAATTTCATCCTAAACTCCTAGTATATCTGTAATATCAGATTTTAGAACATCTGCCTTAGGTCCATATACAGCCTGTACACCATTACCTTTAATTATTAAAGCCAAAGCCTGATTTTTTTTCCATTCTTTTTCTTCTTTTACAAGCAAACTATCTTTAACTGTTACTCGAAGACGAGTCATACACGCATCCACATCCACAATGTTTTCTTTTCCTCCAAGTAATTCAATAATATTTACAGCTAAGCCATTCTTGTTATTAGAAACATTTTCTTTCTTTGTATCAGCTTTAACTGAACTATCCTCCATATCAATTTCAATTTCATTTCCATTACGTCCTGGAGTTGATATATTAAATTTCTTAATCATATATTTAAATACAAAATAATTTATGAAGAAAAATACTATAGTTACTAGTACAAAGTTTACCAAATCCCCTATAATTCCCGCTTTTGCAATCATAGGTATACGAGCCATAAGCTCTATAATACCAAAACTATGAACTCTTAAGTTAATTATATCTGCACACATAAATGCGAGTCCCTGTATAAATGCATAAACACCATATAATATTGGTGAAATAAACATAAACATAAATTCTAATGGTTCGGTAACCCCTGTTAAGAAAACTGCAATAGCTGCTGAAAAAAATACCGATTTATATTTTGCTCGTTTTTCTATAGCTACACTTTTATACATAGCAAGTGCAACACCCATTAATGATCCAGCTCCTCCAATCATTTGTCCAACCTTAAAACGAGCTGGATGAATTGTTGTAATTAAGTTATTATATGCGCTCATATCCCCTGCTGCTTTTAAGTTACCTAAGTCAGTAGCCCATGCTAGCCAAAGTGGGTCTTGTCCAAGTATAGTATTACCCGCATTAGCACCAGTTAATACTTTATATGCTCCACCAAGATCTGTATAATTTATTGGAATTGTAATCATATGATGAAGTCCGAAAGGTAATAATAAACGTTCAAGCATACCATATATAAATGGTGAAATAAATGGTGCAGTATTTTGTGATGTTGCAATCCACTTCCCAAATCCATTTATAACAGATTGAGCAAATGGCCAAACAATAACAAATGCAAATGCAACAACACTTGAACCTACTATTACAACAAACGGTACAAATCGTTTACCATTAAAGAATGCGAGAGCACTGGGTAATTTATTATAGTTGTAATATTTATTGAATAATACCGCTCCAAGAAAACCTGAAACAATACCAACAAATACTCCCATATTTAATGCTGGAGATCCAAGAACAGAAATAAAATAATCTTTAACCAAAAGATGTTGTCCTGTTAATGAAGTTACCGTTGCAGTTGCATCTGTAAGCATCTCATTTGTAATATTAAATACAGTACCAGTTATTTTATTTATTAAAATAAATGAAATCAGTGCTGCAAACGCTCCACCAGCACGCTCTTTAGCCCAAGATCCACCAATAGCTATAGCAAATAATATTCCTAGATTACCTATTATTGCCCAACCTATACCTCCAATAACTAGGGATAACGTTTGCACAGCTGCTATATTTGGTGCCATAAGACCTATAACTACTCCTAATGAAATCATTAGTCCACCTGCAGGCATAACTGCAACTACTACTAATAATGCTTTCCCAAATTTTTGCCAAAAATCGAATGAAATTACTTTTGATTTACTCTTAACCATATTTTATTTACCTCCTCTAATATTTTACAAATAAACACCTATCTATTTAATCAAGCTTGTAAAGTGTTAATCCTCTGTTTAACTTTTAAGTTATATGTATATAAATCTTAGTGCAAAACAAATCTATGTATTAAATTTAATTTGTGCAAACGTTTGCCCTGATAAGTATATTATATTCCTCAGTTAAAAAATTGTCAACCTGATACTAAAATAAATTTAGTTACCTCTATTTATTTCAAAAAAGGAATCATAAGCTTACCTTCTAAGCTTATGATTCCTTATATTCTAATATGTTCCACTCACTATATTCATAACAATCTTAGGTTAGTACCATCTTAAATGACATGTAGATTATTTTACTGCTTTTAAATGTGCAATTTCATTCCAATTCTTTGATGTAATTATCTCAACTGCATTTAAATCTTTTCTTATACCTTCTACCGTTTCCTTTAGTTCTATAACATCAATTTTCACTTCTTTGACATCAGCAGAAACATTCTTTAATGAATTCCCTAGTAAAGTTCCATTGTTAATCTGTTCTTTTAGTATTATCTTATAATTCTGATCCCCTTGTTCCTTATGTGCTGACTGCACTTCAGCTATAATTTGAACTTTTTTATTTAAATCTTCTAGCATTATTGTATTCTTATCAACTTTTGTCTCAATTTGATTTATACCCTGCTTCATTGGTTCCATTTCTTCTTTTAGCAATGCTCTCATCATATTAATTAATTCTTTGTTTTCCATTCACTTACACCGCCCATAGTTTCTCTAATCTAACTATATTATATCACATTACTTTATTCCAATCCTACTATTTTATTTTGTATTTTTTTATAATTTTACTTCTCTAGAATAGTCCTTTTCAATTCTAATATGACATTACAAATGTTTATATTTTATTTAAAAATAATTGTTGACTAATGGTCATAAAAGTATATACTAAATAAGTACGACAAACAAATGACCGTTAGTCATAAATAAAACGAGAAGAAGGATGGTAAGTGAACTATGGAAAAAGATAAAATTATTAAAAACAAACAAAGTAAATCAGAAATAAATAAGTTAAAGAAACAAAAGAACCTATACGATGCAGCTTATGAGCTTTTTACAACTAAAGGGGTTAATGACACTGCTATAAACGATATTGTAAAAAAAGCAGGAGTTGCTAAAGGGACTTTTTACCTTTACTTTAAAGATAAATATCATATTATTGACTTAATAATTTTAAAAAAGAGTTCAAAAGTTTTAAAAGAAGCTATTGAGGTATCTATGAATAAGGATTTTATAGAATTTAATGATAAAGTAATCTTCTTTGTAGATTATATAATTGAGTATTTAAGGAGTGATAAAAGGCTATTAAGGCTTATCTATAAAAATCTTTCTTGGGGTATTTATAGAAAGTTTATAGCAGAACCTTTGGAGTATGACGAAATGAAAAAAATTGCAAAAGTATTTATGGATAATATAGTGAGTGAAACTATGTGTATAAACGAAGCTGAAAAAACATTGTTTATGATTATTGAACTAACAGGTTCCGTGTGCTACAGCTCAATTATTTTAGAGGAACCAGATACTATAGATAATATGAAACCTGTATTATTTAAAACCATTAAAAAAATGTTACAAAATTAATTTTATAAGAAAGGGATGACATAATTGAAAAAGTTTGGACATTTTATAGCGAAAAACAGGATTCTAGTTTTAATTATTTCTACATTGTTACTCATTCCATCCGTACTGGGAATGATAAATACAAAAATAAATTATGATCTTTTGACCTATCTTCCCCAAAACCTTGATTCCATGAAGGGACAAAATATTTTGGATAAGACATTTTCAAACGCAGCTACATCAATGCTTATTATTGAGGATATGGAAGCTAAGGATGTTTTAAAAATAAAAGCAAAGGTTGCAAAGGTTGAAGGTGTAGAAAAAGTTATTTGGGTGGATGATATTTTAGATACTACTGTACCTAAGGAAATTTTACCAGAAGAAATTAAAAGTTCCTTTTATAGCCGAAATTCTACTATGTTAATAATTAAATTTAAAGAATCCGCGTCTTCAGAAATCACTCAAAATGGTATAACGAATATAAGAAAGGTAACAAATAAGCAGTGTTATTTAAGCGGAATATCCGCAATTGTTAAGGATACTAAAGATTTAGCTGATAAAGAAACACCGTTTTATGTAATGATTGCAGTGATATTATCGGTCATAGTTTTATCTTTAACTATGAAATCTGTTATAATTCCATTTATTTTTTTATTAGGGATAGGGTATGCCATATTATATAATATGGGAACAAATATATTCCTGGGACAAATTTCGTATGTAACAAAGGCATTAGCAGCAGTACTTCAACTCGGTGTAACTATGGATTATTCGATATTTTTACTTCATAGATATGATGAGGAAAGAGAACTTATGCCAAATAATCAAATAGGAGCAATGGGGGAGGCTATAGCAAATACCATGGTTGCTATATCGGGAAGCTCACTAACAACTATAGCAGGTTTTCTAGCATTATGTACTATGCAACTTACCTTAGGTAAGGATATTGGGATAGTAATGGCAAAGGGCGTATTACTTGGAGTTATAACTACGATAACAGTATTACCTTCATTGATTTTAATATTTGATAAACCTATTCATAGATTTAGTCACAAAACCATATTACCTGAATTTAATAAATTATCTAAACTGTCTACGAAACACTATAAAATAATCACTATAGTATTTCTACTCCTATTTATACCAGCTATTTATGGGAATAACCACACTAAGGTTTATTATAATTTAGATGAATCTCTACCAAAAAGCTTAGATTCTATTATAGCAACCAATAAACTAAAGAAAGATTACAATATGACCTCAACACACTTTATTATAATAAATGATGAGCTTGAAACTAATAAAGTCAAGGAAATGGTAAAAAAAATAGAAAATGTAGATGGAATTGAAAAGGTACTTGCGTCAGATAAATATTTAGGACCACTTGTTCCAGAAAGTTTTATACCAGAGGATATTAAATCCATGGTTCAAAAAGGTGGATATAAACTAATAATGGCAAATTCTAAATACAAGGCAGCTACAAGTATGGAAAGTGATCAAATAGATGAAGTAATCAAAATCACAAAAGAATATGATCCGAACTCAATGGTTTCAGGAGAAGGAAATCTTACTAAAGATTTAACCGAAGTAGCAGATGTAGACTTTAAGCATGTTAGCATAGCATCTATTGGTGCAATATTTGTAATAATACTTCTAATATTTGCATCTCTATCTGTACCAGTAATTCTGGTTTTAGCCATAGAACTTGCAATATTCATAAACATGGCAATTTCATACTATACTGGTGCTGTTATACCCTTTGTAGCATCTATAGTAATTGGAACTATACAGTTAGGTGCCACAGTTGACTATGCAATATTACTGACAACAAGGTTTAGAGAAGAAATGAGAAATGGATACGATAAAATAAAAGCTATGGAAATAGCTGTTCAAGGTTCGGCAAAATCTATTGTAACTAGTGCATTAACCTTTTTCGCAGCAACTGCTGGAGTAGCAATTATTTCTGAAATGGAAATGATAAGTTCATTATGCACAATGATGGCAAGAGGCGCATTAATAAGTATGGCAATTATCTTGCTTGTTCTTCCATCTATATTAATTGTAAGTGAAAAAGTAATACAGGCAACTAGTAGGAATTTTAAAACTAAACCAGGAACAATTAGCAATTAAAAATAAGGGGAGATGTATTAACTTGAAAAATAAATGTATGTCAAAAAAATTATTAAGTGTAGTTTTAATAGGAACATTAGCTAGTTCAAATATGGTATATGCAACAGAATTAATTAAAAAGGATGAAACTGTATATGTAACATTAAGTCAGCAAGGAAAAGTTAAAGAAAGAATAGTGAGTGACTGGCTCCATTCAGATGAGAAAAATATTGAAATTCAAGATAAATCCATATTAAAGGATATAAAAAATGTAAAGGGTGAAGAAAAACCAAATGGTATTGGTGAAAATTTAACTTGGAAGTTAAAGGGAAACGATATTTATTATAGAGGGACTACTGATAAAAAACTTCCTATAGATGTAAATGTTAAATATTTTCTTGATGGAAAGGAAATTAAGCCAGAGAATTTAGCAGGGAAAAGTGGGGAAGTAAAAATAAAAATTGATTATGTAAATAATGATAGCCACATGGTTAATATTAAAGGGCAAACGAGAAAAATATACAGTCCATTTAGTACTGTAACTGTATTAGATTTGCCAGTAGATAATTTTAAAGATGTTAAAATTAATAGTGGGAAAATGATTAATGATGGTAACAACCAAATAGTTACTTTCATTTGTCTTCCAGGAATGAAAGAAAGTTTAGATTTAAAGGATAGCTCCTTAGATTTAAAAGAGAATTTAGAGATTACTGCTCAGGTTGAAAATTTTGAGATGGGACCTATAATGATAACGGGAACACCTGAACTTCCTGACATGAGTGAATTTAAAAGTGCATCTACTTTAGATGATTTAACAAAAGGTATTAATGATATTAAAGCTGCTAGTACTAAGTTAGCTGATGGAACAGGTAACTTGTTTGTTGTTCAAAAGGCTTTAGCTGATAACATGACATTATTTAACGGTGGGATAAGTAAGCTCGCAATTGGAGCTTTAGGATTAAATAATGGTATGACAAAACTTGGAGAAGGTGTAAATGCAGCACAAAGCGGAGCGGTGCAAGTAGCTGAGGGTTTAAAAGTATTCCAGTTGGGTACTACAAAGTTCGGTAGTGGAGCGCAGCAATTTGGATTAGGCGCATTAGATTTTGCTGCAAATTCAAAAGCATTTGCTGATGGAGCGGTTAAGGTAGCAGATGGAACAGGTAAATTAGTAATAGGTTCTAAAGGACTTTCAGATGGAGCTAAGAAGTTGTTTGAAGGAACAAATACGTTGACAATTAAAACGGAAGCATTAAGTCAAGGACTAGATACAATGGTGACTTCTACAGGAGCGCTAAAGCAAGGTCAAAAGCAAGTAATAGATGGATCGAATCAAAACTTAGAAGTTATAAAAGTTCTAAAAAACTTAGCTTTAAAGGAGGGCGACAATGACTTGCTAAAAGGGTTAAATGAACTTGAACAAGGCATGGTAAAAATTAAAGCTGGTTCAGAGCAGGTAAGTTCAGGAATGGGTCAGCTACAAGAAGGACAAAAAAATGCAGCATCAGAATCAAAAAAATTAGCTAATGCTGCAAAACAAATATCTGATAAAACTGGCGAATTAGCGAAAGGAGCAGGAGAGCTTTCACAAGGAGCAGAACAATTAAGCCCAGCTACAGAAAGTCTTAGAACTGGTAGCGATGGACTTGAAGGTGGAGCAGCTAAGTTAAATATTGCAGCTAAAGACTTAAGTGCGGGAACAAAAACGATGGCAGAAAGCACCCAAAAATTAGTTGGAGGTTCTCAAAGTGTAGTAAATGGTTTAGCAAAATTGAATAGAGAAGGTGTAAAACCATTAATGGAAGGAACAACTAAGCTTAATTCAGCAGCTAACGAACTTTCTGTGGTATCAGTAAAATTAAAAGAAGGTGCTGATAAATTAGTGGATGGAAGTAAAGAATTAGATGAGAATATGATAAAATTCGATAAAGATGGTATTCAAAAGATAAGTAGTGATGTTGATAGTAAAATAGCAGATTTACAAGATGTAATGGATGTAAAAGATGAACTTGTAAAAATATCCAACAATTATGGTACCTTCTCAGGTATAGGTGACGAGATGGACGGTAAAGTTAAATTTGTTATGAAAACTGATGAAATAAGAGTGAAAACTACAAAAGTTAAAGACGAAAAAGAAACTGTTAACGATGAGAAAATAGGATTATTGGGATGGATAAAGAATTTGTTTAGCTAACCATACGATTAGGAAATAGTAAAATATTACTTTACCATGGTACCAAAGTCACTTTCAAATATTTCTGCACCAAAAAGCATTCATTTTATGGATGCTTTTTTATTCCCCAAATTTACTTTTTTAAACTATATTATATTCTTTATCTTTTTCAATTATCTATTTCTAAAACCATATCATACCACTGCGCACCACCATGTACTGACTCAGATATACCCATATTTCTATATCCAAACTTTTTATAATAATGAATAAGTTTTTCTTTACACGTCAAAATAACACCTTTGCGCCCATTTGCTTTAGCCACCTCTATAATGTAATTCATCAACTGTGCTGCAATTCCCTGGTTACGATACTCTGTTATTACATCAAGCCCAAAAATCGTCTGATAATTTCCATCTGGAATATGTAATGACGCATTTTCATAAAGTTTATCATATATAACAGTTCCATTGATAATACATCCATTTACGAACCCAATTATTATCCCATCTATTTCGGCTACAAAAAATGTTTCCGAAAATATCGTAATACGTTGTTCAAAAGCTATTCTTGTAGCTGCTTCTGCCTCTGGAAAACAACTTGCTTCCACTTTTGTTATTTCATCTAAATCTTCTATACATGCTTTTCTAATTTTAAGTTTCATTATAATTCCCCTTTACTGTTATATTTATATTAAATATAATTAAGATCATTTTTATTATCATCAACTATATTATATCTTTTTTTTCTACCCTTTGCACTATTTATCATGAGAAACGTCTGAGTGGATATATTTGGAGTTGATGCTTACTTGTAAGTATGCATATGAACATGATGTCGCAGTAGTCATAACTTAAACTTAGTCTAAACTACCTATAAATTTAAAACATAATCTGTTATAATAACTATGAAATAAATTACAAGGAGTGTTATATTTTGAAGAAAATTGACTTTAATAAGAATGTATTAGATTTCATATTTGTAGCATTAGGTTGTGTATTAATTGCATTTTCAATAACTTCTATCCTAAGACCAAATGGATTAATAACTGGCGGTATAACTGGAGTATCAATAATACTAGAAAAATTAATTCATATTAAATACACCTATATTTATTATGCGTTATCTCTTTTAGTTTTAGCTATTGCTTGGATATCTATGGGAAAAAGAGAAGGTATAAAGATAATTACCCTATCTATAGTATTCCCATTTGTATTAATAGTTTTTGAAGGATTTAGTTATTCCTTTATAAAAAATGATATGATGCTGGCTTCAGTTTATTTTGGACTTATTTGTGGAATTGGATCTGGTCTTGTTCTAAAAAGAGGATATTCAATGGGCGGAACTGATACTGTTGCTAAAATTCTTCATCATAAGCTTTTCACTTTTGTAAGCATAAGTGAGATTTTACTTTGTATTGACGGAACACTAATTGCATCATCAGCTATAGTATATAATTCAAATATCGCACTTTATGCTATTATTTCACAAATTATAATTGTTAATATGATTCAAGCCGTGATGTTTGGATTTGGTTCAAAGAAAGTGAAGCTTGAAATAATAAGTGATAATCATCAAGCTTTAACTCAATACATAATCCACAGTATTAAAAGAGGAGTTACCAGTTATGAAGTAAAAGGTGGTTATAAGAACTTAACACGTCTAAAACTTCAAACAATCTGCTCTCCAAGAGAATCTATGTTAATTAAGAGATATATAGCAGAAACTGATCCAGAAGCATTTGTAAATGTTTTGCCAGTAATTTCAGTGTGGGGCAAAGGAATAGGATTTGACAGTTTATCCGATAAATAAAATAATTAGAATAAATATGCCTTATTTTTATACCCGCCACTCACTCTCTTCAATTCTAAAAGATTTCCCAACATCTCTTCCTTGCATAAACACCATCCTCTCTTAATGGAAATAAATTATAACTTTAATCTATTTAATTATCGTATAATTTATTCATATACTGAACTATAATTTATGGTAAGCTCTACTGCTCATAATAATCATTCCCAAAATATAGTCGATGTTATTGTCAATTGAGAATACATATTGAAGTTAAAAAAGCTTGCAACTCCACTGAAATCAGTATATAATAATGATAAAGATTTAAAATTCTATTATCAATTAAAAATGAGGTGGTTCAATTGAATAGTGAAAAAAGATTTAAAATAGGTATAAAAATATCTAAGATAACAATAATTGTTAATATTGCATTATCGGCAATTAAGTTATTTGCAGGTATTATAGGCAGAAGTGGAGCTATGATTGCTGATGGTATCCATTCACTTTCTGATGTATTAAGTACACTAGCTGTAATGCTGGGATTAAAATTAGCTAAAAAACCTGCAGATAAAGATCATCCATATGGTCATGAAAAAATGGAGCCTATTATGGCTAAGATACTGGCAAGCATATTGTTAATTACTGCTTTGCTAATTGGATTCAATGGTATTAAGAGTATTATAAATGGAACAACTTTAATTCCAGAAAAGATTGCTATGTATGCAGCAATACTTTCTATAATAGCTAAAGAGTGGATGTATAGATATACAGTTAAGGGTGCTAAAAAAATTGAAAGCTCAGCTCTCATGGCAGATGCTTGGCATCATAGATCCGATGCATATTCATCAATTGGAACATTAATTGGAATTATAGGAGCTAGAATGGGTTATCCAATATTTGATCCAATTGCATCACTGGTAATATGTATACTAATAACTAAAGTAGCAATAGATATTTATAAACAAGCTATCGATCAATTAGTTGATCATTGCGCTGATGCAAAAACTATCGAAAATATAAAAATTGAGATTGAAAAAACAGATGGTGTTATAAATGTAGATGACTTAAAGACTAGAGTAAGTGCTAATAGACTTTATGTAGATGTAGAGATAAGTGTTAACAAGAATTTATCCATTTGTGAGGCACATGAAATTGCTCAGATAGTTCATGATACTACAGAAAGTGTAGACACTAGGATCAAGCATTGCATGGTACATGTTAATCCTAGCATTTAAAAACATCAAAATATTATTTAGACCAGCTGCAACAATATTCCCAGTCATTTGGTGCATTTATATTTTTCATTTCTAGCCACGTGCCTTTTAACCCAAGTTCATTTGCAGATAACTCAAAATGGCATTTAGCTATACCGATGTCATTTTTTTGCATATCATAACCAGTTACTCCATAGCCTTTTGTTCTGCAAATAAAAAAGTGATATGCATTCTCATCCTTTATAACTCTCCAAGGTTGTTTGTTTGAAGCAGAAGGTCCAAGTCTTACCATCTCTAATGGAACAGCATATTCACCAGCACTATCCTCATTTAGTGTTACTAAACTATCCGTTACAAAAAACAACTCACTCCATGGTTTTCGTTTATTAGCACCAATAACTGCTCTCATAGCTGATTCAAAAACTCTAGGCTTTTCTTTTTTTGTTCCTATGGGAGAAACGATGGGTATGAATTCATTATTAGATAAACTCATATTTTGTTCAAAATTACCCTTATTAAAAGTTCCACCCAGCCAACATGTTTGAAGTCCCAAATCTGTTGCAAAAAGAATAATTTTTTCAAATAAATATCCAAATTCAAGCGCATCTTTTTCTTCTTTTTCTAATATTCCAATAATAAATGAATTAGCACCTGATATAACACCATATGTCCCTAATTTTTTTACTTTCCTAGAATCACTATCATTACTTTGTATAAGTATAAACCTAACCCTTAAGTTTGTTTCTTCATTAATCTCTGTAATATAATCCTTTAGCTTTTTAAGGGTTATACTTTCAATGTTTTTTTGATCAAATGATCTGCTTGATGTCCTCATCTTTATAAGTTCGATAACTGACTTTTGAAATTTCATACTTGCTCCTTTTAAGTTATCATTGAGTTTGGGCTTAGGGTTACCCCTTAGCTTCACCAAATTTCAATTCTAATTTTTTTTATTTTTAAAAGTTTGTATACATTTATTTAAAGCAAGTATACCATATTTCTCCACTTTTATTGTGGGATTTATACAGTTATGATAAAATACATAATAAAGAAAAAATTATATAATTCTAAAACATCGAAGGAGCATATATGAAAAAATTCAATGAACAAGATACTATATTTGCAAGAATGAATTATAAAGAAGGAAGCGAAATTTATAACAATTATTATAGTAATAACCCTCATTTAAAGGAAGTGGATGATTCATTAAGAAGCATGCCACCTATGGGTGGTGAAGGTTCAGTGATGTTTAATAAAATAAACTCACCAATTGTAGATGCATCTTTTAAATATTTATCAGATATAAAAAAACTTAGCGAAGGTCCGGTAGCTACAAAAAAAGCCGCCATAGATCCACTTGTTATGACAGAAAGAATTAAGGGACTCGCTAAGTTTTATGGTGCAAAATTAGTTGGCATAACCCAAATGAAAGATTATCATTACTATTCTCATAGGGGAAGGCATGAAGAAAACTATGGTGAAGAAATCTTAAGAAAACATAAGTATGCAATTGTGTTTGTACTGCCTATGGATACTGAAATGATTATGCGAGCACCAAAACTACCAGAAGCAATAGCTGTTGTAAAAGGATATGTAGAATCAGCAACTGTTGGCATGTTACTTTCATATTATATTAGAGAACTGGGATATGATGCTAGAAATCATATGGATGGAAACTATTTAGTAATAGCACCTCTTGTAGCAAGAGATGCAGGCATTGGTGAGTTTGGAAGAAATGGACTACTTATAACTAAAGAATATGGTCCATGTGTACGCCTTGGTATAGTAACCACGGATATGCCTATTATACCTGACGAACGCGAAGATTTTGGTGTTAAGGAATTTTGCCTCGATTGTGGACGATGTGCAAAGACATGCCCCGGAAAAGCAATATCTAAAAGTGAATTTACACAAGATAATGGCATAACAAGTTGGAAGATAAATACCGAAGAGTGTTATAGACGATGGAGGAGTTTAGGGACTGATTGCGGTTTATGTATAGCTAATTGTCCATTTACCTATGGTATATCAAAAGATTTAATTTCTAATATTAAATCCTCCTCAGAAGTTAGGCAAATTATTTTAAAAGACTTTGAGGATAAGTATGGTATAAGACCCATTATACGTGATAATCCTGAATGGTTAAAATAAAACAAAAAGCATTCATTATATGAGTGCTTTTTAATATTTTTAGATTTATTGTTTATTTGCTGCTTACAAGTAAGGATATTATAAAACCTAATACAAAAATAGGAAAATAGGAGAAAATTGATGCTTTCAAAAATGTCGAAAGTTTATATTCAAATTGTCTTGCATATCTTATATTAAAAATTGAACAAGAAATGAAAGGAACTATACTAAAAATCAAAGCACACGAAAGTCGTAATAACCATATATTTTGTGTGTAATAAGATATAAAAAACATAGAAATAGCACCAAAAGTTATAGAAACGAAAATTGATATAATAAGTATAATACAAAATAATACATTCCTTTTATAAGCTTTAAAAAGTTCTTTAATTGAAATCACCCACTTTTTTATTGTCTTTAACTTCTTATTTCCCTATTGAATTTATTTTCCCACTTAAATATTGGTCTAAAACAGCTTTATCTTTATAGTCTATCCTTAATTTAATAAATTTATCGTTTTGCGCATACAGAAAAGTTATTTCATTATTTTTCCAAAAATAGCCTGTATATTTATTCCAAGGTGTCAAAAATATAAAATTCCTGATTCCTTCATTTTCCACTCTAATTGCTCCAATCTTCGAAAACAATGCTATAAAACAAATCATATTTATAACATAAATTAACATAATTTTAGATCGCTTAATTGTTTCTAAAGACCATTCTCCCCATTCCTTTTGATCTCCCTCAAGTTTAGCCACTAATAACTCAATTTTATGATCATTGATTAATTCACCAAAACTTATACCATATTCCACTCGAAATACTCTGGTATTATGAAATTCTTCTAAGCTAGAATATAACATTAATAATATTGGACCAACTAACATTAATGAACAAATTATTAAAATAACTATTTTATTTTTCTTCTTTGATATTTCTATATTTATTAATTTTGCTTTAACTATTACTTTGTTTTTTGTTCTGTATCGAAATATAAGTGTATATATACCTAATAATATTGCTATAAATAGAATGATATTGATTGTCTTTATTCCCATAATTGACTACCTCCTTTTCACCACTTTCAAGTTAAATTATACCATACCATTTAGCAATTATTTTATCTTTTAACGACATTTCAGAAAGAAGTATAATTAAATATTAATCAGTACTAAAGCTAAAATCACTAATAAAATAGCAACTTTATTCTTTTTTGACAACTTCTCCTTATATAAAAACATTTCACCCAAACTTATAAAGATTATACTTCCAGCACTATATACAGGAAAAGCTATAGATGTAGGCATAAAGCCTAAGGCCATTATAAGAAAATATGAAGAGAATAAATTTGGTATACCAACTAAAAAGCCCACAAATAAGTCCTTCTTCATTACTTTTGATCCTGATTTTATAACAAAATATAAACTAAGGAAAAAAGCCATAACAAATATAAAGAATAAAAATACATTCTTATATTCTGTTAGAGCATATTGTTGAAATAACTTGTTTTGAAATTCTGCCATTCCTCCAAATAAGAATAACAATATTAAAGTTAAGTTTATACGTATATTGCCATTCTCATCTTTATTCCAAGAAAAGTTCACAAAAACAATAGAAAATAAAGCCATAAAAATTCCAACCCATTGTACAATTTCAGGAATTTCTTTCCAAATAATAACAGAGAATATCATTGGGACTAAAATTCCTAGCTTCCCAAATGTGCCTGAAATCGCCGCTCCATTTTTCCCTACACTCTTTTGATAATAAATAAATGATAAAAAGAAGAATATCCCACCTATCAACCCAAGCAGTATTGCCCATATGAAACTGGCACCTTCTGAAAATGCACCATTATTTTTTAATATAACTTTTGTAAACTCATAAGTAAAATTAGTTAGAGAAATATTCATTTCATAAATTTTTATAGGCGATTGAAATAATATCATAAATAAGCTTACAGTAAATGCGGTAAAATAATTTGCACTGGTAACCGCATACCTATTCATTTCATATCCTTCACTATATTTAAAAATAAGTGCAATAGATGAACTACATATTATAGCTAAAAATAAATAAATCATTTAGAGTATCCTTTCATAAAGCTAATTAGTTTAAGTTATATTAACATATATTAAAAACAAAGTGAATTTTTTCACAACAATAAATGTAACCATATTAATTTCAATTCTAATTTCTCTACTTTTTTTTTATTTCTGGGCTATTGTATAATTACTAGTCTAGTTCCTGTTTGAATTAGAACCATGTTATCTACTTTTTATTCATTCTAAATTCTCCCAACCTTATTGTTAGTATAAACACTAACTTTTTCCATTCATCACATCAGCCCTTAAGGTGTTGTTCATATTGCAGGTGCCCTTTAGACTTTCTCTTGCCAATTATTTAAATTGGCATCAAGCTGTGGCCTGAAAATTTTTATGACTGAATTTTTTTATCAGGAATTGCATTATTCCCTTTATTGGAGTGGGTGGTATTGTCTCGCTGTAAAATTAGGAAGCGTAGGCAAACAGGTTTTACTTGCTAATAATAAAATTTTCTTAGAAAGAAAATCTTTAAATTCTTCTATTTGACAACCAGGCTTAAAAACAAAAGCACCCATGTTATATCTTTTATGATATTCCAAATCAAATAATTTCTCTGACCTCTCTCCTTTTAATGGTGCTAATATATATGTTTCTAGGACTACTCTACAATCATCCTCTTTTCTTAATATCCCATCTCTATACTTGTGCATTTCAGCAAGTGCATTACCTAAATTAGCATCTACTCTATACTTAGGATCCAGCACAATAAGCTCTCCATTAAACTCCAGTACAATATCAGGTATCATTCTCTGAGTATAGGTGTAATAAGGTTTTGAGTTACGTTGAAAACATTTTTGATAATATATAAATCCCCCATTTTTCAGTTTTACCTTGCTTTGGTTATGCTCCTTAAGCTCTAATAATATACCATCTGCGTTTTTTAAATAAATCTCAGAGGTATCTTCTAAAATATCTAGTTCTCTGCAGACCTTAATCACCTGCATGAATGCCCATATTTCATATAAATGAAAAGTATCCTTTAAAGGAAAATGTGTACTCAAACCCACCTTCCATTTCTTATGATTATATAACTCACGAAACCAGTTGTACCATAATCTATACACTGGATGTTTCCTAAATACCTGTGATATAACGACCTTTCCTTTATAGGGCTGTACCTTAGCCAAATAAGAGTTTGAAAGCCAATAGTTAACTAAATCTAAATACTGCCTAGCTTTTAATTTCATCTCTTCGTATTCAACCTTACAGTACTTTCTCAAAATCACTTGAAGTTCCATTAGCTGAAATTTTACAACCCTATTTTCGTATATATTGTAGGTTTCATAAGAGCTAATAACCTTTATATAATTTGGTAGCTTCTCCTGCGTTCCACCAAATCTAGGTCCATTTTTCTCTATCCATTTTTCAGTTTTAACACCAATTTTTTTAACTCTTTCTACATCAGTAATTAATTCATTCTTTATAAGCACCTTAAGTGGAGCACTTTCTATTTTACTAAATATTCTCTTCAGCTTCTTCATACTTCTTTGAATATAATTCCATTGTGCAAAGGAAACTTTTCTTTGGAATCCCTCTGTATCCATAGCCATTGCGAGCCCAGAATACTTTAGACAAACATTTGCCTCCTCCAATATCTCATAAACCATATTTTCATATTGCTTTAGGGTAATCTTTCTGCTGTCCGGATATACAAAAGATTTTACTCTTTGTGTATTACCACCCACATCTATATCAAAAACTATTATCCCGCAAGCAAAAGGGGTCTGAATCTCACCAAAAAAGCCATTTACATTATGGACGTTTCCACAGCTCTTTCTCATCATTTGCGGTATCCCCTGCATTGTAATGTATTTTAATTTCTCACTATTTATTCTCCAAGAATAAATTTTTGCTTCCTCAAAATATGCTTCCCCAATGCTTACCCAACACTTTTCTTTTTCATCAAATATTTCTACCTCATAATTGTCTGATGTTCCCAAGGTTTTAAATTCATCTCCAGAACTGAGCTGTTCCATACCGTTCAAGCTCTCCTTTCATTCTTAAGAGATGTTTTTCAATATTTGAACCATTACTAAAGTGTACATCGGCCCACGCAAGTAATTGATTAATTAAGTTTTCTATACTTTCATCTCCACGTATTTTAGGAAACACTTTTTCACAAATTACTCCATCAAGCATTCTTATTCTATCCATTTGAAGATTATTTTGTAGATTTGTATTTGCGCTTATCTTACTAATCATTTCATCCATAGAACGATAACCAAAATGCAAATTATAAGGCTTTAATATATTGTGTAGTTCTGATAATATATTAAATTCTTTTTCAAACTTATTTCTTATAGTTTGCTCCTTAGATGTCCAATAATTTTCTAAATTCACGTCAGATAATGTCATAACGAATGCTCTATCTAAAACTTTATCGGAAATAGTATAAGTGGTTTCATCTATATTTACAGTTCCTATGATATAGATATTAGGAGGTATTATGACTTCCTCAGGAACATTTTCAATATTTTTTTCACTATGTAACCTTATTGGTTTTCTTGATTCCACTGCGCTTAAATAATCACTTAAGTAATACTCTACTCTTGCAAGATTCATCTCATCTAGTACTATAAAGTGAGGCTTATCTCTTTCTTCTAATGCATTAAGTATACATTCTAAAAACTCCGTCATTACATATCTCTTTTGCAACGCACTATAATAACCAAAAAGCGCGCTAGTATCAGTCCAATCTGGCCTTACAGGTATTACTTTTAGATAAGGATTTTGCTCTTCGTAAGCTAGTCCATATATAGCATTTGCATAAAGACTACAAATTTGAGTTTTTCCCGTACCAGATATACCGTTTAATATTACAAAATGTTTATCACCTAGGGCTGTTAGATTCAAATGAAAATCTCTAATAATATCCTTAGTGAAAATAAATTTACTTTCTTCAAAAGCCTTTATAATCTCATATAAATCAAAATTACTTATATATTTTTCAAGATCACCTTCCGTACCCTCATTGTCATTATCATCACCTATATCTCCACCATCCTCTATAATAATTTCCTTTGGCAGAGTTATTACTTTACTGGTATCCGCAAATATTAATGCTGCTTTTAAAATACGTTCCTTAACCTCACTTATATTCTCTAAAAAACTCATAGCTGAATTATCAAAAGTTGCAATATAGTAATTGTTATCTCTAACTTCAAATCCATGAAGCTGTAAATCCTCCATTGCTTTTATTAAAAGGATTGCATTGTCCTGCCCACGCTTTGAGAAACCCTTTTTTATAAACCATTTCACCTTATTTTCTTCAAATAATACCCTTGGCCCAGTATAAATTTGCTCAAAACCATTTACATAAACACTTAATATCTCATAGGATGATTGTGCGTTATTATTTTTATAATAATTTATAAATCCGCTAGTGACCATCTGTCCATTTTCATTTAGAAAGTACTTTTGAAAGTATCCCGATCTTAATTTATGCTCTTTAAATTCACCAATCTTAACTTCATATTCATGCCCATAAAGACTTATTTTTAAATTTTCATTATAGCCTTTTATCAAATTTAATACTCCTAAAGACTTACTCTGCTCAACTGCATTATTCAAATTAAATTCTCTTAATTTTTTAAGTTCACACCATACTTTCCATAAATCATCAACTAATTCGACCTCATCGCCTATAGTTTCAAAAGATAGCTCCATTCCGATAAAAATCGGAGATCTGTTTCTAATTTTTGAAATTCTCTTAACAGTTTCAATAAATTTTTCTTTAGGTATTTCCTCAAATGAAGCCCCTATTATAAATATTTTAATATCTTCACTCAGGTTATTTGCAATTCCCTCA
Organism: Clostridium sp.; assembly: GCF_050717545.1. Classification (GTDB taxonomy): domain Bacteria; phylum Bacillota; class Clostridia; order Clostridiales; family Clostridiaceae; genus Clostridium_AD. Next base: position 24,729 of record NZ_JBOITN010000002.1, read on the forward strand.
AGACCATTTGTCCTTAATAATTGCCACAAATAGTCAAACTCTATTTCCATACCTATCCGAACTGTTCTACTTTCCCCATAGCATGTAAGTCCTAATATGAAAAGTTCTACATTGTTATCAAATTTTTTCATAAGAACAGAAAAATCCCTCGTTCCTATAGACTTATCTAGATCAGTCTTCGCATAACTAGATTCTATAGAAGCGTTATTAATGTTTTTTAAAGTAGCTTCATAAGTACTAAGCTCATAATCTAGTAATGAACTATCCTGCGTGCTATAGTTCTTTACAAAATCGTGTACAATGCCATTTAAAACAGGCTGAACCTCAGTTAATACCCTTTCACATCTCTCTGCTGTATTTTCCAGATTTAATATCTCTTCAAATCTTTTAATGTTTATCATAAACTTTTCACCCCGTATCAAATATAATTAATTCCTATAAGCACATATTTTAATAAAACATTCTACTATCCTAATTCAACACTATTTTACAATTATCCTTCATTATTTGTATAAAAAATAAAGGAATTTCATCCACAACGTGATGATATCCCCCCTTCCAAACAAAGCTTATAATTATTGATTTTCCATAGCATACAAAACATCATCTTCTAATTTTCTTAAATCAGTTACAACCCCATTCACCCGATTCAAAATTTCATCTACAATTTCTACAATAACATCCCCTATAACATATTCCTTAATTTTATCTCTCTTGTTAGTTTTAGCATCCTTCTCCTTATCAATTTTTTTAATTGTAATGCCCTTTTCCTTAGCTACCTTTTTTAGAATTTTATATACCCTAAGTTCCAAGCTACTTGATACTTTTAACTGATGTGTGTTTTCTGCGTTTTTCAAAAGATACAAAGTTGTATAAGTTACTAGTCTAGTCCCTGTTTGAATTGGAACTATATTATCTACTTCTTCTATAGGTTCTAAATTAATTCTTATGTAAACATCGTTTTTCGTACCAGCTCTTGCTTTAAGTTCAGTGCAATCTTCTCGCTTGTACTTTATACATTCTTTTATCCTTGCGAAATATCTTACTCCACCCTCATCTTTAAAGCTTTCCTTGGATTGATAAAATGCTAAATACTTAACTGACTCCCTAACCTCTCTTAGTTTTGATATTGGAATATGATAAAACAGATTTTCTTTATACGCTTTTAAATGCTCTTTATTCTTAACATTTACAACCATTACATTGAGATGTTTAAACTTACCATCATCATCATATTCATCTAGAACTATCCTATCATTTCTTGCATCTACTGAGGATTGTTCTATAATCTTCTTTAGCTGCTTTGTTATTAACTTTGTGCTTCCTGGCAACATAGGAAAAGCTCCTATATTTACTTCTTCTATACTCTTGTAAAAGTGATGCTCTTTAAACTTCTCTTCATCTCCATAGGGGAACATAACATAAGCGCCGAATGTATCATATTTAAATTGGACTTCGTTAACTTCCTTACTAAGCTTTGATACTATTGCATCCCTATATCTATGCATAACATTTATATCATCCTCAACTGGACCTATAACGCCGCTATCATCAACATTTATTCTATACTTAGCATCAAATATATAAATTCTATTATCATCTTTATTATTTAAATTTCTAATATTAAGTACAGTATCCGGCCTTTGATTAGTTGTTGGAGGCGTATATGACTTGTTATACCATAATTCTATCCTATTTTTCTTATTAGAATAAATCATCTTAGCTTCCGCATCCTGAGATAATGTTAAATAGAACCCATTGTCCTTATACTTTAATATTCCATATTCCTCAACCCGGTACCCTAGATCACTGAGAATATGATGTATTTTCATATAACACCACATGAATACTAATCTATATGCCCTCTGCTTCACATCTTAACTTATAGAAATAGTCAACAATCTCCACGTCATTTTTCATTGTATCTTTTAATCTTTCTAATGTTCTTTTTCCAGTTCGTTTATCAAGAAATGCAAGAATCTTAATAAGCATATTATCAGCATTTAAGGATTCATCAATAGAGTAACTAAAATAAACTTCTAATGCATCAAAAAAATCATACTGACCAAAAATACCTTCTTTTTTCGTTAACTCATGTGCTTCATCACTAATTCTTCTGTTAGTCTCATAATCATCTACCCTGTAATTCTCATCCGGAAACCTTAATTTATCACATATAGCATTCTGCCTACTTTCTGCTGTATATGTGCACATATTTAATACTTCTTTCTTATCAACTGTTATGTATGCCCTCCCTAACCCATCATGTGCTTTCTTATAATTTACAACAAAGAAATCTACTCTATTTTTTAATGAATCACATATAAAACTTTCTAGATTTTTCTTAACTTTACTCCATTTCCTTTGCATATAAGCCCCCTATAGATATCTTTTTAATTTTTACCCCTCATTAGTATTTATATAAATAATTTTTATTAATTGTTACACTATCACACATTGCTGACTTTAATTTGACCCAAAAGTCTTCTTTACCTTAGTATACAATACTTTATCTTTATGTGGATATAAGGAATATTATTATATTTACCATATTCACTATATTAACTTAAAAGTATACTGATATTTATTAATACTACATTAACGTATACTAAATGAGGAATTGCAAATACTAACCTTAAAGTATTAATAAAAAAGGACTGAGGTTAATATGGATTATAAGGAATGTAGACACTGCAAAGAAACCAAGGAACTACAACAGTTTAGTTTAGATAAATCTTCAAAAGATGGCCATCAAAAATACTGTAAAGAATGTAATAAACATTTTAGTAGAGTCTATAAGGAAAGAAAAGCCTCGACAGAAGGCAGAGTGATGCTCCCTTATAAATCAAAGCAATATTCAACTGTAAGTGATGAAGAATTACTACAAATCATAAAGGATTTTTATAATGAATTTAAACGGGCACCTACAACAGTTGACTTTGATAACTCTGATAAATATCCCCATTTTAAAACATATTATAGACATTTTATTTATTACAAATCTGATACAAAGGTTTCTAGTTGGAATGATATTTTAATGTTGGCAGGTGTTACTCCATTAGACTTTAGAGACTATTGGTCTGCATGGCAGTATCTTGTTGAATTATCAGCCTCAATTTTGGAGGGGGACTGTCTATTCCAATACTGTGGATTCGGTTTAGATTTTAAACCAGATATCTATATTCCTCTTAAGCATAAAGTGATTGATGCGGCTACTTCCAATTACGCATGCAAACATAAGGAGAAGCAATATAAAAAAGCTACCGATAAAGGTGCTTGCGTAGAATATTGGTGCTTAAACAAAAATAACAGGCCCGGTTTAAACTTTCCAAATCTGAAATATGTTTTTGCTGATGACATAATTATTAAATTATCAGCCTTAGGTTATCACAAATTATGTTATGATATTAAAAACCTTCATATAGTTTATAAAGATTTTAAGGAAGAATATCAAATACATAAAAAAGACTATGTAATAAAGAAATTAAAGGAATTTAAATTTAAAAATGGTAGAACCCCTTATTGCAGGGACTTTATATGTAACCCAGACTACCCTTCCTCATCAACTATAACAAATTTGTTTGGAACCTTTAATAATGCATTGCTTGCATCTAAATTAAAAATAAATACCTTTGCTAATTTACCTTTTAATGAAAAAGTAGCTAAAGATGATTTACTAAATTTTATTAATAGCAATGGACGGTTGCCATTATGCAGAGAGCTAGGTCGCCCTAATACTACATTCACTAAAAAAGTATATTTTAAATATTGGGGAGGAATTGAAGGTTGTGTTAACTCGATTGGACTTAATTACACGAAATTAAAATATTCGGCAAGTACCCTTAACATAAAATTAAGACTTGATCAAATAATAGAGTTTAAAACTCTTCACAACCGGATGCCAGCGATTAATGAGTTCGGAACTAAGAATAACCTCCCTAGCTATCACTGGGTCAATGATAATTTTGGCAGTTATGAAAATTTAACAATCCATTTGGAAAATTCCATAGAACCTAATATGAAATACTAAATATTAAAATAATTTCATCCACAACACTATGCTAAAACAGTATACTTATCCACAAATTAGGTGTGTACTATTTTATCGTATCTAGTCTGTTTCTTTTTTTACCAAGCCACAAATAATATCAATACCATTTGATATTATTTTTCTTTGTTCTCCACTTATTAATTTGTTATTAATAAGTATTTTATTTTCCGCAGCTAAACTTTTTATTAAACCAGATATTTTTTCTAATTCAATAAATTGAGAGTCATTATGCATGGAATATCCATGGTCCAATTCCTTAATAACATGTATATCATTACATAACAAATAATCCAATGAAACATTAAAGTATTCTACAAAATTCCTAATCGCATTCATCTCTGGTTGTCTTTTATTATTCTCATATTGGCTAATAGTTGTTTTTGTGAATGCATATCCATATATACTATTAAACTCATTTGCGATTTGCTGCTGAGTCATTTTTTTTGACAACCTTACACTCTTAAATCTTTCTCCAAAAGTATTCAAAATAAACTCCTCCATAACTATAACTTTATTTATAATTATGGCCAAACATCCACCTCTCTACTCAATGGGTTTTGTTATATTTAGTTTTGATTTATAAGACAACAAAAAGACTGCACTATTAAGTTTAGTCTTAATTTAAAAATATAATAATATTATTTCTATATTGACGATATCACCGGCTTTCCATCTTTATCTAACAACGGAGTAATCCCGCCACCATAACCATCAACATTAATTAAATAGTTTATTCCTGTTTCTGTATCAACAATTATTTTACAACGTGATGCCATATTCCCTTCCTCATATACAGTTTTAAATCTTTTATTTTTGTTCTTATCTTCTTTATCCTTCTTATTAAACATTTCTTCACTCCTTCCTTTTTTATTAGTATTGTATTATAAATTTCCACTAAACAATGCTTTTATTAGCAACTCTCATAAGTGCCGCTGGCACTTCTTCTTTCAATCTCCAAACAAAATTTATAGGACTGTTCCCCTTATGACTTACATACTCTGCCTCTCCAAGATAAGTATATGCTGCCACTACTCCATCCTTTTTCTTATTTTCTCGGACAAACAAAATTATTTTATTACCAGTACTTTCGTGATTAATATACCTCTGTCCCATATCACTTTCAACAGTGGTCCTGCTCTGACTTTGCCAATGAAATAACCTTTCGTTGATAGCATAGTCATCATATAACGTAGAAGGTGAGTAGTCTTTTTCTGATTTATTTAACGTTATAAAGAATGCATCAACCTTCTTATCTTTAAAATGCTTTACACCTTCTCTAAACGTCGGCTTTAAGTTCTCATTAAAGTAATCAAATGCTGCCATAATCTGATCCGTAGAATATGAGCAATATAAATCTAAAGGGCAAATGGTACCGAGTTCTACTTTTTCATCAACAAAATCAATGTGCAAATAATTATACTGCATTATCTCAACTACTTCTTCTATGAGAATCCTGTTATCTGCATAAAGAGTATCTAAAGCTTTCTCAAAAGAACTAAAACCAAGTTTTTCTGGTGCTTCTAAATAAAAACTATAATATATCATTCCAAGCATTAATTTTTCTTCTTTATTAAACTGAGTTCCTTCTATTTTTGTACCTGGAGCTAATACATTTGTTGCAAACTCAATTAGCTTTCTTGAATTAATATGAAATAAGTTTTTAAGTCTCTTTGTCATAACCTCTTCATCTTTAACCTCAAACTTTAGCGTTAAGCCTGCCTCAACCTTCATTCTACTAAAGCTTCTATTTCCACTTTTTCCGTACAAATCATTCAATGTATAATTGTAATGCTCTAGAAAATTACTTAAGGTAAGTTCCTTACCTGTGTCTCCTATAAAATATTTTAACTTAGTTATCAAATTTGCTTTTGTAACCCTTGCATCCTTTATATTTCTAAGTATATATTCCTTAGCCTGTTTTTCTAAGTGTATGTAACAACCCTTTGGCAAGTTTAAAAAACCGTTAATTATGCTGTGCTCTACAGAATGTTTTGCTCTTCCCATTAAAGCCTTAAACTTTTGTTCAAAATCATAACTCTTATGAGCTTGCCCCACAAAATCCAAAACTGTTAAACATTCTTTCCCTTCATTAAGTCTAAGTCCTCTCCCTAGCTGCTGCAGAAATACCGTTAAACTTTCTGTTGGTCTTAAAAACAGCACTGTATTTATTTCAGGTATATCTATACCTTCATTATATAAATCAACAGTGAATAAAAACTTAACTTCTCCACTTACCAGTTTTCTTTTAGCGTTGCTCCTATCTTCACCACTACTTTCACCTAGAACAGCCATGGAAGGTATTCCACTTTTATTAAATTTATCGGCCATATATTTAGCATGTTGAATGCTTACGCAAAATCCAAGTCCTACAACTTCATCAATATCTGTAACATATTTGTTAAGACTTGTTATTACTCCATTTACTCTGATATCATTATTTGTATACACATTTTCTAGTTCTTGTTTATCATAGCCTCCCCTTGTCCATTTAAGTTTAGATAGGTCAATGGAATCAGAAACTGCAAAATATTGAAATGGGCTTAAAAGCTTTCTGTCTATAGCTTCTGGTAATCTCATTTCTGCAGCTATCCTATCATCAAAGTACTCCAATACATTTTTTCCATCCATTCTTTCAGGCGTAGCCGTTAATCCTAATAATATCTTAGGTTTATAATATTCTAGTAACCTTCTATAAGACATTGCCTCAGCATGGTGAAATTCATCCACTATAATAAAGTCATAAAAATTCTCTGTGGTTTTTTCATAAAGTTTAGTTGAGTTAAAACTTTGTATACTCATAAATAGGTAATCTAATGAATCTGGCACATTTCCACCTACAAATAAATCGCCAAAATTATTGTCCTTTAAAATAGCTCTAAAAGTACTTCTGCTTTGCTTTAATATTTCCTCACGATGGGCAATAAACAAAAGCCTATTCTTATCCTTTCTATGTTCCTTTTTAAAATCCTTATAATCAAATCCAGCGATTACAGTCTTTCCAACTCCTGTAGCTGCAACAATTAGATTTTTGTTTCTATTAAATAGAGTTCTCTCAGCTTTGAGTTTCTCCAAAATCTCCTTTTGATAATAATAAGGTCTTATATCAAACATGAAATTTACATCATTATCAGTTTTCCCTTCCTTATTCAATGAGTTTTTAAGTCTTCTCTTATCCTCTTCATTCTGACCATTAAAGGGTGCAAACTCATCATCATTCCAGTATCCTTCAAATGTCGCCTGAAATTTCTTTATAATATCAAAAGAATCCTTTTCTGAAACTTTAATATTCCATTCAAGACCTGATGTTAACGCTGCATTAGATAAATTTGATGAACCTATGTATGCTGTAGTAAAACCTGTCTCCCTTTGAAAAAAATATGCCTTTGCATGAAGCCTTGTTCTATCAGTATCATACGAAACCAGAATTTCTGTATTTTTAAATTTACTCAGCTCTTCAATAGCTTTATAATCTGTTGCTCCCATATAAGACGTTGTAATTACCCTAAGTTTATGGTTATCATTATCCGTAAATTCCTTAAGCTCATCAATTATGCACCTAAGTCCACTCCATTTAATAAAGGAAACAAGCATATCCACAGAATCACTACACAATATCTCCTTTTTTATTTCTCCCATCATGTTAGGCTCCTGTACTGTACCAGTAAAAAGTGAGCTTTGAGAAAGTGGAGTTACAGGTCTAATTGCTTTACCTTCTTTGACTCCTTTTATATTGTTTATCTTTGAATATAATGCTGTAAGGATTTCTCCCTCTTCATCAACTTTCAGTCCTTCAATATTTCTATCCTCAGCAAGCCTACTTAAGCCCTTAATAAGTTCATTGCAAGCCTTTATCTGTGAAAGCAGTGCTTCCTTATCATTTTGTTTATTATTTTCTCTGATAAACCGTAGGCATTTCTTTGCCACTGAGGAAATATAGCTAGATAATTGAGTTTTAGCCTCTTCTACATCCATGGGTTCCTTTTGAAATATATATTTATCTGAATCCAATTTTATCAATTGATTTTTAATATCTTCATATATAATCTGTTCGTAGATTCCTTCTTTTAGCATTGAGACTATACCTCCAATTTAATTGTTATTATATGGAGTATTCGAGATTTAAGGATGGATTCCTTTTTTAACAATTATCCGCAAGTTTAAATATAAGTAATTCTCATGTATTATACTTTAATAACCATCACTTTTACACACACCCCTTTTATGCTAAACTTATCTAGAGGTGTTTTGTATGAAAAAATTGATAAAAGTTGTAGGCGCAATTATAGAGAATGAAAACAATGAAATATTATGTGCTCTTCGCTCCCCCATAATGTCTCTCCCAAACATGTGGGAGTTTGCAGGTGGTAAGATAGAGAGTAATGAGACGCTAAAAGAAGCTATTGAAAGAGAGATAAAAGAAGAATTATCATGTGAAGTTGAATTCATTGATGTATTTAATGATAATACTCATGAATATGATAAATTTATAGTTAATTTAATTACTGTTAAGTGCTGTATAACATCCGGTACACCTACAGCTAGTGAACATTCAAAATTAATATGGTTACATAGAGAAAATTTACTATCACTAAAATGGGCTCCAGCAGATATGAAGGCTGTAAATCAGCTCGCACACGATAAGGTATAACAAATAAAATTGCAACTTGTTCGCTTTTGAGGTGCTTTTAATGAAATAACATAACATTTAACGTGCTAATTAACATTATAATTAGCACGTTATTTTTATTCGTATTAAACGATTTGGTGACGTTATTTCTAAAAATGTTAGTTTATGAAGTACATATTTTGTATGTTATTTGGTATAAAAGATTTAAATTAAGCGATATTATATATTTTAAATAATATCTTTAATTTTACCTTATTATATTATTAGCAATTTATTTTGATACTAACATGTAGAAAATATGTTATAATTTATTTGTAGTCTGTATATGTTATTAAAAACATGATAAATATGTTCTTGTATAAAATTATTTAATGAGGCTTATTTATATTTTGTGTATGTGGAGGGATTCAAATGAAATATAATACGAAAATCTCAAAATTAGGAATAATTATTTCTGTATTTGCAATTATTATTGCTTTAATAACCTTTGTATTTGCAAGAATTAAAGGAACTCCAAGTTGGACTGCGGGTATTATATTATTTTGTGTTATTACCATTTTTTTTAGTAATATTGTAATCTATAAATCATATAAAAATAGAGACACTAATTCTAAAAAGAATGTTTAATAGATAGAAAACATATTTAGGAACAAAATTAAGAAATTATAATTTTTTTACTTTCATTATAAAATTATAAATAAATGTAAGCAGAAGGATGTTAATCCTTCTGCTTATTCATTTATTAAAATAGATGCTATTTGACGTGATAATTACTACATATGCACCTCAAAACCCAACCCCTTGATAAAATTGCTATACCTTTTTTTATTTTGTATATAAACATACTGGCATTTCATTCTCTTACGGTAGTTTAGATCCTATAAGTGCCAATATATCTCTAGAAAACTTATTACTTAGTTGATATTCCTTAGCAAGCATTAATAATATATTCAAAATGCGATTATTGTTTTCATTTTGGTTTCTCAAGTCATAATTATATATATCTGTTATAATATTAAGTAAAATAGACTCATATGAAGGTCGTTATCAAATTTAATTCTTTTGTGTTTATTACAACACCTGATACGTTTAAAAATGTATCTATATTATAAAAAAGTTAACATATAACCTAAGAGGCATGAATTAATTATGTATATATAGATAAAAATAAGCAGCTTTTAAAGGATGTGTAACGTTGAAAACTTTATCTGAAATAGAAAAACATAAAATTTTAGAATCTTCTATAGATTTCAAACCAATTGATGAAAGCAGCCATAACCAAATTAATATTGCCGACGAAATTTTGAGCGCAGCTGAAACAGGATTAATAAATAATTCAGTATATTCTAATTTGGCACTAAGGCCAAAGCTTATTTTAAACGATTATAGTAAAGGTAGTAAAGTATTAAGTGATATTATTACAGAGCTTATGAGCTGCGATCAGTTTATGATATCTGTAGCCTTTATTACAAGTAGCGGTATTACCCCACTACTTGAGACCTTAAAATACTTAGAAAGTAATGGTATCAAAGGTGAGATTTTAACCACTGATTACCTGAATTTTAGTGAACCAAAGGCGTTGAAGAAGCTTTTAGAGTTTTCTAATATCCATATTAAACTATATTCTAAAGATAATTTTCATACTAAAGGTTATATCTTTAAACATAGTGATCATTATAGGCTTATTATTGGTAGTTCTAACCTAACTCAATCAGCATTAACTAAAAATAAAGAATGGAATATAAAGCTATCCTCTTTAGAAGAAGCCTCATTAACAGATGAAGTATTAACTGAGTTTCGAGCTATGTGGAATGGAGCTGATGATTTAACTATAGATTGGATTGAAGCTTATGAAGAGATATATTTAAAACAAAGAGAATTTGCTAGGAAAAGCAAAGTCCCAAGAATTTCTCAATACAAACTAAAACCTAATAAGATGCAGGTATCTGCAATTCAAGCTTTAGACAATGTACGCGAAAACGGAATTAAAAAAGCTTTATTAATTTCAGCTACTGGTACAGGTAAAACCTATTTATCAGCATTTGATATTAGAAATTTCAACCCAAGAAGAGCGTTATTTATTATACATAGAGAACAAATTGCAAAACAAGCTTTAGATAGCTTTAAAGATGTTTTTGGAGATACTAAAAGTATGGGAATTCTATCAGGTAACTCAAAAGATATTGATAAAGATTTTATATTTTCAACGGTTCAGACTTTATCGAAAGATGAAATATTATCAAACTTTCGCAGAAATGAATTTGCTTATATTGTTATAGATGAAGTACATAAGGCCGGTGCCAAGAGTTATCAAAAGATTGTGGATTATTTTGAGCCAGAATTTTTATTAGGGATGACAGCTACACCAGAAAGATCTGATGATTTTGATATTTTTAAAATGTTTGATCATAATGTAGCATATGAAATTAGGTTACAACAAGCTTTAGAAGAAAATTTACTTTGTCCATTCCACTATTTTGGAATTACGGATATAAATATAGATGGTAATGGATTAGATGATACTACAGATTTCAAGTATTTAGTATGTGACCAAAGAGTTAATCATATTATCGATAAAATTAACTTTTATGGCTACTGTGGCGATAGAGTAAAAGGACTAATATTTTGTAGTAATAAAAAAGAAACTATTGAGTTATCAACTAAGTTTAATAAACTTAACTTAAAAACATTAGCCTTAACAGGAGATAATACTCAACTAGAACGTGAAGAAGCTATTGGGCGTTTAGAACAAGATGACCCCCGTAATTGTTTAGATTATATTTTTACAGTTGATATTTTTAATGAAGGAATAGACATACCTTCAGTTAACCAAGTTATTATGTTAAGAGCTACTAAATCAGCTATAATCTTTATACAGCAATTGGGTCGTGGTCTTAGAAAATATGATTATAAAGAATTTGTTGTCATCATAGACTTTGTAGGAAACTATGATACTAACTTTTTAATTCCTATAGCACTGTCAGGAGATCGAACCTATAATAAAGATACTATTAGAAAATATGTTATGGAAGGTAATAGAATAATTCCAGGTTGCTCTACTGTGAATTTTGATGAAATTTCTAAGAAACGTATTTTTGCTTCTATTGATAAAGCCAATTTTAATGATATTAAACTTATTAAGGAGAGCTACAATAGTTTAAAACAAAAGCTAGGTAGAATCCCTAGTTTAAATGATTTTGATTTGCACGACTCCATTGATCCTATAAGAATTTTCGATAGTAATAGCCTAGGATCATATCATAGATTTTTAACAAAATATGAAAAAGAATATACCGTGCAGCTTAGCGAAGTCCAAGAATCTTTTATAGAGTTTATTTCTAAAAAACTTGCTTCCGGTAAACGGATTCACGAGCTAGAAATGATTAGATGTGCGATAAATTATAAGAGTGATTTAATATCTAGGCTAAAACATATTCTAAAAGAAGAATATGATATAGATATTAAGGATAGTACAGAGACCTCACTAGTAAATGTACTTACTAATCAATTTGCAAGTGGGTCTGCCAAATCAACATATAAAGATTGTATTTTCTTAGAGAAAGATGGTTTAGAATATAAACTCTCGGAGGTCTTTAATGAAATTTTACAAAATGAAGAATTCAAAAACATAGTCATAGAACTAGTTGAGTTTGGAATAGATAGATATAAAAGATCTTATAGTGACCATTACATGAATACAAATTTTCAATTATACCAAAAATACACATACGAAGATGTATGCAAATTATTAGAATGGGAAAAATGCGAGGTAGCCCTTAACATTGGAGGTTACAGGTTTGATAAGAAAACCAAGACATATCCCGTATTTATTAATTACAATAAATCTCAAGATATTAATGCCACTATAAATTATGAAGATAGATTTGAATCCCCATCACAATTAATTGCAATATCCAAATCAGGGAGAACAGAAAAGTCTGCTGATGTTGTACAAGCATATAATGCTAAAAAAGATGGTGTTGAAATGAGTTTATTTGTAAGAAAAAATAAAGATGATAAATTATCAAAGGAGTTTTATTATTTGGGGAAAATTAATGCCGTAGGTGTTCCTAATCCGATTATTATGGGAAATACTAATAAGAGTGCTGTGGAAATTAAGTATCAGTTATATACACCTGTGAGGGAAGATCTTTTCGATTATATTATTTCATAAGGTTTTATAGTGAAAGTTGTTCTTAATTTTTATCCTTATTTCAAATTCTCCTTGTTTTTTCTAAATAAAATACAGGCTGTTGTAGACAGTTAAAATAGCAAAAGCCCTAGAAGAATTAAAATTTCTAGGGCTTTTGTATCGCCCCACTAGAGCGACGGCGCGACCAACTGATTCGTAGTTAGTTTTACTGTTTACCTTCTATTAACAACTATTAACAAACAGAACTTGTCCACTGCGTTACCAATTTCTGTAATGGCGTCACATCAGCCAACTAATAAATGTAAATATGTATAAAAGCTTATAGTCACCTCCTATATTTAACCCATAATTTCTCAAAATCCTAAAAAACTTTTTAATTCCATTTTTTTCTTTAAAAGTGTTGATTATTTTCAATTACTATTTTATTTTCACCTTATATATATTAATCCACTGGACACTTCATCATAAAGTATAGCCCTAACAGTTGCAGCGTTTATTTCTTATTAGCCATAACAGTATTAAGTCATCTATAGCTATACACCCTCTAGATACTTAACTTTACACATATTATAATTCTACATTAATTTCCAAATACCTTTATTCAGATTACCATTCCTGTCAATAAGTGTTGAAAATTCAGGGAAGCTTCAATCCCACTGAGTACTTTAAAATTAATTTCTTTAATTTACAATTAATCTTTAGTTTTGTCACTACAATGACATAAAAGATTGTTATTATAAGTACATAGAAAGCAATTGATTTTTTTAATTAGAGTCCCCCTTTAATTAAATATAAATTTACATAAACCCAAAGAAATGGAGCCAGCAGATATATATATCTGTTGGCTCCATTTCTTTCTAAACTACTTCAACAACGCGCTAGTTTTTCAAGTTATACTTGTCTATCCCTATTTAGCAAATTCGCTTCGCTCATAAAGCCCCCCCCCCACCGTTGGTCGTGAACAAATTGTAACCACAATTTGTTTTGCTAATATTTGAGTCACAATCTCTGATGGAATTGTAGATAAAGCACCTATTACTCCTGCTATCACTAGTTTATCATCTTTCAAAATAATCACTCCTCTTTAATAGCGACACTTTTTATTTAGATTTTGTAAGCTGATTTCTGTCTTCCATTTGAGGTGGTTCTTCCATCCATTTATGTGCAATCATTATTTTCCCACCTTTTTTTGCAAAATCAAATGTATCCTCAACAATAGTTGCAAGCTTTGTATGTAAATCGCTTCTCAAACTAAAAGCTGAACCTAAAGAATTTAAACCTAGTGCTGAGTTGGTTATTAAATTGGTTTTAAACATCATAAGTTTATCCGAAAAAGGTGCCATAGTTGAATCTGTAGCTCTACCTGCCCATGTACTCGGAGGCTGAATATCACTTTGTAATAACAAATCACTCAATTTTGAAATAATTTTTTTTGATAATTCTTTACCTTCTATGAAGTATTTTTTAACTTCACTTTCTTTGGCGGCTTGTGCAAATCCTGTCATCAACTGCATACCAAAAATGTTATCTTCAATAGCTTCATTAAGAAAGCCAACCTCAAGTGTATTTAATGAACGTTTTGCAGAAAAGGGGTTAATTCCACTCATATAATTCTTATTTTCAATAAATTCTACTTGTTTTGGCATAGTTACATATGGTGGTTTTGCAAGCACTCCTTTTACTGATAGATAGTTTGTTGTCAAAGTATAATATCTTTCAGCAACTTCTATATGATGTTTAAATACATCTTGAACTTCTATCGAATATGACATAGCTAAAAATACAGAATTATGCGCAAAAGCTAGTTTGCACATTTGGCGAAGTAACATTATATTAAAAATGTCATCAAACAAAGGAGGTGCTTCTTTTACAATATCTTGTTCAGCAAATCCTATTGGAATAACTACCTTTTGATTATTAAATATACTAGCAATTTCATTTTGTACAGTTTGCATTTCAGTTGCAACATTAGTTAATAGGTTTTGAGCCTCTTTATCAATAGTTTTCCCCTTAAAATAATTATAAAAGCTTACCCTTCCTGAAATTGAAATATATTCCATCCATAATGTACCTAATTCTGTTGAAGTTAATTGTATTTTTGCTTCGGTTGTCATTTAAACCCTTCTTTCTATTTAAATTTTTACTACTGGATAATTAAGAAAATTATTTTTGTTTTCCTACTAGATCTTTATGTTTTAATACAGTGGGGGGTTGTTCAAGCCACTTATTTTCAATCATGATTTTAGTGCCATTATGGGCGTATTTCATAGTTTGAGTTGTATATTTAGCATACATTTCATACAAATCGACTCTTAAACTTTGTGAAATAGCCATGCCAAAACTACTTACTGCTGAAGCGGACAATACTAACATATGAGTTAGCATCAATTTCTCTGAAAAAGGCGATATTGTAGAATCAGTTACAAAAGAATCTGGAGTAGAAGGAACTGGAATATCGTCATCTGAAAAAACCTCTGTTAATTCGGAGGTTATTTTGGATGTTAGATCTCTACCTTTAAAGAAAAAATCTGATATTTCTTCATTCTGTTAAACCTGTCCGAATGCAGTAGTTATCGCTCTTCCAATTATATTTGAAAAAGTAATTCCAAACAATTGAGTAACTTCGCTTAAAAGCATTGGTCGTTTTTCACCCAAAAGCCCTATCATAAAATTTTGACTTTTAACATACTCAACTTTTTTAGCTACTTCTACAAATGGTGCTCTTATAAAGATACCCTTTGATAATCGTAAATCTGTTGGTTTGTTATATAGTTCTATAGAATCATCAATTTGTTTGGAGAAGTAATCTCTAATATCAGAACGAGCTATTTGATTTAAAATTAATGTGTAGTTGTACATTGCAATTCTTGACATAAATGATAGATATACCAAGTAGAAAGTATCTGAAAATAAACGTGGGGAATTAATATTAACATCATTATCCGTAAATCCGTCTGGCAAAGGTAATCCTGCCTGATTAAACAAACCAGTAAGCTCTGTGACATGTTGATTTGATTTGTCAAATGTTTGTTGTAGAAGATCACGTGTTTCATTATCTTCAACTCTATTTAGAAAATAGCTTAGAACTCTTACCGTTAAGCTTTCACTCATATAAGCATTCCATATTCCTGCCATTTCAGAAAATATTAATGATATTGTTGTTTTTTACTCATAAATAAAAACCTCCTCTAATAAATCTTTTATAGTTAATGTACCTAAGTAAGTATATTTATTTCATTATTTTTGTAAGCTGATTTCTATCTTCTATTTGAGGAGGTCTTCCATCCATCCATCCTAAAACCTTCACTTGTCTTTTTATGATTAATATGTATATCATGCTTAAAATGAGCTTATCTTATTCTGTTATATGGTATTTTCATTAAAAAGAATAAAATATGAGGGCTTATGAGGGCAATAATCCAAGCATATACTGGTTTTTTATAATGAAGCAGTAACATTGGAAACATTATATAATTGTAGCAAATTCGCTTCGCTCATAAAAACCCCCCATAGCCATCAACCTAACGTAACCATTAAATGTAAATAGTGAAATATATTAATTAAACATCTTATATAGATATGAATAAAAACAGGGTAAAAATTATGATTTAAAATATTAATATTTATTTTAATAAAAGGTGTATTTTATACCTAATTATGGTATAAAATACACCTTTTGTTTTTTGTTTTATTGTTAAATAATACATAATTAGTTTATATATAACCTTTATGTAACTATATATAAGTATAAGCGAAAGGATGTTATTTACGTTGAATAGAGAAAAAATAAAGCGAATAATTGATAATTTAGAAAAGGTGTACAACCTTAATAAAATTGAAGAGATTGCAAGAAAACATCAGTTTATTAGAAGTAGCAAATTCGCTCCGCTCATAAAAACCCCCGGGGTACGTTAGCAAACAGAACTTATCCACTTCGTTACCAATTTCTGTAATGGGGTCGCACCAGCCAACTAATATATGTAAGATTCGTATAAAAGTTTATATTACTTTCAATTATTTAACCCATACTTCCTCATAATGCTGAAAGGTTTTTTAATTCTAAATCTTTGTTTAAAGGTGTTGATTGTTTCAGTTACTATTTTATTTTCACCTTTTATATATTCATCCCCTGAACACTCATCATAAAGTGTTGCAATAACAGTTTCAGAGTTTATTTCTTATTAGTTCCAATAGTATTAAGTCATCTATATATATACATCCTCTAAATACTTAACTTCACATATACTATAATTCAACATTAACTTCCAAATAACCTTATATAGATTACCATTACTGTCAATAAGTGTTGAAATGTTAGCGAATCTTCAAATGTAATAAATATTTTAAAATCAGTTTCTTTAATTTACAATTAATCTTAGTTTTGTTACTATAATGACACAAAGAATTCTTATTATAAGTACATAGAAAGTAATTGATTTTTAATAATTATAGCCCCTTTTAATTAAATATAAATTTATATAAACCAAAGAGATGGAGCCAGCGGATAAGTATATCTGCTGGCTCCATCTCTTTATAAGCTATTTGTTTATAAAGTATTTGTCCACCTCGGCACATTTTTATCTTTACAGATTAGTTTACCATCTTTGAAATCAATCATCTGCTTAAAAATTTTTGTATTACCATATACATCATCATCATAATTAATACCAGAATAATATATTGGGCAGAAAAGCATACCAGCAATAACTTATTTAACTATAATTAAATTCATCTTGTTATCAAAAAATATGGAGTGGGTCCATAAAAAAAATAACTATTGAATATAATTATATTTAATAGTTATACATCTAATAAATTATTTGCCCAGTTTGGTATGTTTTTATCTTCCCAAATTATATTGCCATCCTTGAACTCAATTATTTCCTTAAATATTTCTGTATTATCATACACATTGATTTCATCACATATTTCAATAGTCCCTTTTAAATTCTTTAGTGATGCATAATATCTTCTTTCAATGGTATCTTCAGGTATTCCATGCCCACCTTTACTTACCCTATGCCTAACCCTCTCTTTTGCAATTTCAGGGTTTTCAACCCCTATATAATTCATCACTATATAGAATCCATTATCCTTTGCAATCATTATATTTTTTATTATACTTCTACCAGATAGTGTAGTCTCTTGGTTAAATGATATTTCTTGTGAAATATAACTTTTTATTAGTTTCACTGCTTCTCTAGCACATTTCATTTGAAGATTATTATCTTGCCAAGCGCCTATACGGGCTACACTTTCATCAGTGTTTATTCTTTTTTCATCTTTATTTTCATTATAATATATCGACTTATATATTGAAGTTTTACCAGCACCATTGGTACCTGCAAATATTGTATAGGTTGGCATAATTACTTACCTATTACCTTTTCTTGTTCTCTTTGTAAAACCATATTAGATAACATCATATAAAAATCTTGCTCTTGTTTACTCTTTGACTTCCTAAATAAATCCTTTAATTGACTATAAGATAGGCTTAAAAAAATGTCATATATTTCGTTATTCTTAATTTCCATATCTAATACCTCCAATTCTAACTATTTATATAATATTATATACCAATACACTATTATAATAAACTATTACCTTATTAATCTTAAATTCGTTAGCAATCATAAACCTCAACTTTATGTAATTCTTCACGTTTTTCTGGTGACAACTACTTTTTATGATTTATTTATCAAATTATAATTCCCTTTTGATTCATCCATTTTATACTTAAATACCACAACAAAAAATAATATGATAAATGTGATTACTATTATTAAATTCGCAAAGAAATCACTAGTTTTAGAGCTTTCAAACACTAAAATGAAGTTTGTATTAAACATTGATTTTCCAACACCGAAAAGTGAGCTGAAAAAATCCCAAGCAAAGTGTAATCCAATAGAGAGGTATAAAGATTTAGTTTTTATAAATATATATCCAAAAACACTCCCTATTACAACTATACACAATAATGACATCAAATCCTGGTATCTTCCAATAGAAAGTAAAACTTGTACGCGCTGCTTACAAATTTTACAACGGGGTCGCACCAGACAACTAATAAATGTAAATTTTGTATAAAGATTATATTTCCTTCAATTATTTAATTCATACTCCCTCAAAATCCCTAAAAACTTTTAAATCTAAATCTTCTTTAAAAGTGTATCTACTATTTTTAAAATAAAATCTGCGTTAAACAATACAAATTTTATAGATTTTTATCGTCATTTAGCAAGCGTAAAATAGTTCAGCCCTTAGGTTAAGGTGGGGACTATTTTACGCTTGCAGTCTCCTCTATATTCCGTTCTTTTCAGTTCTTACCTGGATACGTCTCACACTTATTCTCCAACCACCATAAAGTTATTTTCCTTCTGCACATACGAAAATTCATTGAGGTAAAAAAATTACACCCTCCCATCTGAACTAGGGATAGGGATTATCTGTTAAGAAATTTAAATACAAGGAAATTATAACCATATATGATTGGACCCGAAGTGTAGCATTACTGCAAGTGTATCTGTCTTCATCCCTACTACGATGTTATTATGCATTCTATAAAGACCACATTAATTAAATCCTTTAATCTCAGGACAGTTTTCTCATATAAATCTTGCTATCTCATTAATATATGAGCTTTCCCATTTTTGCGTTTTCATTTGCTCTGAAATATACTTTCCCTCATTCCAATAAAGTAGAATAAGTCCTTCATTTATTAAAATTTTACCCATCCACAATGAGTAAGACGATGAATGGACGTCATCGCCTTAGTATAAATCATTTGAATATGACGTATTATCTTATTTTAGAATAATATTTCTGTTTGGGACTTGTAGGTTTCTCTGGCATTGTTAATTTCAATACCCCCCCTTTAATCAAAGGGTTTAAAATGTTCTTTCTAAAATTCTCTCTATCACTAAGTTTCATAAATTGTTGCATTTCACTTCTGGTTTTTGGTATTGCACAAAATTCCAATAATTCTTTTACTTCTTTATCAGCTTGCGGGGTAGCTTGCGGGGTCAGCGGAATAATCGTCTTAAAAATATCCCCTTCAATAAAGGTAGGCTCTGCACCTGAGTATATTTTATTGTACTTGTAAATATTCCTAACTCCTGATCCCAATTCATCCACCCATCCAATTTCTTTGAAGAATTTTGCTATTGTTGGATTCTTCGGAAACGGTGAAAAGTTTTCAGGATCAATGATGCCGTTCCCATGAGACTTATTGCTATTTTCAACATAAACTCTATCTTTTTCAATAACCAGCTTTGCCGGGAATGGGTTAGCAAATTCTCTATGAATGAGTAAATTAGAAATAACTTCTCTAAAAATCTTGTCTCTAAGGCTAATTCTTATATCGCCTTCGAGATAAAAATTATCATTTAGATGCTTTGAAACAAACTGCATCAAACGTTCATAACTCTCTAGCAGATTAACGCGAATATCATCCCTATCATCATATCGATCTAAATTTACTCTTCGTAAAATTGCATCAGTTCTATAATGGGCCAACGCTGCATGAATCAACTCTTCATTTCCAAAAATGAGAATACCACCAAGAGTAATGCCTTCTTTACCACTTTGAGGATCTCTAAGAAATAGGCCTGCACTTTTTAAAAGTTCTAGGTCATTCATTGATTTCCAAGGATGATCTAATCTTTGATTTGCAGCCATTTTTCTAACTTTTATTAAAAGTTCAGCCTTTAGTTCAGATATTTTCGCAAATGGGAAAATACGATTTTCCGTATATGTGCCCTGTTTTCTCATGTACATTTCAGAAACGAGATTCGTATTATCAGTGATGTCCATATCCCCATCTTCATTCCTATCAAAAATCTTCCCATTACACCTATGAACCTGTGAACTCTCCGGTACAAAGATGTAAAGAGCCACTTTCCCTTTAATCTCTATTTCTTCAACGGATAAATAGAAGGTTGGGCTAATTTTTTGAGGATTATTCATGAAAGTCACGAACTCTTTCTTAACCTTCTCTATCGCGTGCGGATTAATTCCTACAATACCACCTTTATCTTCAATACCAAGAAATAGGTGACCTCCATTTCGATTTAGAAAAGCGCATACCGATTCAAAAACATCTTTATTTAATTTATTTTTACTTTGCTTGAACTCAACAGTTATACTTTCTCCACCATTGAGAATTTGTTTTATTCTTTCAACTTCCACTCTAAATTTTTTATTTAAACCCTGTAACTATATCATAAATTATAGCCCTAACAGTTGCAACGTTTATTTCTTATTAGCCCCTGGTATGAGGTCCTTTATAGCTACGCACACTCTAGATGCTTAACTTAACATATACTATATTTCTACATTAATTTCCATATACCTCTATATAAGGTAATATATTTATCAATAATTACTGATTCGTTATTAAAATAATTAGAAAAAGCCTACTCCATAGATTACTCTATGAAATAACCTCTTGCTGTTACATCTATTTAATTTTTCAATATACTCATTAGCAGACATCTTTATGGCTTTTTATCCACTGAGTTATATTTTCCTGTTTCACTTCTCCTTTTGCTACACCTAATCCTAAATCTATTAATTCTTTTTGTGTAAATGATAATTTAATTTGATTATATTCTAATAAAATTAACATTACATATATTCCAGCTCTTTTATTCCCATCTATAAAAGTATGGTTATTTATTATGCAGTAGCATATATTAGAGCATTTTTCTTCAATTGTTTTGTATAAATCTTCTCCGCCGAATGTTACTTTTGAGTTTTCAATTGAAGATTTCAAAAGTTCTATATCCTTATCCCCTTTGAACCACCGGTTGCAATTATCAAGTTTTCATGCATTTTCTGAATATATTGGACTGATATATATTTCATTTAGCTAATTCCTGAAATGCTTCTAAATTTTCAAATAATATTCTATCAGCAATTGTCTCTAATTTTTCCTCCTCTGTTATTGCCCCTTTGCTAAACTCATCAAAATCTAAAAGGATATATTTAGGCTTATTGTTTTTCATTATGACTACAGATTTGTCCTCATCTACTAATTTAGCTATTTTAGAAAAATTCTGATTAGCTTCCGATATCGAAACTATCTTTTGGCTATTTACTAACATATTCAACCCTCCTATAATTTAAAATTATTATACTATTATTATATCATATTTAGGATAAATATATCCTAAATATAATATATATTATACTTATAATCATATATTTAATTCATACCTTCTCAAAATCCTGAAAAACTTTTTAATTCTAAATCTTTCTTTAAATGTGTATCTACTATTTTCAGAGTAAAATTCGTGCATTTATGTTTCCTAAAGAAATCACTTGCAAAATATTCAACTGCATTATCTATTTCATATCTTTGGCAAGATTTCTCTCCACATATCAGCTAAGTCTATTGGTTTTAATATTGAGTCCTTATACAATTTCTCTATACGTCTAAATTAGCAAACAGAACTTATCCACTTCGTTACCAATTTCTGTAATGGGGTCGCACCAGCCAACTAATATATGTAAGATTCGTATAAAAGTTTATATTACTTTCAATTATTTAACCCATACTTCCTCATAATGCTGAAAGGTTTTTTAATTCTAAATCTTTGTTTAAAGGTGTTGATTGTTTCAGTTACTATTTTATTTTCACCTTTTATATATTCATCCCCTGAACACTCATCATAAAGTGTTGCAATAACAGTTTCAGAGTTTATTTCTTATTAGTTCCAATAGTATTAAGTCATCTATATATATACATCCTCTAAATACTTAACTTCACATATACTATAATTCAACATTAACTTCCAAATAACCTTATATAGATTACCATTACTGTCAATAAGTGTTGAAATGTTAGCGAATCTTCAAATGTAATAAATATTTTAAAATCAGTTTCTTTAATTTACAATTAATCTTAGTTTTGTTACTATAATGACACAAAGAATTCTTATTATAAGTACATAGAAAGTAATTGATTTTTAATAATTATAGCCCCTTTTAATTAAATATAAATTTATATAAACCAAAGAGATGGAGCCAGCGGATAAGTATATCTGCTGGCTCCATCTCTTTATAAGCTATTTGTTTATAAAGTATTTGTCCACCTCGGCACATTTTTATCTTTACAGATTAGTTTACCATCTTTGAAATCAATCATCTGCTTAAAAATTTTTGTATTACCATATACATCATCATCATAATTAATACCAGAATAATATATTGGGCAGAAAAGCATACCAGCAATAACTTATTTAACTATAATTAAATTCATCTTGTTATCAAAAAATATGGAGTGGGTCCATAAAAAAAATAACTATTGAATATAATTATATTTAATAGTTATACATCTAATAAATTATTTGCCCAGTTTGGTATGTTTTTATCTTCCCAAATTATATTGCCATCCTTGAACTCAATTATTTCCTTAAATATTTCTGTATTATCATACACATTGATTTCATCACATATTTCAATAGTCCCTTTTAAATTCTTTAGTGATGCATAATATCTTCTTTCAATGGTATCTTCAGGTATTCCATGCCCACCTTTACTTACCCTATGCCTAACCCTCTCTTTTGCAATTTCAGGGTTTTCAACCCCTATATAATTCATCACTATATAGAATCCATTATCCTTTGCAATCATTATATTTTTTATTATACTTCTACCAGATAGTGTAGTCTCTTGGTTAAATGATATTTCTTGTGAAATATAACTTTTTATTAGTTTCACTGCTTCTCTAGCACATTTCATTTGAAGATTATTATCTTGCCAAGCGCCTATACGGGCTACACTTTCATCAGTGTTTATTCTTTTTTCATCTTTATTTTCATTATAATATATCGACTTATATATTGAAGTTTTACCAGCACCATTGGTACCTGCAAATATTGTATAGGTTGGCATAATTACTTACCTATTACCTTTTCTTGTTCTCTTTGTAAAACCATATTAGATAACATCATATAAAAATCTTGCTCTTGTTTACTCTTTGACTTCCTAAATAAATCCTTTAATTGACTATAAGATAGGCTTAAAAAAATGTCATATATTTCGTTAACAAACAGAACTTGTCCACTGCGTTACCAATTTCTGTAATGGGGTCGCATCAGCCAACTAATAAATGTAAATATGTATAAAAGCTTATAGTCACCTCCTATATTTAACCCATAATTTCTCAAAATCCTAAAAAACTTTTTAATTCCAATTTTTTCTTTAAAAGTGTTGATTATTTTCAATTACTATTTTATTTTCACCTTATATATTATATATTAATCCACTGGACACTTCATCATAAAGTATGGCCCTAACAGTTGCAGCGTTTATTTCTTATTAGCCATAACAGTATTAAGTCATCTATAGCTATACACCCTCTAGATACTTAACTTTACACATATTATAATTCTACATTAATTTCCAAATACCTTTATTCAGATTACCATTCCTGTCAATAAGTGTTGAAAATTCAGGGAAGCTTCAATCCCACTGAGTACTTTAAAATTAATTTCTTTAGTTTACAATTAATCTTTAGTTTTGTCACTACAATGACATAAAAGATTGTTAGAAAGTAAAACTTTTACGCTATGCTTACAAATTTTACAACGGTAAGCGTAAAATAGCCCACACCTTAAACTAAGGCTTGGGCTATGATATTATTTCTTTAGTGGCTTTCTGCAACTATCCGGTAAATCCTTAGACCATGGAAGAAGATTATCTAGTTTTTCTTTATTA
>NZ_JBOITN010000003.1:0-46929 GCF_050717545.1 Clostridium sp.
TTGTTGGGTTAGATACAACAATTATACCAGAAAGAGGGGGGTCATTGCTTTTTTTGTTAAAAGTAGCTACAATCCTTGCAATAGCAGGGTTTTAAATAAATAAAACAAAGATAGTGTTTACACTATCTACAAAATTGAGGGGGATAATTAATGAAAAAAGCAGTATCAATTATATTGGCATCTTTAATGGTATTATCTTTAAGTGCATGTGGAGCGAAGACTGACACAGCAAAAGATGGATCAGCAGCTAAAAAGGTATCGGATAAGTTAATTGTTTATTCACCACATCCAATAGAATTTATAGATCCAGTAGTTAATGAATTTCAAAATCAGACAGGAATTAAGGTTGAGATTGTAGCAGCAGGAACAGGAGAACTTTTAAAGAGAGTTGAAGCAGAAGGAGCAAACCCATTAGGAGATGTTCTATGGGGAGGGTCATTATCCACTCTTGAGCCAAGTAAGGATTTATTCGAAAAATATCAATCTGTAAATGAAAAAAATGTTGTTGATGATTATAAAAATGTAGATGGACATATAACAAGATTTACTGTTATACCAAGTGTTATCATGATTAATAAAAATCTTATAGGAAAGATTAAAGTTGAAGGGTTTAAGGATTTATTAAACCCAGAGCTTAAGGGCAAAATAGCTAATGCAGATCCTTCTAAATCCTCTTCTGCTTTTGAACATGTGATAAATCATTTATATGCTATGGGAAATGGAGATCCTGAGAAGGGTTGGGATTTTGAAAAAGCATTAACAAAAAATTTAGATGGTAAGCTTTTAAGTGGTTCTTCAGCAGTGTATAAAGGTGTAGGGGATGGAGAATATACAGTAGGATTAACATTTGAAGAAGCAGCCGCAAAATATGTAAAAGATGGTGCGCCAGTTTCTATAGTTTATCCAAGTGAAGGGACTATTGCAAAAGCTGATGGTGTGGTTATTATAAAAGCTGCTAAAAACATGGAGAATGCTAAGAAGTTTATTGATTACGTTACTAGTAAGGAAGGACAAACACTAATAGTTAATAAATTAAATAGACGTTCAGTTAGAAACGATGTTCCAGCAGCAGCAGGCCTTAAACCACTAGATCAAATTAAGATAATAAAAGATGACGAAGCATGGCTTAAAGAAAATAAACAGAAAATTTTAAATAAATATAAAGATATAGTTACAAGCAACTAAAAAAATGAGCCCTAGGACTTTTAAATATAATATTATTAAAAAGTCCTAGGGATTTTTTTATAAAATTTCAAGTAGGGAGGAATTTAAATTATGAGTACATCCATTGAATTTATAAATATAGTAAAAAGATATGATGATATTACAGTAATTCCAAAGCTTTCACTTAAAATTAAGGAGGGGGAATTTTTCACACTACTCGGACCTTCAGGTTGTGGTAAAACTACTCTTTTAAGGATGGTAGCTGGTTTCAACTCAATTGAGGAAGGAGAGATTACTTTTAATTCAAAGGTAATCAATAATATTCCAGCGCATAAAAGAAATATCGGTATGGTGTTTCAAAACTATGCAATATTCCCTCATATGACAGTATCAGAAAATGTTGAATATGGTCTTAAGCTCAGAAAACATAGTAAGGAAGAGGCGACGAAAGAATTAGAGGATATATTAAAGGTCGTAAAAATATACGAATATAAGGATAGAGCTCCAGATAAGTTATCTGGAGGACAACAGCAACGTGTTGCACTAGCAAGGGCTATTGTAATTCATCCAACTGTACTTCTTATGGATGAGCCTCTATCAAATTTAGATGCAAAACTTAGAATAGAAATGAGAAGTGCTATAAGAGAAATACAAAAGAGTATAGGGATAACTACAGTGTATGTAACTCATGACCAAGAGGAAGCACTTGCAATTTCAGATAGAATAGCCATTATGAACAAAGGTGTTATTCAGCAAATTGATACACCTCGAAAAATTTACTTAAGACCATCAAATGTCTTTGTTGCTACATTTATTGGTCACTCTAATATATTTAAGGGCAAAATACTTATAGAAGCGGAGAAAAATTACGTTGTTTTTAAAAATGGATATAAAGTACCAATGGATAATTTAAAAAGTGAATCTAAAAACGGAAAAGAAATCCAAATATCTGTAAGGCCAGAGGAATTTATAATAAGCAATAATAATGATGGAATTAGAGGGGTAGTTCACTTCAACACATTCCTTGGAAAATATATAAATTACGAAGTAAAGCTTGATAATGGAGAAATAATTGAACTAACACAGGATACTAGTACTAATGATGCTTTTCATGAAATTGGACAAGAGTTATATCTACAAGTTTATAATAAAAAAATTAATATATTTAATAAGGAAGGGAATATAAGTCTTATCAATGGAGTGGAGAAATATGAAAAATAAAAAGAATAAAAAAATTAGATTTGATTTTTGGACAATAATAATTATTCTTTCTTTTTTATTATTTGCTGTATTTCTAATTTATCCACTAGGTTCATTGTTTTTGACTAGTTTTCAAGATGTGGACACTGGGAAATATACCTTAGACAATTTTGCGATGTTTTTTACTAAAAAGTATTACTATGGAACACTTATGAATAGTTTTACTATAAGTATTATAGTAACTGTTTTAGCTATTTTAATTGGTGCACCCTTAGCTTATATCATGGCTACTGTAAAAATTAAATTCAAATCAATTGTAGAAGTACTTATTATAATATCTGTATTATCTCCACCTTTCATAGGGGCATATTCATGGATATTATTACTTGGAAGAAACGGAGTTATTACAAATTTCTTTTTAAATACCTTAGGAATTCACCTTCCTAGTATTTACGGATTTAAAGGGATTTTATTAGCATTTACTTTAAAACTATTTCCATTTATATACTTATATGTATCAGGAGCATTAAAGAAAATAGACGTTTCATTAAGTGAAGCTGCAGAAAGTTTAGGTTGTAGTGGAATGAAAAAAGTGTTTACTATTATACTACCACTCATACTTCCTACAATAATGGCAGGATCATTATTGGTATTTATGAATTGCATTGCTGATTTTGGAACACCAATGCTTATAGGTGAGGGCTTCAGAGTTATGCCAGTTTTAATTTATTCGGAGTTTGTATCTGAGGTAGGCGGTCAAGCAAATTTTGCAGCAGCTCTAAGTACAATAATGGTAATTATAACAGCAGTTATTTTTTTAGGGCAAAAATATGTAGTTAATAGAAAGTCATATGTTATGAACTCATTAAAGCCCATATCTGCTAAAAAGATTGTTGGATATAAGAACGTTTTAGCACATTTATTCGTTTATATTGTTGTAGCATTAGCTGCAATTCCGCAGGTAACAGTAATATATACTTCTTTCTTAAAAACAAGTGGATCAAGGTTTGTTAAAGGATTTTCACTAAATAGCTATAAAACTGTAGTTTCAAAACTGGGAAATTCAATTCTGAATACTTATGTATATGGTATAATAGCTATAATAATAATAATATTACTGGGAATGCTTATATCTTACGTATCTGTACGAAGGAAAAGTGCATTAACATCTTTCTTAGATACATTAACCATGTTCCCATATATTATTCCAGGGTCTGTTTTAGGTATTACATTATTATTAGCATTTAACAAGAAACCAATGCTGCTAAGTGGTACTTTTATTATAATGATAATTGCATTTGTTATAAGAAAACTACCTTATACAATTAGATCTAGTGCAGCAATACTTATGCAACTTAGTCCAAGTCTTGAAGAGGCATCAATTAGTTTAGGATATTCTGAAATGAAAACCTTCTTTAAGGTTACTGCAATTATGATGATGCCAGGGGTACTTGCAGGAGCAATTTTGAGCTGGATAACGGTAATAAATGAATTAAGTTCATCAATTATCTTATATACAGGTACTACAAGAACCTTGTCAGTTGCCATATATACAGACGTTATAAGGGCAAGTTATGGAACAGCAGCTGCATTATCAAGTATACTTACGATCACTACTATTGTTTCACTTATAATTTTCTTCAAAGTAACAGGCAAGAAAGAAATAAGCTTATAAAAACTTAGGTAGGAGGAAGTGCGTATGAAAAATATAAAAAGAAAATTTTTCAAGGAAGAAATAAGAAAAACTTTTATATTATACGCATTGACTCCTATCATAATTTTGTCTTTTGTTTTTTATAATTTATTATTTTTGTATAGTAGCAAAAGTATTGAGAAAAGTAATAAAAGATATAACGACAGTATATCCAATGTTATAACTAAAGAGTTTGTAAGCTATGGATTTGAAGTAGATGATTTAGTTAAATGGGATGAAATAAAAAAGGTTTTTTATAATAAGCATGATGAAGCTAAGATATACGAGAGGCTTTACAATGTAGTTAATAAGCACAAAATAAGAAGTGTTTTTTATATTTACAATGCAAAGGGAGAGGCTCTAATAACCAATGCTAAAGGAGAACCTCAATATGCCAAAAGTGATGACTTATTTATGGGTGGAGTTTTTAAAAAGATGAAAGACAATCCTAACAAATCAGTTATGATGCTTAATAGGGCTCAACTTGATGTAAATACAAGAACTGTATACTCAATAGGAAAAACTATTACTGATGATAATAATCAAGTTGTAGGTTTTATTGTTTTTGATATTTTAGAAAATGAGTTGAATAAAATAGTTCACAGTAGTACAAATCATCATGCTGTAATAACTGATAGATATAATAATAATATAGTTACCACGAATACTGCACTTCTAGATGGTATAGGGAAATTAAAACCATTTTTGGATGAGGAAAATAATTATGTATATAATAATTCTGTATTAGAGGGTAATATACAAATTTATACTATTACATACTTGGACTTTGTAAAGAATATCTATTTCATAGGTGAAATATTTTTAATCTTAGTATTTTTAATATTGGTATTTTCTATGTTATTTATAGCTAAGAAAATAGGAGTAAGTAAGACAAGATCAATTGATAAATTGTTGTCTGCTATTAAAAGTGTTCAAGAGGGTAATTTAAATACTGTTGTCTCTATAAACTCTAATGATGAATTTCAAGTTATAGGTCAGTATTGTAATGAGATGATAATAAAAATAAATGAACTTATAGAAAAAAACAAAGAAGAAGCGAGAAGAAATGTAATGTCAGAGCTTAAGCAGTTAGAAGCGCAATTTAATCCTCATTTTTTATTTAATACTCTTGAAATGATTAAATATATGATAAAAACAGATGACAACAGTGCCACAAAAACTATTGTTTCATTGGCTAATCTGTTAAGGTATAGTATAAATAGAAATTTTGAAAAGGTGAAAATCCTGGAGGATATTAAATATATAGAGGATTATCTTATAATACAGAAATTTAGATTTGATGACAATTTTGATTACAAAATAGATTTAAGTAAGGGAGCAGAAAAATGCTTAATACCTAAACTTATAATACAACCTATTATTGAAAATAGCATAAAATATGGATTTGAATCAAAAGAATATTTAACAATAAACATACATTGTAGAGTTGAAAAAGAAAATTTGATAATATCCATTACTGATACTGGAGAAGGCATGAGTTATGAGAAATTATCTGAAGTATTAAATCTGATAACTAACAATGAAAATGATACAAACCATATAGGACTTTACAATGTTGAAAAGAGAATTAATCTTATATATGGTATGGAGTACGGGATAAATATATATAGTAAACTCCATGAAGGTACGCAAATAGTAATTCACCTTCCAGCCAATAAAAGTGAGGAGTAGATTATGATTAAAGTGCTTATTGTAGAGGATGAGAACTTAATAAGAAAAGGACTAATTAATACTATCGACTGGTTGAGCATGGATTGTGTAATTGCAGGGGAAGCATCTAACGGTAAAGAAGGGCTAAAAGCCATTATAGAAATTAAGCCAGATTTAGTTATTACTGATATTAAAATGCCAATAATGAATGGTATGGATATGTTGCAAGAAGGTAGCGAGATTTATAATTTTGAAAAGATTATTTTAACTAGCTATGGAGAATTTTCATATGCTAAAAAAGCTATAGATTTGAAAGTGTTTGATTATGTACTAAAGCCAATTGATGAGGTTAAATTTAAAGAAACAATTGTAAAGGTGAAAAATAAGATTAACGAGAAAAAAATATATGATGAATTCAAAACTGGGGTAAGGGACTATAGAAATATTGATGTTTTAAATTTGGAGTACTATTTAAAATCTGATAATAGAAAACCTCATTATACCGAGGCAATAATTGCCTATGTAAAAGAAAATTATTCAAAAAAGATTAGTATTGAAGACATTGCAGAAAAATTAGCAGTAAGTTCAAGTTACCTCAGTAGAAATTTAAAGGAACAGACAAATCAAACATTTCATGACTTTCTAAATAGATATAGAGTGCAAAAATCAATTGAATTACTTATGATTGGTGAGTACAGGGTTTACGAAATATCTTCTATGGTAGGGTTTACTGATTATAAACACTATTCGACTGTATTTAAGAAATATATAAAAGCTTCACCCTTAGAGTTTGTAAAAGCTAATTTATACCTTAAAAAGGAGAATGAAAATGACGATGAGTAAAAATATTTCATTAGTAATTACTGACATGGATAAAACTCTATTAGATAACGATAGCAATATATCAGAAAAGAATTTATCCTCTATTAGAAAGCTAAAAACAAATAAAATTAAGTTTGCTGTTGCTACTGGAAGATCAAGAAGCTCTTTATGTAACTTTATGAAAAAATATAAATTAATGGATGAAATAGATTACATTATAAGTATGAATGGTGTTAGTATTTACGATACTAAATCTGAAGAAGCATACGATTTCGGGTATGTGGATGAGAAAATTATTAATGAAGTTTATGATTCTTATAAGGATTATGACGTTTCATTTGCAGTCCATGAGGGTAATTGTTTAATTTGTAGTAAAAAGACTATTTATACAGATATTGAATGTGAAGTAAATGGATATGGTGTATCTGAGGTAATTGATTTTACAGGAGCGATAAATAAAAAATATGCAAAGTTAATGTTAATTGGAGATAAACGTATAGTGGATAGCATATATAGTAAATTAGCGCAAATCAATCCAAAAAATTTTAATTTCTTTAAAAGCCATGATTATTTTTTAGAGATTGTTAAAACAGGTGTGTCTAAAGGCAATGCATTAGTAAAACTTTGCGAATTAAAAAATATAGATATATCCAATGTAATGGCAGTAGGGGATAATCTTAATGACTTGGATATGATAAAAAATTCTGGATTTGGCGTAGCAGTAGAAAATGCTCATGAGGAACTGAAAAAGTATGCAAATTTTATAACAAAATCAAACAATGAGAATGGATTTGCATACGCTTGTGATGAATTAATTGATTTTCAAATTAATGAATACTAATTTTAATCTATATTTTGCTTCGCTCATAAAAACCCCCCGGTTACATTTTCCACTCAAGTATCTTATTTAAAAAACTCTTTAGTTGCTTTGATTTAGGAAATTCGAATATTTCCGAGCTTTTACCACTTTCAATTATTTTATTATCTGCTAAATATATGGACTTTTCACAAGCATTTTTAGCAAAACCCATTTCGTGAGTTACAATTATAGTTTTCAGACCATCATTTTTAAGCTCACGCAACATATCTAGCACTTCCGAAGTATACTCTGGATCAAGGGCTGAGGTTGGTTCATCCAGTAATAAAAGCTTTGGCTTTACAGCAACTGCCCTTGCTATAGATATTCTCTGCTGCTGACCTCCTGAGAGCTGAAATGGGTATTTGTTCTTCTCCTCTAATAACCCAAACCTCTCAAATAGCTTATTAGCTGTTTGTAATGCTTGTACTTTATTTATTCCAAAGCTATGTATAAGTGGAAGTGTAACATTTTCCATGGCTGTAAGATGCTCAAAAAGACCCTTAGATTGAAATACAAATCCAATATTTCTTCTATAATTTTGCAGTGGTTTTTCATTAAAATCAATTTTCTGATCATCAATATACATTTCGCCAGAGTTCGGGATAAGTAGGCCACCAATAATACGAAGCAAAGTAGACTTGCCACCTCCAGAGGGACCAATAATGGCAATTGAGTTAATGTCATCTTCAAAGCATATATCTTGTAAAACTACTTTATCTTCAAAACTTTTAGATATGTGTTTAAGCTCTATATTCATGCTTAAACCTCCTTTCAAACATTCCAGATAACATTGATATGAAAAAAGTAAGTATAAAGTATAACAATCCAACAAATATATAATTTTCGAACATTCTAAAGTTGTCTGCAGATATTTCCTGTATTGTTTGTGTAAGTTCAATCACAGCAATTACAGAAAGCAGGGACGAATCCTTTATTATAGACGAAAATTGACCTGCAAGTGCTGGTAACGTTCTTGACATTAAAATAGGGAACGTAACAAGCTGAAAAGTTTTTAATGGAGTAAGGCCAATAGCTTTAGCTATTTCATATTGCTGATTATCAATACTTTCCAGGCCGCCCCTAATAATTTCAGAGATGTAGGCTCCTTCAAAAATTGAAAGAATTATAATTCCAGCTAAGTATCGGTTGTCAACACCCCAAGCGGTGCCGATAATATAATAAAAAATGTAGATTTGTACCAAAAGTGGTGTGCCTCTTATTAGCTGTACATAAATTTTACATAGATAACTTATTGTTAATATTTTTGAATTCTGAAAAATAGCAGTTAATGAACCAATAAATAGACTTATTATTAGACTTCCAATAGATATTGCTATCGTCATCAGAAATCCCTGCCATAACCGCTGTCTGTATTGAAAGAGCGTTGTAAAATCTAATTCCAAGCCAGCTGATTTCACAGATAACCAAACAAAACCAATGAGAATTAGAACTACACTAATGGAACTTAAAACTTTATTTATAACTGTGGGCTTTTGATCAATTGTATATCTCATATTATCCCCTTAATCGAAAAACCATGGGAAACCAAGTTTATCAAAAATTTGTTTTTCCTCTGGCATATATTTGTTTGTAAGATCATTAAATTCACCCTTTTGTTTGTATTCTTTTAGAAAATTATTTATTTTATTTAATAGATCAGAATTCTCTTTTTTAACAGCCATTCCCCAATTGTCACTGTTCTGGAATGGTATTAATATAGCTTTTGTAGTATCCTTATTAGACTGATTCTGACGATAAATTGTTAGCTGATCATAAATAAAGGCATCTGCTTTTCCTTGAGTAACTTCTGTAACACATGCATTTTCTGAAGAAAGCGCATTTATCTTTGCTTTTGTCAAAAAATTTGTTGCATATATATATCCTGTAGTCCCTTTTTTAACATCTATAATTTTACCCTCTTGATTTAAGTCCTCAATTTTATTTACACTGGAGTTATTATTTACTAATAATGCAAGATAGGAATGAGCATATGGTATGGAAAAGTCCACAACCTTTTTACGTTCATCAGTAATAGTCATAGAAGATATAACAACATCTACCTTTCCAGTCTGAAGTGATGGAACAAGTCCATCCCAATTAGTATTTTCGATTTTCACAGGTCTTTTCAAATATTTACCTAAAGCTTTTGCCAAATCTACGCTGACACCACTTGGATTTCCTGATGCATCTTTTGTTTCAAAAGGTGGATATGCAAGCTCCATTCCTACAACTAATGATTTGTCCTCAGTACTTACATCTTTCTTCTTTGTTGTGCAACTTGTAAACAAAGTTGTTATAAGTATTAACACTAATAATGATGGTACTATTTTTTTCATAAACACAAATCCCCCTATTTTCTAAATTCCTATTATGGAATATAATTTATCATTTTTTATTAGCATAACATCTGAAATCCTTACATTTAGTTTAACTTATTATAGAATATCAAAGACTACTTACTTTAGCAAGAATAATAGACTAAGAGACTAAGAGATTTACTCCTTAATCCTACTTTAATTTAATTTACCATTCATTCTAATGGATACTTTGGAGCTTTATTTTTTCATTTAAAGTATATTTCCATACATTTATCCTAATCATAATTATATAATAAAAAAATAAAAAATATAAATGAAGGATGGCTAAAAAATGAAAAATACAAAATTTTCTTTAATATTAATTAGTGTTAGTATGACTATTTTAGTATTTACTGGCTGTGGTACACCAAACTCTACGAAAGTGCCAATGAATAATACCGATAGTACTAACCAAGTTAATAAATCTAACCAATCTACATCAACAGCCACAATAAACACAATTTATTCTAATACTCTTAAAGAACTAGTTACTGCTAATACAATAACAAATGCCCAATCAGAACAAGTACTTGCAGCGATAACAAAATATATGTCACAAGGGTCAGCCACAAATAGTAGTAATGGAACAACGGGAACACCAGGAACAACAGGGACAGCAGGATCAACAGGATCAACAGGATCAACGGGCACAGCAGGAACACCAGGAATAACAGGAACAGGCACAACAAATTCAACAAATTCAACAAACCAAATTGAGACAATAAATAATACTAATGTAATTAATGAATTAAGCTCATTAGTTAAAAGTAAAGTAATTACTCAAGCGCAGGCTGATACAATATACCAAAAAATTCAAACGGAATTGGAGAATATGCAAAGTAATAAATAATTGGTTGGGAAATCATGATTTTTAGTGTTTTAAGTATTCTATTATCTTAGCTATAACACCTAATACTTTCACCTTATCGAATTATATCTTAAGTATAAAAAACTGGCCACCTATTCAGATGGCCAGTTTTACTGATTATTCTTCTAATCCTAGAATATCTTCTATGGCGTTTTTATAAAGAATTGCCTTTGCACCGTAGATTGCTTGGATTCCTCCTCCAACTTCTAGAACAGCAGTTGCTCCTATTTTCATGAGTTCTTCTTTGTTTACCTTGCCTATTTCTTTAACACTAACTCTTAACCTAGTTATGCAAGCATCAATATCTTCAATATTTTCTTCTCCACCTAAAGCAGAAATGATAGCAACCGCCTCTTCTTTTAAAGATGTTTTTGTGGTCACTTTATTAGTTTCAGTAACTTCTTCTCCTCTACCTGGAGTTAGTATATTGAACTTAAGGATAAAGAACTTAAATGAGAAATAGTATAGTACTGCCCATATAGCACCTACGGGCAATTCAAGCAACCAGTTCGTCTTTGCGTTTCCTTGTAGTATTCCAAAGAGTGTAAAGTCGATGGCTCCACCTGAAAATGTATTTCCAATAGATATATTTAAAATATCCGCTATAAAGAACGATATACCGTCTAGAAAAGCATGGAATACATAAAGCAGTGGGTTAACAAATAAGAACATAAATTCAATAGGCTCTGTGATTCCTGTAATAAAAGAAGTTAAGGCCGCTCCAAGGAATAATCCGCCAAAGAGTTTTCTCTTTGCTTTAGGCACGGCATGATACATGGCGAGACATGCTGCAGGAAGTCCAAACATCATGGTTGCAAAACGTCCGGCAAAAAATCGAGTTCCTTCTGTGTATAATCCCACATGGTTAGGATCCGCAAGCTGTGCAAAGAATATTTTCTGTGCTCCAACAACTTGACTACCTGCTACAGTTGCAACTCCACCTAGCTCAGTATACCAAAACATTGGATATATAATATGGTGAAGTCCTACCGCTCCACAAAGTCTCATCAAGAATCCATAGAAAAAGGTACCTATGGGCCCCATTTTTGAAATAGTGTTTCCTGAATTAATAAGCATCTGCTGGAATGGTGGCCATACGATAAAGAATATAGCACCTAGAAAGATAGCTATAAATGCGGTTACAATAGGTACAAAACGTGACCCTCCGAAGAAACCTAAAACTTCAGGTAATTGAATGTTATGATAGCGGTTATGCAAATAGGCTGCAAAACTTCCAATTACTATAGCTCCAATAACACCAGTATCGATAGCTGCTGCGTCAGGCTTAAAAATCCCAAGCATAGTACTTGTGGTGCTTGTCATAATCAAGTATCCAACCACTGCGGCTAATGCAGCTGTTCCCTTGTCTTTTTTTGCCAACCCTATGGCTAAACCGATAGCAAGTAAAAGTGCTAGATTACTAAATACAACGTTTCCAGCAGATGCCATGATTTTAAATATTGCTTGTAAAATCGCAACGTCTAAAAAAGGATATGCTAATACTGTATTTGGGTTAGATAGTGCTCCACCTATACCCAGCAACAATCCAGCTGCAGGAAGTATGGCAATTGGCAACATAAAGGATTTCCCGATTTTTTGTAATTGTTTGAACATAAAATTACCCCCTTATTTTTTAAAACAGATAGAACAAAATTTCTCCAACCTTTTAACTAAACGTTTTCATTAAATTCTACAAATACATCATATATATTTTAACTTATCTTAGATAAATATTATTTTATAAAGATAGGGAAACATATCTCATGTTTATATTTCACTGTTTTTTAATAGAGTTAACAAATTTCTTAGTAATTAATTGTGGTCTAGTAATAGCTGCACCTACAACTACAGCCCATGCTCCTGCATCCAAACATTTTACAGCATTTTCTGGCGAATCAACGTTTCCTTCTGCAATAATTGGTATCTTTAATACATCTTTTAAGCTTTTTATTAATTCAAAATTTGGTTTTGGTTTATCTAACGTATAATCGGTATAACCGCAAAGCGTTGTTGAAACAATATCGAAGCCTATTCTTTCAGCTTCTATGCCCTCTTCAAGATTTGAAATATCCGCCATTATGAGTCCAGTATATACTTGTTTAATTTCCATAAAAAACTCTCTAAGTGTTTTACCATCTGGTCTATTTCTATTGGTAGCATCAACTGCAATAATCTCTGGTTTAATTATTACTAATTCTTTAACCTCTTCTATTGTGGGTGTTATAAATACATTACAATTTCCATAGGACTTTTTATAAATTGCTATCATTGGTAAATCAACATTTTGTTTAATCTCAGAACAATCCTGTGGAGAATTAGCCCTAATACCAATTGCTCCACCCATAACTGCTGCTTGTGCCATTCGCATCATTATGTTTGAACTATGCAATGGTTCATCTTCGAGTGCCTGGCAAGATACAATTAATCCACCTTTTATACTATTAAGCACTGCTATTGAATTTTTCATTTTATCACTCCATTCCTTACAAATTTGGGTAGTCAAAATCATCATCGTATCAAATTTATCTTAAACTATCTATAACATTATAATATCATCTTTTTCATGCATTGTATATACAATTATTACTATGTATATGCAATTTAATTATTGTATATTCAATTATTTTAGTTATTTATAATTATTAAATAAGTAAATATGTATATAAAATAAAAATGTAATCCAAAAAATCTTTAGGATTACATTTTTACTGCTATTTATTATTGTTGAAAAGTACCATGTTAAAGGTATAACGCTCAGCATGATAAATTGTTTTAGTATATTCAATTGGAACTTCCTCAATATTATACATTAACCTTTCAGAAATAAGCCCAACTCCTTTATTTTTTCCTATCAGCATTTCTGCATCTATTTTAGCAAGAGTTGATGCCTTCATGCTTTGCTTCATATAATTAAAATGTATATTGTATTCTTCTTTCATTATTGTATAAAGTGAACAGTTAGTCATATTATATTTCATAATGTTAGGATAAAATTTTTCTGGAAGATAACAATATTCAATAGCTATTGCTTCATTATTAGCTAATCTAAGTCTATTTAAAAAATAAATTTTTTCACCTTCGGAAAGTTTAAGCTTTTCTTTTATCTCTTCATTAGGACTAATTTTTTCAAACCTTATAATTTTACTCCCCGGAATAACTCCACGCTTTATCATATCATCACTAAAGCTTTCAATTTCAAGATTTTTGTTGATTACTTCTTTTGACACAAATGTGCCCTTACCTCGTATTTTGTATAATATACCTTTCTGAACCAAATTAGAAATAGCCTGTCTTATTGTCATTCTACTTACACCAAAGAGTTCAGTCAGTTCTCTTTCGGTGGGGAGCCCTTCACCAGGAAGATATTCTCTTGTTCTTACTTTTTCTTTTATAGCCTCTTCCAGTTGGGTATAAATCGGTATAGACGAATTTTTATTCATTAATTTTAAATCCTCCAAATTTGATTTTAAAAAGATTAGAGTGTATTACACTTTTTATGTTCCTACTCTATAAATATATTATACCTAAAAACAAAATTATTGTATATACACTCAGTATTAGATGTAGACATTAGTAGTTATATGCTACATTATGTATTTATTTATTCATTTTTTACATCCTATTTAAAATTTATATGGTTAGACAGACATAATTTGTTCACCTAAGAAGAAGATATAAATACTATGTAGCAGTTTATTTAGCTATTAAATCCTTTGATAATGCAGCTTGAAGTAAATCTAACTTACCCGCTAGCACAGAGATGTCACCATATTGTTTTTCAATAGTCAAGTTATTGATATTAACGTGAATAAAGAAGGTATCACTACCCTCTGTCACTAAAATATTCTTCCTTATAGTTAATTCCATTGGTAGATTCTTGAGTATACCAATATTTGATTAAAATATATCTCTTATTTGTAACATATTTACATAAAAAAGAATATCATGTTAATATATTCTTTTTTAGGAGTGGTGACTATGACTTATCGAAGTTCCGACGACCTTTGTCCTGCTGGATCGGTACCTTATATTGTAAGAGCGGGAGATACTTTAGGAAATATAGCAGTTTTCTATAATACTCTTGTACAGGATATAGTTCAGTTTAACCCTGGCATAAACCCTAATGCTTTGCTAGTTGGACAACAAATATGCATACCTATAAAGATTCAAATGTACCCATCATGTCCCACAACTAATTATTATGTTGTCGCACAAGGCGATACCATAAATTCAATCGCTATAAGCTTTAACATTACGCCTGGTCAGCTATTGTATTCAAACTATGGAATTGAACCTAATGATTTGTATTTAGATCAGGTATTATGCATACCTGTTGCACCTCCTATCGTTAACATTGAAATAAATGTAGTACAGCGTAAACTTGAAGTATACCTATACGGAAATTTATTTAAAACATACATAATTGGGCTAGAAAATCCTTCTGATCCAATTCCTAGGGGTACTTTCAAAGTAGTAAATAAGCAGGTAGATCCGGGTGTAGAACGAGGTGCCAGATGGCTTGGACTTTCTCAACCCGGGTTTGGCATACAGGGTACGAATAATCCTACGTTTATTCAAAATGTTTCAAAAGGGAGTAGTATAGTATTATCTAACCGAGATGTAAACGAGCTCTTTAACCTTATCCCTGTAGTGACAACAGTAAAGATACAGTAATGGTATCTACTAATAATTTAACTTTGAGGTGAGTTTTATGATTTATAAATATTTATATCGTCAGGTTCTTACCTGCCCCATTGGCACTTTCCCCTACAAAATAAAATCAGGAGATATATTAGCTTCTATCGCCAATACATTTAATACTACAATAGATTCAATACTATTAGTAAACCCGGGTATTGTACCAGAGAAGTTACTTATAGGGCAAGTTATTTGTATATCCCAGGAAAAATCCAAGCAGTCAGTTTGCCCGATGATGAACACATACGTTATCAGAAAAGGGGAAACTTTCGCCACGATTTCAAAATCATTTAATGTTCCCGTGCAGAGTTTATTAAATGCTAACCCTGGCATAAACCCATTAAATCTGTATGAAGGTCTTGTCATATGTGTATCTGTTATGCCTTTTCTTTTTAGAATTACTATAAGCACTACAGCAAAAATACTTACCTTATATCGTAATGGGATATTTTTTAAGGCGTATCCTGTAGCTACGGGTAAACCAACAACCCCTACCCCTATTGGCACTTTTACAATAGTAAACAAACAGGTTAATCCTGGAGGACCCTTTGGATCAAGATGGATGGGCTTGTCGAAACCACATTATGGGATACACGGCACAAATAAGCCTTCTTCCATAGGCACAGCTGCATCAAATGGCTGCGTGCGAATGTATGCAAATGATGTAGAGGACCTCTTTAACTTTGTGAGTGTGGGTACTGTAGTTAAAATATTTTAGCAGTAGCAAATCTGCTTCTTGTATCTGCTTATTTAGAATTTGAGGAACTTCAAGCTATCAGAAAATCAATGGCAAATGTTTAAGAAATGGGTTTTAAAAGATATAACACTGGTCGGGAAGTGTAAGTATAAGAATTTATTAATTGGTAATGATAAAAAATGTTAAAGCTCTTAAGCTTTAACATTTTTTTATTTGCTCAATTAAGTAGTTGAAACCATCTGAAGTATGGAAATGAATAAATTGTAATCACAATTTGTTTTGCTAATCGTTGGAAACAAATAAAGAAGTAATTGTTCAAAATAACAAAATGTAAATGGTTGCATAGAAACATTATTAGTGATACAATCTACTAAAGAACAAGAAACGTTTCGATTTTAGCTACATTATACTAATGTATGGAGGTATTGTTATGATACTTGAACAAAAAGTTAAGCCAATTCAATTTTTAAAAGGAAATAGCAAATTCGAATTTTTGCCTACGGGAGATGTATTACAGTTTTTAAGCGGAGATATATTAATAAATCAATTTCTAGGAAATACAGTCGAAGGATCAGCTAATAACATTTATTTAAGAATATACAATGATGAGGAAATAGATGTTTTTCCGTTACTAGGAATTAAATCAGAAAGTAAATTTAGTTATAATTCTACTAAGGCTATGTGGAGAGGTACTGTAAAAGAAATAGATTACACGGTTACATTTACATTAGCGGATGAATCAACATGGTTTTGGTCAATTGATTTAGACGGTAACGGAGAAATAGTAGACATATTATATGCTCAAGATATAAGTGTGGCAGATAAAGGTGGAACAGTAACAAATGAACTTTATATGAGTCAATATTTAGATCATAAAGTTATAAGTGGAAATAATGGATTTGTTGTTAGTTCACGTCAAAATCAAAATCAAAATCAAGATCAAGATCAAGGAGATAAGTTCCCCTATTTACAACAAGGGTCATTAAATACAAATATTGTAGGGTATTCTACAGATGAAATGCAATTTTTTGGAAAAGAATATAAGATAACAAATATACCAAAGGCTTTAAAAATGAATCTTCCAAATATAAATTATCAATTTGAACTTTCATATATAGCTATGCAAACAGAAAAAATTAATATAGAAGAAAAATCGAATGTGATTTTTTATGGTTTATTTAAAGAAACTCATAAAAATGCTGTTATTGAAATAGAGTTTGCCGATGATATTAAAAATGCTTACGAAAAAAAATTATGTCTTGAAGAAGAAATCGTGATTGAGGTTCCTAAAATTGGAATAAAAAAAGAATTTGGGGAATCATTAATTTCAGAAGAATTCACAACAGATGAATTAAATAAATATTTCTTAACTCGCAGGATGCAGGAGATGAATAATGGTAAGTTAGCATCATTCTTTACAAATGACCACAGTCATGTAGTGTTACAAGAAAAGGAATTGCAAGTTGAACGTCCACACGGGAATATAATAACAACTGGTATAAATGAAGAAAAAATAAGTTCTGGATTAATTACATCAACAAATTATATGTTTGGAATATTTAATGCTCAAG
Organism: Clostridium sp.; assembly: GCF_050717545.1. Lineage (GTDB taxonomy): Bacteria > Bacillota > Clostridia > Clostridiales > Clostridiaceae > Clostridium_AD. Next base: position 17,601 of record NZ_JBOITN010000003.1, read on the forward strand.
TTGTTGTTGGAAATACAAATTTAAATAAGTTATTATCAACAGCTCGTGGGCTTTTAAATATTCTTAAAAATACAGGACAACGCATTTACGTAAAATATAATGGAGAATTTAGAATGCTAACTATGCCAGCTGCATATGAAATTGGAGTAAATTATTCAAAATGGTTTTATAAATTTGAGGATGATATATTAACTGTTATATCTTATGCTGCAAAAAACAAATCAGATATTATACTGGAAGTAAAATCGGAAAAAAATAAATCATATGAGTTCTTAGTGACTAATCAATTAGTTATGGGTTTAAATGAATTTGAACAACCCGTTAATGTAAATAGAAAAGAAGAAAAAATAATAATTTCAGCAATGGAAAATCCATGCTTATCAAATACGTATCCAGAAATTCATTATAATATAAATATTTTAGGAACTAACTTTGAATTAAGTGACGATTCTATATTCTATAAAGATAGAATAACTAGAAATGGAACTTTAATGACAATTAAGACAGAGGGAGTTTCAGAATTTAAAATAGTAATTCAAGGAAGATTAACTAAGTCAGATGAATCTTTAGAAAATTATTGTCTAGAAATTGAAAAAGAAAAATTTGCAAAACTTTATAAAAAATTAACTTGTGGATTTAAATTATCATCAGATAAAAAGAATGATAAATATGATATAGAAAAAATCAATGAAATATTTTGGTGGTACACTCATAATGCATTAATTCACTTTGCAGTTCCACATGGCCTAGAGCAATCTGGAGGAGCGGCGTGGGGAACACGTGATGTTTGCCAAGGACCTATAGAGTACTTTATGATGACTCAAAATTATAAATTATTAAAGGAAATTATAGAAGAAATATTTAGACATCAATTTTTTGAAACAGGGGAATGGCCACAATGGTTTATGTTTGATAAATATAATATGCAACAAGATGATAGTCATGGAGATGTAGTGTTCTGGCCACTAAAGGTAGTTGGAGATTATATAGCAGCTACTGGTGATGATTCAATCTTGGATAAAGAACTTGTTTACAGGAGTTTTCCTCATGGGGAAATATTAAACGAAGAAACTATTTTAGTACATATTAAACGCTCAATAAAAAGTATTTCTGAAAGATTCTTATATGATACTTCATTAATATCATATGGAGGAGGAGATTGGGATGATACATTACAACCCGCTAACAAAGATTTAAGAGAGAAACTTGTAAGTTCATGGACAATGGCTTTAGCATACCAGTCAATAGGCCAATTAGGGAAGGTTATTGTAAATAAAGATCCAGAATATGCACAAAAAATTAGCAAAATATCAACTGATATTAAAGATGCATTTAATAAATTCCTTATTAAGGATAATGTTATTGCAGGGTTTGCTTATTGTGAAGAAGGTGAAGAGATAGATTATATGCTTCACCCAGATGATAAAAAGACAGGAATACAATATCGTCTACTACCAATGACTAGAAGTATAATAAGTGAACTTGTTGATGAAAAACAAGCTAAAAAGAATGTAGAACTTATAGAAGAACACTTAATGTTCCCAGATGGCGTTCGCTTAATGAATAAACCTGCAACATATAAAGGTGGGGTAAGTGAGTTCTTCCAACGTGCAGATCAAGCAGCTAATGTTGGACGCGAAATAGGATTACAATATACACATGCACATATTAGGTTTATTGAAGCTATGGCTAAGTTAGGTAAAGCAGATGATGCCTGGAAAGCAATGTTTGCAATTAATCCAATTAATATAAAAGAAAGTGTTAAAAATGCTGGAATTCGTCAAAGTAATTCTTATTTTAGTAGTTCAGATGGAGCTTTTGATTCACGTTATGATTTCCAAGAAAACTTTGATAAGTTGCATACTGGTGAAGTGGAGGTTAAGGGTGGATGGAGAATATATTCAAGTGGACCTGGAATTTATTTAAATCAAATAGTTTCAAATGTATTGGGATTAAGGTTCACAGCTAAGGATATAATCGTTGATCCAATAATACCAAATGAATTAGATGGATTGAGGTTTGATTATAAATACAATAATAAAAATATAGCGTTTGTTTATAATATTAAGCAAAGTGGAAAAAGTATAAAAAATATAAAATTAAATGGAAAAAATATAGAGTTTGAGTTGATAAATAATAAATATAGATGTGGTGGAGCTAGGATAGATAAAGAGTTACTAGAAACTTTATCACAAGATAATGATGTAGTTGAAATATTTTTAATCTAAATAAAGAAAACAATATTTTTTAATTAGAAATAAAAACGTTTCTAATAGAAAATTTAAATGTTTTTATATATAAAAAATGGAGGGGATAATAATGAAAAAGAAAAAAATTATTAACTTATGTTGTTTGACAATGGTATCAGTAATGTTATTTGCAGGTTGTTCATCAGGAAAAGATAGTGGTAGTGTTGATAAAAAGGAGGCCCTAAAAGTTTGGGGTATGGGCGATGAGATTAAATATTTATCTGAAGTATCAGAAGATTTCACAAAACAAACGGGTATAGAAGTTAATGTTCAGGCAATTCCTTGGTCTAGTGCACATGATAAGTTACTTACTGCTGTAGCATCAAAATCAGGACCAGATGTTTTGCAACTGGGCACAACCTGGATGCCAGAGTTTCACGCAGCGGGTGCATTAACAGATATGGGACCATATATTGAGAAATATCCATCACTTGCAAATGATAATTTCTTTGAAGGTTCAGTTAAGACCAATATATATGATAATAAAAACTATGGTATTCCATGGGCAGCTGAAACAAGAGTTTTATTCTATAGAACGGATACTTTAGAAAAAGTAGGCTATTCTAAGGCTCCTAAAGATTGGAAAGAATTGGAGGATGCAGCAGTTAAATTAGCCGCGCGTGGAGATGATAAATATGGTATTTCTATAGATGCAAAAGAGCAATCATTAGGATTTATGTTTGCTAGACAAAATGGATCAAAATTAATTGATGAAAATAATAAAGCATTATTTAATGAAAAGACATTTGTAGATTCTATTTCTTATTTAAATAATTTTATACAAAAGGGTTATTCGCCTAAAGAAGATTTAGGAATGGATGTTACACAAACATTTTCTGGAGAAGATCCAATAATTCCTATGTTTATTAGTGGACCATGGATGGTAAAAAGCGTTAATGAAACTGTTAAAGGTATCGAAGGAAAGTGGTCAACAGCACCATTACCAGCTAAAGAAAACAATACATCAAGTCTAGGCGGGTCAAACTTAACTATTTTTGAATATTCAAAAAACAAAGATAATGCAGCTAAATTCATTGAATTTATGACAAAATCAGAAACACAATTAAAATGGTTAGATAAGACAAATGCAATGCCTACATCTAAAAAAGCATGGGAAAATGATAAATTAAAAAATGATCCAAAATATAAAGTGTTTGGGGATCAGATGAAGAATTCACAACCAATGCCTCTAATTCCTGAGTTTGAAGAAATTGCTCAATCATATTTGAAACATTTTGAAAAAATTTATCTTGGTGGTCAAGATGTTCAAAAAGAGATGGATTTATTCAATAAAGAAACACAAATACTATTAGATAAAAAATAAATATATAATAGGAAGATTGTTAATCAAGAATATTGGTTAATAATCTTCAATTTATAGAAAGGATCTGTTAGAAATATGAAAAAATTTATGAATAAAAGTACTCCCTATATTTTTATTTCTCCTGCACTTATATTATTATTGGTATTTTCATTGCTTCCAATTTTTCTTGCCTTTTTCATTAGCTTTACTGATATGAGTTTAATTGGATTAGGTGATTGGTCTAAGATAAATTTTATTGGAATTGAAAACTATCAAAATATTTTCAAAGATCCTATTTTTATAAAATCAATAGTTAATACTATATTTTATGTAGTTATTGGAGTTCCTTTAGTAGTAATATGTTCATTAGGTATTGCGGTTATGATTAAATTTGGAGAATCTAAATTTTTTGGAATTTTTAGAGTGATTTTTTACACTCCATCAATTACAAATGTAGTAGCAGTAGCTATTGTATGGAGTTATTTATATAATCCGAGTTTTGGTTTTTTCAATCATATATTATCATATTTTAATATTTCAGCAGTGAATTGGTTACAGGATCCACTTATAGCTAAATTTTCACTTATTATATTAGCATTATGGCGTGCAATTGGTATTAATATGATTATTTTTTTAGCCGCACTTCAGGGGATACCTAAAGATTATTATGAGGCAGCATCGCTTGATGGAGCTAACAAATGGCAACAATTAATTAAAATAACAGTGCCAATGCTTAGGTTTGCAATATTTTTTGTAACAATAACAACAATGATCGGATGGCTCCAATTCTTTGAAGAACCATTTATAATGACTAATGGCGGACCGTTAGATAGCACAACCTCAATGGCATTATTTATTTATAGAAATGGATTCCAATTAAGTAAATTTGGATACGCAGCAGCAGGTTCATTCATCCTATTTATTGCAATAATTATAATTACATTAATTCAATTCAGAATTCAGAAAAAAAATAATGATAATTAAATTTAGTAGGGAGGGATTTTTTAGATGAATAAAATAAGAAAAAAAAGTAAAAATAAGACAGCCAAAATAATTGTAGGAGTTATTTTAGCTGTCGGAGGCTTATTTATGATAACTCCATTTATTTGGATGATATTATCTTCGTTAAAAACAGATGCAGAAATCATGAGGATTCCTCCTACAATTTGGCCACGACAGCTTACTATTGAAAATTTCAAAAAGCTTTTCACAGAATTTAATTTTTTACTTTATTTGAAAAATACATTAATAATTGTGGCATGTTCATTTGGAGGGTTATTTTTAAATGCTATGGCTGGATATGGATTTGCAAAGTATAAATTTAAGGGGAAAACAGTTTTGTTTTATATGGTACTTGCAACTATGATGATTCCCGGACAAGTTACAATGATTCCTGTTTACCTAATATTAAGCAAGGTAGGACTAACGAATACAATGGTTGGAATTGTATTACCAGGATTAGTTGGGGCATTTGGAATATTTCTATTTAGACAGTTCATGTCTAATATATCAGATGAATTACTAGAGGCAGCTCGATTAGATGGAGCAAGTGAAGCACGGATTTTTCTTAGAATAGTTCTACCTGTATGTCGTCCTATCATTGCAGTACAAGGAATTTTAGCTTTTATTGCTGGATGGAATTCTTTCTTATGGCCATTAATAATGGCTAATGATGAAAAGTTTTATACTCTTTCAGTAGGCTTATCTTTATTAAAAGGACAATATTCTAGTAATTATGCGTTACAAATGGCGGGTTCGACTTTTATGGTGATTCCAATTATTATTATGTTTATAGCTTTTCAAAAATATATCTTAGATGGATTCAATGTATCGGGTATGAAATAATTACTTTGAATGATAGAATAGTTTTATAAATAAGTATACTTTCCACTATGGAAAGTATACTTATTTATTAAACTAATAAAATAAATATAGAAAGGTAGATTAAATGAGTAATATTAAAGATGTAGCTCAATTGGCCAAGGTATCTATTTCTACTGTATCTTATGCTTTAAATAATACGGGCAGTGTTAGTGAAAAAACTAAAAGAAAAATCATAGATGCAGCAAAAAAACTTGAATATAAGCCAAGTGGGATTGCAAGAAGTCTAAAGACTAAAAAGACAGAAATAATAGGTGTTTTCTTAAATAACTTTAATGGACCTATATATAGTGAAATTATAAGAGGGGCTAGAGATGTTATAAAAGCCAATGGCTATGAAATAGTTGTAGCAGAATGTATGGTAGGAAAAAACAAAGTAACTAAATTATTTTCTCAATCTATAGTGGATGGAGCAATAATACTATCAACTACAATAAGTGATGAAATAATAAAAAAATATGCTACAAGTAAATTTCCTATAGTAGTTCTTGATAGAGAACTAAATAATGAGTATATATCAAATGTTTTAATTGATAATAAAAATGCTTGTTATAATGCTATAAAGTTCGCATCACATCAAGGTTATAATGATATAGCTTTAATAAATGGTCCAATTGGAACTTATGATAGCGAGAAGCGTTATGAAGGATTTATGGAAGGTATAAAGGATTTTAAGCTAAACCTTAAAAGTGAATGGGCTTGCATAGGAAATTTTGAAGAAGAAAGTGGATACAATATAACAAAAGAATTTATAGAAAATGATAATTTGCCAGAGATAATATGTGCAGCAAATGATGAAATGGCTATAGGGGCTATAAGGGCATTGAAAGAAGCAGATATAAAAATCCCGGAGGAAGTATCAGTTATGGGGTTTGATGATATACTCTTATGCAATTATATAACACCAAAACTTACAACAATAAGAAGACCCGCATATGACTTAGGAGTACTTGCAGCCCACACATTATTTAATAATTTAAAAGGTAACTTTGATAATAAAAGTAAAATGCTATCAACTGAGTTCATAATTAGAGAAAGCTTAATAAAAAAAGTAAAATAATTTTCAGCATTCCGACTATAAATAGTTGGGATATATTTTTAAAAATACGAAACGTTTCTAGAAAATATTAAATATTAGAAATGTAAAAGTTAGGGAGAGATGATTATGAGTGAAAATATTAAGCTAAAAGAACTATTAGAGAAAATGAGTATTGAAGAAAAAATAGGCCAATTATTGCAATTAGCTCCACTTATATTTAGTGATAATAATAAGGGTGAAGTAACTGGTCCAATGAAAGATTTGAATATAAGCCCAAATCAAATAAATAGAGCTGGTTCTGTTTTAGGGATTTCAGGAGCAAAAGAAATGAAGGAGATTCAAAGCGCTTATTTAGAAAAAAGTATAAATAAAATTCCTTTATTATTTATGGCAGATATTATTCATGGATATAGAACAATATACCCAATACCACTAGCTATTGGATGCTCATGGGATATGGAAATGGCTGAAGAATCTGCTATTGTAGCAGCAAAAGAAGCAGCAGCAGGGGGAATACATGTGACCTTCTCACCAATGGTTGATTTAGTTAGAGATCCAAGATGGGGAAGAGTTATGGAAGCAACAGGGGAAGACCCATATTTAAATAGCCTTTTTGCAAGAGCATTTGTAAGAGGTTATCAAGGAGATTTAACTAGTGATGAAAACATAGTAGCTTGTGTTAAGCATTTCGCTGCTTATGGAGCTGCAGAAGGTGGACGAGATTATAATACTGTAAATATGTCTGAAAGAAATTTAAGAGAATATTATTTGCCACCATATGAAGCAGCTATTGAAGAAGGTGCTAGAATGATAATGACTGCATTTAATACTGTAGATGGTGTTCCACCATCAGGTAACACTTGGCTAATGAGAGATGTATTAAGAGAAGAATGGGATTTTGATGGGATAGTTGTATCTGATTGGGGTTCAATAGGAGAATTGATTTCTCATGGGGTAGCGGAAGATGGAAAAGAAGCAGCAGAAAAGGCTATAAAAGCTGGAGTTGATATAGAAATGATGACACCTCACTATATCCATAATTTAGAAGAGCTAGTGAAGGAAGGAAATGTTGATATAGATTTAATAGATGAAGGTGTAATGAGAATTCTTCAATTAAAGAAAGATTTGGGGTTGTTTGAAAATCCGTTTAGAGGGGCAGATGAGGAATTAGAGGCTAAACTTTTTTTATGTGAAAAGCATAGAGAGTCTGTAAGGAAATCAGCTGAGAAGTCAATGGTTCTTTTAAAAAATGAAGGCGTCTTGCCTTTTAGCAAAGATGTTAAAAAAGTCGCAGTGGTAGGACCTTTTGCAGATAATAATAAAATTTTAGGTGGATGGTCATGGCAAGGAAAGTTTGAAGAAACAGTCTCGCTAAAAGATGGATTAATAAATAAACTAGGAGAGGATAGAGTGCAAGTATCAAATGGATGTGGATGTAAAATAGAATCTATGTCAGATCAAGACTTTGTAGATGCTATAAATGTTGCAAAAGAAGCTGATGTTATAATTCTAGCATTAGGAGAGAATGCTGATTTAAGTGGAGAAGGTGGAAGTAGAACAAATATTAAATTACCTGGAGTTCAAGAAAAATTTGCTGAAGAAATATTAAAATTAAATAAGCCAACAGCAGTTGTATTATTTAATGGTAGACCATTAGATATAAATAAGCTTTCACAAAAATCTGACGCTATATTAGAAGCTTGGTACCCTGGAACAGAAGGTGGAAATGCAATAGCAAACATATTATTTGGGGATGTTAATCCATGCGCTAGGCTAACTATGGCATTCCCATACAATGTTGGACAAGTACCTGTATACTATAATTGCTTTAATACGGGAAGACCAAAGTTAAATGAAGAGTCAGAGAGATATGTTACTCATTACTTAGATGCACCTAATGCACCATTATATCCATTTGGATATGGGCTTAGTTATACTAGTTTTGAATATGGTGAAGTTACTTTAGATAACTGTGAAATGACTAAAGAAGATAAAATAACTGTAAAAGTTAATGTTAAAAATATAGGTAAGATAGATGGTAGGGAAACAGTTCAATTATATATAAGAGATATAAGTGGTAGTGTAGTAAGACCAGTTAAAGAGTTGAAAGGTTTTAAACAAGTTGATTTAAAGGCTAAAGAAGAAGTAGAAGTTGCTTTTGAAATCAGTGAGAAAATGTTACGTTTCTATACTTTAAGTAATGAGTTTAAGTCAGAAAAGGGTAAATTCACAGTGATGATAGGGCCGAATTCAAGTGAAGTACAAATTCTAAAATTTAAATTAGTTTAAGTATAAATATATATAAAAAAAATACGTATAACGATAACGATTTAGTTTCTCACCTATTGTTTCTTATTGAAATCTGAGGATATGGTATTTGCGGCTTTGGATTAAATGACTAACAAAGGGGGAGAATAAAATGGAGGAAAAAAATAATTATGACAAGAACAATAAATATCAAATTCGTAATAGCACTATAAAGTCATATTGGGCATATATTAGGCATATATTGATAATAATATAATAACTGCTCTAGGAAGGGGAAGATTAATGAACATATTTTATAATAAAACATCAGAAGAGGTGATGCAAACTCTCGGTGTTACAGAGAAGGGGCTAAATGAACTTGAAATAAAAAATCGCAGAGAAGAAGAGGGCTTTAATGAATTAACCCAAGGAGCTAGAAAAAGTCACATACAGATATTCTTAGAACAATTTAAGGACTTCTTAGTACTAATCCTTATAGGTGCTGCAGTTATATCAGCTTTTCTTGGAAAATTTGAGAGTACACTTGTTATTATTATAGTTGTTGTTATAAATGCAATACTTGGAACTGTTCAGCATATCAAGGCGGAACAATCTTTGAATAGTCTTAAGGCTCTTTCTTCACCAACAGCCAAGGTTTTAAGAAATGGTCAAAAACTAGCAATTCCTTCAAGGGAATTGCTAGTTGGCGATATATTGTATTTAGATGCAGGTGATTATGTAAGTGCTGATGGAAGAATAATTGAAAATTACAGTCTTCAAATAAATGAAAGTTCACTTACAGGTGAGTCAGAAAGTGTTCAGAAAATAACTGAAATAATAACTGAAGATAATGTAGCAATCGGTGATAAAAAAAATATGGTGTTTTCCGGAAGCTTTGTAACCTATGGAAGGGGTGTAATTGTAGTTACTGCTATTGGAATGAAAACAGAACTAGGTAAAATAGCTAACCTTTTAGAAACTGCAAAGGAAAAAAGGACTCCATTACAGGTTAATTTAGATAACTTCGGGAAAAAACTTGCCTTTGTAATACTTGTAATATCATCCCTTATTTTTGCCCTGAATATATTTAGAGGACATGCAATTATTGAATCGTTAATGTTTGCTGTATCCCTTGCTGTTGCTGCAATACCTGAAGCATTAAGCTCAATAGTAACAATAGTTCTTGCCCTTGGGACTCAAAAGATGTCTCGTGAAAATGCTATTGTAAGAAAGCTTCATGCAGTTGAAAGCTTAGGAGGTATTTCAGTAATATGCTCAGATAAAACTGGAACGCTGACACAAAATAAAATGACTGTACAAAAGTTATATGTTGATGAAAAGGTACTTTCTCATGATGAACTTGATCATGAGAAGCTTTTGGAAAAGAACCTTGTACTAATGGCATTATTATGTAATGATGCTGTAACTATTGAAAATAAACAGATTGGAGATCCTACTGAGGTTGCACTTGTAAACCTAGGTGAAACATATGATTTGGATGAGTTAGATATTAGAAAAGATTATCCAAGAGTTTCTGAAGTACCCTTTGATTCTGATAGAAAACTAATGAGTACAGCCAATAAACTTAAAGACAAAACATATATGATAACCAAGGGTGCACTTGATATACTTTTATTAAGAACAATAAAAGTAGTCACATCAAGTGGAGTTAAAATTCTGACCGAGGATGACAAAAGGGATATTGAAAGAGTAAATAAGGAGTTTTCTGAAAGTGGACTGAGAGTTTTAGCCTTTGCTTATAAAGAAATAGAAAATGGCAAAATAATTGGTATTAATGATGAAAACGACTTAATATTTGTTGGGCTCATTTCCATGATGGACCCTCCAAGAATGGAATCTGCTACAGCTGTGTCAGATTGTATAAAGGCAGGTATTAAACCAGTAATGATAACTGGAGATCATAAAATAACTGCCTCTGCCATAGCAAAACAAATTGGGATATTGAATAGCGAATCTGAAGCTATGGATGGATACGCGCTTGACTCCTTAAGTGATGAAGAACTTAAAACTGTGGTAAAGAATATTTCTGTATATGCAAGAGTATCCCCAGAGCATAAGATAAGAATAGTAAGAGCATGGCAGGAACTAGGGAATGTTGTGGCAATGACTGGTGATGGTGTAAATGATGCACCTGCTTTAAAGCAAGCAGACATTGGTATTGCTATGGGAATAACGGGTACTGAGGTTGCTAAAGACGCTGCTTCTATAGTGCTTATGGATGACAACTTTTCAACAATTATAAAGGCAATTTCCAATGGCAGAAGTATATATTCAAATATACAAAATTCAATTAAATTCCTATTATCAGGGAATACGGCAGGTATATTATCAGTGATTTATGCTTCACTTACAGCACTGCCAATGCCTTTTGCACCAGTGCACCTTCTATTTATCAACCTGGTTACAGATAGTCTTCCAGCTATTGCAATAGGACTTGAGCCTCATAATAAAAATATAATGAATGAAAAGCCTAGAAATACAAATTCACCTATATTAAATAAATCCTTTGCAATGCAAGTAATAATTGAAGGATTGCTCATTGCTCTAGGGACTATGGCAGTATTCCATATAGGATTATCAACCGGTGATAAAATAGTTGCAAGTACAATGGCATTTGCAACATTATGTTTATCAAGATTGCTCCATGGATTTAACTCAAGGTCACAGCAATCAATATTTAAAATAGGAGTTTTCTCAAATAGATATTTATGGATTGCCACCATATTAGGTTATTTACTTTTAGAACTTATTTTAAGATTTGAGCCACTTATGGGAGTTTTTGAAGTAGCCCCCTTAACTTTAAATCAACATGGCATAATATATGGCTTCTCTCTTATGCCTCTAATTCTTATTCAAATATATAAACTATTAGTAAATTTGCATCGCTCATAAAATCTTTCGGTGGATATCTCCTGCGGAGCTAGATGCATCTTTAACTATCTTTGTTATATCTTATGTTGAGGGAGAATATTTATATAACAAATATAATTAATGGTTGAAAACCATTGATGAATAAAAAAAACAAGAATTGGGGTTTAATGAAAATGGTACTATTAAAAAAGGTGTCAAATTAGAATGAAAATATTCAAAGAAATATAGTAAGGCTAAAAAAAACTGAAAGATTTATATAGAGTACAAGCCGATATGAGACATCAATAGCACAACATAATGGCGAGTGAGTTATTAAAAAATTGTAATGTGGTTTTATGTTGAAGAAATAAATTTTGAGGGGCTACAAAAACGTCTTGAAACGTGCGTTATAATATCGCAAGTGGATTGGACTTAATTCTTGATTATTAAACTTTTAGGGGAAATAATTAGTGTTAATATCATTCGTGATGTTAACACTAATTATTTAGCACCTAAGAACCCCCTGCCTTTAGGCGTAGGAGTTTCAGCATTTCATGTTATCTACTTTAATTATTGTTTGCTAATAGGTACTTGATTTGTTCGTCAGTAATATTTGAATAATCTGATTGATTTAACAAGTCATTTTTTTGTTCTTCACTAATTTCACTACTAAATTCTACATCATATTTATTAGCGTTTTTGGTGTAATTGTCATTTTTGGAAATACCATCATTTTTATTCATTTATAACTACCTCCATCTATCAATATTTTTAATGTAAATTTATTTTGCCCTACAATGAGATATATTATACTAATGAATAACAGTAAATAAAAATAATAGTTTTCGATAATTAAATTAATTTATATATAAGTTAAATAGCCAAAGTTCGTTAAGTATTCATATCGTGCAGAGGGGGGGAGTATGATGTATCAGCAATAATATACCGTTTTTCAAACTGTTAATAACTTTTTTATAACAAAAATGTTTCCTATAGTAGTTAGAATTATTCCAATAACTATAAATCTCCAAGATATAGTTGTGAATATAAACGACGGCTTTATAAAACTAATGAACAGTGTTGCATAATAAGAATTTGCTTGGCGATATGCAAAACTATATAAGAAATAAAGTGCTATTACTGCGGACATTGAACCTAAGAATCCAGTTATTATCCCCTCAAAAATAAATTTACGTCTAATAAACCAATCTGTTGCACCAAGATATTGCATCATATTAATTTCATTAATTCTTGAATATATAGCAAGTTTTATTGTATTTTTAATCAAAAAAAATGTTGCTACCATAAGTATAAGAGAAAGTATTACTCCTAACCATTGAATTATTTTAATCATTCCCAAAATTTTATTAGGAATGTTTTGACTACTGTTAATTTTATCTATACCTTGTACACCTTTGAATTGAGAAATTATTTTAGGTATATCATTTTGTCCATTCACTTTTAATATATATGATGCTGGTAGGGGAGTATTATTTTTAAAAGTAATATTAGATACAACATTCGACGCATATATTTTTTTATTTATATTTTGCTGTTCAGTAATCTTTATATCATCTTTTAAAGTCACCCGCACTTCATATTGGGAGTATATACCGATAATTCCCATTCTAAGATTCAACATGAATAGCACAAATAGTCCTAAAATAAATAACGTTGACATTATTGAAGTCATGGAGGAAATGCTAGTAGTAGCATTGTTTCTAAGATTTTTTGAAGCATCTTTTGATAATAAATTTAAAGTACTAATCTTCATAACCGTATCTTCCCCTTTGCTCATCTCTAACTAGAACACCTTTTTCTAAAGCAAGTACCCTCTTCTTCATAGCATCTACTATGTTTTTTGCATGTGTTGCCATAATTACAGTAGTACCCGCTTTGTTAATATCCTTTAAAATATCCATAATACCTAATGCTGTTGCAGGGTCTAGATTTCCTGTTGGCTCATCGGCTATTAGCAAAGTAGGATTATTTACTATTGCTCTTGCAAGTGATACTCTTTGTTTCTCTCCACCAGAAATTTCATTAGGAAATGCCATATGTTTTTTTGATAGTCCCACTAAGTCTAAAACATAAGGTACTTTTTTTCTAATATCTTTTTCGCTAGATTCTGTTACCCTAAGTGCAAAAGCCACATTTTCATAAACATTTAATGTATCAATTAATCTAAAATCTTGAAAAACCACTCCGATTTTTCTTCTATGATATGGTACTTTTTTTCTAGATAATTTTGTTATATCAAGATTGTTTATAAAAATGCTACCTGTAGTTGGGTCTATCTCTTTTAGAAGTATCTTAACAAAAGTAGATTTACCCGCTCCACTAGGACCTACAAGGAATATAAACTCCCCCTTTTTAATAGTTATGTCTATATTGGACAATGCAATTACGTTATTATCATAAATCTTAGTTATTTTTTTTAGTTGTATCATATATAATCCTCCTTATCCTGTTAAAGTAAGCAACTAATAAAATCACTATTATTTGCTTTGTCATAAATTACAGTTGTATTGTAACTCTTTACTTAAAAAATCATGTTTTAGAATATTTTATAACCTTTTTTAAAGCAATAAAAATCACAGAATATAAAGCACTAAAAAGTATAGCTTTAGTAGACAATGTTGAGAATATAAGAATAAAAAACCGACTTATCTATTTAAGAAAGTCGGTAAGTTTTTTCGCTTATAAGAACTTTATGAACTACTTAAATTTTTCAGGTTTTTCAATTCTCATAAATAATATATATCCATAAATTGGACATTACTTATTACTTCCCATAAAATTATCCTAAATTATAGTTTATTCTTATATTAATTGTAACATAAATTTCAAATATAAGGGCTAATATTTTCTAAAAATCAGTTGTATATCTCTATATATTACAAAAAATATTCAACAGGATTCCTATTTTGGAACATTTGGGGTTGTTGTAGTTATATTGGGTCTGTACCAGATGAAGTGGCGTCATTCTTTCAAATGTATGCTATACTTCTTTTAGAAGCCATTTTCATCCTCCATTGCTTAATTTAAATAGTACTCATCTTTTTTTAACAGAGTCTTAAAATCTAAAATGGACATAGGTTTTGCATAATAGTAACCTTGGGCCAAATCGCAACCTATTCCACGTAAAAACTCTACCTGTTCCTTTGTTTCAACACCCTCTGCTACTGTTTCTATTTCTAAATCCTTAGCCATCGCAATAATACTTTTAATTATCATTTTTCCACGGGCTGAATTTGACGTTTCTTTTAAAAATTCACGATCAAGTTTCACAACGTCTATAAAAATATCCTTTAACACATTTAATGATGAGTAGCCTGATCCGAAATCATCAATAGATAGTCTAAAACCAATTTTGTGAAGTCTTCTCGTGATGTCAAATATAATATCCATATTGCTTTGAAATGCACTTTCAGTTATCTCTAATTCTATGACGCCAGGTTGTATATCATATTCATAAAAAATAGATTTTAATGTATCTATATATGTTGGGTTATTCAGATGAAGTCTTGACTGGTTTATTGATACAATAAGGGGCTTGTGACCTTCTTGTGACCATTCCTTCTGCAATTTGCATATTTCCTCAAAAACATACATATCAATCTTAGTCACAAATCCATTTTTCTCAAAAATAGGAATAAAATCGTTTGGCATTATCATCCCTTTTTGTGGGTGCTGCCATCGAATTAGTGCTTCTGCTCCTGAAATTTTTTCTGTATTAAGATCATATTTAGGTTGTAAAAACACCTTAAAATCTCTATTCTGTAAAGCTTTATACATTTCGTTTTCAATAGTATTCTCTATAATTATCTTGTTGCGTATAGCATCGTTGTAGAAAAAATACGCACTGGTGAAACCTCCTTTAATTATATTAGCTGCAAGACTTGCTCGATCGTTCATAGTATCAATTGCCATATTAGTATCCTTAATCACAAAAATACCTGAACATACAACTATATTAAAATTAGAGTCAGTATCAAACTCAAAGTTAGAAATTTCTTCATTGATTATTTTTAACCTACATTCTAGTTTGTTTTTATCCACATATTCAAGAAGTAAAAGGAACTTATCGGCGGTAATACGCCCAAAGGTTTCATATTGATTAATATAGCTAAATATTATATTAGCCATATGCTTTAAAAGTGAATCTCCCTTTTCATACCCCAAAATATCATTAATTAATTTAAAATTATCAATATCCAGTGCAATAAAAACGTATTGTTTTTGATTGTTTCTTATAAGTTTTTCAGCATTTAAATTAAAGGATTTTTTATTTGCACCACTAGTTAACTCATCAATATATATAAGCTTATTATTTTTTTTCTTTAAATTGATTTCCTGTTCTTTCCTAGCGGTTATGTCAAAAACTATACCAGCTACAAATTCAGGTTTTCCATTAATATCTCTTTGTGTTATCTTACCTCGATCATAAAACCATTTCCAACTTTTATCCTTTGCTTGAATGCGGTACTCAGTCTCATAAATACTGGTTTTACCTTGCATATGAAAAAGCATAGCATTCATCGTGTTCTGATAGTCATCTGGATGTATTTTATCTGTAAAAAATTGATAACTTACTTTTTGCGGCAACTCCTCCATGGTATAGCCTAAAGTAGTTATTTTTAAGTTATTAAAAACAACAGAATTAGTTCTAATATTGAAATACCAGTGCCCCAAATTTCCAGACCAGGCAAACTTGAGTTTGCTTTCCTGATCTTTTTCTATCAAGAGTTCCTTGTTAAGCATTTCAAACTCAGTTATTCTTTCAATTAATTGTTCACAAGTATATTTAGAATAATCCATGTATGTACCTTTCCTTTCATGATTTTTAATATAGACAAAGAGTACCTACTATTAAATCATCTCCTGCGTAGCTGCAACATCTTCATAGAAGATGTATTGACGACTTCAGAAGGTGACTTTCCTTCTGAAATGTCTTTAAAAAGTAATTCTATTGTTATATTATGAGCTTATCTCAATTTGGTACCGTATTTTTCCAATAAATTATAATATATATAGCAATTACAACTGACATTTGGAAAAATAGTATCTTTAATTATGATTATAATTATTATATTGCACATTAAACGGATGTATGATTTTTATATCCGAAATAGTTATTAGTCATTGTAAAATTTAATTTATTAAAAACATAATTCGAATAAATTGGGACATATTAATATTATGATTTATCCACTGCTAATTATTATTATATTGAGTTAGGTAGGTGTTTTTATGTATCTTATATTTCTTGCAGTTATATCTATTGGTATCTGTTATAAATCAGGGGATTGGAGGAATTGGAAAAAATATTATCCAACAATTTTATTTTTTATTTTGAGTAATGTTGTATGTATTCTTTTAACATATAATCACGCATTATGGCAATATAAAACAAAAATATTAAATCACACTTTTTCCGATTTATTTATTAGTATAACAGTATATCCAAGTATGGTAATGTTATTTATTCCTAATTTTCCTAAAAAAACAATGAAAATCATTACCCATATTTCATTTTATGTTGCGCTCTATACTATAGCAGAATTAATTGGTATGAAATTGGGGTATTTTATTCATTTTAATGGTTGGAATATATGGTTTTCTATCATAGTCAATTATATATTGTTCTCGCTATTATATCTTCATTATAAAAAACCAATATATGCCTGGATTATTGCACTATTGAGTCCTCATATTTTATTTTTTTTTATGAATATACCATATAACAGCATTAAATAAAATGAATTTGTAAATACTTATATTGTTGAATACAAGTATTTACAAATTGATTTTATAAAATATAAAACTAAAAATTTATAATGGAGGTTTTTTATGAATAAAAAAACAACAGTACCACTAATTGCACCTGAAATAGCGGGGATATGGAATGCTTATATGAGTGAGAGCCTAATAGTAAGAGTTCTTAGCTATTTTCTAAATAGAGTAGAAGATAAGAAAATACGTGACGTTTTGCAGCAAACATTTGATATGTCAAATCAAAATGTCACAGAACTTACTGAGCTTTTTAATCAGGCGGGATTACCTTTGCCAGATGGATTTACGGATAATGATGTTAATATTAATGCCCCACGATTATTTTCAGATACTTTCTACTTGGCATATCTATCATATATGTCAAGAATTGCAATGCACAATTACACATTAATTTTAAATGAAATAGCCCGTTCTGATATTAGAGATTACTTCTCGAAACGCATTAATAATTCTATAGAGCTATATAACAAATCAGCAGATTTACGATTATCAAAGGGTATATTTATAAGAGCACCATTTGTAGAAGTAGCTAAAAAAGTTGAATATGTTAAAAGCCAAAATTTTCTGCTAGGGATTTTGGGTAAAAAACGACCAATGCTTTTAAACGAAGTTACTCAATTGTTTGGAATTACTTTTTCAAATATAGTTGGAAGAGCTATGACTACTGGATTCGGACAGGTTTCAAAGAATGAAGAAATATCAGATTATTTCTTTAAAGGTAGAGATTTATCATCCAAAATAATCGCTGAATTAACAGAGGTTTTTTCAAATGACGATATTCCAATTCCTTCTACTCCAGATTCTTTTGTAACTGATTCTACAATATCACCTTTTTCGGAAAAATTGATGCTAACTCATATATTAGTGTCATCCGCTTCAGCTGTAGGTAGTCTTGGCATGGCTATGTCAGAAAGTTTAAGAGTAGATTTGTATGCAATATATGTTAAATACACAGCTCAAACTATGAAATACTCCCAAAATGGCGCTAAAATCATGATTGATAATAAATGGCTCGAACAACCACCAGCTGTATTAAAACATAAAGATTTAGTAGGAAAACAATAATAATTTTCTTGATAAAAGATTTTAACAAATGTTTTCATGTCTTTCTTTAAACTTATTTTTGGACTAGGTGGATTTATGTTAATTCGTATTTGCCATATATGTTGTCACAAGTAACCCCATATCTAATGATATGGGGTTACTTGTTTTAATTGTAAATATAATCTATATAGAATAGAATTTTATTATATTAGCTACAAATTTAAGTTTTTTTTGTTAGCTTATGTTAAAGTTATTGTAAGCTATATAAATAGAATTGATGTTAGATATCCAATGAGCAAAGAAGTTCAACGTGATTTATTTGACACTATTAATATACATAATAAGAAAAATACTCAATCACTTGCTAAACATCTCAGTAGTATTAAAGTAATGAAAAGTAACTTTATAAAAAATAGCAAGTATAAAAAGGTAGTATAAATTTAAAAGGATGGTGCATTAAATGTTTAATAAACGAAGTATAGTAACAAAACCACAGCAGGAAGAGGAATTAAACGAAAATATAACATCAGAAGAAACAAAGGTAACAATAACACCAAAAATGATAAAAGAACTATTAGATCAGTCTATAATAGGACAAGAAGGGGCTAAAATAGAGTTATCTATAGAATTACATAATCATATGATAAGGATTGCAACTGGTATAGAACTAGAAAAGCACAATATATTACTAACTGGACCAACAGGTACTGGAAAAACTTTATTAGCTAAAATATTATCAGATATTGCTGAGTTACCATTTGTTATTGGTGATGCTACAAGTTTGACCGAGGCTGGATATGTTGGTGATGATATTGAGAGTATGATTTACTCACTTTTAGTAAGGGCAGACGGCAATATTGAACTTGCCCAGAAAGGAATTATATTTATTGATGAACTTGATAAAATAGCCAAAAAGGGTGAGACCATGACTATTACAAGAGATGTATCAGGAGAAGGCGTTCAGCAAGGTTTACTTAAGATGGTTGAAGGTGGTATTGTTAGAGTACCAGAAGGTGGAGGTCGTAAAAATCCCACAAGTAAAATGATTGAGGTAGATACAACTAATATCTTATTTATTGCAGGCGGATCTTTTGATGGTATTGAAACTATTGTGGAAAATCGTCTTAAATTCAGTCCCAATAATAGATTAAAACAGTTTACTAAGCCAGGAATTGTTAGATCATTAGGTTTTGATGTAGCTAGTACAGTAGAATCAACTGTAAAGAATTATGAAAAAGATTACGAATATACAAAATATCTTAGGACAAACATAATTAAAAAAGATTTGCAGGAGTTTGGGTTAATTCCTGAGTTGCTTGGTAGATTTCAAGTATTATCAAATTTAGATCCATTATCAAGAGATAATCTTATTGAGGTACTTAAGCTTGATACTAGTGTGTTTGAACAGTATAAAAAGATATTTGCTTATTTGGGGAAAAATCTTGAGTTTAGCACTGATTGCCTTGAAGCAATTGCAGATATTGCCATTGAAGAAAAGATGGGTGCTAGAGGGCTCGTTAGTATTGTTTCGAGAGTTTTAAGAGATTTAAGATTTGATGCTCCTTCCGATGACACTAAAGATTACTATATAGACAAAGCCTATATACTTAATGTTTATGCTAAGATAAATAAAGAGCTGCCTATAGTAACTGACATAGAAGTTAAAGTAGAATCACAAGTAGCGGTTGAATCATTATAAGCTTCAAAGTATTTGAAGATATGTTGGGATAGCTGCATTAAATTATCCTATTTTAAAAGAGATAACTTTAAGTTATCTCTTTTTTTAAAACTAATATTTAACTATAAAATCTCTGAACTAAGGATATCATTTCTCCTAGTTTTTCTCTTTTCTTTAATAAACATTATTACTCTAGGCAATAATGAAATGATTGGTATAGCTATTAATACATAAGAAAAATGATTTTTTTAAAAAGGTAGATTATTTAGAAGGCATAAGTAATAAAAAAGGACTCAACATAATATTAATTATATTGAATATAATTAAATGAAAGTAGGGGATTAAATGTTATTAACCAAAGCAACATTAGTTTTATTAAATCAGCAAATATCTCATGAATTAAATAACCATAATATTTATCGCAACATGCAAGGATACTTTTCCGATTTAGATTTAGATGGATGGGCATCATTTTTTGGTGTGCAGGCTGAAGGTGAGTATGATCATTATAAACATATTATTAGTTACTTAGATGATAAGAATGCTAAATATGAGATAAATGTATCTGCTTATGATAATTATCAATTCAAGGATATTAAAGAAATACTTGAAAAATACTATGCTACTGAAATAGTAACTACAAAAAAGCTTTATGCTGTTTTAGAACAGGCGAAGGCAGATAATGATCATGGTACAATAGGTTGGTTATATACTATACCTGTATCTGAAGGTGGGTTATCACTAATTCACGAACAAATTGAAGAGGAAGATTCAGCATTATGCTTACAATCTGAGTTTATGCAAGGTTTTGGCAAGGATGATCAATTGAATCAACAGTGGATTCGTACAGTAAATGAAAATTTGATTCGCAGGCTGGACTAAGTAAAAAGTAAATGTATGGAACTTTTAATGGAAGCCAAATGGCTTCCATTATTTATAGCTTTTATTTATCTAAACTCTTTAGCACTATAATTATCATATGGAACATCGTTTATGAACTAAATTTACGATGTTAAATACCTAATTCTTGTTAATCCATCCTTTTGAGCTTAGTATCAATACCTACTTTGAGTTGTATTTCTTATACTTGTGTCCACAATTCATACATTTCATCTCAATCTTATTAGCACCTATAGCTCCACTAGCTAATCCTATAGGGCCTAATAACGTTCCCCAAATAACAGCTTTACCTACTCCAAATCCATTTTTAACAGGTTTTACATTTGATGATGAACACTTAGGACAATGTGGTATATAATTTTTATTTACTCGATTTCTTTCTTTTTTATCAACTACAATCACTTTTTCACGTTCAACATTTTTATTAACTTTCTCCCATTTAAGAAGAATTATTATACTTGCTATTACTATCCCACCAGTTAATAACGATTGTAACATAAGAATCCGCCCCCTTTTTTTTACTTGCTTTTTCATCTGCTCTCTTTTTATCTTCAATAATGTTATCAATTATAATTTTATCAGCAATTTTTTTATTTTCTATGCTTTTAGTTCAACCATAATTCCAAAAATTTAAAACCAGCTAGACATATATTAATTAATCGTGACTTTTTCTCCACTCTCCACTATATTTTCCTCTATTCAAAATTATTATTATATAAATTACTTTTATTGTACAATATTGTTATGTTTTATTCCATATATTCTTTAATAATATTTTTATAGAATTTTATATATGAAGGACTTAATTCTTGATAGTGAAATTTTTAGGGGAAATAATTAGGTTAATATCATTTGTGATGTTAAAGAGAGTTATTTAGTACCTAAGAACCACTTGCCTTTAGGCTTGGGAGTCTAAGAAAAGGGCTACTGAATATATAGCAAATAATCCAGATGAGGTAGCTAACTTAATTGCTAAAGATTTTATAATTACGCCAGCACATTTCTTTTAAAGGTTGCAACAGATGTTTTAGGTAATAGTGTTATAGCAATTACACCATTAAAGGATGCTGGTTTTACAAAAAATGATATAAGAAAATTGTCTAAGAAATTGGGTGCACTTACTTGGAACAAGCCAGCATTTGCATGTCTATCATCAAGGTTTCCATATGGTAATGAGATAACAGTGGAAAAGTTAAGTATGGTTGAAAGGGCAGAACAGTTTTTATTAGATTTAGGATTTAGGCAGATAAGGGTAAGCCACCATGAAGATATAGCGAGAGTAGAGGTTAGTGCTGAAGAAAGGGATGAATTTTTCGACATTAATATTATGGATAAAGTTGGAAATAAATTGAAGAATATTGATTTAAATCAATAGCTTTTATTTAATCGTCTTCGTCCCAGTTTTTAGAATAACTCTCAAAACTTCCGGAAAATTTATATCTTGCCACATAAAGTGTAATAATCTGTTCTTGTAAATTAACGTACAATTAACATTACCATAATATTTTTGTAATATTATAAGCCTATACTTATAAATATAATGATAGTTACTTATTAATGGTAATAAAATAATATACTTATAGGGGGTATAAAATATGTTAAAAGTAAGAAAAAAATTAATTACTGCTTTCTTGGTTGCATCAATTCTTACTACTACAGGTATTTCAGTATTTGCAGCAGATAATGATGGATGGACGGAGGCAAGTCAAACGCAATCATCCCAGAATGGTAAATGGGATGATTGGTGTACTACGTGGGAAACAATTAAAAATAACCCAGTACAAATGTCATTAACCATTGGCAAGGATGCAACAGAGTTGAATTTTGCATGGTATTCAAAAGATACCGTTACTGCTCCAAAACTAAAAATCGGAAAAGCTCAAGATATGAGTGATGCAAAAGAACTAAGTGTAATTAGTACATCTGTAGCTAATGGCTACAAATCAAATAAAACTACTGCAACAAATCTTGTGGAAAACACAACTTACTACTACAGTTATGAGGTAGCTGGAAAATGGACCAATGCTACTGTTTATAAAACTCAGAGTACAAAAAGTTTTAGCTTTTTATATGTTGGTGATCCACAAATAGGTTCTTCAAGTGGTAACCGGGCTACTGGTTCAACAACAGAACAAGGTCAAGATATTGCAGTAAGAAATGATGCTTTTAATTGGAATAACACTATAAATACTGCATTAAAAGCACAGCCTAATCTAAGTTTTATACTATCAGCAGGAGATCAAATTCAATCACGCGATAAGGAAAATCCAATATATACTGGAAATGAGATTGAATATGCAGGATATTTAAGTCTAGAAGCATTAAAGTCATTACCTGTTTCTACAGCAATAGGTAATCATGATTCTCCTAATACTAACTATTCTCAGCATTTTAATAATCTTAACACATCTAAATTAGGACTTACCCCAGCAGGAAGTAGCTATTACTACTCATATGGTAATACCTTGTTTATTATGTTAAATGATAATAACACTAATATGGCAGAGCACAAACAGCTAGTTGAGCAAGCTGTTAAATCAAATCCAAATGCAAAATGGCGTGTTGTAACAATTCATCATGATATATATGGTTCTGGTGAACATTCTAATGAACCAGGTATAGTTAACTTAAGATATCAATTAGTCCCTATTTTCGAGGATAATAAAATAGACGTTGTTCTTACTGGACATGATCACACATATTCAAGATCTTTAATATTAAATGGTGGAGTACAAGATACATCTAAGTCAATAAGTGATGATGAATTTGATGATTACGAAGATGGAAAAACTCCAATTGATTCAAAATATAATGAATATTTATCAAGTATTGAAGACACTAACTCTGTACAAGACGTAACTCTTAAAAATGGAAGTGTTACAAATCCAAATGGGATTTTATACATGACTGCAAACTCTGCATCAGGTAGTAAATATTATGATTTAGTTCCACATCAGCAAGCATATATTGCAAAGAGATGGCAGGAAAATGTACCAACATATTCAAATATATCTATTAATGATACAAGCTTTACTATAAATACTTACAGAACAGATAATGGTGCAAAAATTGATAATACATATTCAATTATAAAAACTTCTGAAGAGGTAGCAATAGTTGATCCAATAGTTCCACCAGTAACCACGGTAACAATTCCAAGTGCTCCTACAGAAGTAATAGTGGCACCTGCTGCTACTTCTACAGGTATTGGAAGTGTTAAAACGGGAGAGAATTCTAGTAATACTACAGTAGTTATTCTCATTTCATCTTTAGTGGCAGTAGCTTACTTAAATAAACGTAGGATTTTGAAAATAGTTAATAAATAAAATTAGCTTATCTAAAATTAATATTAGTTAATATCCACAGGAGTATGCGATGTATACTCCTGTAATTTAAGGAGAAATATTATGTTTGAAAAACTATTTGCGAATAAATTTACAACGCTACGAAGAATGATAATCCTTATGCTTGCTATAGGATTTTTATTGTTTTTAATTTATCAATTTATAGTTATTACAGGGCACCTATTATTTATATTTTTGTTTATACCAATGTTATATAAGGGTTACTCGCCATTTTTATCAGCAGTTATTGTAGCCATGCTTATTACCATTGTCACAAATTATTTAATTGGTGGTTATAGTATAAAAACAGTAGCATCAATTCTAGGAACTGTAATTGGAGTAATGGTTGCAGGTGGGGTTGCCGTAGGTTTTGGTTATTTTACACATATATCTGGATATAATGTTTCAGAGGTAGAGGAATTAGTGTTTGTTGCTAATAACACAAATTTGAAGGTTGGTGGAATTTTATTTGCAGGGATACTAATTGCATCATTAGGTGCAGTTATGGATGTTAGTATATCGGTAGCATCTGCAATAAATGAAGTTTATGTTACAAATCCTAATTTATCTAAAAAGGAACTTTTTTCATCAGGAATGAATGTTGGACGAGATATAATGGGAGCAAATGCAAATACACTTATATTGGCATATACAGGAGGAGCTCTCAATACATTAATATTAATATATGTATATAGCATGAAATATAATCAATTAATAAACATGTATTCAATAGGTATAGAAATTATGCAGGGACTCTCAGGAATCGTTGCTGTAGTTTTAACTGTACCAATTGTATCATTCATAGCTTCACAACTACTAACTAATAAATCAATAAAAAGTGCCCTTCAAAAAGAACTATGAATAAAATAAATATTAATAAGTTAATAAGTATAATTCTTATCCTGGTAGTAATAGTTTGTTCTTTAAAATTGTTTTATAAAGACTTTTCACATTACAAAGATCGTAAAAACTACTCTGAATTTAAAGAAATTAAGCAAGCAGCTACGGTTACACCACCGAAAAAAACTGATAAAATGGAAGATTCAAAAGAAAATAAATTAAAAGCTATTAACTCAGATTATAAATTGTGGATTAATATCCCTAATACTGATATAGATTATCCAGTTGTTCAAGGAAAAGATAATGATTTTTATTTACATAAAAATTTTAATAAACAAAAAAGTGAATCTGGAACTATTTTTATTGATTATAGAAATGATATGAATTTAGATACAGAAAAAAACATAGTTTTCTATGGCCATCATATGAAAGATGGTACTATGTTTAATCAAATAAATAAATATAAAAATGTTGAAAATATTAAAAGTGGTATTATAAAAATAGTTAAAGATGATAAGGAATATATGTATGAAATTTTTTCGGTTTTTGTATTAGATGAGAAGAAAGATAATTTAAAGATTAAGTTCACTTCCACTAAAGATTATGCAAATTATATACAGTTTTTAAAAGAAAAATCTATATATAAAAAAGTGATTGAAGGCAACGATTATAACAATATTATAACTTTATATACCTGCAGTTACGAATTTACTAATGCAAAAACAATAGTATGTGCAGTATTAAAATAAACACGCCCTAACGCTTGCCATTAATAGGTGTAGATGTTGTGCTATAAGTCATAAAATAGAGGGAATCAAAATTAAAGTAGATATTATCTACTTTAAATGAATAATTCTGGTTTTCTTCTTTTTTCGAAATTAATTTCTAATTCATTTTTATGTCTCAAATAATCTACACTATCATAGTATTTAGCTCCAGTAGGACATGCTTTAATACAAGCACCACATTTAATACAGATACCATTCAACTTAGATACATCGTCAGAATCAATAGAACCCATAGGGCATACATTTACGCAAACTTTACAATTAATACAATTACTATTTGTTTTGGGCGTAACCCTTCTAATATCTGCAATATTACCATTATTATCTTTAGGCATATAATAATTTCTATAGGGAGTATTCCCTTTTACATCAACGGTACATAGGTTATCTTGTATCATTAGTTTTTTGCATATTTCATTACCAAAATCACTTACTATATCCATATCTTTTTCATCAGGTCTATTTTTTGCAAGAATTTTAGAAAATGAGTGTTCGCCAATAAATGCCCCCCCTGCAATTACAGTAAAACCATTAAAATTCAAAATATCTCTTAGTTCAATTAAAGCATCATCATAGTTTCTATTTCCATAAACAACTACAGCAATTGCCAAAGCACCATTACCCTTAAGAGTATTCAGATATTTAAGTAATATATTTGGTACCCTTCCTGCATAAACTGGTACGCCTACAATAACAATATCCTTATCTGTAAAGCAGACAGATTTCTTTCTACTATCTGGTAATGTAAAATTAATATTTTTCAATACCTTTTCTACATTCAAATTTTTTAAAATAGTATCAGATAGCCCAGTCACCACTTTTTTTGTTGTACCTGTTGGACTAAAAACAACTGTATTTATTTTCTTATTCATAATGTTTCCTCCTGTAATAATATTAATATATAAGTCAATTAAATAATATAATTTTAACATATATTAATGCAAAAGTTAAACCTAATAATCTAGCTGATTATATTATTAAGTTTAATAATTAAAACACAGAATATAAACGGCTATAGCAAGTAATGTCTGTGTGCTAAGAGCGCTTAATTTTTGCCAGCTTTTATGAAATTTATTATAGATATAGATGTTATTATATGGTATAAATTAATTTTACTTATTAAAATTATCTAAGGTTAATCCTTAATATTTGATATGTTATAATGGTATATAACATATTAAAGAGAGATAGATGACTTTGAGTTATATAATAAAAATTAGGAGGAGATAATAATGGAAGTAATATCAAGCTTTCAAGTTAATCATATTAAGTTATTAAGAGGTTTTTATGAATCTAGGATAGATGGGGATGTCATTACTTATGATCTTAGAATGAAAGAACCTAATAGGGAAAAGGTTATGTCAACAGGTTCTTGTCATACTACTGAACATATTGGTGCTACGTTTCTAAGAAGTCAAGATATAGCAAAAGACGTTATCTATTTTGGCCCTATGGGGTGTAGAACAGGGTTCTACATGATTATGAGGAATATAGATAAGACAAAGGGTATTGAGGTAGTAAAAGATATGATGAAGTTTATATTGGCGTTTGAAGGAGAGATACCAGGAGCACAACCAGATCAGTGTGGTAATTATTCGGATATGGACCTAATAGGAGCAAAGAAGGATGTACAGGAATATCTTGATACTCTTCTTAATGCAACTTCTTTAAATGTAAACTATCCAGAAATAAAATCTTAGGATTTTAATGGAATTTTACAAGGAAAGTCTCCTACTTGTAAAAGTGGATGACTATTATGAAAGTAGTGAAATTTGAACAATTAAAGAATCAGACGCAATATGATGGGATTAAACCATTGACTAATGTCCAAGGATAACTTTAGAGAAAAATTAGCTGAGAATTTATATAGGTAATAGCAACAAAAAAATATAAACTTTGATAAGGCGGCGTATAGTTATGGGTCAAACAATTATAAAAGAACTGACAGTAGAGATAAGAGATAAGGTCAATGCTACAATAGTTAAAGTTTTAGGGTATGATAATGTTTCACTTGTTTATGGACAAAGTTATCAAAAAGGAGATAAAATTTGTTTTACAAATTTATCTGAAGATAAATATTTAGTGATTAAGATGGATGATGAGTTAGATGAGGCTCTAATCTATGTGGTGGGGAATACATTGGAGTTTGAGATTCCCTTTGATGAAGATACTAAGCCATACTCTGAAAATACCTTTAAAGGAATAGAACATAATATCAGTATACACAAGGCTAGAAAAGAAGAAATATACGCCTATAGAGACCTTGCAAAAAATGTAATGGATAAGCGAGGAGAAACAACATATTATCCTCATGCAACAGCAAATGTGGAGACTCGGAATGAGGCAGTTTTCGCTGCACGAAATGTTATTGATGGAAGAACAGATACACAAGGACATGGCAGATGGCCTTACCAGTCTTGGGGAACATGGCAAAGAGAAGATGCCGAAATTAGTGTTAATTTTGGTAGAGAAGTAGAAGTGGATAAGATAGCTTTATATTTAAGAGCAGATTACCCACATGATACTTATTGGAACTTTATTAGAATTGAATTTTCTGATGGAAGTTATAAAATTGTTGAACCAGTAAAGTCTTGTGATGCTCAATATTTTGAGTTTGATAAAAAAATAATTACATGGATTAAATTATTGAATTTTAAGAAGGCTGAAGAAGAAATCGATTTTGCAGCACTGACGGAAATTCAAGTGTATGGTAAGGATATTTAAAATAGAAGACAATAAGGTAATGGTGGAGGACTTAAAATGATTTTAACGATGAACAATTCATAAGTTTAAATACAACCCACCAGTCAAAGTAGATGAAGATAATGTTTCAATTTGCATGGGATAACTTCTCATGATGTACTGATTATACAATTAAATTACAGAATTTAAACGGCTAAAGCCCTAAATTTCAGGGGGCTAAGGCCGTTTAATCTTTGTCCATTTTTATGGAATTTACCATAGATTTTATATTTGGTAACAAAATAATAAGTATGGTTCTCAATACTAAGGGTATTAACAAATAAGAAGTACTGGTGATTATAATGGTTGATTATGTTTAAAACATAATCTTTTATACTGAAAGTCATAAAATTGCAGTAAAAAGCAATGATAGTTAAATACTGAAAACGTTTTATAATGTTAACATTATATTAAGTTAATGGAAGGGAGAAAGATAAGATGATTAAGAGCATTAAAAAAAAGCGTAAAAATAATGACAACTTTATAATGGTACCTATAGGAAGGACACTTGAAAAAAAAGTGTTTGGATTATAGGTGCTTTTTTTGTATAATTTATATATAGATTGGATGGTGGCAAATGAGTAAAATATTATTTACCGAAAAAGAT
>NZ_JBOITN010000004.1:0-45668 GCF_050717545.1 Clostridium sp.
AACAAAAGAATTAGGTGAACTAAAATCTCTTAACAAATAGGATTTACCATTAACAACAGCAACAAATTTATACTGTGTATTAGTAGAACCAGTAACTGAAGTAGTGTACTTAACACTATTACCTAGAGAAATAGGTGAAGATTTATCAGTTGTCACACCGGTAATATTAAATGGTGCAGATACTACAAGGGAGAGTTCCTTTGATACAATTGAACCTGTAGTAAGATTTTTAGCATAAGCAACAACTTTATAGTTTTTAGCACCAGAAGGTTTAAAAACAAAAGAATTAGGTGAACTAAAATCTCTTAATAAATATGGCACACCATTAACAACAGCAACAAATTTATACTGCGTACTAGTAGACCCAGTAACTAAAGTAGTGTACTTAACACTATTACCTAGAGAAATAGGTGAAGATTTATCAGTTGTCACACCGGTAATATTAAATGGTGGTACAGATACTACAAGGGAGAGTTCCTTTGATACAATTGAACCAGTAGTAAGATTTTTAGCATAAGCAACAACTTTATAGTTTTTAGCACCAGAAGGTTTAAAAACAAAAGAATTAGGTGAACTAAAATCTCTTAACAAATAGGATTTACCATTAACAACAGCAACAAATTTATACTGTGTATTAGTAGAACCAGTAACTGAAGTAGTGTACTTAACACTATTACCTAGATAAATAGGTGAAGATTTATCAGTTGTCACACCCGTAATAGTAAATGAAGGAGTAATACTAACTTTCTTAGTATCATAAGTATCTACAGCAATCTTCCAACCTGTAGTAGCATCTGCTAATTTAACACACATATTTAACCCGTTTGCTACAAGCTTTGATGAATCAGTAGTAGTTTGTAAATTAAATGAGCCAGCTTTAAGAGCTTTGGCTTGAATTACAAATAGTTTTCCAGAAGCTGCAAAGCCAGCTATATCACCTTTCAGAGTCAAGCCTATGCTTACAACTCCAGTAGTATCTGGTAATTCTGTTTTTACCACTTGATTGTACACTTTACCTGAGGCTTCAAAGACATTACCTTTAGTAATATTTAATATTTGTAACATGCTAGCATCGTATTTAAAATCTACAGATGCGCCATAAAGGTCAGCTATGTTTTCACAATTTACATAAATGTTAAAAGTTTGTCCAACTTTTATGGAGCTAGAATCTAGAGAATAATAAATTTTGCTTGCAGTTGCGGCATTGGCTTTTGTACTGCCAAAAGTCAAAATGAAGGTTAATAGTAAAAATGACAACATAAAAATAGTTATTTTTTTAAATTTCAAAATTCCACCCCCTGAATATAATGTATAATGAAGACTTTTTAAATATTTGATCATTTGAATTATGTAAAAATGATGCAAAGTACACAAATAAATACTTCCATAAGTAAGCTAACTATATTATAGCATGTGTATAATAAATTGTGATAGATATAATGTAAATTAGTTAATTTACATATTGATGGGAATTGAATTATAGAAAAGTAATATTTTCAAACGATTATTAAAGGGTATGTCATATATAATTATAGGTTTAATAAAAATTTACTATACTGTTAAGAACTATTTTAGTTTAGAAGATAATAAGCTTGTGCATGCAAAAACAGAAAAGCTTGGGTATACTCCTAGCGATGTTACTATTGCACCTTTTGTAGTAGTTCCATTGCCTTGAATGCCGTATTATTTTATGAAAAAAGTAATATTAGGTTTTTTATGTTTTATATTAGTTGAGGGTGATATCTATGTTCTCATGGTTCGGATGGTGGTACACAATGATACAAATGCAGATTTAATTATGTCTTAGAAAATGACATCATGCCCCTAGGCTCATGTACACAATTATCTAATTCAGGATGGATAGCTAGTTGGATTGCTAATAAACTCTAATTGCATCATAGGATTCTATGCCGCAACAACTTCAGCATTACAAAATAAAGGATAAAGCCTACAATAATTGTAGGCTTTATCCTTTATTTAATGTGTTTTGCTATTTATCACATGTCATATTAGCATACTCGTGAAGTCCATATTTGTAACCCCATGTTGAGTTATTATCTATTTTGTTATGCTGATTTTCATTACTAGTTGAATAGACACCACTCTTAGCTATAATTCCACTGCTTGAGGTGATTTTATTCGATCTTATTGTTATGTATTGAGGCTGAGATATTCCGCATGAATCAAGTAATATTGCATTACCTTTTTCCGCAGATTTAATATCATTTTTACCGTTTGTATTTGCTATATAATTATTTGTTATAAAACAATTTGAACTTCCGGATGTTATGGAAATACCACTATTTCTTGCAGATAATACTTTGTTTTCACTAGCTGTGGTTCCTGTTGTAGTAAACAGAGTTATTGCTCCCAGATTACCAGTGCCAGCTAAAGATTCTTCTACGGTATTGTTTTTAACAGTGTTGTTATCAGATTGCCATACTTCTATTTGATTAAATCTGTTGTTTTTAGAAGTATTACCTATAAGAGAATTTCCACTGCTGACCTTTTTGCTGCCACCATAAATTGTGATACCCTCTTGCCCATTACCCTGGGACAAATTATTGCTTGCTACAGAATTTGTTGTACCTTTTCCAGTTGCTGAATTGTAACCGAAGATTATACCTTGGCCACCACTGTTTTTTATAATATTGTTTGTTACAGAAACTTTAGTTCCATTCATGCAGTAAACATGACCAGCTATTTGTTCTTTTGCATAGCCGTCAAAAGCTTTAGCATTATTAAAATTGTTATTATCTATTTTAATATTAGAACTATCTTTATCGATTAAAACTCCAAATTTGTGCACATCGTAAAAATATGAATTTTTAACGGTGGAGTTACTTGCTCCATAAAGATTAACTGCAGCATAACTAATGTTACTTGTGAATCCACAATTTATTACGTTAAGTCCTTTTTTATATAATACACTTATTGCAGCGCCGCAGTACTGAAACTCTATACCTTCAAAGGAGTTATCATTACCAGACCAAAATAATGTGTTATTACCTGTGCCTTTAAATTTTACATTGTTGTTTGCACCTATTAATTTTATTCCGTCTTTTAATTCAATGGCGTTTTCGAATTTGTATGTACCTTTTGGTAGCATTATTTTTGTGCCTTTTGGCTGTGCGTCTATCATTTTTTGAAAATTACTTGATGTATCTGTTTCGCCCGTTAGATCCAAGTCATATTTCCCAGCATCTAATGTAATAGTACTATTAGTAGATGCTGTAGAATTTTTAGATGATGATAAATCAATAGCTTTTGTATTAGTTACAAAGGAACTAGCAGTTGATAAAGAAATTAATATAACTAGCGTTGTTATTCCTTTTTTAATGTTATTTTTTAAAATATCAATTCACTCCTTCATTTCGGGGGCAAGGCAATCTTGAGTGTTTTTATTTATATATGTTTCGGTAGTTCAACACTACGGCTGTCGCCAAGAGTTTTTATGGTTGTAGTCGAGCAAGTTCATTTATTGGTTGCTTATGCTGATGGATAAGAATGAACTTCTCCGAAGTGAATTGCAATAAGAGGCGAGAAAAGATTAGAAGTTCTTAATGCGATTTCACGTTTCGAGCTCGGTTGCAAGTCAGGTAGGAGAAGTGGCCTATTCGCCACATGTATCAAGAGCATACCAGTGAACTCCATATTTATAGCCTGTTACTGTGTTGCCACCTATTGTGTTATGGTGATTGGTGTTGGAAGTTGAATAGACACCACTTTTGGCTATAATTCCATTACTTGAGCTGATTTTATTATTTTCTATTGTTATGTACTCAGGATCAGCTATTCCATTCCAGTCAAGTAATATTCCGTTACCTTTCTCAGCTTTTAAATCACCACTTCTATTTGTATCAGCTATAAAATTATTTGATACGGTTGTGTTTGTAGTCCCGGCAATTATGGCAATACCATTACTTTGCGCAGATAATACGTTGTTTCCTGTAACAGTAGTTCCAGTTGTAGCAAACAGACATATTGCTCCTAAACTTCCACGACCAAATATTGATTCTTCTACTGTATTCCCGCTAACAGTGTTGTTATTTGATTGCCATATTTCTATTTGATTAAATCTGTTATTTATAGATGTATTGCCTATAACGCTATTTCCATTACTAACTTTACTACTGCCACCATAAACAGTGATACCTTCTTGACCATTTCCTACGCATTGATTATTACTTGCCACGGAACTTGTTGTGCCTTTTCCAGTTGATGAATTATAACCGAAGATTATACCTTGCCCACCGCTGTTTTTTATAATATTGTTTGATACTGTTATTCTAGTTCCATTTAAAGAATAAACATGTCCACTTATCTGCTCTGCGGCATAACCACCAAAAACAGAAGCATTATCAAAACTATTGTTGTCGATTGTAATATCTGAACTATCGTTATCAATTAAAACTCCATATTTACGTATATCCCAGAAATATGAATTTCGAACAAAAGAATTGCTGCCGCCATAAAAATTAATCGCTGAAAAATCAATATTTGTAAATCTGCAACCATCTACAGTAACTCCAGTTTTTTGAAAAACGCTTATTGCTGTATAGCAATTTTGAAAGTTTATACCCTGGAAAGTGTCATAATTACCTGTGGAAAATAAAGTGTTATTACCTGTCCCAGTAATTATAACATCATTAGAAGCAATTAAGGTCATATTATCCTTTATTTTAACAACATTCGCCAGTTTATACGTGCCATTTGGTAATTGAATAGTACTACCGCTAGGAAAAGAATCTAACATTTTCTGAAATTGCGAGGAAGTGTCGGTGGCCCCAGTTGTATCTAAATTATAAGTTACGGCATCTATTATAATAGCGCTAGTAGCAACAACAGATGTAGTAGAAGATTGACCTACTAGATCAGCAGCTTTAACTTCTAGAATAGAAGCATATGCACGGGTTATAAAGGGACTAACATTTGATAAAGAAATTAGTAGTATGATTGCGGTAATACGTTTTTTGATATTGTTTTTTAACATTTTTATTCACTCCTTTGGGTTTATTATTATGGATAAAATTTTACCAATAGTATATTACGTTATCGTTAATAATAGATTATTCTTTAGAGTTCATTTTGTCTTCTTCTAGTTTTAAAGCTTATTTCAACTATGGTGTGTTATACTAGTTGTAGAAAAATGTACTATTTAATACAATTATAAGAAAATATTAGAATAATTTAGAAGTAGATATTGAACAAGATCATTTGTATGTTGCATTTCCGCAGGAGATGATTTAATAGATTTAATACATACTTAGATTATATTAATTAAAAAAGAAAAATTTGTAAATTTATGAGAAAATTATAGAGACTAAAACATTGAAAACTATTACAGAAAGTCGATAGATGTCGAACGGTGAAACGTTGATATAAAAGGATTTAATGGCATATATGGTTATAAAAAATGGTTATAAAACCTTGAAATATTTAGTTAATTAATGCCTAAGGAAGTATATGGGTATTAATGCAATAAATTGGAGCGTTTTTAGGTTGTTATAAAATCGACAAAGCATTATAATGAAAATCATCATATTATGTAAATTTTTAAAGAACAAAATTGTTGGGGTAATGGGATTTGTGTTTTTAAAAAATATAAAATGGGGGGGCACATAAATGCAAGAATTAGAAAGAAATTCAAGAGTTTCGCAGGTTGAGATAACCAGTGAGTATGACAAAAACGTTGTATATTTTATGATTAAAAGAATAATTGATATTATAGGTGCTTTATGTGGGATTATATTAATGAGCCCGGTGCTAATTGTTGTTAGTATTTGGATTAAATTAGACTCAAAGGGACCTGTTTTTTTCGGTCAAAATAGGGTTGGTCAAGATTATAAGAGGTTTAAAATGTACAAGTTTAGATCTATGTGCACTGATGCAGAATGTCTACTAGAAAAGCTCAGATGCGATAATGAAATGTCAGGACCTATGTTTAAGATAAAGGAAGATCCAAGAGTAACTAAGATAGGAAAGTTTATAAGAAGGACAAGCATAGATGAACTGCCTCAGCTATTTAATATATTAAAAGGAGAAATGTCATTGGTTGGTCCAAGACCAAGTCTTCCTAAAGAAGTAGCACAGTTTACATCTTTTCAAAAACTAAGACTGATTGCTAAACCGGGGTTAACTTGTTATTGGCAGGTTAGGGGTAGAAGTGATATTGAATTTGAAGAGTGGATGGAGATGGATGTTGAGTACATAGAAGAAAGAAGTACATGGGTTGATATAAAACTTATCTTTAAGACGGTGGGGGTGCTGTTTGGGGATGAGGGGGCTAGGTAGGGGTTGAGTGATTGCAAAAATGATAGGGGGATTCATATGTTATGTGCTTTAATTATGGCAGGTGGAAAAGGAACTAGATTTTGGCCCTTGTCTACGGAAGAAAAACCAAAACAGTTCTTAAAACTTGTTGGTGAAGATACAATGATTCAAATGAGCGTGAAGAGACTTGTAAAACTTATACCTATAGAAAGAATATTTGTAGTAACGGGTGCGCGATATGCGGAGTTAGTTAAATTGCAGTTACCTAACTTGCCACTTGAAAATATTATCATAGAGCCAGTGGGGAAAAATACAGCACCATGCATAGCGTTATCAGCTTTTCATATTAATAAATTATATGAAGATGCTACAATAGCAGTGTTACCATCAGATCATCTGATTAAAGATGAAGTGAATTTCTTGGAAATATTAAATTCAGCTGATAATTTTGTGGGGAAAAATAATGATGCCATAGTAACTATTGGTATGAAACCAAATAGACCTGAGATAGGATATGGATATATAAATTATGGTAATATGAATTGTGATATAAATGGATGCCAAGTACGTGAAGTTGAAAGATTTGTAGAAAAACCAGATTTACATAAGGCTAAGGAGTATTTGAAAGATGGAAATTACCTTTGGAATTGTGGAATATTTATTTGGAAAGCGAGCAATATTTTGAAGCTTACAGAGAAATATCTGATAAACACTTTTGAAGTGTTAAGTGAAATAGCAGCAACTAGGGCAGAAGATTATCATAGAGTATTAGAAGAAAAATATAATGATGTTGATAGTATATCTGTAGATTTTGGTATCATGGAGAAGGCAGAATACATATATGTTATTCCAGGGGATTTTGGATGGGATGATGTGGGAAGTTGGGAAGCTATAGAAAGATATAGGCAGAAAGATAGCAATAACAATGTTTGCATGGGTAATGTAAAAAACTTTGATTGTAGCAATAATATTATTATTAGTAATGGTAAACCTATTGTTATCTCAGGACTTAAGGATATATTTGTAGTTGAGAGTGATGATATGATATTTGTGGGGAAGAAAGATGATATGGAGAGTATAGGGGAATTAAAAAATAGAATTATTTAATATAAAGGGGCGTATTATAAATGAAAAAAGCATTAATAACTGGAATAACAGGGCAAGATGGGTCTTATCTAACTGAGTTACTTTTAGAGAAAGGATATAAAGTTTATGGTATTATGAGAAGAAAAAGTAAATTAGACTATGGTAACATAGAGCATTTAATAGGGAAAGTTGAATTAATATATGCAGATATGACAGACATAGTATCGTTAATGAATGCTATAAAAGTTTCAGATGCTGATGAAATTTATAATCTAGCAGCACAGTCATTTGTTGGAACCTCATGGGAACAACCGATATCTACAGCTGATATAGATGGAATGGGTGTTTTGAATATTCTAGAAGCAATAAGAAATGTTAAACCTGGCGTTAGATTCTATCAAGCGTCTACAAGTGAAATGTATGGAAAAGTACAGGCTATTCCTCAAAATGAAGAAACACCATTTTATCCTAGAAGTCCATATGGCGTAGCAAAATTGTATGGCCATTGGATAACTAAAAACTATAAAGAGAGTTATGATATGTATGCTTGCTCTGGTATATTATTTAATCATGAATCTGAGAGACGTGGACTTGAGTTTGTTACAAGAAAAATTACAGATGCAGCGGTTAGAATTAAACTAGGAATACAAGACGTCTTAGAACTTGGGAATATTGACGCTAAACGTGATTGGGGTCATTCAAAGGACTACGTTAGAGCTATGTGGCTTATGCTTCAACAAGAGGAAGCAGACGACTACGTAATAGCAACAGGAGAAACACACAAAGTAAGAGAATTTGTAGAATTATCATTTAAACATGCAGGTGTAGATATTGTATGGAGTGGTGAAGGTGTAAATGAACTTGGTAAAAATAAAGCTACAGGTAAAGTAGTTGTAAAAATAAATCCTAAATTCTACAGACCAGCGGAGGTGGAACTACTTCTAGGTGACCCAACAAAAGCAAAGAAAAATTTGAAGTGGAAAACTGAAATAAGCTTTTCAGAATTAGTGAAAAGAATGGTAAATTCCGATTTGAAAAAAGTAGAAGAAGAAATCTTAAAGAACAAGTATTTCCAAGAGGTAGCTGCTACAAAATAGGAGGGGTATTTTTGAAAAAAGCTTTAATTATAGGGATATCTGGATTTGTAGGAGGATATCTTGCTCAGGAACTTATGGATAATGGTGTAGAAGTTTATGGAGCCGACATTAATAAAGGTAAATTAAATGACAATATAAAATTTATGCAAGTAAATCTACTGGATCAGGGGAGTATTATAAATGCTTTAAGTGATGTTAGGCCTGACTATATTATAAATTTAGCTGCAATAAGTTCAGTAAAGGTCTCTTGGGATAAACCTGATCTTACATTTGATGTGAATGTTAAGGGTGTAATAAATTTATTTGAAGCGGTTAGATCGGTAAATCTAAAACCAAGAGTTTTGCTTATAGGATCAAGTGAGCAGTACGGTAAAATTACGCAGGGTGAGAGAGTAGATGAAGAGTACGCATTAAATGCATTAAATCCATATGGTATATCAAAGATTACACAAGAGAAATTAGCAATGATGTATAAAGAAACCCATGGGATAGATGTTGTTTTGGTTAGAGCGTTTAACCATACAGGACCAAAGCAAAATTTAGGATTTGTTGTACCAGATTTTGCTAAGCAAATAGCTGAAATAGAAATGCTTGATAAGGAATCAACAATGTATGTTGGTAATTTAAAGGCTGAGCGGGATATTTCAGATGTTAGAGATATAGTTAGAGGTTATTATGCTTTACTTTTGAAAGGGAAGAGTGGAGAAATATATAATATAGGTTCTGGCACTGCACATAGTATGGAATATTTATTAAATAGCTTAGTTAAATTTTCTAGTAAAAAAATAAGTGTAGAAATTGATGAGAAGAAATTTAGACCAGTAGAGACTCCACGGATAGTTTGCAATAATGATAAGATAATTAGAGATACTGATTGGAAACCGGATATCTCAATGGATAAAACGTTGGAAGACACTTTTGAGTATTGGAGAGAAATTTTGGAAGACAGGAGTTAAATATTGTTTTAAATGTATAAAAACTGAGAAATATAGATTGTCATCATTGGATGTAATGTAAAATTATGTTAAGATTTAAGTTGATTTATAAGTGAAGGTTAAAATAAACTGAAATTTGAAGGTGTATATATGAATATATCGGTAATATGTCCATTATATAATGCGGAAGATTATATAGAAAAATTGCAAGAAAGTATACTAAAACAAAAGGGGGTAAATATTGAATCTATACATTATGTGCTAACAGAGAGTGAAGATAATACTGAGAATATATTAAAAGAGATACAGGCTAAATATTCCAAGATAAGAAAAGAAAAATTTTCACATAGTTTAACAAGGGAAGAAATAGCATTAAAATCAAAAGGAGATATTGTTGTATTTGTAACCCAAGATGTAATAATTATGGACGACAATTGGCTTTATAATCTAACTAAAGATATTATTAAAGGCGAATGTGAGGCAGCATTTAGCAGACAAATTTCAGTAAGTGATGGAATTGAGAAATATATACGACTCAAAAATTATCCCGAGGAATCAAGAATAGTTAGTAAAAATGATATAGAAAAATTAGGACTTATGACTTTCTTTTTTTCGGATGTTTCATCGGCTATTAGAAAAGATATATTTATAAGGTTAAATGGTTATTCCAATAAGGACTTAATTATTAGTGAGGATATGTATATAGCATATAAATTAGTAATGAATGATTATAGAATAAAGTATTGTGGTGATTCAGTAGTTGTTCATTCTCACGATTTCACACTAACACAACTTTATAAAAGATATTATGATACGGGTATATTTTTTAAAGAAAATAATTATCTTAATAAATATAAAGTAAATACTAGTGGAATCAAATTAGCAAAATATGTTATAGGAAGAGCTGTGGAAGAAAAGAATTACAAAGTTTTGATTAAAGTTATTCCTAATTTTGCTGCTAGGTTTGTGGGTATGAAAATGGGAAAGAGAAAAGCAAATTCAAATTCTATTTAATTATTATGAATAAGAAAGACTAGGTGATAATAATGAGGAAAATATATTTTAATGCAACAATATTAAATGATAAACCAACTGGGTTGGGAGTATACACCATAAATATTCTTAAGATATTAGATGAACTAAATGTAATTGATACAGTTATATTCAACAATAAAAAAGAAGAAGAAAGATATTCAGATATTTTGAAAAATTGTAAGATTACTAGTATACAGAATGAACATAGAAAAATGGTGCCATTTTTTAGAAATTATCTGTTAAATAAATTTGCGAAGGATAATATAAGAGAACAAGACTTGTTTTATTCTCCAACGCAGCACGGTATAAAGATTAAACGTGTAAAACAAATAATAACAATACATGATCTTATACCACTTTACTACCCTAGAGGTAGAATTCACCAATACTTATATTATAAATTAATGTTACCCAAGGTTATAAAACAAAGTAGCATTTTGGTTACCGATTCTCACAATACTAAAAAAGACTTAATGAATAAATATAATATTGACAGTAGTAAAATTGAAGTTATTTATGTTGGGTTCAATTCGCCATCATATGTAAATAAAGACAGAAGCGTAGCTTATATCTATGATAAATATAAGCTAAAGGATTATATTTTGATGGTTGGTGTAAATTATAGATATAAAAATTTACACAAAGTAATTGAAATATATTCAAAACACTATGAAGAAATAGGTGTTCCACTGGTAATTGCAGGTAATTGTGATAATAAATATGGTAAAGAATTAAAAAAAATGGTCGAAAATTTAAATATGCAAAATAATATAAGTTTCTTGGGTTATCTTAGTGATATTGAAAAGGATATTGTTTACCAGGCAGCATCTGTCTTTATTTATCCATCATTGTATGAAGGATTTGGAATTCCTCCATTGGAAGCAATGGCGAATGGTACCCATGTTATATGTTCAAATACATCTTCATTACCAGAAGTTGTTGATAATGCGGCACTACAAGTTGATCCTAAGAATGAAGAAGAAATATTAAGGGCGATAAAAAAGATGATTAATATAAATGAAAAAGATAGCGACATGTATTTAGAAATGGAACATGAGAATTTGAAAAGATTTGGATGGGATAAAACGGTAAATAGTATACTGTCGATTATTAACAAAAAAATGTAAGTAAGTTGGCTAGCATTATGAGATGATTGGTATTTAGTTTTATGTAGTAGAGTGGCAAGGGTATAAAAGTTATATTATTAATTTATTGTCAAAAATAAATAAAAAGTGATTATAACACTGATATATTATAGAATTATTAGTTTCATCTATCAATAAAGATAGAAGTTGAGATATTCACAATAAATAATATTGTGAATATGCGTTGTAAGATTAGTTAATCACAAATATACAAAGCAATTATAAAAAAAATAAATGCATGATGCAAAATTAGAAAGGCGAATATGATTATATTATTTATAATATCTATAATATTATTGATTTGGGTAGCTAAAATAAAAAAGATATCACTTATTTCAACGTATGGATTTTACATGTTTTTTACAGTTTTATATAATGGGATAACATATCTCAATATAGCACATAATGGTTTGTTTTATTTTTCTTTGGATTTTAATATAAATCTAATAAACAATCAAGTGTTTTATGCAACAACATGTAATCTGGCTTTTGCAGCAGTATACATTATATTTTATAGACAAGTAGAATACAAAAGTATAAGTAGAAATTTAATGTCCTATGATAAAAAAAATAAATATATATTTATATATATATTATTATTTTTTATTACATTATACTTCTCAACAAAATATGGATGGAACGAAGTGTCACATAATTATATAGAAGAAAATTCAACTGCGTATAGCCTTACAGCATATTTAAAATACGCATTTATATCAATGTATTTATTCTATATATATAAATATGGCTTTAATAAAATGTTAATGTTTTTATTAGTTTTACAAATTATACTTATGTTTTTTGATGGAGCTAGAACTACATTTTTTTGTATAGCAATTAGCACAATATGTATTTATAATTTAGAATATAAGCCTAGAAAATTAAAAGTGTTACTAATATTGGGATTAAGTTTATTTGTAATAATATCAGCAAGAGCAGTAATTATGAAATCAACGTTTATAGGTAATTTTGTTGATTCTATTAATATAGAAGCTCAGGTTGGATCTTATATGGTAAGACAAACCATATATATTCAGAGTGTAAATGAGAGTTATACATTTGGAAAAACGTATATTTTAGACCCTATTATGTATTTTTTAGATCCTATTACCAAAGTTCTATTTAATAAACCATTAAGAGGTGATTTATATTTTGATAGGTGGATTAACAATAATTCGATATTTCTTTTGGAAAGATATGCTCCAATGGGAGGATTTTATTACATTTCAGAAGCGATAATAACATTACCATATATAGGCGCAATGATCATAACTTTAATGTATGCAATATTTTCTGTGTATATGGAAAATAATAAGAATAAATTTAGAAGCCAATATATACTATTTTTAGCATTAGCTCCTTTGTTTATAAAATACAAGTTCAGCAATTTTTTTACGATGAGTCTTGTAATAATTATACTTTACTATATCTGGGGGTTTTTTGATAGAAAAAATAATATTAAATATAAGTAGTTATTATATATATGATAGTATTAATTACTAATAAGAAATTTTGCCCTTGTTTTTGAAGGAATAAAACAATTTGTTAAATGGTTCAAAACAAATTTTATACTAAGATAAACATTAAGAATCAATAAAAGAGATAATAAAAAGTACTATAGAATTAAGAGGTGAATTAATGGAAGCTAAAGTGGGTATTGTACTTGTGAATTACAATGGTGAAAAATTCCAAAACGATTGTATCAGAACAATAAAAGAGATGACTTATAGAAATTATGAAATATTTGTTGTTGATAATAACTCAAAGGACCAATCGATTAAAACTTTAAAAGAAAAATATTCAGATGTGAATATTATAGAAACTGGCGAAAATTGTGGGGTAGCAAAAGGCAATAATATAGGAATTAAAAAAGCTTTGGAGAATGGATGTGAATACATTTTACTACTTAATAATGATACAGAAGTAGATAAAGAAATGTTATCAAATCTAATTAAAAAATCAAATAAGAATACTTTAGTAACTTGCAAAATGTATTTTTTTAACAATAAAGAAAAAATTTGGTGTGCGGGTGGGAAAATCGACTGGAGTAAAGCTACTACGGTTCACTTTGGTGAAAATGAAATTGACGATGGTAGTAACGATAGGTCGCGATATGTTGAATATACACCTACATGTTGTTTGTTAATTCATAAAGGAGTTTTTGAAAATATTGGGTTAATGGATGAAAAATACTTTATGTA
The DNA here is from genome assembly GCF_050717545.1 of Clostridium sp. GTDB lineage: Bacteria > Bacillota > Clostridia > Clostridiales > Clostridiaceae > Clostridium_AD. The sequence continues at coordinate 13,773 of NZ_JBOITN010000004.1, forward strand.
TTACGATGATGCTGATTTTGTTGTTAGAGCAAATAAAGTAGGATATAAAGTATGGTATGAATCAAATGCTAAATTGTGGCATAAAGTAAGCTCTTCCAGTGGGGGTTCAGAATCTAAAATTATATTATACTATGCAAATAGAAATAGATTGTACTTCATAAACAAATTCTACAAATCAAAACTAAGAGTTTTAATTTATTATTATTTAACTAGAATTACAAAGTGCATTAAGTATAGTTTTGTTTCAAGAGAATTAGCAAAAATTATAATTAAGTCTATTTATGATTATAAAAATGATAGGATGTATTTACAAAATTTAAATAACAAATAGAGGAGAAAGAATTTATGGTATATAGATTTTTAAAAAAACCATTGTGTCATAAAATTGAGACAATTAAAAGAATTCTTTGGGTTTTTAAAATTAGGTATTATGGTAGTTATGGTAAATTTTCATTAATTGATAGGCCTTTAATGTTGTACAATAGAAAAAATATATTTATTGGCAAACATGTAATGATTAGACCTAATATCAGAATAGAACCAGTAAAAGAATGGCTAGGGGAAAAATTTTCACCGCTTATTAACATTGGTGATTATACAAGTATTGAGCAAAATTGCCACATTACATGTGCTAACAAGGTAACTATAGGAAAATATGTAACGATTTTAGGCTACTCCTGTATTACTGATATTGATCATGAATATAAAGACATCAAAAAAGGTATATTACAGCAACCAATAATTGTTAAAACAACAAGCATCGGAGACGAAAGTTTTATTGGCATGGGTAGCAGAATAATGGCTGGAGTCCATATTGGAAGGCATTGCATAATAGGAGCTAATTCAGTTGTGAATAAGGATGTACCTGATTATTCAGTTGTAGGTGGAATACCTGCTAAAGTAATAAAAAGATATAATGTTGAAACAGATATTTGGGAAAAAATAGATTAGAAGGACAATTATAGAGTTTAGACTAATGAGCAGAATTATTGTATTGACTAGTGATAATATAAAAAAACTTAAATATTAGATTAACTACTGATATAATGAAAAATTTATGGTTAAAAAATGCAAGTCGCATCTATAAGTGAAAATTATATACTTGGGTACAAAAATCTGAGATATGATCTATTTATAATAATTAGTACAAGCCATTAAAATTACAGTCAAAGGTGTAGATATTTAATTTATTATTTTAAAATCGCTTTATTTTTTAATATAAAATTAAAAATATAATTAACGAGGGTGTAAATGGGGAAATTTGAAACATATAAAAGTTATAAAGAAAAGCTTAATATAATAAATTTAAACGAACTAGGTAACATAAAGATAGGAAATGTATTGTCTAGTAATATATGGTTTATGATGGGCTATTCACATTATAAACTTATATTTAGAAATGTTAAAAATCTACTTAAAATAAGTTTTTTAAATCGTATAAAAATAACGTATACTCACAAAGAAAGTAGTAAAATCTTATTTGTAAATGTAGTTAGAAATAGAAAAGACTATGAGGATATTTATAATAAAACTAAAAATATTGTTGCTACATCTTCGGAACTAATAGTCAGTGAGGATAGGGTGATTAATATCAAAAGTTTATGTAATATATTTCATGTTATTAAGTATATGAAATATTTAAATAATATTAATAAGTTTAATGAAAGACTTTATTTTGCTATATATTTATTTGAATATAAATATTTATATGACTTTATAGAAAAGAAAGTAAACAAAAAATATAACTTAGTTGTTACGTTTTGTGATGCACATTCGTATGAAAATATAGTAGCGCAGTATTTTAACAATTTAGCAGTCAAAACTGCTACGTTACAGCATGGACAGTATATGTTCAATGATCACCCTGATATAAATAGTATAGCCTATGAAAATTTTATTAGTAATTACATATTATCTTGGGGCTTATTTACTAATTTGCAATTCAAGAAATTTGGTATAAGTGAAGACCGTTTAGTTATGACAGGAAATGCAAAATATATTAACTATGAGTTTAAAACTATTGAAGAAAAACTAAATGTGGAGAGTAAAGGCATTTTTGGATTGGTACTAGATGGACCTTCGTACTCTTCTTACTATGAATCAAATTTAAGACTAATTGAATTTGCAAATAAACTGGCAAAGACTACAGGATTGAATTATATAATTAAGCTACATCCTGTAGATTACAAAGAAAATTATTTAAGTCAAGTGAATAAAAGGTGTTTTAGTGGGTTTTGTAAAAATACATTATGCATTATGGAATATTCAAATCAGGTGGATTTTTCACTGATATATATTTCGAGTGTATATTCAGAACTAAATATGTTATTATCACCAGTATTTAGATATAAAGGAACAGCTAAGTTTAAATTAGGAATCTCTGATGGAGATGAATTTAATAGCTATGATGAATTAAAAGATAAGTATAATGATTTTTTAACTAATAGATTTATGTGGTTAAATAATGTGAAAAAAATAGGGGATTATTATATGAATACAATTGATATATATAATAATTATAAAAATTTTTTTGATTTATATAGTTAGAAATATTATTGTGATTTATAATGTTACTAGGGGTAAATAGACGATGTTAGCACCTCGTGATAGTAATATATACTTTTGAAATATTCTTGCATCTAAGAAGTAAAAGTATGTATCTCTTTTGAGTATTTGCTATATAACATACAAATTGGTATCTAGTAGTTTCATACTATGAACTCATGGTGGTATATATAGAGGTAAAGAAGCTTATAATGGTATAATTCATACGGAGAAAAAGATGCGAGTCTGGGTTAAAAGAAAAGTGAAAAAAATTAGGAAGAGCTAGGGTAAAGGTTACTAAAGAGTTTGAACACTATAAGATTGGTGGTGCATCTAGAAGTACATTTTGATGTATGATATTAAAAACGTTGAAATATACGAATAATATAGTTTTAGAGTTATATTATGGGATATAGGACAAAGGCATATTTGTTAATACTCAGTTGAAATAGTCGTAAATTATATGGCAATAAAAATATATGAAGAATTAATTGTTTATATGTTTGTTAGATTTATAATAATATGTAGGAGAGAAACAAGAATTAATAAGCAATATGTGATTATTAATAAAGAGAATGGGAGTGTATGATATTGTATTCATTTCAGACAGAAATAAAATGTTAAGGAAATCGATAAAAAATGTATCACCACCTGTTAAAGCTTCGCTTTTTTTTATGATAGGAAGTGTATTACAGCAGTCTATAAATATAATTACTACCCCAATATTCACCAGAATATTATCACAAAGTGATTATGGGATTACAAATGTTTATCAATCATGGTATGGAATATTAAGTGTAATTATTACATTATCTCTTACAGCTGGTGTATATAATAATGCTATGCTAGATTTTAAAGATGAGCTTAATGAGTTTACATCATCAATGTTAATTTTAACAACATTATCTACAAGTATATATTTTATTATATATATAATATTTAATCAACAGATAGCAAATATATTAAATTTGCCTGCTATTCTAATATATACTATGTTTCTGGCTATATTGCTTAATTCGGCCATGGGATTTTGGATGGCACAACAAAGATTTAGCTATAAGTACAAGTTATCTGTAACAATAAGTATATTTATAACTTTATTTGGAGCAATATTTTCATATTTATTAGTTATAAACATGGATGGAAATAAGGCTGTGGAAAAAATTATAGGTGGATTTATCTTCACAGGAGTGATCAGTTTAATATTATATATTAGTATAATACTAAAAGGAAAAACTGGTTTTAATTATAGATATTGGAAGTATGCGTTGGGTTTTAATATACCCTTAATACCACATTATTTAGCTAGTATTGTTTTAGCACAATCTGATAGGATAATAATATCTAAAATGGTAGGTAATGCAGAAGCAGGTTTGTATGGAGTAGCATATTCATCTGCGTCAGTTATTAGTATAGTTTGGACTTCTATAAATGCATCTTGGATTCCTTGGACGTTCAAAAAAATGAGAGATAATCAATATGGAGATATAAGAAAGATAGCAAATTATATAGTAATATTATGCCAAATAGCATGTGTTATATTCATATCATTAGCACCAGAGATAATTAGGATTTTAGCTGCACCAAGTTATTATAAGGCTGTATGGGTCGTACCGCCTGTAGTATTAGGCGTGTATTTTACTTTTTTATATACTTTGTTTGCAAATATAGAGTTTTATTATAAAAAAACAAAATTTATTATGGTAGCAAGTATAATTGGTGCAATAGTTAATGTGGTATTGAATATTTTACTAATACCTAGGTTTGGATATATTGCAGCAGCATATACTACTTTAGTTGCATATATGGTATTTAGTTTTATGCATTATTTTTTTATGACTAGGATTAATGATAAAAGGATATATGATATTAAATTTATATTTTTGAGCTCTTTTATATTAATTTTAGCATCTTTTGGAATAATGTGTTTGTATGATTATTTTATTATTAGATACATGATAATTGCGATTGTATTAATAATTATTTTAAAAAAAAGAAGGGACATTATGCTGATAGTAAAACAAATAAAAAAATAAAGAAAGGTATATAATATATTAACAATGAGGAGTATTATTAATATATTGAGTGTTTTTTTAGTGAAAAAAATTGTAGGAGGATGTATTATGAATAAGATAACAGCTATAGTTCCAGTTAGAGAAGGTAGTAGGAGATTGAAAAATAAAAATGTTGCACCTTTTGCAGGTACTAATTTACTATTGTACAAGTTGGAACAATTAAAAAAGGTAAAAGAAATAGACAATATTATCGTATCGTCAGATTCAGATAATATGCTAAAGATGGCTCAAAGTGTAGGGGTCGGGATACATAAGAGAGGTCCTGAATATTGCGATGAAAAAACTAAGACATTTGGAGAGGTAGTAAAACATATATGTGAAAGTGTAAATGGAGAACATATATTATGGGCTACATGTACAGCACCGCTTGTTTTTCCTGAAATGTATAAGGAAGCTATTAAAGCATATTTTAGAAATTTAAACGCAGGTTATGACTCATTGATTTCAGTTGAACCGTTTAAAAGATATGTTTGGAACGAAGAAGGACCCTTAAACTATGAATTAGGTTTAAAACATGTACCTTCACAACAGCTTAAGGAATTATATTTTGTAACTGATGGTATACTTTTAGCACCCAGAAAGAAAATGATAGAATGGTCGTATTTCCATGGACGAAAACCATTTAAATATATGTTAGATAAGAGGGCCTCAATAGATATTGATGATGGTTTGGATCTAGCATGTGCAAGATCTTGGCTTGACATGGATGAAAAAGTATCACAAATCGATCCTTATATGAAATACATGGAATAGGAGTAAACGGGACGGTGGATTGGCTGAACGAACTTGAAGAATGTACTCAAGTGATTAGCAAACATAAATGGATTCGCTCTGCAACATCCATTTAGCAAACAGATGTTGTTCATTGCGTTACCAATTTCTGTAACGGGGTCCGGCAACAGTCTCTTGCTAAATGGAAATAAATGATTAACTAGGCGAAGATGGGACATCTGATGCGGATTAAATAGATGAAAAGTTGGGTAGGGACAATAATGCTATGTATATGTTAAGAAGTCCAATTCATTGTCCTAAAACAAAAACAATTTATTAAGATTATATTATCTAATAGATAACAATCTTGATACAGATATACAAATTGGTTTTCATTCACATAATAATTTACAACTAACTTTCTTTAATGTACAAGAGTTGATGATGAGGGAAGTATCTAAAAATATGATACAAAATTAGTAGAAAAATGTGTATCATACTATAGATATAATGCAGGTATATCTAAGTTTTTAAAAATTAAAAATTAGGAAGTACTAAGAGATCCCAATATTGTATATATGGTATAATTTCTAATGCAAATTTAAAATAGATAGTATACAATAAAATGGAAATTAGATATTAAGCAGCGTGTGGGAAATATAACCACTGGTGAGTAGCGAAATTATTACAATAATATTTATGTGAAATAATTAATTTAAATGGTACTCTTAGGGATTGAGGTTATATCATATGGTGGAACGATAGCCTTTAAAAAATGGAATGGAGCAAAAACTTAGCGAAATTCATCTAGGTACGTTACTGATGAACATTAAAAAAGTGCCAAAGTTAATTAAGTATAAATAAAATTAGTTTTAGTCTGTAAAGTCACATTTATATATTATTTTAAACAATATAGAGGGAGTAAGGATAAATGAAAAAGATATTAGTTACAGGTGCCAATGGATATATTGGACGCCATATTGTAAAGACGTTACTAGATTGTGGGTATAATGTAGATGCTTGCGATTTTAGATTTGACGGAATCGATGAAAGAGCTAATAAAATATATACACCTATATTTAACGGAGAAAATGATATATATGATAAACTAGGAAACCCAGATATATGTATACATATGGCATGGAGAAACGGATTTATTCATAACTCAGAAACTCATATTGAAGATTTATATAATCATTATACATTTCTAAACAATATGATTAGTGGAGGACTTAAGCATTTATCTGTTATGGGTTCAATGCATGAGGTTGGATATTGGGAAGGAGCTATTGATGAAAATTCATCAACTAATCCTTCTTCATTATATGGTATAGCTAAGAATACTCTAAGGCAAGCTTTAGAACTATTGGCTAAAGAAGAGAATGTAGTGCTACAATGGTTAAGAGGATACTACATAATTGGTGACGATTTGAAAAGTAACTCTATATTTTCAAAAATAACTAAAATGGAAATGGAAGGTAAGGAAGAATTTCCATTTACTACCGGAAAAAATAAATTTGATTTTTTAAGTCTTGAGGAGTTATCCAGGCAAATAGTTGCAGCATCTACTCAAACAGAAATTCGAGGTATAATTAATTGTTGTTCGGGAAATCCAATTTCACTTGCAGAGAAGGTTGAAGAATTTATTAAAGAAAAGAATTTTAAAATAAAATTAAAATATGGTGCATTTCCAGATAGAGAATATGATTCACCAGCTGTATGGGGAGACAATAGTAAAATGCAAAGTATACTTGGAATGACATTTAAAGAGTAGAATCAAATTAAATTAAATTAGCAACCAATAAATGATGTAAGGTTGGGTTGAAAAAAGAGAAACTGGGAAAATCAGAACGAAAAAAACTTGGCGGTAGCAATAAGGGCGATCACTGAAATATATATAAATGTTTCAGTGATATTCTCGTAGTAAGCGTTTATTTTACGACATTTATAGAATATTCATTGAAATGTTAGGGAAATAGTGCATAAGGTAAGAAAAGAAGAAATACATGTGAAAAAAATTAGCAAACAGAAACTGACAGCTAGCGCTGACAATTTATGTAATGGGGTCGCATCAGCAGCCTATTTTGTGGGAATTGCAAAAATTCACATGAAGTAGGCAAGCGAAGGCTAGGCGAAGATGGGACATCAGATGCGGATTTAGAAGATGAAGCGTTGGGTAGGAAAAATGATAATTTGGGAAAAAAGAAACAAAAAAACTTGGCGGCAGCCATGGGGTGAGACCAGTGAAATATTTAAATATATATCACTGGTTTTTTCGTCGTTAAAAGAGAACACTAGCAACCAATAAACGTATTCGCTCCGCTACATACATTTATTGGAATAGGGTCGCAACAGCCGCCTATTTTGTGGGAATTAAAAAAATTCACATGAAATAGGCAAGCGTAGGCTAGGCGAAAATGGGACATTTGATGCGGATTTAGAAGATGAAAAATTAGCAAACAGAAACTGACAGCTGGCGCTGACAATTTATGTAATGGGGTCGCATCAGCCGCCTAATTTGTGGGAATTGTAAAAATTCACATGAAGTAGGCAAGCGAAGGCTAGGCGAAGATGGGACATCAGATGCGGATTTAGAAGATGAAGCGTTGGGTAGGAAAAATGATTAGCAACCAATAAACGTATTCGCTCCGCTACATACATTTATTGGAATGGGGTCGCAACAGCCGCCTATTTTGTGGGAATTGCAAAAATTTACATGAAATAGGCATGCGAAGCTAGGCTAAGCTGGGACAGCTGATGCGGATTAAAGGATGTAAAGTGGGGAAGAAAAAATGATAAATTGGAAAGAAAAGAAACGAAAAAAACTTGGCGGCAGCCATGGGGTAAAAACTACTGAAATTTATAGAGATATTAGCAACCAATAAACGTATTTGCTCCGCTACATACATTTATTGGAATGGGGTCGCATCAGCCGCCTATATTATGGGAGACGTGAAGGTGGACATGAAATAGGCATGCGGAGCTAGGCGAAAATGGGACATTTGATGCGAATTTAGAAGATGAAAAGTTGGGTAGGAAAAATGATAATTCGGAAAAAAAGAAACAAAAAAACTTGGCAGCGTCCATGGGTGGAAGAATATTGAAATTTATAGATATATATAATTTCGGTAGTTTTTTTAACGTCAAAAAAGTATGGCTAGTGATAGCATGTTAATTGCTTATATATTAGTGTGTAAAGAATAGCAAACAGAAACAGCCAGCTAGCGCTGACAATTTATGTAATGGGGTCGTATCAGCCGCCTATATTATGGGAGCCGTGAAGGTGGACATGAAATAGGCAAGCGGAGCTAGGCGAAAATGGGACATTTGATGCGGATTTAGAAGATGAAAAATTGGGTAGGAAGAGTTGAAAATTTTGAAAAATAGAAACAAAAAAACTTGGCGGTAGCCATGGGGTGGAAACTACTGAAGTAAATTTCGGTAGTTTTTTGTACGTCCAGCATGTTCGCTGAGCCGATAGGCTGAAAGAAGCCTACGTCACCTAACCAACGGGAAGACAACCTGAGAGCAAGGGCGCCACTGGCAACGGTAGGGTCTGAAGGAAGCAGCAGGGGAAATGTGGAACATAACGAAAGTAAACCGAAGATGGCTTATTAGCAAACAGAAATTGACAGCTAACGCTGACAATTTCTGTAATGGGGTCGCATCAGCAGCCTAGTTTGTGGGAATTGCAAAAATTCGCATGAAATAGGCATGCGGAGCTAGGCGAAAATGGGACATTTGATGCGGATTTAGAAGATGAAAAGTTGGGTAGGAAAAATAATTATTTGAAAAAAAAAGAAACAAAAAAACTTGGCAGCAGCCATGTGTGGAAAACTATTGAAATTTATAGATTTATATAATTTCGGTAGTTTTTTGACGTCAAAAAGGTATGGCTAAAGTTAGCATGTTAATTGCTTATATAGTAGTGGCTAAAGAAAACATTTTATAAAGTTGCAAAAACACCTAGATAAAAACACTCAATATAATAAAACTTATATTGAACCAAAATAAAAAACCATCTACAATAGATGGCTTATAAATTTTATTTAACTGCTTTTAATTTTGCTATATATTTCCAGTTGCTAGCTGTTATAATTTCAACATTGCTTAAATTATCTTTTATATCTTCTAAGTTGCTAGTTACCATAGTTCGAAATTCTGTTAAATCTGCTGTTTGATCAACAACTGAATCTAATTTCTTCTCAATCCTATCAATTTTTAAATCTGTATTTTTTTGTCCTTCTAATAATTGATTTAGTAAAGATACCATTTTTTCATCCATTACCATCACCTCATAGTTACAGTATATCATTTATCTTAAATATATACGAGTAGAATTATATGTAAATATATTATTAATATTGTAAAGAAGAGATGCAAAAAAACTTGGCGGCAGCCATGGGGTGAAAACTACTTAAGTGAATTTTGGTAGTTTTTTTGTCGTTTAGGCTAGGGTTCATGACACTAACAGAATATTGGTAAATTAAAGTAGAAAAATATTAGGTAAAAAACTATAAAAAAACGTAGAATATGATATAATGCAAAGAGAGGTGAAGAAAATGGATGATGAAATAAAAACTATTCTTCTAAAACTACTTGAAGGTCAAAATAGTGTTGAAACAGAAGTAAAAAAGAACTCAATTAAACTTGAATCCATAGAAACAAAGATAAATGTGATAGCTGAAATACAGACAGCACACAAAGATCAGAATGAAAAAGCCTTTAGAAATTCAAATTCACTAACGGAAGAAAAAGTGGACTTGTTGGGAACATCAATAAAAAGCATTTCAAAGGACGTTAAAGAAGTCAAAGAGAACATAGATGTAATGAAAGATGTAATTGGTAGAAATCAAATTGACATAGAAGTATTAAAGCGTAGACCAGTTTAGAAACAATAGCAACCAATAAACGAATTCGCTCCGATACATACATTTACTGGAATGGGTCGCAACAAACATAAACAGCCAGCTAGCGCTGACAATTTATGTAAAGGGGTCGTATCAGCCGCCTAGTTTATGGGAATTGCAAAAATTCACATGAAGTAGGCAAGCGAAGGCTAGGCGAAGATGGGACATCAGATGCGGATTTAGAAGATGAAGCGTTGGGTAGGAAAAATGATACTTTGGGAAAAAAGAAACAAAAAAACTTGGCGGCAGCCATGGGGTGAGACCAGTGAAATATTTAAATATATATCACTGGTTTTTTCGTCGTTAAAAGAGAATAGGTTTCACGACATTAATATAATATTTTAAAAGTAGTGTAGAATAAAGTGTAATTTTCTGATAAAATGAGAATATAGGAAGGAATGATTATATGGAAAGATTAAAGCCTTTAAATGACTTCATCTTCAAGAAAACTTTTGGTGAGGAAGAGACAAAAGATAATCTTATAGCACTACTTAATGCAATCCTAAGTAAAAAAGATAGAGATAAACTAGTAGGGCGAAATAATATGGAATAAAGAATTAACGCCTGAATTAATTCAAGATAAGACAGGCATAATAGATGTTAGAGCTAAAACAAAAGATGGTACGCAACTTGAAATAGAAGTGCAGTTAACAAATCAGCACAACATGGATAAAAGGACAATGTGGTATTGGGGAGAAATGTTCTCAGGAGGAATAAAAAAGGGAGAAGATTATAAGAATCTACCTAAGGTCATAACTATAAATATAGTAGATTTTGAATATATTGAAATACCTGATAAATTTCACACAACATTTCATTTATGGGAAGATGGAGTTAAAGATTACATGCTAACAGATGTTGTAGAAATTCACTTCATAGAGATGGAGAAATTTAGAAAGTTAAGAAGCAAGAACTTAAAAGAAGATAAGCTTCAAAGGTGGTTATCCTTTTTTAGAGAAGATATAAGTAAAGAAGAGTTAGAGGAGTTGATGGACATGGATGTTGATATTAAAAAAGCAGAAGAAAAAATAGAATATCTAAGCAGTGATCCAAAGACATTAGAGCTTTACAAGGCTAGAGAAAGATCACTTCATGAGCGCGCTAACATGATTAGTAGTGCTGTAGATGAGACAGCAATGAAGATAGCAAAAAAATTACTGAATATGGGATTATCAGTTGAACAAGTTGCTAAAGGTTCTGAACTATCGATAGAAAAAGTAATTGAGCTAAAAAAGAAAATAGTTCAATAAAAACAGCCGCGGGTTGGAACCACTGAAATATATATAAATATTTCAGTGGTTTTTTGTCTTGAAATGATTCTTTTCACGATATAATATAATATTTAAAAAGTAGTGTAGAATAAAGTGTAATTTTCTGATAAAATGAGAATATAGGAAGGAATGATTAAATGGAAAGATTAAAGCCTTTAAATGACTTCATTTTTAAGAAAACCTTTGGTGAGGAAGAAACGAAAGATAATCTTATAGCACTACTTAATGCAATCCTAAGTAAAAAAGATAGAGATAAACTAGTAACACTCGAGATAGTTGAAAATAAAGAATTAACGCCTGAATTAATTCAAGATAAGACAGGTATAATAGATGTTAGAGCTAAAACAAAAGATGGTACGCAACTTGAAATAGAAGTGCAGTTAACAAACCAACACAACATGGATAAAAGAACAATGTGGTATTGGGGAGAAATGTTCTCTGAAGGAATAAAAAAGGGAGAAGATTATAAGAACTTACCTAAGGTCATAACTATAAATATAGTAGATTTTGAATATATTAAAATACCTGATAAATTCCACACAACGTTCCATTTATGGGAAGATGGAGTTAAAGACTACATGCTGACGGATGTTGTAGAAATTCACTTTATAGAGATGGAAAAATTTAGAAAATTAAGAAATAAGAATTTAAAAGAAGATAAGCTTCAAAGGTGGTTATCCTTTTTTAGAGAAGATATAAGTAAAGAAGACTTAGAGGAGTTGATGGACATGGATGTTGATATTAGAAAAGCAGAAGAAAAAATAGAATATCTAAGTAGTGATCCAAAGACATTAGAACTTTACAAAGCAAGAGAAAGATCACTACACGAGAGGGCTAATATGATTAGTTCTGCTAAGGATGAAGGAATAAATGAAAAAGCAATAGAAGATGCTAAAAGTTTTCTAAGACTTGGAGTAAATGAAGAAATAGTATCAAAAGGGACAAAATTGCCAATAGAAAAGGTACTAGAACTAAAAAAGCAAATGATGAACTAGCAATAGTAGCAAACATTAGCAAACAGAAACTGACAGCTAGCGCTGACAATTTCTGTTAGCAATTATGTAATGGGGTCGTATCAGCCGCCTAATTTGTGGGAATTGAAAAAATTCACATGAAGTAGGCAAGCGAAGGCTAGGCGAAGATGGGACATCAGATGCGGATTTAGAAGATGAAGCGTTGGGTAGGAAAAATGATAATTTGGGAAAAAAGAAAAAGGGAGAAGATTATAAGAACTTACCTAAGGTCATAACTATAAATATAGTAGATTTTGAATATATTAAAATACCTGATAAATTTCACACAACGTTCCATTTATGGGAAGATGGAGTTAAAGACTACATGCTGACGGATGTTGTAGAAATTCACTTTATAGAGATGGAAAAATTTAGAAAATTAAGAAATAAGAATTTAAAAGAAGATAAGCTTCAAAGGTGGTTATCATTTTTTAGAGAAGATATAACTGAAAAAGAGTTAGAGGAGTTGATGGACATGGATGTTGATATTAAAAAAGCAGAAGAAAAAATAGAATATCTAAGCAGTGATCCAAAGACATTAGAGCTTTACAAGGCTAGAGAAAGATCACTTCATGAGCGCGCTAACATGATAAGTTCCGCTAAGGGTGAAGGAGCAACCGAGAATGCAATAAAGGTAGCAGAGAATTTTTTAAATATGGGATTGTCGGTTGAACAAGTGGCTAAGGGATCGGAACTACCGATAGAAAAAGTAATTGAACTAAAAAGGAAACTGGTTCAATAAAAACAGCCAGTAGCAACCAATAAACGTATTCGCTCCGCTACATACATTTACTGTAAAGGGGTCGCATCAGCCGCCTAATTTGTGGGAATTGCAAAAATTCACATGAAATAGGCAAGCGAAGGCTAGGCGAAGATGGGACATCAGATGCGGATTAAAGGTGAAAAAGTTTGGATGAAAAATTGAGAGACAATGGAAAAAAATAAAACAAAAAAACTTGGCGGCAGCCAGAGGGAACTACTGAAATTTATAGAGATATAATTTTAGTAGTTTTCTTGCATTAAAAGTCTTTGTACTGAATTATGAAAATTATTGATGTGAAATGAATTAGCATCCAGTATAATTTCTATTATATTGAATGGAAGTGAAAAGCTAACCTGGGATATAGAAGGAATTTCAAAAGTTTGAAGTTTTTCAAAATCAATTATATATCAAAGATATGTATTCTAATTGTTACTAGGGAATTTCTTATCATAGTATTATCAAATATGCACGAAGTTATTTTTCACTTTTTAAAATATGAATGGTTTGTTTGAAATTACATAAAATATAATATATGATATAGATACAGGATTAAATAAATTTGAAGATGGAGTGAAAATTGATATATGGAAATTCAACAGATAAAAGAATATCTCAATGGCGGTGAAAGTCTAACAGTTGAGTTTAAGCAGAGTAAGAACAAATTAAATAAAGACGTTTTTGAATCTGTATGTGCATTTTTGAATCGTAATGGAGGGCACTTATTTCTTGGTGTAAATGATGAAGGAAATGCGGTAGGAATTGATGATGAAGCTATTAACAAGGTTAAAAAGGAATTTGTGACATCTATAAACAATATTCAAAAGTTAAGTCCGACATTTTATTTGTCAGTTGAAGATATTAAAGTTAATGGGAAAACGATTCTATATATTTATGTCCCAGAGAGTTCACAAGTCCATAGGTGTAATGGAAAAATATATGATCGAAATGAAGATGGAGATATGGATATTACTGATAATACAAATCTAGTTTCAGAAATGTATATGAGAAAGCAAGGAACTTATACTGAAAATAGAATTTATCCGTTTGCTCTACTGTCAGACTTACGAAGCGATCTCTTTACTAAGGTAAGAAAATTGGCGGAAAATCAAAGGACTAATCATCCATGGCTTCTAATGGATGATATGGAAATTTTAAAGAGTGCCGGATTATATCTTAAAGATTTACAAAGTGGTAAAGAAGGAATCACCTTAGCAGGAATATTGTTGCTTGGTAAAGATGAACTTATTTTAAATGCTATGCCTCACTTTAAAACAGATGCTATTTTAAGGAGAGAAGATACTGATAGATACGATGACAGGGATGATATTAGAACCAATTTAATTGATAGCTATGAAAGACTTATGCAATTTATTGCGAAGCACTTGAATGATAAGTTTTATTTAGAAAAGGACCAAAGAATAAGTTTGAGAGATAAGGTATTTAGGGAAGTGGTTTCAAATATTGTAATTCATAGAGAATTTTTAAACCCATTTCCTGCGAAGCTTGTAATTGAGAGTGGCAGGGTTTTTACTGAAAATAGTAATAAGCCACATGGCAACGGAATTATTGATATAAATAATTTCTCTCCATATCCTAAAAATCCAAAAATTGCAAAATTTTTCAAAGAAATAGGGAGAGTTGAAGAACTTGGTTCTGGTGTTAGGAATATATATAAATATAATAAAATATATTCTGGAGCAGAACCTATATTTATAGAAGGTGATGTTTTTAGAACGATAATTCCATTGACTACCCAAGCTAGTGCTCAAGCTAGTGCTCAAGCTAGTGCTCAAGCTGAATTAAAAGAGCAGGATAGAACTAGAGAAATATTAGAGCTTTGTAAAATTGCAAGGACTCGGAGTGAAATACAAGATTTTTTAGAGATTCAAAGTAGAAGATATCTTGGAGCAAAGATATTAGGTCCTCTAATAAAAGGTGGTTTATTAAAGCTAACCATACCTACTAAACCTACAAGTCCAAATCAAAAATATTATTGTGATAAAGACTTATAGATAAGCTCGTCACTCAGTTCATCGCAAAGCCGCCTATTTTGTGGTAGCAAACATAAACAGCCAGCTAGCGCTGACAATTTATGTAAAGGGGTCGTATCAGCCGCCTAATTTGTGGGAATTGCAAAAATTCACATGAAATAGGTATGCGGAGCTAGGCGAAGATGGAACATCTGATGCGAATTAAGTATAAGAGAAGTTAGGTAGAGTAATTGAGAGTTTGGAAAGAGAAGCAACAAAAAACTTGGCGGCAGCCATGGGGTTGAAACTACTAAAATTTATACAGATATAATTTTAGTAGTTTTTTTGCGTTAAAAGTCTTTGTACTGGATTATGAAAATTATTGGTGTAAATGAATTAGCATCCAATATAATAAATGTTATGTGGAATGGTTTTATCTTATTTAAAAATGATATGATGCAATTAATTGAATGTTTACTTTAAGGGTAAAGTTATAAATCTTAAAAGTTTTACATATGTAAATTTAAAGTATGATATAATATTTTTAGGTGGTGAATTAAATGGAAGAGATTAAAAATATGCTTATTCAGTTGATGGAGGGTCAAGAAGCAATGAAAATCGACATTGGAAGTGTAAAAAATGATATTAAAAAAATAGATTTTAAAATAGAAGAACTTGATAAAAAAGTGGATTTTTCACTAGAAGGTCATAAGACTAACACTGAACAATTGAATAGGATAGAAAATGAAGTCACTAAACAACAAGAAATTATTCTAAGAAAGGTAAAATAAGAAAAATAGAATTAAATTATTTTAAAATAAGTAGCAAACAGAAACTGGCATCTAACGTCTGAATTAATTGGTAGCAAACAGAAACAGCCAGCTAACGCAGACAATTTCTGTAAAGGGGTCGCAACAGCCGCCTATATTATGGGATCCGTGAAGGTGGACATGAAATAGGCAAGCGGAGCTAGGCGAAAATGGGACATTTGATGCGGATTTAGAAGATGAGAAATTGGGTAGGAAAAGTTGGAAATTTTGAACAATAGAAACAAAAAAACTTGGCGGGAGCCATGGGGTGGAAACTACTGAAGTGAATTTTGGTAGTTTTTTGTCGTGAAGGCCAGGTTTCACGACATTTCAGAAGTAAAAAGCCTTCAATTTTTTAAAATAAATATAGGCTAATAGCACCATTTTTGTTTTTGTCATATTAAAATAAAAAACATTATAGTGTAAAAGCTATGGTGATTTGATATAATAAGAGGAGAAGGTGAGTGATAAAATGTCCTATGAAACAAGACCACAAACTTATGATGAAACTATAAAAATTTTAGAGAAAAAAGATTATCGTGGTATTGCGGAATTTATTCTACCATCTGTAAAAGAAGCAGATGAAATAAGTTTAGAACATACAAAACTATCTGTACCTGATATGAGAGAAATGGATTTTTTAGCAAAAATCAATATGAATAATGAAAGTTTTATCCTTCACATAGAATTTGAAACAGTATATAAAAGTAATACACAAATGATGAAAAGAATGCTGAGGTATTACACATACATTAAATGGCATAACGACTTACCAATATATCAGGTACTTATGGTACTAAAGAAGCCTGAAAATGTTAAGAATATTAAAAGTAGTTTTGAAAGTACGGTTCAAGATTTGGAAGTAATGAAATACAACTATAAGGTTATAAAGGCTTACGAAATTGATAAGAAGCAAATACTAAGCGAAAAGACTATAGTATTTTATCCACTTAGAGTATTTATGAAACATGACGGAGAAACTGAAAAAGAACACATATTAGAATGCTTATCGGTAGTAGAAAAAATAGAAGATACGGATTATTATTTTTTAACAGTTGAATGTTTGAAAAGGATTTATCAAACAAGTGAATATGAAGATTTCGTAGAGGAGGAGATTTATATGTCATCTGCATTATATAAAGAGCCTTATGAAAAAGGTAGAGAAGAAGGAATAGCGAAAGGGCTACAAGAAGGTGAATTGAAAGGTGAAACAAAAACTCTCGCGAGGACTACAATAAAGTTTTTAATTAAAAAATTTGGTATTATACCAGATGATTTGAAGGAAAGTATACAAAAATTAGATGCACCAACATTAGAAATCATAATAGATAACATCTTAGAATATGAAAGTTTAGATGAGATAAAAAAATATATTAATTAGCAACCAATAAATGAATTCGTTCCGCTACATACATTTATTGGAAAAGGGTTGCATCAGCAGCCTAATTTGTGGGAATTGCAAAAATTCACATGAAATAGGCATGCGGAGCTAGGCGAAAATGGGACATTTGATGCGGATTTAGAAGATGAAAAATTGGGTGGGAAAAGTTGAAAATTTTGAAAAATAGAAACAAAAAAACTTGGCGGGAGCCATGGGGTGGAAACTACTGAAGTAAATTTCGGTAGTTTTTTGTCGTGGAGGCTAGGTTTCATGACATTATTCTAATAGCTAAAATTAGTGTAAAGTAAAAATTAATGTAAAGTAAAAATCAATGTGATATAATGAAATTAATTATGAATTACAATGAGGTGGATAAATTTTGACGAAAAAACATGATTATGATGCAGCTTGGAAATCAATTCTAGAAGTATTTGAAGTGGAAGTAGTAGAATTACTTTTTCCAGAGATTTTTAACAAAATAGTATGGGAGTTAGGCACAGAATCCTTAGATAAGGAGCTACTGGAAATACAGAAGGACATATTTGATAAAGATAGCGCTGAAAAAGTAATATCGGATAAAATAATAAAGGTGACATTAAAAGATAAAGGAAGCAAGATCTTATTTATTCATGTAGAAGTACAAAGTTACAGTAGCGGAAATGAAGTTTTTGGAGAAAGAATGTTCAGATACTTTTATAGGATATGGGATAAATTTAGGTATAAAAATAATGATGAGTCAGAAATAGTGGCTGCAGCAATATATACTTATAAGGGTGACCGTGGAAAGGATAAAAGATATGTTTATAAATTACCAGAGTTAGAAAATGAAATACTAATATATAATTTTAAAACTATTGATGTAGAAAAAATAAAGCTTGAAAAAATCAATGATGATAACCCACTCAAATTAGTTTTTAAAATGGCAAAAAGTTTACTAGAGACAGGAGTAAGAGATGAAGATATAATAAGGGCAAAAATAAAGTTAGCAGCAGAATTAAGAGGGTATGATAAAGTTAAAAACAACGATCAAATAAAAGCATTAGTAGATTTTTTAGAATATTTGTTTTTAATTGAAAATCCAGAGATAGAAAAGGAATATGAAGAATATAAAAAAGAAAATGGAGGTGCATTTAAATTGAGTATAGACGAGATTAGAAAGTTGCACTACAAGGAAGAAGGAAGAGAAGAAGGTGAAATTAAAAAAGCTATAGAAATAGCTAAGAAGCTTTTACGAAAAGGTGTATCTATTGATATAATTGTAGAGAGTACTGACTTAACAGTAGAAGAAGTAGAAGATATTAAGAAAGAATTTGTAAATTAGCAAACAGAAACAGCCAGCTAACGCTGACAGTTTATGTAAAGGGGTCGCAACAGCCGCCTATTTTGTGGGAATTGGGAAAATTCACATGAAATAGGCATGCGAAGCTGGGACAGCTGATGCGGATTAAAGGATGTAAAGATGGGTAGAAAAAATGATAATTTGAGAAAAAAATAAAACAAAAAAACTTGGCGGCAGGCATGGGAGGAAACCACACAATATAGATACATATTGTGTGGTTTTTTCAATTTGAAGCTCAGGGTTCACGACATTGATAGAAAATCTATTGTTACGATTAGGTAAAGAGTGAATAAGTTTAAAAAATGATATGTATTTTGTACATAATTATGCTATAATAATGAAAACTATTATAATTTAAAAAAGAGGTGATGTTCTATGCCGCTAATAAGACCAATAACAGATTTGAGAAATACAAATGAAATATCCGAGATGTGTCATAAAAGACAAGAACCTATTTTTATCACTAAAAATGGTTATGGAGATTTAGTTGTGATGAGTATGGAAACTTATGAATCTCAACTTGCAATGGTGGGAGTTTACAAAAAACTTGCAGAAGCTGAGGCGCAGATTTCAGAGGGCGCTATATTACTAGATGGTGAAGAAGTTTTTAAGAAGTTGAGGAATAAATATGCCCATAAATGAATACAAAATTAAATTTACGCCAGTTGCTGAAGAAGACTTAGATGAAATTTATGAGTATATTTTTAATAAATTATTTGCAAAACCTGCGGCAAATAATCTGATGGAAAAGATAGAAACGGGAATAATGAGGTTAAAACAATTTCCTTTTTCTTGTAGTTATGTTTTAGATGAAGCATTAAAAATAAGAGGTTATCGTAGATTCATAGTAGATAATTATATTGTATTTTATTTAGTAAATGAAACTGAACAACAGGTGGTAATAATGCGAATTCTTTATGGTGCTAGAGATTATGAGAAGTTAATGTAAGTAAATCAAATCCCACACAAGGCTAGGCGAAGATGGGACATCAGATGCGGATTAAAGGTGAAAAAGTTTGGATGGAAAATTGAGAGATAAGGAAAAAAATAAAACAAAAAAACTTGGCGGCAGCCATGGGGAGGGAACTACTGAAATTTATAGAGATATAATTTCAGTAGTTTTTTTGCATTAAAAGTCTTTGTACTGGATTATGAAATGTATTTTGCAAGTTAAATTTCCTCACTTTTGCAAATATTTTTCCTCACCCCTAGGTGGGGAATTTTCAAGTTAACCAAAGCAGGATTACTGAAATTTTTAATGAACAGTGTAGCTTTTTTAACTCGTTTGAAATATGAAAATTGTAAGGTGTTATGAGTTGATAAAAAAAATTGAAAGCGTTATAATTATTCTACTTTAAGATTAAATTAATGGTGGTGTTAAAATGAATAATGATATCAAAGAAATGTTTGAAATGATATTAACAAAATTAGGTGGGTTAGAAGAAAATCAAAAGAGTATGGAACAAAAAAATGATAAAAACCATAATGAAGTTATAAATAAATTGAAAATATTAGAAAACAATCAGGATGCAATCAAAAATTATATTTTCAATTCGGATGATACGTTTAAAAAGGTAGAAGATGAAAAATTGGGTAGGAAAAGTTGAAAATTTTGAAAAATAGAAACGAAAAAACTTGGCGTGAGCCATGGGGTGAAAACTACTGAAGTGAATTTCGGTAGTTTTTTGTCGTGGGGGCTAGGTTTCACGACATTTATAGAATATCCATTATATTAAATGCACAAATAGTGTATAATGGAATTGTAAACTATATATAAAAATGCTAAAATGAAAGTATAAGGTATAATAGAAAGTAGGTGAGATGGCTTATAAATACTGAAAATGAACAACGAGTAAAATTAGATCAGATACTAAAATCACTGTTTGCAGTATCAAAGAAAGTGCTAATTACAATGATGAATAGCCTATTTAAAGAAGATTTTGATGAAAAAATGGTAGAAGTAACATTTGAAAATAGTGAATTTGTTTCAGATGATTATGATATAATACGTGGTGATTTATTTTTAAAGATTTGTAAGGAAAATAAACCATATCATTATCATATAGAGCTGCAAACAAAAAATGATTCAACAATGGTAATAAGAATGTTTGAATACGGTTTTAATAAAGCAAAGGAATTAGCAAAGGGTCAGGTCGATAATACAGAAGAAATAGTATTATTTATTCCAAAGCAATTAGTCATATTCATTGAGCAAAATAGGAATATTAAAGATGAATTAAAAATGAATTTAATTTTTCCAGATGGACAGGAAGTAAAATATACTGTACCAACAATGAAATATTGGGAGTATAGTGACATAGATATTATGGAAGATAAAATGTACCCATTGCTTCCATTGCAAGTATTTAAACTTAGATATAAAATGGAGCAAATTAAAAAGAAACATGGCGAAGGAAGTTTTGAACTTATAGAAACAATTATAGAAGCAAAAAATATATCAGAAACAATATCTAAAGAAGGAAGTCAATTATTTGATAATGGGGAAATAGACGGTGATGATTTTCATAGAATATTATTAGCTGTGGCAAATTTATTCGAATATCTGAATACAAGATATGGTGAGGATGAAAAATTAAATGAGGAGGTACGCGCTATGACTAAGACTTTGTATGATCCAGCTGTAGAACAAAGGGGAAGAGAAAAAGGAAGAGAAGAAGGAAGAGAAGAAGGAGTGGAAAAAGAAAGAAAAGAAATAGCAACAGAAATGCTATTAGCTGAAGAACCAATTGAAAAAATTAAAAAATACTCTAAGTTAAGTGAAGAAGAAATAACAGAACTAAAGAATAAACTATTTTTGAATTAGCAAACAGAAACTGACAGCTAGCGCTGACAATATCTGTAAAGGAGTCGCATCAGCCGCCTATATTATGGGAGACATGAAGGTGGAGATGAAATAGGCAAGCGGAGCTAGGCGAAAATGGGACATTTGATGCGGATTTAGAAGATGAAAAATTGGGTAGGAAAAGTTGAAAATTTTGAAAAATAGAAACGAAAAAACTTGGCGTGAGCCATGGGGTGAAAACTACTGAAGTGAATTTCGGTAGTTTTTTGTCGTGGAGGCTAGGTTTGACGACATTAATATAATATTTTAAAATTACTGTAATGTAAAAATCAATGTTATATAATGAAATTAATTATGAATTACAATGAGGTGGATAAATTTTGACGAAAAAACATGATTATGATGCAGCCTGGAAGTCAATTCTAGAAGCATTTGAAGTGGAAGTAGTAGAATTACTTTTTCCAGAGATATTTAACAAAATAGCATGGGAGTTAGGCACAGAATCCTTAGATAAGGAGCTATTGGAAATACAGAAGGATATATTTGATAAAGATAGTACTGAAAAAGTAATATCGGATAAAATAATAAAGGTGAGATTAAAAGATAAAGAAAGCAAGATCTTATTTATTCATGTAGAGGTACAAAGCTATAGTAGAGGTAATGAAGTTTTTGGAGAAAGAATGTTCAGATACTTTTATAGGATATGGGATAAATTTAGATATAAGTGCGAAGATAGGTCAGAAATAGTGGCTGCAGCAATATATACTTATAAAGGTGATAGTTGAAAAGATAAAAGCTATGTATATAAATTACCAGAGATAGAAAGTGAAATACTAATATATAACTTCAAAACTATTGATGTAGAGAAAATGAAGCTTGAAAAAATCAGTGATGATAACCCATTGAAATTAGTGTTTAAAATGGCAAAAATTCTATTAGAAACAAATGCAATAGATGAAGATATATATGAAGCAAAAATAAAATTAGCAGAAGAATTAAAAAAATATGCTAAAGTTAAAAATACTGATCAAATAAAGGCATTAGTAGATTTTTTAGAATACTTATTTTTAATTAAAAATCCAGAGTTAGAAAAGAAATATGAAGAATATAAAAAGGAAAATGGAGGTGTATTTAAAGTGAGTATAGAGGAGATTAGAAAATTGCACTACAAAGAAGAAGGAAGAGAAGAAGAAAGAGAAAAAGCGAAAAAAGAAAAGATAGGAATAGCTAAGAAACTTTTACGTAAAGGTGTATCTATAGACATAATTGTAGAGAGTACTGAATTATCAATAGAAGAAGTGGAAAATATCAAAAATGAAATAGCTAATTAGATAATGAGCAAGCTCTCACTCAGTTCCTCGCAAAGCCCGCCTGGGGTCGTGAACAAAGAGTAGAAACCAATAAACGTATTCACTTCGCTACATACATTTATTAGAAACCAATTATTGGAATGAGGTCACATCGGCCACCTATTTTGTGGGAATTGTAAAAATTCACATGAAATAGGCATGCGGAGGCTAGGGGATGATGGAACAGCTGATGCGGATTAAATGTGAAAAGGGTTGGATGGAAAGTTGAGAGATAAGAATAAGATAAAACAGAAAAACTTGGCTGTAGCCATGGGGTGGAAAACTATTGAAATTTATAGATGCATATAATTTCGGTAGTTTTTTTGACGTCAAAAAAGTATGGTTAATGATAGTATTTTAATTTCTTATATATTAGTGTGTAAAGAGAATATTTTAAAAAGTTGCAAAAACACCTAGAGAGGGCACCAGCAAAAAAACTACTTAAATGCAATAGTTATGCATTTAGGTAATTTTTGTTAAAAGCAACCAATAAACGTATTCGTTCCGCTGCATACATTTATTGGAATGGGGTCGCATCAGCCGCCTAGTTTATGGGAATTGCAAAAATTCACATGAAGTAGGCAAGCAAAGGCTAGGCGAAGATGGGACATCAGATGCGGATTTAGAAGATGAAGCGTTGGGTAGGAAAAATGATAAATTGGGAAAAAAGAAACAAAAAAACTTGGCGGCAGCCATGGGGTGAGACTAGTGAAATATTTAAATATATATCACTGGTTTTTTCGTCGTTAAAAGAGAATAGGTTTCACGACATTAATATAATATTTAAAAAGTAGTGTAGAATAAAGTGTAATTTTCTGATAAAATGAGAATATAGGAAGGAATGATTATATGGAAAGATTAAAGCCTTTAAATGACTTTATTTTTAAGAAAACTTTTGGTGAGGAAGAGACAAAAGATAATCTTATAGCACTACTTAATGCAATCCTAAGTAAAAAAGATAGAGATAAACTAGTAGGGCGAAATAATATGGAATAAAGAATTAACGCCTGAATTAATTCAAGATAAGACAGGTATAATAGATGTTAGAGCTAAAACAAAAGATAGTACGCAACTTGAAATAGAAGTGCAGTTAACAAACCAGCACAACATGGATAAAAGGACAATGTGGTATTGGGGAGAAATGTTCTCACAAGGTATAAAAAAGGGAGAAGATTATAAGAACCTACCTAAGGTCATAACCATAAATATATTAGACTTTGAATATATAAAAATACCTGATAAATTTCACACAACGTTCCATTTATGGGAAGATGGAGTTAAAGACTATATGCTGACAGATGTTGTAGAAATTCATTTTATAGAGATGGAGAAATTGAGAAAGTTAAGAAGCAAGAACTTAAAAGAAGATAAACTTCAAAGGTGGTTATCCTTTTTTAGGGAAGATATAAGTAAAGAAGAGTTAAAGGAGCTGATGGAAATGGACGTTGATATTAGAAAAGCAGAAGAGAAAATAGAATATCTAAGTAGTGATCCAAAGACATTAGAACTTTACAAAGCAAGAGAAAGATCACTTCATGAGAGGGCTAATATGATAAGCACAGCTAAGGATGAAGGTGTAATAGAAGTTGCAAAAAATCTGTTAAAACTAGGAGTTAGTATAGATATAATAATTAAAGCTACAGGTCTTTCAGAGGAAAAGGTCATACAAATAAAGAAAGAGTTAGAAAGTTAGTAGCAAGGCGAACCTGCAGTCCGCCAAAGCCCCAGAGGGTCCGGCCAAGGACCCCCGGGGGACGTGAACTTTATGTGAACGACCTATATGTTGTATGTAATTAATATTAAAATAAATAAATAAATTAATATGTAAAAAGGGGTGAGTATTTTATGTTGTATCATGCATCAGGAGAAGTTGTTGAATTTCCAGAGATAAGAAAAAGTAGATATACAAAAGGTTTTTCGTGGGGGTTTTATTGTATTAATAATTTTGAACAAGCAAAAAGGTGGACTAAAAGAAATAGAGAATATGCTACAGTTAATTATTATACTTACACAGAAAATAAAGAGTTGAA
This sequence comes from Clostridium sp., assembly GCF_050717545.1. GTDB lineage: Bacteria > Bacillota > Clostridia > Clostridiales > Clostridiaceae > Clostridium_AD. Next base: position 38,741 of record NZ_JBOITN010000004.1, read on the forward strand.
AATATTAAAATTTGAAAATATGTCTGATGAATGGTTAGATTTTATTGCAACTTGTAGAAATGGATTAGTACATGGGTATGATATAGTAGAAGGACCAATGGCAGATGATACTGTTTGGAACTATGTAAATGATTTTTTAACTGGAGAAATTAATAGAAATATTTTTTGGGAGTTAGCAAAATTTAAACATCCTACTCATCAAATAAGTTTTCATACATTAAAAGCAATAGACTGCCTTAAATTTGAGAGGAGCGAAATTATAAATGAATGATGCTCAAAAAAATAATTTATTTTATCTTTGTTCACTCATAGAATTTATAGGAAGAAAGACGAAAAATAGGAGAACAATTATTGTAAAAATACTTGGAAAGAAGGAGTTAGATAGGCAGCTAGGACTTGCTGATGTTAATCATTGTTTGTCATTTGAGCAAGTATCAGATGAGATAATAGAGTATTTTAATATACAAGAAGGTGATTTTGATTCAGTAGGGTTATGTAAATATAATGTACCAAGTTTTCAAGCAATAGGCAAAGAATATCAAAGATTAATATTAGATGTATGTTTAGAACAAGATAATACAGTAGATGTTCTATACGCAGTATTTCAATCATTCATTAGCGATGAGATTTCAGATTTTAATTCATCGGTATATTATAGTACTCCAGAATATTTAAAGTATTCTTATTTAGAAGGAAAACTATTAGCATAAAGTGAGAAAGCTCAGACGAGGCCTCGCAAGGGTCTCCGGGGGTCGTCAACTTTGCGTGAACGACAATGCGGAAAGCTAGGCGAAGCTGGGAAAGCTGATGCGGATTAAAGGCGGAAAAGTTCGAATAGAAAGTTGAGAGATAATGGAAAAAATAAAACAAAAAAACTTGGCGGCAGCCATGGAAGAGGGAACTACAAAATATATAGAGGTATATATTTTGTGGTTTTTTCGTCGTGAAGCTCAAGTTTCAAGCCATTTATATAACATTCAGCATAGTGTTTATTAATTATTTAGCTCCCACTCGATTATTTAAAAAAAATTGGACATAATTTAGAAAAAAATAATAGTAAATGAAGTAAAGTAAGTAATGGGGAAAATAGGACTGAAATTAAAATAAGGAAGTACATTAGATATAGTTAGGAGTTGAAGAATATAAGTTTTGTAGAAAGTGCTATAAAAACAAATGTTGATGAGGGGGTAGTATAAATGGCAGCAGTAGTTAATAGTTTCGCATTGAGTGGGGTAGATGGGTATGTGGTAAAAATTGAAACAGATACTATATATGGTCAGCCGTCTGTATCCATAGTCGGACTAGGAGATGCCTCAGTGAAGGAAGCAAAAGAGAGACTCGAAGCTTCCATCATACATATTAAATATGAGTTCCCAAGAATGAAAATTGTTATAAATCTTTCACCAGGAGATATCAAAAAGAGTGGGTCCCATTTTGATTTAGCTATGGCTATAGGGCTTTTGATACAATCAAAACAAATTTGTGCAGAAGATATGCAAAACTTTGGGTTTATAGGAGAACTCTCTTTAAATGCTGATATAAGAGCGTGTTCAGGAATTTTACCTATGGCAATAGAAGCCAAGAAAAGGGGAATCAATAATTTAATTGTTCCTAAAGAGAATATACGTGAAGCATCTTTAGTAAAAGGTATAAACATATTTGGATTTGAAAAACTCACAGAGGTAATTTCTTTTTTAGAAGGGGTAACTCCTTATAGCACGCTAGAAGATTTAAAATGTGAGCATATAATCCAAAGACTATACTTATTTGACTTTCAGGATGTTCAAGGTCAGGATGCTATTATAGAATTTATTGTAGCAACAGCAGCAGGCGGGCATAATTTAATTATGTCTGGAGCTCCTGGATGTGGCAAGTCAATGATAGCCAAAAGAATACCATCAATTCTTCCATCTATGACTGAGAGGGAAGCTTTAGAAGTAACAAAAATATACAGTGTATCTGGCGTTCTAAAAAACAGGGGCACACTAATTACAGAACGGCCGTTTAGAGCACCACATCACAATGCGTCCATGAATTCTCTAATAGGTGGGGGAAACAATGCTATGCCAGGAGAAATTTCTCTCGCTCACAATGGTGTGTTATTTTTGGATGAAATAGCAGAGTTTAATAAGAAAACTTTAGATGCGTTAAGGCAACCCATGGAAGATAATAACGTCACTATTGCTAGAGTTAGATATACTAATGTTTATCCTTCAAGTTTTATGCTTATAGCAGCTATGAACCCTTGTTCATGTGGTTATTATGGGCAGCAAAGATGCCATTGCACTGATTATGAAGTTTTGAAATATAGGCAAAAAATATCAGGGCCTATGCTCGATAGAATAGACATTCAAAAGTATGTTCTACCTGTAGATTTCATAAAGCTTTCTGGCGAATCTAAAGGTACTAGTTCAAGTGAATTAAGACAAATAGTGGAGTTTACTAGAAATATAGAATGGAAAAGATATAAAAATATAGAAGGGGTAAATTCAAATGCAGAAATGACACCTGCATTAATAAAAGAGTTTTGCGTGTTAGAGGACGAAAGTAAGAAACTTCTACAGATGGCTTTCGATAGATTTAATTACAATATATAATTCTAAATCCCTAGCTTGTTCACAGGAAATTTTGACTAAATGTGAAAAACTAAATATAAAAGTATTAACTTATGGAGATTCTTTATATCCAACTCAGGTAAAAGATATTAAAAAATCTCCAGTGATTTTATATTATAGAGGGAATCTTATAGAAGAAAGTATGGGAGTAGCCATTGTAGGGAGTCGTAGATGCACTGAATATGGTAAAAGATTGACTGTGGATGCTGGTAAGTTTTTAGCCCAAAATAATATACCAGTTATTAGTGGAATGGCTAAAGGTATAGACGGATATGCACACACAGCTTGTTTAAAAGTAGGTGGATATACCATAGCTATCCTGGGCTGTGGTCTGGATATATGTTATCCCAAGGAGCATATAGAACTTATGCAGGAAATTATAGAAAGAGGCGCAGTTGTTTCAGAATATCCACCAGGAACAAGTCCAGATGCTAATCATTTTCCAATGAGAAACAGGCTAATTAGTGCTTGGTGTAAAAAACTTTTAGTAGTGGAAGCAGGAGAAAAAAGTGGCTCTCTTTTGACAGCTGCTTACGCAAAGGAGCAAAATAGAGAAGTGTTTGCAGCACCCAATAGTATTTATATTAGAGAAAGTGTAGGCACTAATAAGCTAATTGAAGAAGGCTCTAAAATATATTTAAATCCTTCGCAACTATTGGATCAGACGCGTCGACCGCTGGTGAATAATACATTGCAAAATTCAGAGCTAATAGGTGATGATTTAACAGCACCGGCAGGTGATGATTTAACAGCACTTGAAAAAGCTATACTTATAAAAATAAAAGACAATCCTATGACACTAGGACAAGTATTACTCTATATAAAAGAGGATAAGTCGGATGTTTTAGAAACTATATCAATAATGGAGCTAGAAGGAAAATTAATTAATAATAGAGGTATTATAAGAGTAAATATTTAACAACAGGGGTAGAGCCTTCTATTGTGCTTGAATATGAGTAATTGAGAGTTTTCAAAGGTGAATAATTTATTATAAGCAAGCTTGTCACTACTAAAATTTATAGAAGCCAGGCAAAGGGAATATAGAGTAACAGTAACAAGACAAGAGACATATTATAATATAATATGTCTCTTGTCTTCTTTTTTAAATGGTTCAATAAACATAGAAAAGTACTATTAAAAAAATAAAGGAGATTTTTATATGGGTTAAATATACCTTTATTATCATCTTATAAAAATCTTATAAAAGTTAAATGGGTAAAATAATAAATGTATGTGAAAACTTAAGGAAAAGCGCAAATATTGTCGCATAATAAGTAATATAATGAGCGAATCGGTTTTAACTATTGGTTAGTCCTCTCTGTTATATGATAATATGTGGATTATACTGTTATAAGAGGGAGGAATAAATATGGAAAAGAAAAGAATGGATTGGGTTGATATGGCAAAGGGATTCGCAATGATTTTAGTTATGTTTGGACATGCGCCCATTTCATTGCGTATTCAGGCTGAGATATACACGTTTCATGTACCGTTATTTTTCTTTATGTCAGGATATTTATTTTCAAATGTAAAATATAATAATTTTTCATCTTTTTTTAAAAAAAGAATTATAAGCATAGGTATACCATACTTTTGTTTTTCTTTTATTGAGTATATCTATTTTTTTGTGGCCAATAATAAAGAAAACGTCAGTCCTCTAACATCATTTATTGGTACGCTCATACCATTAAGATATAATAATGGTACTTTACACAATGGAACATTGTGGTTTATAGTATGTTTGTTTATGTGTGAAATGATATTTTTCTTAATAGTGAAATATACTAAAAATGATAAAAGAAAAATCATTGCATGTTTAGTAATTAGCGCTATTATTGGAGGAATATATAACAAGTATATTGGGAAGCCATTACCTTGGAGTATTGATGTGGCGTTTATTGCTGTAGTATTTTATGGCATAGGTTATTTATTAAAAGGTATAGAAAACAAAGTAAGCAAGCTTGTAAATATAAAATACTTAATTATATTTTTGATTGTTAATGTAATTATAGGACATTTAAATATTCGCTATATAAATGCTCGCTCAGATATGTCATCAAGCGAATATGGTAATTTTCTCTTTTTCTATGTGTCAGCCATTAGTGGAATTATGGCATCCTTAATTTTTTGTAGATTATTACGAAAATCAAAAACATTAATATATATAGGTAAAAACAGTATAATATTTTTCGCGTTCCATCAAATGATAATATATCCAATCTTAGATAAATTAATTTCACATATTAGTTTTTTTACTAGTCAAAAATTATACATAATATCGCTAAATGGCATAATACATGTTTGCGTAACTTTGATAGTTATGATCCCGATAATTTATGTAATTAACAATTATATGCCATTTATATTAGGAAAAGGATTTTCAAAGAAGGTGGCTAAGGACACTAGAAGTATATGAACTTTATGAAAGCAAAAACCACAAAATATATAGAGATATATATTTTGTGGTTTTTTCATTGTAATTATTTGAGCAAATTACATGATCATACTGCTGCCTTATTTCTTTGGCGTTATGTCTTCATAAATGTATTTATGAAGCTGATCTACAGTAGCTTTCATATCAGCTACTAAATACCATATTCCATCTATCGTTTTGCCATGGGAGTAGTCTTCCCTTGGAAATCTTTCTTGATTTAAGGTCTTAATATTTGAAGAAAACATTTTTGAGCCTAGCTTTATTATATCTAGGTTATTCATGCTTGTCTCTGTCAAAGGTAAAAGTTTAGAAACAACAGATGGAAATTCCGTTGGCCCTAGTGACTGAATATTTGTGAATATAGCAGATAATATAGTTCTTTGCCTTTCAGTTCTCACAAAATCCCCACCAGCAGTATAACGTATTCGTGTATATGCAACAGACTGCATTCCGTTTAAAGTCTGTGATCCGGAATTAGAAATTCTCGATATTGATTCATTCTCAAGAGTAGCAGTTTCACTCATATAGCTGTTTATTAGACCAACCTCATTATCTTTAACATCTACAGTTACTCCACCAATAGCATCTATAATTTTCTCAAGATTGAAAAAATCAACAGTTGCATAATCTCTAATATTTAAATCAAAATTTTCATTAAGAGTTCTTATTGCAAGCTGGGGACCACCATAAGCGTATGCATGGTTAATCTTTGTTTCACCATGACCATTTACTTTTACATACGTGTCTCTCATAATAGAGGAAATTTTAATTTTTTTGTTATTCTCATCTATAGAAAGTATCATTATAGAATCCGACCTAGCTGGTTCATCCTTATTTCTCCTATCTACACCGAATAAAGCGATATTTGTTACTTTGGTATCTTCTTTTTTTTCTTGGATTTTTTTAGGCTTAACACCTAAATCATCATCAGTTTTAGATATTGTTTTAGTTTTAATTTTGTTAAGTTGATATAGGGAGGAACCAAAGGCAGTCCCAGCAATTAATACAATGATAAAAAACAAACTTAAAATAATTTTCTTCCAATGGTTCTTTTTTTTCTTTCTGTTCATGTTTTAACCTTCCCATCATAAGTAACATTCACGCTACCAAATTATAATCTATGTATTTTGCTTTATCTTACATCCTGTAATCTTTTATATTTTTATAAAAAAAGAGAATTTTCACCTCCAATTACGTTAATAGTAGTAAGTATAACATAATTAGTAGCCAATAAATGATTTCACTAGGTTTATTCATAGAATGGAAATAAGTCGTGTCAGCAATCTCTACTGGAATTTATACAAGTTTAGATTTTATGATATTGTTAGAATATTCAATATAATGTTTAGGTAAATATATGTTTAAAAATATAAAAGATGATATAATTAAAGAAGGATAAAAACTTAAAGAAGATACTAAATTTATATAAAACAGAATGATGTTAGAAAGAGGTGAAGTTATATGCTATTACCACAAGAAAATAAGAGTTATACTTATGAAGATTATTTAAAGTGGCCAGATGATGAAAGATGTGAATTGATTGAGGGTACACCATATATGCAAGCAGCACCAGCATGGCAACATCAAGCAATTACTTTTGAGTTAGGTAGGCAATTTGGAAACTATTTAATAGGAAAGTCTTGCAGAGCGTTTACTGCTCCATTTGATTTAATAATATTGGATGATGTAACCGAAGAAAGTAAATCGAAAAATGTAGTTCAACCAGATCTTATAGTTATATGTGATAAGAGTAGATTAAAAGGTACTGGATACGTTGGAGTGCCAGATTTAATTATTGAAGTATGTTCGCCATCTACAATAAGAAATGATAAAGTTTTAAAGTTTAATAAATATGAAACAATTGGAGTAAAAGAATATT
>NZ_JBOITN010000005.1:0-44424 GCF_050717545.1 Clostridium sp.
CCTATATGGGGGCGTGGATTGAAATAAGATACCATTTAAAGGCTCATTGCATTTTTTATCGTCGCTCCCTATATGGGGGCGTGGATTGAAATTTCTTTATGAATACGCTGAGCTATAGTTTTATATGGTCGCTCCCTATATGGGGGCGTGGATTGAAATAGACGATACACTAAGGAAAAAAGATAAAACAGTATGTCGCTCCCTATATGGGGGCGTGGATTGAAATTATTTACATAATACAATTTATAATAATACTTGTAAGTCGCTCCCTATATGGGGGCGTGGATTGAAATCGTCTATTTACTTGTTATTCCGTCATTTATATGAGTCGCTCCCTATATGGGGGCGTGGATTGAAATCAAAATCTAGTTGACCACTTAGTATTATCTTTTTGTCGCTCCCTATATGGGGGCGTGGATTGAAATAACTTAACTTTAAAAAGACATTAGAGGGTGTATGGTCGCTCCCTATATGGGGGCGTGGATTGAAATTCCTAGTTGGGTACTTGATAGAGAAAAATTATGGGCCGCTCCCTATATGGGGGGGGCGTGGATTGAAATCTTTAATACCACTGTTAAATTAAAGGCTATTGTACGTCGCATCATTTAGGAGTAGCGTCAGCAAAATGATGCGAAGTACAGGTAGTTCACTTTCTGAACTAGTAGATGAGATTATATTATGACTATCCAATTTTAACGACATTTCAAAAGGAAAGTCTCATACTTCTATAAGTGGGGGGATAACAATTGAGAATTGTTATCTACTCCATAGAACTTCAAAGAGGTAAATCTCCCTCTTAAGTGGTCAATTCATCTCCTAAAAAGTTGTTTCAGCTCCGCAGGAAATGATTTAATATAATAAGTGAATTTTAGATTGGTTAGGCGTTCTGTAGAGCTTTAACACAATGGATTTAGAACCAATGGATCGTGTAATAGATTTAATATGAATGTAAAATATTTTACAAAAAAAATCCTAGCAATTATGCTAGGATTTTTAAATGAAGGCAATGTAAATACCCAAAATTTAAAGAACACAGTATTAATAATTCTTAGTCAATAGCAAATAATAGCTGAATAGAATTTTGTATTATTTGATAGTATGAAATGAATAAAGTTAAAAAATAGTCTATAGTTTAAATACATCAACGAATATTAACCCAACGCTACATCTAATATCATCATAATTACAAAACCTAACATAGCACCGATAGTTGAAATATCTGTTTTTGAATCCTGTTGAGATTCAGGTATTATCTCTTCAATAACTACAAAAATCATGGCTCCTGCTGCAAAAGATAGCGCATAGGGAAGAATCGGTTTCATAGTTATTACTGCGAATGCACCTATAACTCCTGCTATAGGTTCTACTATGCCTGACGCTTGACCATAAATAAAGCTTTTAAAGCGAGAGAAGCCTTCTCGTCTTAATGGAATAGAAACTGCAGCACCTTCTGGAAAGTTTTGAATACCAATTCCTATTGCCAATGCAACCGCTCCTGCTAAGGATGCTGATGGGAAATTAGCTGCCACTGCTCCAAATGCAACTCCAACTGCGAGACCTTCTGGTATGTTGTGTAGCGTAATAGCCAATACCAATAAGATACTTCTCTGCCAACTAGTTTTAATTCCTTCAGCCTGTTCTATTGGTCTACTAAGATGCAGATGTGGTAAAATTTTATCCACTCCAAAAAGAAAAGCTCCACCTGCTAAAAATCCTACCGCTGCAGGTATCCATGCCGGTGTACTTGTTTGCTCCGTCATCTCTATTGCAGGAGCTAACAATGACCAAAAGCTCGCAGCAATCATAACTCCTGCTGCAAAACCAAGCATACCATTTAGTACCTTTCTATTTATAGTTTTAAATGGAAATACTAACGCCGCTCCTAAAGCAGTTACACCCCAAGTGAATAGTGTTGCAAAAAGAGCTTGAACTATGGGATCAAAACCTTTAAGCCAGTCTATTATCATAAAAAATCCCCCTTTATTAGGTTTTAGAAACTACGTATGTAGCCCCTGTCATCAAATGGTTTAAAATTTAAAATCTAATGCCTAAAAACTAAACAAAACATATATATACTGTAAAATATATATGTTTATGTTTTATCTATATTATTATACTTTATATTTTGTGACAGACCACTAACTATATATACGCAATTTTAGGACTTTTAGGTGTAAGTATATTTTATCTAGGTAATCTCATTTTTACTTAGGACACTCAGTAATACACAAAATAACATCAATACAATGGCAAAAACAACAGCAGTCATGCCAGCCAAAATTCCAAATGCATCAGATAATGCACCGGTTACAATTGGCATTAAAATAGCTCCAGCACCACCTATCATAAGTAATACGCCCATAGACATAGGATAAGCTTTAATTGTATTACCAACACTAGAAATCGTTGTAGGATAGATTCCTGCCATCGAAAATCCTAATCCCATTATAGCTATTGTAATAACAGTTAGATCCCTTGATGAAATTAGGAGTACATAGAATGCAACGGTTCCTAAGCTTGTTGTTAAAAGTAGCATCTTTTTAGAGATTTTATTTCCTATAAAGGCACAGGTTAGTCTACCAGCAAGTATAACTACCCATAATAGCGAGGCAAGCATTTGCGCATATTTTATTGTCATTATTCCTGAATCTATAAAATATTTAACTATCCACCCATTAATAGTCGCTTCAGTACATAGATAAAAGAATAGAATTCCCGCACTAATCCAAAAAAATTTGCTTTTCATGAAGTCGTAGGACATCTCTACTTTCGCCTTTTTCTTTACAACATTATCTAATTTCATTTTTGAAAAAAGGATAATACAAATAATTGCAAGAAGAATAATAATAATTACAGCAATTTTCCACCCAATGTCTCCAGCTATATTGGTGCAGATGATAACCAAAAATGGAGCACTTAAAGCACCAATAGCAAAAACGCTATGCAAAATATTAAGTGCTGAAGAGCTGCTACCTGACAGTTCATTTACAGTAGTGTTATTAAAGTTAGAGATACTTCCCCTACTTAGACCTGTAAATGCAAAACCTATAATTAATAAAACAGGATTCCCTGTTAATATCATTATAGAAAATCCCATAACAACAAAACTACATAAAAACATTATTGACTTTTTTCGTCCTAAATAAAGTGGCAATACACCCGCAATAAACCCAGATATCAAGTTACCTGCTTGATGAGCGGATAGCAATGCCCCACTCATTGTGTCATTCAGACCATATTCGACACTGATTATTGGAAGAAGTGAACCTAAAACCAGAGCATATAGCCCATTCACTGCAAAAACAAAAAAGCAACAATTAATAATATACCTATTGTCTTTATCAAGTTGTGAGTAAAATGATTGCTTCTCCATATTTTTAATACCCCCTTGTATAATATATATTTATTTATCAATAGATTTTATTCTATCACATTAATTGATTTATTACATTGAATATGAATATTTCAGCTACGCAGGAGAGGATTTAAATAGAAGGTATACAGTAAAGTATATACTTTTTATGAAACAGAAAATAAGGAATATGAATAGTCAATTAGCATGTAGTGAAATTCAGAACAACAGATTCAAAGTAGAATGTCAGGTTTACAAGAAAAAAGGTAGGATTAGATAACATAAGTGATATTGGCAATCAACTTAAAGAATTATCAAATCAATATGAAAATTCTGATCCGAGTAAAAATGATAAGTCGGATATTGAAAATAATACAGAACAATTATTGAATAATTCGGTAAGTATTATGAATCTAGCATAGAAAATTTGCTTAAGAACCCTTCTATAATTGAAGAAAGAATATTAAATACAGTACAAAAGGCTATAGAAAATAGATGATGCAAAATCAATTATATATGGTGATTTTATGAAGGAATACTTATTCTCAACAAGTTCAATAGGTGGATTGTTTAAAATAGGGGGGTATAAGTGCTTATACAACAGATTCAAAAATGTTGCAACAAACATCAATGTATATTGTCATTTCTGCATTATACTCCAACTCTTCAGATAATAATTAAAAAATACATTAATATAAACCTGTTATATTAATGTATTTATGTAGAAGGGGAGTAGGCAGCAAAACACGGAAATTATACTCTAAGGATTTAAAAAATTATGCAATTCTTAATTTCTATAAGATAGCCACTCTCTTTAAGAGAATGGCTATTGTTAATATAAGAGTAACTTCACCTCTTGATATCATCCCAACACAAATTTTAAAAAAAGCTTTATTCTTAAAATCGGTAAATAATTTATTCTATTTAAATTTTTTCCAAAGTTTTTCTATATCTTCTTCATTATCAATCCATTCTTCAATATATCCACATTCACAGCATAGATATTTTGTTACCTTTACTCCATCACGTCTAAATATTCCCCATATAATATTGTTACCAGAGCCAAATGAACCAATGTTACCGGGTATTCTTATAATATTCTTTGAATTACATTTTGAACATGGTTTCGTGTTTTTCATGTTACACCTCACTTTTCATGTGTTGATTTATTGTTAAATATATAAATTATTTTTACGCTATAATAACAAGTATATCCTTATTTAATTATATAGAATATTAATATAAATTTCAAATATTTAACGTTAAATTATAAATCCTTTGCTTTAAGTAGTTTAGAACCATCAACGGATTATTACAGTATATAAAGAATTCGTCCATAATTCGCTAATAAGTACTAGCTGTGATATAATTAAATTTTATGGTATATTACAGTGAAGATACTACTTTTAAATATGAGAGAAAGCAGATTGATCTTAGACTTGTAAATTTAAGTGAATTGTTTAAAAACTGAAAACTAAATAGGTCTTTTAAGGGAAAATAATCTTTTAAGAGAACTAACTATTGAGGAGGAAAATATTATGAAGGCATTATTTCTTGTAGGTGGAGTTGGTAATAAGTTAAAACCATTAACTGATGATTTACCTAAATCTATGATACCGATGATGGCTAAACCACTGTTAGAAAGAAATATATTAAAACTTAAGGAGTATGGTGTTACTGAAATTATACTTAGTACAGGCCATAAACCACAAAAAATTGAAAAGTATTTCGGTGATGGCACAAAATTAGGACTTAAAATTCATTATATAGGTGAGGATATTACTTTAGGGACAGCTGGGGCAATTAAAGATGCAGAGGGATTTTTCAATGATACTTTTATTGTATTTAATGAGGATATATTAAGTGATATTGATATTAAGGGTATGATGGAATTTCACAAAGAAAAAGGTGCATCAGTTACAATTGCGGTAACGAAAGTCAAAAATCCTGCTGATTATGATGTTATTGAATATAATGAAAATCTATATGTAGAAAAATTTACTGAAAACCCAAAGCTGTGTGAAATAAAATCAAACTATATTAATGCAGGAATATATCTTATTGAACCAAATGTTTTAAAGGAAATCCCGGATTCACAGGTAGTATCAATAGAAAAAGAAACATATCCGTTACTATTAAAAAAAGGTTATCCTATTGCGGTTTATAAAAGTGATAAATATTGGATAGAAGTAGACACAATTGAAGAATATATAAAGGCGCATGAGGATATTTTAACTGGCGACTACCAATTGCCCGAAATAAAGGATGATAACCAAGACATATTCATAGGAGAAAATACAACAATCCATGGTTCTGCTAAGGTTATTGGTCCTACGTATATTGGCGAAAACACTAATATTGGTGCCAATTCAACTATTGGTCCCAATGCAACTATAGGTAATCATTGCAAAGTAGGTACAAATACTATAATTACTGACTCTATTATTTGGGATAAAATAACACTTGAAAATAATTCTACGGTTTCTAGCGTTATTATTAACTCAGATTTTATGATTTCTAATATTAACGAAAATGAAGACCTCAAAAAGTAATCTGATTGTATTGATGTAGTCTGGAAATTAGAAGCCATTATTGACAATGACTGTAAATTGAGATATAATATTATTATATACCTTAGACATCTCCCTTATTTATTTGTGGGAAGTGTCTTTTGTGTTATTTATAGGATTTAGTTTAATGTATTATCAAGGATATATAATTTATTTATCTTCACTAGGGAAATCATTAATGCTTAACTAACATGGAGATATTATTACAAATGAACTTAACGAAGATGAATATCTCTATAAAAGTAAATATATATGGTATAACTAAACAATTATACGTGGGAGGGGCTTTACAAATGTCTCAAAAAATATTTATAACCGAACCTGACAAAAATAAGTTATTGGAAATAATCAATAAAAATGAAGACATAGCAAACAAACAAAATCTAAAACACCTAGAAGCAGAAGTAAATAGAGCTGACGTTATTAGTACTAAGCAATTACCCGGTGATGTTATCACTATGAATACAAAGGTTATCATTTTAATTGGAGATAGTGAAGAAGAAATCAGTCTCGTATATCCAAGTGATGCTGATATTTCAAAAAATAAGATTTCTATATTATCCCCTATTGGAACAGCTATTCTTGGTTATAGTGAAGGTAGTATCATAGAATGGATAGTACCTAATGGGACTGTGCAAATCGAGGTAAAAAAAGTCCTTTTTCAACCAGAGGATCAAGGTATTTATGGAGAATAACTGATGCATTGTAATAAAAAATGGTCTGTCACAAAGTAGAAATTAATCTCTACTTTGTGACAGACCATTAACTACACCTAGGCATTTTTAAACATAAGTAATATTTTATCTTCAACATAGAGGGGTATACGTTGAAAATAGGTTCCACTAAATCAGATCAATATTTTTAAATTGCTTTATTATAAATTTATAATGGTTTTTTACAGAATATAGCTAATGTATATTCTATATAGATAATATATTCTATATAGAATATTTATGTGAGCAAAAACAACAATTAAACTTTACAACAAACGGTAAGTATTAAATAGATTTGTTGAAGATAATGAATTATAGTGATATAAAGAAAGAGCAGATATTGCGGAATGGTAATGTTGAAAACACCATAAATTTCACAAGTCTTGAGTAATATTATAAATAGACTCGCTAAAGGAGGTCAAACTTATGAAAATAGATATAATAGTTTCAGCAGACGATATAAAAGAAGAAAAAATAAAAGATAAAACAGTGGTAGTAATAGATATGCTCAGAGCGACTAGTGTTATAACTACTGCAATTAGTAATGGATGCAAGGGGGTTATACCTGTTTTAACGGTTGACGACGCAGCAGAGATCGCACGAAATAGTAAAGAGGAGTTTATGATGGGAGGGGAACGAAATGCGTTGAAAATAGAGGGATTTCACTATTCTAATTCTCCACTTGAATATACCAGGGAGTCCATTGAAGGCAAAACACTTGTTATGACTACAACTAACGGAACTAAAGCTATAAAGGGCTGTGTGGGTGCGTATAGCATACTAATAGGCGCAATGATTAATGCCAAGGCAACTGCAAACAGAATAGTAGAATTAAATAAAGATGTGGTAATAGTTAATGCGGGGACTTATGGTGAATTTTCTATAGATGATTTTTTATGTAGCGGGTACATAATTGATTGTATATTAAAATTAGTACAAGCAGTGCTAACAGACATAGCAGTGACATCTCATTACATCTATAAAAACAATGAGGACATCCATAGCTTTATAAAATACGCAAGTCACTATAAAACAATTACGGAGCTAGGTCTTTTAGCAGACTTAGAATATTGCTGCAAAAAAGATATCATAGACATTGTTCCAGAATATAAGGACGGGATTATAACTTAAAAAATCACGGTGCTAAAAAAATAGCACTGTGATTTCATTTTAAACTACTTGGAATATGTAAAATTTTAAATAATAAGATTCATCAGAATTCCATAGTATTGGGTGATCTGATGCTTGGGTTCTAAACTCTACTTGTCTAAGGGTTCTTTTAGCATCTACTGCAGCATCAGCTATTGTATCTCTAAATAAATCAGGTCTCATAAAATGAGAACATGAGCAAGTTACAAAGTATCCACCTGGTTTAACCATTTTAATACCACGCAAATTAATTTCTTTATACCCTCTTGTAGCACCGTCTACAGTTGAACGTGATTTTGAGAAGGCTGGGGGATCTAGTATTACTACGTCATATTGCCTTTTTTCTCTTGACCACTGGCGCAATATGTCAAATGCATTATGGCATTCGAATTTAACGGTATCTGAAAGACCATTAAGTTCTGCATTTTTTCTAGAGCAGTCTACTGCATATTCAGAGATATCAACTCCAAGTACACTTTTAGCACCTGCAATACCAGCATTAAGAGCAAATGAACCTGTGTGGGTAAAACAGTCTAGAACATCAGCACCCTTACATAATCTATGAATAGCGGCTCTGTTTTCCTTTTGATCTAGGAAAAATCCGGTTTTTTGACCATTTGCGATATCTACATAATACTTAACACCATTTTCAATTATTTCTATAGTAGTATCGAAAGGATCGGTTAAAAAACCTGTTGTTTTCTCCATTCCCTCAAGTTCACGTACCTTAGCGTCACTTCGCTCATATACACCCTTTGCAGCGTATTCATTCATTAGTAACTTAACAACTATATCTTTATATTTATCTATACCTAGTGCTAAAGACTGGATAACATAATAGTCTTCATATTTATCGATTATCATTCCAGGTACAAAATCTGCTTCTCCAAACAAGAATCTACAGCTAGATGTATCTATAACTGTTTGCCTATACTTCCAGGCAGAGGCAAGTCTCTTTCTGAAAAACTCCTCATCTACTTCTTCGTGTATGTCCCTTGTCATTATTCTTATAGCAATTTTTGAAACATCATTTATAAAACCTTTTCCTATAAATTCATTTCTGAAATTGTAGACCTCAATTATGTCTCCGTTTTCATATTCACCATCAAATTTTTCTATTTCATTGGTATATATCCAAAGGTGTCCAGTTTCTGAATTTCTACCTTTACCTTTATATAAGTAAAATTTACAAGCCATATTAAATCCCTCCTGTATTCTTTGGGGTTACATAGTAATTTTAATAAACAAAATATCAAGTTATTTATCTATAGTAGTATAACACATTGAACTAGTTTGCAATATAAAATCTGTAGATTGCTATATAAAATCATAAAATTGTTTTGACATAAGACGATTTATAAATTACACTTGTATATGTGTCATTTTTATATAAATGTTTGAATTAAGGATATTTATATAAAATTGGACGTATTTTCTTAGGATGGGAATGTATATATGATATGCAATCTTTAGAAAAATAAATATATGATCAAAAAAATTATAAATCAAAAATATAAAATCATAATATAGTAAGGAGAAACACAAATGAGTAGATTAGTAGTAAAAAACATGAGCCATGGATTTGGTGATAGAGTAATATTTGATGATGTATCATTTAGATTACTTAAAGGGGAACATATAGCACTTATAGGAGCCAATGGCGAGGGTAAGTCAACATTTATGAACATTATCACAGGCAAACTTATGCCTGATGAAGGCGACGTTGAATGGTCAAGCAGTGTAAGAGTGGGATATATGGATCAACACACTGTACTAGAAAAAGGCAAAACTATTAGGGAAGTTTTAAGAGAAGCTTTTAAATATCTGTTTGAATTAGAAGATGAAATGATAATTGTAACAGAGAAAATGGGAGAGGCATCACCTGAAGAATTAGAAAAGTTACTAGATAGAATGGGAGTAATTCAAGATTTGCTTGATAACAATGGATTTTATGCCATTGATTCTAAAATAGATGAGGTAGCTGCAGGAATTGGACTTAAAGATGTTGGGCTTGAAAATGATGTTGCAGATTTAAGTGGTGGACAAAGAACTAAAATTCTTCTAGCAAAACTTTTGCTTGAAGCTCCAGATGTTCTGCTGCTTGATGAGCCTACTAACTTTTTGGATGAGACTCATGTAGAGTGGCTTAAGAGATATCTTCAAAATTATGAAAATGCATTTATCCTAATATCCCATGATATTGAATTTTTAAAAGGTGCAATAAATATAATATATCATGTTGAAAATAAAAAATTAACTAGATATATAGGTTCATATGAAGAATTTTTAAGAGTTCATGAGGCTAAAAGAAAGCAGATGGAATCTGATTTTGAAAGGCAACAAAAAGAAATTACAAGACTTGAGGTTTTTGTTGCTAAAAATAAAGCAAGGGCGTCTACAAGTGGAATGGCAAAATCAAGACAAAAGAAATTAGATAAAATCGATAGAATGGAAGTTACAAGAGATAAACCAAAACCACAGTTTGATTTTAAAACTGCAAGAGCTTCAGGGAAAATAATATTTAAAACTAAGGAATTAGTTACAGGTTATGATACCCCATTGTCTAAGCCATTAGATTTATATATGGAAAGAGGACAAAAGATTGCGCTAACTGGTGCTAATGGTGTTGGAAAGACAACATTATTAAAGAGTCTTATGGGTGATATAAAAGCTCTTTCAGGACATACAAATTTAGGAGACTATCAATATATAGGATACTACGAACAAGAAATAAAGGGAGTCAACCGCAATAACTGCATTGAAGAGTTTTGGCAAGAATTTCCGAGCTTTACTCAGGGCCAGGTAAGATCTGCACTTGCTAAGTGTGGACTTACTACAAAGCATATAGAAAGTAAGCTCACTGTGCTTAGTGGTGGAGAGCAATCAAAAGTAAGACTTGCGAAACTTTTAAACAGGGAAACTAATATATTGATATTAGATGAACCTACCAATCACTTAGATGTAGATGCTAAAGCAGAGCTAAAGCGTGCTTTAAAAGAGTATTCAGGAAGCATACTTATAGTTTGTCATGAGCCAGAATTTTATCAAGATGTAGTAACAGATGTATGGGACTGTGAAGAGTGGACGACTAAAATAGTGTAATCTACCATAAAAAGAGCTAGAATAATTTCTAGCTCTTTTTATGTATTTTTATTTTAAAACTTCTAATCCTAAATCTAGGATATTTGCAAATAATGATAATGTATTAGTATTTGGAATAACATTGTTTTTAACATCTAATAATTTTCCAAGTCCATAACTCGTGCATATGCTAACAGTAGGGAAATTAATTTCATCCAGGTTACAAATAATATCATTTTCTTTTAATTTTGTTTTAACTATTTTATCAATAGGTTCGAGTATGATATAAAGCCGTGTATCACTGTTATATCTTAGAACTTTTAAAGTGTCACTTATTAGTATATCTTTAATTTCATTGTTAATATCATACTTTGAAGTAGCCGAAGCTATGTTATTTATAACAAAATAATAAACATTTCTTTTATAGTTTACTTTATCTTTAAATTCCTGCAATCTTTCTAAATTTAAATCTATATCAACTGCGATATCATCATTTTCTAAACTGTTAAAACTTTCTTTTATGTAAGTTAATTCTTCTTTTTCATGAAGTTCTCTAGCTAATATATTATTGCAATTATCATAAATATCTTGAAATGAACTAAAAGGCAGGGAATATTTTATATTATTTAAAACAAGGTAAACCTTAAATTTAGAAGATTTATTACTATTTTTAAATAAATAATTGACTTCGACGAGTAAGAGTCCATGGAGGAGCTGAGTATCAAGTGTTATTTTCTCAATTCCTTTATTAAATTGTACAATGTAATTTTCATTAGTAGATAAGTTTTGTGTATCTTGATTTATTATATAGGTTCCTTTAAAACCAGTTTCAGTTATTTCACCAATTCTAAGTGAAGTTTTTAGTGGTAGTTTCTTTAAATTTATATATGGTCTATTTATACATAGGTTATTTTTAGATATTATTCTCATATTGAACTCCTTTAGTCAAATCAAGATTTTTAGTTTGATACACAAATTATAACACACTAGCATTCCAAGATTTATTTTACTTTGAATAAAAAAATATTAAGTTATAATAGAGAATTATAATTTGTATACTGGACAAAATAATAATATTAAATTTTTATTATAGGAGGTTTGAAGTTATGGGTGAGAAAAAAGATCATTCTTGTGGAAGTCAACAAGAGAAGGAAAAGAAGGAGAATAACATTTCAAGTAAAAATGATAATAAAAAGAAACGCAAATAGAAATATAATGTAAATGATTGAATTAAAAGGGGTCGGGTAGGATGATTTTAAAATTATTCTAAGCGATCTCTTTTTTTAGGTGTTATCTTGAATAAGCATTTGAAAATAAATGGAAATTATTATGTAGACAATATCGAGTATCGATAGTATAATATGATTATATATCGATACTCAATATTGTAGGGGTGATTTATTTGGCAAGGCAGCAATTTCAAAATTTAACAGAACCAATGTACTATATATTGATGTCTTTACTTAAAGAAATGTGTGGTGTAGATATTATGGAAGCTGTGGCGTTCATTTCAAAAGAACGCGTAAAGGTTGGTCCTGGAACGCTTTATACGCTTTTGTCTAAATTTGAAAAGGAAAATATGATAAAAGAGACTAAAGTTGAAGGTAGAAAGAGAAGTTATATAATTACGGATAAAGGTAAAAAAATACTATTAGAGGAATATAGAAGATTAATTATTATGGCAAATGATGGTTCATTATTTATGGAGGTTAAATCATGAGAAGTAAAAATACAAAAACAACATTTTTCACATTTTCACCCTATGAATGTTCGGCAGCAGAAGAATATCTTGAACTAATGGTTGAAAAGGGATGGTTACTAAAATCGGTAAAGGGAAATTTCTTTAAATTTAGAAAAACAGAGCAGAAAAATATAAAGTATTCAGTTGATGTACTTAATAAAATTTCTATTTTCGATCATAAGGATAGTGATGAGGCTTTAGAATATAGGGAATATTGTAAGGTAGCAGGGTGGAATTATATATGTCAAATAGGTAAAACTCAGATATTTTACTCGCAAAAGGATATTGAAACTATTTCTATTCATACTGATGAAGAAGAGAAGTTTAAATCAGTACTTAAAGCGTCATTGCAATCTGCTAGCGGTCAGTTTTTTTTAACTCTCATATTTATGTTTAATCTTTATACTCAATTATTTATGATCGATGCAGGGTTTGCAATAACATCTAATTTGGGCTTATTTACAATAGTGATAATGGTTTCTCTGATAATTATAAATATTATTGGTGCTATTAGCTTTTTTATTTGGGTCATAAAAGCAAAAAGTCAGTTGAAAAAAGATAAATTTATGAAATATAATAACTATAAACAAATAAGGATAAAAAATATATTTAAAGAAGCCTATATACTAATTATACTTTGTGTATATTTCAAATTATTAATTTATGATAATATTTACAGTGAAGGATTTAATGTTCTTTTGTTAATGATAATTTGTATTCCTATAATAATTATGATTGGTGTTCAAAAATTCATTAACCAAAAAAGGTATTCGAAGAATATTAATATGTGGATAACCATTGGTAGTACTGTAGTTTTAGGATATTTAACAATAATGATTGTGATGGGGACAGTTCTGCTTAGTAGTCCTAAAACCTCGCGAAATGAAGTGACAAATGATAATGCTCGTTTAGTGTTTACGGACTTTGGATTTAAAGAAAGTAATAGTGAAGGGCCTTATAGTGAGATTGATAAAAGTATACTAGCCCGCAGAACAGGCTATTCTAGTGGTAACAAAAACAATCAATTAACTTATACAATATTTGAGAGCAATTCTACATTAGTAATTAAATTTTATGAGAAAAGGTTGGATGTTAAACTTAACAGATATGGTACTGATTTAAAAAGAATAAGTACTAATTTGCCAAATAGTATTGTGGTTTATTCAGATAGTGAGAAAGGATCATTTGTATTAGTTACGAAAGATAAGGTAGTTGATATTAAAAAAGATTTTAGCGGGTACAGTGATAATGAATTTTTAGATATAGTTTATAAAAAACTTTTATATTAATTTACATCATACTATTAATTATTTATAACATCAAAAGGCATATATCTCATTAAGATGGATATATGCCTTTTGATGTTAAATTAAGTGGGGGTCCCTTCTTGACTATCAACAGTATCATCTACGGTAATAAGGTCATCTTTTTTTATCCATCCTTTGTTATTAATGTTAGTTTGAGATTCAAGAGATACTTCATACCATGAAATATTAAAAATTTCAGCAGAATCTTGAATTTCCATGGTCGTGTTTTTAACTACAGTAGATAGAACTGGAGAATTTTCCATAGGGCATAGATATAGACTACAACTGTCATTTGTAGTTCCAGTCGTAAAAAGGGGTGATTTATACTTTATTACTACGGGCCCATCAGTATTACGTGAATTTGAAATTTTTGATTTAAAATCTCTATTTTGCATAGTAATAACCCGCAGTTGGGTTTTTTGAGTTGATAATTTTTGGTTCATCATAGAATAATACACACCAAAGCATATTAAAATGATCGAAAATAAAAAAATTAGCAATAGTATCGCTCCTTGTAAATTACTTCTTTAAAATAGTAATGTATGAATATAGTAGATTTTAACTTAAGTTATATGTCATATTAGTATATAGTATTCTAAAGTAGTCAAAAAAATTCGTAAAAAAAACTCATGATTAAACATGAGTGCTAAATTGCTGTAGTTAATTCATGATATTCTAGTATATACCTATCTGCATGACTCATGATATCCTCTTTTTGTTGCTCTGAGAATTCATCATAAACTCCTACAACTTTCATTCCAGCAGCTTTTGCACCTTTAACTGCAGGGAGTATATCTTCAAATACAATACACTGATCAGGGGTTACTCCTAATTTATGTGCCGCAAGTAAATATACATCAGGGAAGTTTTTTCCTCTAGATACTTCGTCAGTAAGAGTTATACAGTCAAAGTAATCATATATACCATTAGCACGAAGCACAACTTCTAGTAAGGGCTTACAATTACTTGTAGCGATACCAATCTTGATATTTGAAGTTTTAAGTAGTGATAAAAACTCAATTACACCAGGCTTTAACTTAACATTGTGCTGATACTCCACATATGCAAAATCGTTCCATTCTTTTTTGATTTCTTCTATAGTATCTGATATACCAAAATTACTTTTAAAATAGGATGCAGTTTCATCAAAACTAAGATGTTCTATTTGGGTTTTTAGATTTTCAGGTAAATCCATATTTCTGCTTTTAAAATAATTTTCATCTATTTTACCCCAAACCCACATAGAATCGATAAGGGTACCGTCTAAATCAAAAATTACAGCTTTAATATTTGTTAACATTTAATCACCTCATATATAAGTATAATACTATAATTTAAAGTTTACATAATCATTAAAAAAACTTATAAGTAAGAAAAGAACAAGTACTTCCAATAATAAGTCCCATAATAACATCTGTAGGGTAATGAACTCCTATGTAAATTCTAGAAATTCCTACGCATATTGCTAGTGGAATAGTTATAAATCCCAACATTGGAAAATATAAAGCTACGATTACAGCAAGTGAAAATGCACCGGTAGTATGACCGGATGGAAAGGAGTATTTATCTATACCTATTTTTTTTATATTTAGATTTGGAATATTTATAAAAGGTCTTAATCTAGTAACGGTTACTTTAAGAATCTTACCAATACCCGTACTAATTGTTATAGAAATCATAGCCTTAATAGCCATAGAACGTAGAGTACTGGTGTTAAGTAGAAAGGCGCCAGTGCAGAATATAAACATAAAAGTAAAAGAGCCTAAGTAAGTCATACAGGGCATTATAATATCAAAGAATTTACACTTCCAAGAATTATTTATAATTCGTAGGATATTAATATCTTTATTGCTTATATATTTGAACAATACTTTCATAAAACCCTCCCCTAGGCATAAAATATTTATCTCAGCTATTTATTATTGTATCATATTTTAACTTAAATTTATATTACGATACATTAGTGAAATGTTAAATTTTTTTTGCATTGAAAATATTATCTAAAACTCTCTATTGAATATTTTGGTTTTGTTTTTATCTTTAAAATCATGTGCTGAATTAATACCAATCTTACTTAGAACTTCTTGCATACAATCACTATCTATAGATGTTTTAATTTTAGAATCCTCTGCGAATTTATCAATTCTGTATTTACCTAAACTTGCATTAATTAAAGCTTTAGGACCACCAACGCAACCACCAACACAACCCATACCTTCAATAAAATTTGCATTTACATTTCCATTTTGAGCTTTAGTAAGTAATTCTTTACATTCTTTTACACCATTTCCTTGAATGGCATTTAATAAGGGGTATTTCTCCGGAAATAGTTTTTCTATTACTTCGCCAATGGCTATAGATACGCCTCCCGTTCTAGCGTAAAGTCTTCCTCCTCTAGAAGCATACTCAGTTGAAACATCCTCTTCAAGGTTCTCTGGATTTATATCCAATGTATCAAAAATATCCTTAAGCTCCGCAAATGTAAGTACATAATCTATGTCGCCTATTAAATCTTTATCCTTAGCTTCGCCTTTTTTTGCAATGCAAGGTCCTACAAAAACTACTTTGCAGTCAGGATTTAATTCCTTTAAAATTCTACCTGAGGCAATCATAGGTGATATAGAGGGTGATACATGCTTTACTAGGCTATTGTATACTTTCTTTATCATTCCTACCCACATAGGACAGCAACACGAAGTAAGCATTAAATCATCTTTTGTTTTAACAAGTTCATCAAATTCTATGGCTTCCTTTAATGTAAGCATATCTGCAAAAAATGCAACTTCAATCATATCGGTAAAGCCAATTTTCTTAAAAGCTGTTCTAAGTTTATTGACATTAACATTTTCTCCAAATTGACCGGAAATAGCAGGAGCTACAGTTGCAATTACCTTAGAATTACCTTTTAACAAATTTACAAGGGGAATAAATTCTACCTTATCCATTAGGGCACCGGTTGGGCATGCTTCTACGCAAAAACCACAGTCTGTGCATTTATCATCATCAATATAAGTAGTATTACTTTTATTGTCTATTAATATGGCATCAAAAGGGCATGATGCTTGACATTTTGTTTTGCCATGATCATGTTCACAATCCATAGTACAATGCTTAATTTTATTTACAATTTTATAATCAGTTTGATAGGACATAATAGCTTTACTTAAATCTTCTATGTAATTATCAGAAAAGTCTACTTTAACACCACAAAGTGAAGAAATTGTAGCACTTAACTCAACTTTATTAATATCAGCGTTAGACAATAATTCCTTTACCTTGTTTTCAAAATTATCTTCATAGTATGATTTAAGTAGTGTTTTAAAAAGTTCATTATACATTGTATTCAAAATAATCACTCCTAAGTAGTTATTAGTTATGTAATGATTTTAGCATAATATTAATATGAATTTATTATAAGTTAATATAAAACTATAAAATAGTAAATCATTATTTATTTTGTCAAAAATGCTTAATTTTATACATTATAAAATTATACAATAAAAAAAGAGCAACCTAATGGTAACTCTTTTTGGTCGGGGTGACAGGGATTGAACCTGCGACCTCATGGTCCCAAACCACGCGCGCTCCCAGCTGCGCTACACCCCGACGACAAGTACTATTATACAAAACAAATGTATATTTGTCAACAATATTCATAAATATAAATTCAATATTAAGAAATATAAAATTTATAGTTTATAGTTCAATTTGTTGACGACAATATTATTATATACAATAATTACATAAATGTCAAGATTATATTCTAGGTATACATGATAATATGTATTTGTTATAATTTAAGAAGGCAACACAATAGAATGGATAATTTAAGCAAGGCGATAGAGGTTAAATATGCATGAATATTTATCAAATTAGTTATTTAAACATAATAAGTGAAGGGATTTTGAGCTATTATAAGTGTGTGTACATATCATGTAAAAAGAATAATATTAGTGAATATTAAAAAAGGAGCGCAGTTATATCCATAATATCATTCTATGGATATAACTGCGCTCAAGTTGTTATTGCTTTTTAGCATTCTTTTCTTTATCACCAGTGCCTCGAGTTGGGACAGTAGACATAACGAACCCTACCAGTATGGATACTAAGGCAGGAGCTAATATATTGATGTATACTATATATTGTGTTTTGTATAAAACTAGGGCAGTGAGAGAAGTTACTAATACACTAGCCACAAAAATAATAATTACATATTTTGCAAAAGAACTCATGAATTTTTCATATAATCTATGACGAGTTGGTCCACTTATAACACTTCTGAATAAAAAATATGATGCAAAAATTATTACTATATCTACTATAGCCGAAACTAAAAAATTTTTCATTGCATATACCTCCAAAAATATTTTTTCCTTTTTAGTATAACCAAAGATTAATATATTTACGCAATATAATTTAAGCACCTTCATTTAAAAATTTGTATTGAGATATATAAAGATTATAATATAAGCCTTTTAGAACTAAAAGTTCCTCATGAGTTCCACTCTCTACAATGCGTCCATCATCTATAACCATTATTTTATCACAATCTCTTATAGTTGACAGTCTATGTGCAATAACAAAGGAAGTTCTACCAAATAAGAGTTTTTTGATTCCCTTTTGTACAAGCTTTTCAGTAGTGGTATCAATATTAGAAGTAGCCTCATCTAATATCAATATTCTTGGGTTAGCAAGGAGTGCGCGAGCAAAGGATATAAGTTGCCTCTCACCAACAGAAAGCCTTGCTCCTCGCTCATTTACCTCTGTTTCATAGCCATTTGTGAGCTTCATAATAAACGAATCGGCACTAACCGCAATAGCTGCAGCTATTACTTCATCATTGGAGGCATCTAGTTTTCCATAACGAATATTTTCCATAATGGTGGTGGAAAAGAGAAAGGTATCTTGTAGCATTATGCCCATTTGACTTCGAAGTGATTCTATATTAACATGGGTTACATTAGTGCCATCAATTAAAATTTCGCCGCTATCAACATCGTAAAATCTACTAATTAAGTTTATTATGGTAGTTTTACCTGCGCCTGTAGGACCTACTAAAGCTACGGTTTCACCTGGTTTTATTTTGAAGTTAACATTATTTAATATAGGAACATCATCGTCATAACTAAACATTACATTTTTAAACTGAACATCACCTTTTATTTTAGGCATTTGTAAGGCGTTATTAATAGTTAATATATTTGGTTTTATATCTAGTATTTCGAAAATTCTTTCTGCAGAAGCAAAATTTGTTATTAATGAATTATAGAAATTACTGATGTTTTGAATAGGCCTCCAAAACATTGAAATATAAGCAGTAAAGGCTACGAGTTCACCAATAGTTAATGTACCCCCTTTAATAAGCGGAACGCTATACCAATATACAAGTAAACTCCCAATGCCCCATGATAATTCTACCATTGGCCAAAACATATCATTTAATCTTACAGAACTCATAAAAGAATCCATCATACCTTTAACATAGTTTGCAAAGATGCTAGAAGTGTTAGCTTCTGATGCAAAAGACTGAACTATTCTTATTCCAGAGAAATCTTCGTGTGTATAAGCATTAAGATTAGAACGTTTTGATCTATATTTTTGCCAACGCTTTCTAGAAAATATTTCTATACAAAAAAATCCTACAATTAATACTGGCAAAAATGATACAGAAATAAGAGCTAGTTTAAAATTCATAGAAAACATAATAATTGTTACAAATACTAGAGTCAATATTTCAGGTATTAAGTTAGTTACGCTACTAGTAAAGAGATCTTGAAGTGAGTTTACATCCCCAATAACCCTTGCAAGTATTTTTCCAACTGGCCTGTTATCAAAAAAATTAAGTGATAATTTCTGTATATGATTATACAATTCCTGCCTTATATCAAGGAGTGCGGAGTTAGTAACAGACGCCATCATATTAAATCTTATTCTGGATGCAATCAATGATATTATATTGAAAACTATCATAAATATAGCAATTTGAGCAAGGCCTGTTATATTAGAGGCACCTATATATTTGTCTATGGCTATCTTTAAAATATATGGGTTTAAAAGGGAACAAATCATTACTAAGATCATAAGCAATATGACTAAAACTACCTTAAGTTTATAAGGTTTTAAATAACTAAAAATTCTTATTATTAATTCACGCTTAGAAACTTCCTCGAACTTTTCGTCTTGCCCAGTTGAATTTCTAATCATTATAAAATCACCCCTTCTAGGTCCATAAAGTCTGTAAATTGTTGATTATAGACATCGTAATATCTGCCTCTTTTTTCAAGTAGGCTTTTATGATTTCCCATTTCAAGGATATGACCATCTTCAAGAAATAGTATTAAATCGGAATTCTTAACCGCAGAAATTCTATGTGCGATTATAAAGGTAGTTGCCTTGTTCTTTCTTTTGTTAAGATTTTTCAAAAGAGTATATTCAGTTTCCATATCAAGAGCTGATGATGCATCATCAAGTATTAAAATGCTTGAATCCTTAACCAGTGCTCTTGCAATAGATAACCTTTGTTTCTCTCCGCCGGAGAGGCCAAGTCCCCTTTCTCCAATAACTGTGTCATAACCCAAGGCGAGATTTTGTATAAATTCATCTGCGCAAGCATCATTGCAGGCGTTTTTTACCTCAGCCAAGGTTGCATTTTGCTTTCCAAAGCGTATATTTTTGCATATGCTTTCTGAAAATAAGAAAGTATCTTGAGCAACTACGGACATTTGTTTACGCAAATCAGCTATACATATATCACGCAAATCATTGCCGTCCACAGTGATGGACCCTTCTGAAATATCGTAATATCTGCCTATAAGATTTACAAGGGAACTTTTACCAGCACCTGTTGTTCCCATTATTGCAACTGTACTTCCAGCAGGTATATCCAAATTTATGTTTTTCAATATATAGTTTTCATTATATTTAAAAGACACATTTTCAAATTTAACATGGCCGTGAATTATGGGCATTGTGATAGCATCCTCTTTATCTTTAATTTCTGGCTCTATGTCCATTATATTAAATATTTTTTTAGCAGAAGTATTAGCTTGAGTTATTATGTTTGTAAGCCAACCTATCATTCTCATAGGCCAAATTAACATCCATACATATTGGCTAAAGGCTACCAGTTCACCAATAGATAGGGAATTATCAATTACCAGGAGTCCCCCAACGCAAACCACGGCTAGAACAGAAATGTTACATAAAAAATCTATCATAGGAAAGTGTCTACTCCATATTTTAGCTTGAGACATATTAAGACGATAATTTGTTCTATTGTGATTTAAAAATTTATCTGTTTCATGTTTTTCTCTAGCAAAAGCTTTTACAAGTCTTGCACCAGCAATGTTCTCTTGGGCTGTAGTGTTTAGAACTGCATTATGATCACTTATTTTGTCATATGCTTCTCCAACCTCTTTTTCAAGTTTAAATGCTATATATCCAATAAGAGGCATAGTTATGAGGGTTACAAGTGCAAGTTTCCAGTTCATTCGGAATATAATGATAGATGCAACGCAAAAATAAAATATCTGCTCTATAGCAAGCCCTATACCAAAGGAGATAGATCGCCATACATTCTCAACGTCAGAACCCATTCTTGACATAAGTTCACCAGTGTTCATATTAT
The DNA here is from genome assembly GCF_050717545.1 of Clostridium sp. Lineage (GTDB taxonomy): Bacteria > Bacillota > Clostridia > Clostridiales > Clostridiaceae > Clostridium_AD. The sequence goes on from NZ_JBOITN010000005.1 coordinate 21,541, forward strand.
CAAAATATTTAAAAGGCAAACTTTGAATATGATCAAATAGGTCGATTTTCAAATCTATGCTTACCCTAGAAGATAAGTAATCTAAGGTATATTCTCTAATATAACCAAGGATTGATCGCACAATAGTAATTCCAGCAAGTGACATTAATACGAAAGTTAGAAGATCATATTGTTTGTTTTTTAATACCTTATCAATCATAACTTGTACTAAATAGGGATTAAACATGTCTAGTGCGATGCTAACAAGCATTGCAATAGTAGGTATAATAATAAATAGTTTATATCTTGTAATATATTTTAAAACTCTTTTCATTAAAATTTCGCCACCTTTAAGGTTGATATAATTAACAACAGAAAAAAGCCATAGGATCATCCATGGCTTTAAAATTATTAACATTATGATTAAACATAAGAAGTTAAATAATATAAAAAGATCATGGGCGAGTAGCCCATGACCAATGTTTATAATTTCATAAAATACTTTATTAAATATAAATTATTTTGAAAAGATAATTTCCATTAAGGTAGGACTATTATATAAAGTTTTAGGCATAAAAATACTGTTAGATATAACTAAATTAAATTTAACATTACCACATATTTCTTTAATGAACATAATTACTACCTCCTTTTCAAAATATAAAACAATTAACATTTACTTCAAATCATTTCTTTTTAAGAATACTTTATTTGTTAATGAATGTCAATATAAAATTCAAATAGTTATTTTAAAAACATTTCGCCTACTTTAACAACGTCACCTGCACCTAGAGTAAGAAGCATGTCTCCTTCTTTTAAATTAAGATTAAGGTAATCAATAATTTTATTAAAGTTATGGATATTTACACAATTCACATGATGCTCTCTTATCTTATCTCCAAGCATATCTGAACTTATAACTCCAGTATCCTTTTCCCTTGCTGCATAAATATCTGCCAGTATTAAATTATCCATATCATAAAAAGAGTTCGAAAAATCATCAAATAAACTTAATGTTCTTGAATAAGTATGAGGCTGGAAAACACAAAAAATCTTCTTATGAGGATAATTCTTAGCGGCGCTTAAAGTTGCTTTAATTTCTGTAGGATGGTGGGCATAATCGTCAATAACAGTTATGCCATTCTTAACTCCCTTTAGCTCAAATCTTCTATGGGTACCTTTAAAGCTATAAAGGCCACTAGTAATTGATTGTTTAGAAAAATCAAGAATTAGTGCGGTACCTATACTTGCAAGAGCATTTAGAACATTATGCTCTCCTGGTACGTTAAGATTTATTTGAAATAAGAGCTTGTCATCTTTAAGCACATCAAAAGTAGCACAACCCAGTGAATTATAGCTAATATTTGTTGCGCAAAGTTCTCCAGCATTTATTCCGTAAGTAAGTATGGTACAACTATAATTATCCTCATTTAGAATTGTCTTAACATTTTCGTCTTCAACATTTGCAACTAAGTACCCATCTTTAGGTATAATATTAATGAACTTTTTGAAGGTATCTTTAATGTGATTTATATCTCTATAGTAATCTAGATGATCTGCATCTATATTTAAAACAGTTCCTATATATGGGAAAAATTTTAAAAATGATGCTTTATACTCACAGGCTTCTGTAATAAAATAATCGCTATGTCCGGCTAAGACATTACCGCCTATAGCATCTAATTCTCCACCAATAAGTATTGTAGGGTCTACATCCTCTTTTAAAACGATGTGGGCAAGCATTGAGGTTGTAGTAGTTTTACCGTGAGTTCCTGCTACGGCTACGTTATACTTATGACCTTTCATAATTTGACCTAAAAATTCGGCTCTATCCATTAAAGGTATGTTTAGCTCCTTGGATTTAATGTATTCAGGATTATCAAAAGAAATAGCTGCCGTGTAAACAACTAAATCTACGTCTTTTATGTTATCGCCATTATGGCCTATATAAATTACCGCACCTTTTTCTTTAAGTTTGTTTGTTATATGTGATGACTTCATATCTGAGCCGGAAATCGCGTACCCATTTTCTATAAGTATTTCAGCAAGGCCACTCATGCTTATGCCACCAATTCCTATGAAATGAATTTTTTTGTTTTTATCGTTTATAAAATCAAAAGACATTATATCAACTCCTTAAAAATGATTATTCTTATTTAGTATATGCAAATCGCATTATTATTGATTATAACAAATGAGTTTACTTCTTAATTATATACAAAAATATAAAAAAACTATACAATATTAAAAAAAAACTATATATAATTATAAAAAAAACTATATATAACTATAAAAAACATATAAATGTTGTAATAAAGATAAAAAAGATTTACAATTAAAATACGAATGATAGTAATTTTTTTATCAGGTAAAATTCGTAAAAATAAAGATATGGGTGATATATTATGAATAAATATAGTAGAAATCAAAGAATTACAGGTATTACTAAGATATTAACTGAAAATCCTAATAAGACAATAAATTTGAAAATTTTTACAGAGCTATTTAACGCAGCTAAATCAACAATTAGCGAAGATATTGTTATTGTTCGTGAGACTTTAAGCGTGCTATCTATGGGAAGAGTTGAAACTGTAGCTGGAGCAGCTGGCGGAGTAAAATATATTTGCGGAGTATCAAAAGAGGAAAGCAGCGAATTTGCAGAGGAGTTATGTAAAATTCTAATAGAAAAAGATAGGGTAATACCAGGAAATTTTATATATATGACTGATATTATGTATAACCCAGAAATAGTGCATAAAGCAGGCGTTATATTAGCATCTGCTTTTAACGCGCTTGATATAAATTATGTGGTAACAGTTGAAACAAAAGGAATACCACTTGCATATGAAGTAGCAAAAATGCTTGGGGTTCAATTAGTTATAGTGAGACGTGATCCTAAGGTTACTGAAGGTAGCACGGTTAGTATAAATTATATATCTGGGTCTAGTAATAGAATTCAAACTATGTCTCTTTCAAGAAAGTCTATAAAAAAAGGAAGCAAATGTATTTTCATAGATGATTTTATGAAAGCTGGAGGAACTGGGGCAGGCATATCTAATTTGCTTAAAGAGTTTGAAAGCGAACTTTCGGGTATTGGTGTTCTGGTTGATAACATTGAAAGTGGACATAAATTAATAGAAGGTTATATATCAATTATTGAGTTTAAAGGAATAAATGAGCAAGGTAAATCTGAAGTAACTCCATCTAAAATCTTCGAAAAACTATAATATTCTAAAAATTTTAAATTTATTTACAATTTAAGAAGGAAAAACCAAAGTTATGGAGAAATAGTAATATCATAACGCAACTTGGAGGTGGAGTATATGGAAATTACAGACGTTAGAATTAGAAAAATAGCTACAGAGGGTAAAATGAAAGCGATTGTATCAATAACTTTTGATAATGAATTTGTTGTTCATGATATTAAGGTTATAGAAGGACAAAGTGGACTTTTTATTGCTATGCCAAGTAGAAAAACTCCAGATGGAGAATTCAAGGACATAGCACACCCAATAAATACTCAAACAAGAGAGAAAATTCAAACAGCTATTTTGGGAGAGTATGAAAAAGTAAAAAGTGAAGAACCAGTAGCACGTGTAATAGAAAAAGAAAAGGTAGCAGAGAATGTAATAGAGAGTGTAGAAGTATAAAAAAGAGGGGGAAACCCTTCTTTATTTTTTTGAGAAAATAGAGAAAACAACTTTAGGCTAGTTGCAATTAAAGATTATATAAAATATAATATAAAGTATAATATAAGACTTATTTTGACTAAAGTTAATATAATGTGTAATATGTCGAATTTTTGTATAAAGAGGTGTTTTATTTGTATAAATGCGCTATAATATTAGCTGCAGGTGAAGGAAAAAGAATGAACTCTAGTCTACCTAAGGTAATGCATAAAGTTTGTGGTAAAGAAATGATAAACCATGTTATTGACGTTATGAGAAGTGCAGACATTGAAATGGTTGATGTGGTAATTGGTAAAGGAGCAGAAGAAGTTAAAAAAGGAACAGAATGCAGAAAAATTAATTATTCCATTCAAGAAGAGCAGTTAGGAACAGGACACGCAGTGATGTGTGCTAATGAATTTCTAAGAGGGAAAAGTGGAACAGTAGCAATATTTGTTGGAGATGGTCCCCTAATTACTGAAAATACTGTTAGGAAATTATTAGATTATCATGAAAAAGGTGACTTCAAAGCTACTATATTAACTTCAACTATTGATCGGCCTGCAAAGTATGGTAGAATAATTAGGGATGAAAATGGGGAAGTTAAAAAAATAGTTGAGTTTAAAGACTGCAGTGAAGATGAATTGTTAGTTAAAGAAATAAATTCAGGTATGTATTGCTTTAATATAGAAGAACTACTTAGTAGTTTAGATAAATTAAATAATAATAACGCTCAAAAGGAATACTATTTAACAGACGCTATTGGCATATTAAAAAATGGTGGGTTTAAGGTCGGAGCTTTTGATGTACCAGCTGATGAAATTACAGCTGTTAATTCTAAGGTAGAGCTTGCAGATGCGCAGGCAATTATGAGAAAAAGAATTAATATAAAGCATATGGAAAATGGAGTTACAATAATGGATCCTAGTAACACTTATATTGATCGGGAGGTTGTAATAGGTAAAGACACTATTATATATCCAGGTAATATACTCGAAGGAAATACTATTATTAAAGAAGATTGTATTTTGTATCCTAATAATAGAATTTGTGATAGTGTTCTTGAAAATGGAATTACAATTCAAAGTTCTGTAGTAATGGAAAGCCGAATAGGAGAGAAAACTACTGTAGGACCTTTTGCGTACATTAGGCCAGAAAGTGTTATAGGTAAACATGCTCGGATAGGAGATTTTGTTGAAATTAAAAAATCAACTATTGGAGATAACACAAAGGTGTCTCATCTTACATACATTGGTGACGCCGAAGTTGGAAGCGGTTGTAATTTTGGCTGTGGAACTGTAGTTGTAAATTATGATGGAAAAGCAAAATATAAAACAATAATTGGCAATAATGCTTTTATAGGTTGTAATGCTAATTTAGTATCACCTGTAACAGTTAATGATAATGCATATATTGCAGCTGGCTCTACAATTACAAATGAGGTACCAAATGGTGCACTAGCAATAGCTAGGGCAAAGCAAAGGAATATTGAAAATTGGGTAGTAAGATCGGGACATAGCAAGTAAAGTTACATAATATAAAATTTAACAACTAATAAGTAAATTATAAAGGGAGGTGGAAAACTGATTTACGCAGTAGAAGGTGTATATAAAACTACTAAATCAGCATTAAATTATGAATAATTACCTTTGATGGTATGGAATTTTTAATGCAAAACATTACCCTGAGTGGTTTAATGATACCCCAGATGCTGCAATTCTATTTAGAAGGTAGAATTTAAATTCATAACAAATTATATTACGATATGAGTTGTTACGATTTTTGTAAATCAGTACTACAGATGATAAGCCATGGCAAAAACATTAAAATATTCACAGGCAACTCAAATCCTAAATTAGCATCAGATATAGCTGATATACTGGGATTACCCATTGGAGAGTCACAAGTAGGAACTTTTAGTGATGGAGAAATATCTGTTAATATACATGAAACTGTAAGAGGAGCAGATGTATTTGTTGTTCAATCAACAAATGAACCGGTAAATGATAATTTAATGGAATTACTTATTATGATTGATGCATTTAAAAGAGCCTCAGCAGGAAGAATAACTGCGGTTATACCGTATTATGGATATGCAAGGCAAGATAGAAAAGCAAAAGCTAGAGATCCAATTACAGCAAAACTTGTTGCAGATATTATAACAACTGCAGGAGCAGACCGTGTACTTACTATGGATTTACATGCAGCCCAAATACAAGGATATTTTAATATTCCAGTTGATAATATGACTGGAACACCTATACTTGCAAAATATTACATAGAAAAAGGATTCAAAGATAGAGATGATGTAGTTGTTGTTGCACCAGATCTTGGAAGCGTTGCTAGATCAAGGAAATTTGCAGAAAAATTAGATGCTCCAATAGCTATAATTGATAAAAGAAGGCCCAAAGCTAACGTAGCAGAAATTATGAACGTTATAGGAGACATTAAGGATAAAACAGTTATAATGATGGATGATATGATAGATACTGCAGGAACTATAACTAATGGAGCTAATGCTTTAGTTAAACTCGGTGCAAAATGTGTTTATGCTTGTTGTAGCCATGGAGTGTTATCAGGGCCAGCTATTCAAAGGATAAATGATTCAGTAATAAAAGAATTAATAATACTTAACACTATAGATATTCCAGAGAGCAAACACTCTGATAAGTTTACTACATTATCTGTAGCTCCGATATTAGCAGAAGCTATAAAGAGAATATATGAGGATGTTTCTGTAAGTAAATTGTTTGAAGATGTAAACAACGATTAGATACATATTTTAAAATAGCGATGCACAATTTTTTTATAATTGGGCATCGCTATTTTATTTTATAATTTGAGATATAATACATAGCTAAAAAATAATATATAATAATAAGCATGATAACTGTTTAAAAAGCCAATATAGCGGTGAATAATTTGTAACATTTAAAAAAAACTAATCAATTAACACAAAAGTGTGATAAATTAGTAATAAGATAAATTACTTATAGGGTGATTTATCTACGTGTTGTTTAAATAAGAAATAGTTATGTGACTAGTTTCTTTTTATCAATTTATAAAAAATAAAATAATAAACGAAAACAATGGATAAAATAATAGAGAAAAAATTAGGAGGTACTGATATGGAAGGAACTATAGGAAAGATACTAATAGTCGATGATGATAAAAATATTGCTGAGGTAATTAAAATGTATCTTGAAAATTCAGGATATGCAACAAAAGTAGTACATGATGGTAGAGCAGCACAAGAAGCTTTTTTGAGTTATAAACCGGATTTGGTGCTTTTAGATATAATGTTACCCTATATTGATGGAATTGATGTTTTAAAATGGATAAGGAAAGACCATGAAACACCTGTTATTATGCTTACTGCGAAAGGCGAAACATTTGATAAGGTGTTAGGACTCGAACTCGGTGCTGATGACTATGTTGTAAAACCTTTTGAGCCTAAAGAAATAATTGCAAGAGTAAAAGCTGTGCTTAGACGTTATAACTTAGATAATGGTGGGAAAGAAGTTCTTAATTTTGAGGATTTAGAAATTGATATTAATTCTTATAATGTTACATACAGAGGTGAGGAAGTAAAGATGCCACCTAAGGAATTTGAACTAGTTCATTATTTAGCTCTTAATAAAAACAGAGTTTTCACTAGGCAGCAATTATTATGTGAAGTTTGGGGATATGACTACCCGGGGGATTCTAGAACCGTAGATGTGCATGTTAAAAGAGTAAGAGAAAAGCTTCAAGGTGGATCCAATTGGCAGATTGAGACCGTTTGGGGAGTAGGATATAAATTTGAGGTGAAATAAATGGTCAAGAAAGGGCTATTTTTTAAAATGTTAGCTACTTATACTATTATAATTTCTATGAGCTTAATATTTATTGCATCATTTTTGTCTTATTGGTTCCAAAATTACTTTTTTGATCAAAGGAAACAACAATTTTTGGATAACTCATATGTTATACAGCAGCTTGTTGAGAGATATATGGATGGAGACGCTACGGTACAAGACATAGATAACATGATTACAATAATAGCAGAATATATAAAATCAGATATCTGGCTTGTAGATAGTTATGGATATGTTTATGTAGTATCTAACGATGATCATAAGGAGTTTATGGGGAAACAAGTTTTTGATGAGCAACTCCAAGAGCTTAGACTTGGCAATACATTTGAGATTACAGGCCCGTATGCTGGTATGTTTGATAAAACAGTAAGAGTTTATGGTACACCTGTAAAGAGTGAGTCAGGCAGATTTTTGGGGTCTATTATATTATATAATTCTACTGGAGAATTAAGTCAATCTTTAAAACGTGTTTATGAAATAATATGGATATCTGCAATCTTTGCAATAATTTTTTCTTGTATAGTCATATATTATTTTTCACAGAAGATAATTATAAAACCGCTAGCTGAGATTAATTCAGTTGCTAGGAAGATATCTAATGGAGATGTGGATAAGAGGGTTTATATAAATTCTAATGATGAAATCGGAGAACTTGCTCAATCATTTAATTTTATGGCGGATTCCGTTGAAAAAAACGAGAAAAATAGACGTGATTTTATATCAAATGTATCACATGAGATTAGGTCTCCTATAACATCCATTAAGGGATTTATTAGTGGAATACTAGACGGAGTAATTCCTCAAGAGAAGGAGAAATACTACTTATCTATTGCGTATGAAGAAATACAAAGACTAACAAGGCTTGTAAACGACTTACTAGACATGTCTGCAATAGAAGCAGGTGAGTTTAGATTGAAAATTATGGAAGTGGATATTAACGAAATTATTAGGCTTACTGTTATAAAAAATGAAACAAAAATTAAAGCTAAAAAGGCATCTGTAGATGTATGTTTCGACGAAGATAATTTATTTGTAGCTGGTGATACGGATAGGTTAGTGCAAGTTATTACAAACTTATTAGATAATGCTATAAAATATGTTGATGAGGGTGCGAAAATAGAAATCAGTTCGAAATCTAAAGGAAAAAAGGCACTCATATCTGTATTTAATGTTGGTCAAAAAATAGCTGACGAAGATTTATTACATATATGGGATAGGTTTTATAAGGCAGATAAAGCAAGGACGGCAAAGGATAGCACTGGACTTGGACTATCTATAGTGAGGAATATAATAACTCAATTGCAGGAAGATATATGGGTGGAAAATAAGGAAAATGGTGTTTGCTTTACTTTTACCTTAAGGAAGGTAAAATAGTTTTGAAATCGTTAATGCAGCTTCGCAGGAGATGATTTAATTAAACTTCCATGGCCAAGTCATAACCAATAGGAGGTGATGTTGTGGATAAAGAAGATAAATATGAATCCAGTGGACAAATAAGGGATGCTATGTGGAAGAATGCAGAGCGCGGCGATATATTTAGTGAGATTAAATTCAGAAAAAACAATAAAAAAAATTACTTTAAAGTATTTTTAAAACTATTTAGTTTTATACTAATAGCAGCACTTTCTGGGGGAATTACAGCACAATATGTGATTAATAAAGAGAAAATACCGAAAAATGTTACTGGAGATGTAAATAGGGGTGTTTCAGAAAATAGTGATTCCCAGGCTGAATATGACAATCCTATTTTGATTGCTGCTCAAAAGGTAGCACCCACAGTAGTTGGTATCAGCGATAAAGAAGAAGGATTGTGGGAAACTTCGGAAGGTAGTAGTTCAGGCGTTATAGTTAAAAGTGATGGTTTTATAGTTACTAATTACCATGTTATTAAAGACGCAACAGCGGTAAGAGTTAAATTGAGTAATGATAATGTGCTAGATGCAAAGGTTGTAGGCATAGATGTTATATCAGATTTGGCTGTTATAAAAATTGAAGCTAGTAACTTACCTATAGCAAAATTTGGAGATTCATCAAAGGTTAAAATAGGTGATATAGCTGTTGCTGTTGGGAATCCAATGGGGCAACAGTTCTTAGGAACGGTTACTGCAGGGGTTATAAGCACATTAGATAGAAAAATAAATATAGTAGATAAAAAAACTGGTGAACAAACTATATATAAATTAATACAAACTGATGCAGCAATAACACCTGCTAATAATGGTGGAGCTTTATGTAACATATATGGAGAAGTGATTGGAATAAATAATTTGAAACTCAATTCAATAAGTGAAAATTATGGACTGGGATATTCTATTAGTTCAAATGAAGCTAGCGAAATAATTAAGAAGTTAATTTCGAGTGGTAAAGTTATTAGGCCGTCCATTGGTATTTATGGAGAGGCTGCAGTTAAAGCAGATAACGATGGCATTGAAGGAGTTCATGTGCAAGAAGTTATAAGCGGAAGTGGAGCAGAAGAAGCTGGAATTATACCTAATGATATTATAGTTCAAATAGCTGATGTAAGCCTTAAAAATATGGAAGACTTGAGTAATGTTTTAAATAAATATAAAGTTTCTGATCATGTGTCATGTAAGATTTGGAGAGGTGGTAAGTCTTTAAAAATTAGTATAACTATCTCAGAATTAAAAGCAGACTAAAGTTTTTTAACGACATTTCAGCTGCGCAGGAGATGATTTAACTAATGCAGGCGATATATTGGCTATAATTTAAAAAACATTTAATATATGGTAATTTTTATCAATAACTGTGGATTAAAACATATTTTTAGTATAATATAATATATAGGGCAAATGAAAAGAATAATTATGTGAGAGATAAAAGGCATAAGCATGATTATATTTGGAGGTAATAATGTATTTGGTAGTTGGTCTGGGAAATCCAGGGAAAGAATATGCACATACAAGGCACAATGTAGGATTTGATGTAATTGATTTAATAGCAAGTGAGTATAATGTTTTGATTAATAGGATAAAATTTAAAGGTGTATATGGAGAAGTTAACATAGCATCTGAAAAGGTAATTTTATTAAAACCTAGTACATATATGAACTTAAGTGGAGAAAGTGTTCGTGAGGCAGCTTCTTTTTATAAGATTCCTAATGAAAATATCATCATAATTTATGATGATATTAGTTTGGATGTAGGTAAATTAAGGGTGAGAAGTAAAGGTAGTGCTGGTGGACATAACGGGATAAAAAGTATTCTTGCAAACTTATCTTCTGACGTATTTCCAAGAATAAAAATAGGCGTTGGTAAACCTGAAAAAGCATTAATTCCTCATGTTCTAGGAAGGTTTTCTAAAGAAGACAGAGATATGGTAGAAAAGACATTTGAAGCTAGTTCAAAAGCGGTTGAGGTTATAATAAAAGAAGGATATACTGAGGCTATGAATCAATTTAACGGATTTAATGCTTAGAGTATTTATTATTAGAATATTACAAACATATTTATGTAGTGAGAGGTGTTAACATGAGACTAAGTGGGCTTATGAAGCCTTTGAAGGAAAGTAATCAATTTAAAGAGATTTTAAAAAACATAGAAAAAAAGGTTTATCCAATTGGTGTGTATGGGCTTTCAGAATCAGCTAAGAACTATTTAGTGAATGGGGTGTACGAGCAATTAGATAAGTCTATATTAATTTTAACGCACTCTGATGTAGAAGCTAAAAATATTTATGAAGATTTATCTTTTTATGTAAATGATGTATATTATTTTCCAACTAGAGAGATGGGTTTTTACAATGCAGATGCTGTATCTGGGGATTTAAGATGGGAAAGACTTAAAGTAATGAAAAAGATCACACAAAGTGGTAAAAAGATAGTGATTACATGTATTGAGGCTCTGGCAGCGACGTATGTACCTATAGAACTTCTAGAGAAATATATTTTTAAATTATCTGTAGGAAGTAAATTAAATTTAAATGATTTCTCAGAAAAATTAATTCAGTGTGGTTATGAAAGAGTAGAAAGAGTCGAAACTAAAGGTCAATTTTGCGTGCGGGGTGGAATCGTAGATTTATACCCTCCTACAACTGCGTTACCGTTTAGGATAGAATTATATGATGATGAAATAGATTCTATTAGATCATTTAATGGAGAGACTCAGAGGAGTATTGATAAAGTAACCGAAATAGATATGTTTCCAGCAAAGGAGATAATATTAACCAAGGAAAGCATGGAAAAAGGTTATAACAATATAAAAGAAGATTTAGTAAAGGTAGTAGGTAAATTAAGTAAAAAGAAAGATAAAGAAATTATAGAAAGGATAACGTCGCTTGTTAATGTTAACCTAGAAGCACTTAGGGAAACTTGGAGTTTTAAAGATATTGATAGTTACACGCCTTATTTTTATGATGTTACATCTTCCTTTTTAGATTACATGAAAGGTGCTTTTGTAGTAGTTGATGATGTACAAAGGTGTATAGGGAAACTAGATAGTGTGTATTTTGAATTTGAAGAAAATTACGAGAATTTTTTAAGTCGGGGTAATATATTGCCTAAACAGGCAGAAGTTTTAATTAATAAGGAATATATATATGAAGATTTAGAAAACCTAGAAGTTATGACCTTAAATGCTATTGCTAAAACTACATTGATGATTAAGCCAAAGTCTATAATATCATTTTCTCAAATTACAATTTTTGATTACCATGGCCAGTTAGATATGCTTATTGAGGATATAAAAGATAAAAAAGCGAAGGGTTATAAGACACTAATTCTCGCGGGAACAAGAACTCGCGGAGAGAGACTTATAGCTACGCTTAGGGATAGAGGGGTAGAAGGCGTTTATAAGGACAGCGTAGATCAAATTGAGTTTGGAGAGGTTGTTGTAACATTTGGTAATCAATTAAAAGGGTTTGAATATCCTGAGCTCAGGGTGTGTGTTATATCTGACAAAGAGGTTTTCGGGCAAGCAAAAACTAAAACAACTAGTCGTGCAAATAAAAAGGGAGTAAGTAAAATCAAAAGTTTTACTCAGCTTAAATTAGGTGACTATGTTGTTCATGTAAACCATGGAATAGGTGTATACAAAGGAATTAAACAATTAGAGGTTCATGGCCATAAAAGAGATTATTTAGAGCTTAGTTACAATTCTGGGGATACCCTTTACGTCCCAGTAGAACAATTGGATTTGGTACAAAAATATATTGGAAGTGAAGGGAAAGCTCCTAAAATTAGTAAACTAGGTGGAGCGGAATGGGTTAAAGCGAAAAACAAGGTTAAAAACTCTATTGCAGATATTGCAGAGGAGTTGGTAAAACTTTATGCTGCAAGATCTACACTTAAGGGTCACAGGTATAGCAAAGATACAGTATGGCAAAAGCAATTTGAAGAAGAATTTCCATTTGAGGAAACACCAGATCAACTAATAGCGATTGAGGAAATTAAAAAGGATATGGAATCAGATAAGCCAATGGATCGGTTAATATGTGGGGATGTTGGATATGGTAAAACAGAAGTAGCTGTTAGAGCGGCTTTTAAGGCAGTTATGGATGGCAAACAAGTAGCATTACTAGTTCCAACTACAATACTTGCTGAGCAACATTACAAAACCCTAACAAAGAGATTTTCGGATTTTCCAGTAAAAGTTGAAATGGTAAGTAGATTTAGAACGCCGGCTGAGCAGAAACTTGTTATTAAGGCTACAAAAGAAGGTAATGTAGACATATTAATAGGTACACACAGGATAATACAAAGCGATGTAAAGTTTAAGGATCTAGGGGTACTGATTATAGATGAGGAGCAACGTTTCGGTGTAACTCATAAAGAAAAAATAAAGACCATGGCAAAGAATATAGATGTGATTACGTTAACAGCAACGCCAATACCAAGAACCTTGCATATGTCGCTTACTGGAGTGCGTGATATAAGCGTAATTGAAACAGCCCCAGAGGAGAGATATCCAATACAAACCTATGTGGTGGAATTTAACGATCAGCTAATAAGGGATGCAATTTTAAGGGAACTAAATAGAAATGGTCAAGTTTTTTTTGTGTACAATAGAGTAGAAACAATTAAAGAGATGGCAGCGTATATAGGGAAACTTGTACCAGAAGGCAGAGTATGCATTGCACATGGTCAAATGACTGAAAGAGAACTTGAATCTGTTATGATAGACTTTATGGAAAATAAGTATGATATATTAATGTGCACTACTATTATTGAGACGGGAATAGACATTCAAAATACAAATACAATAATAATTTATGAAGCGGATAAGATGGGACTTTCTCAGCTTTACCAATTAAGAGGTAGAGTTGGTAGGTCAAATAGAATAGCATATGCATATCTTACCTATAAAAAAGATAAGGTGTTAACTGAAGTTGCTGAAAAAAGGCTTAAAGCAATCAAAGATTTTACAGAACTTGGGTCAGGGTTTAAAATAGCAATGCGGGATCTTGAAATTCGCGGAGCTGGGAATATGATGGGTGGAGCTCAACATGGTCATATGGCTGCAGTAGGATACGATTTGTATTGTAGAATGCTAGAAGAGACAGTTAAAAAAATAAGAGGTGATATAGAAAAGCAACCTATCGAAACATCAGTTGAAATAAAAATAGATGCATATATTCCAGGAACATATATTGAGGACGAGATGCAAAAGATTGAGATTTACAAAAAAATTGCGGCTATTGATTCATTTGAAGAGATGATGGATATACAAGAGGAAATAGAGGATAGATTTTCAGATATACCTACTTGTGTTGCAAATCTTATGGATATAGCTTACCTTAGGTACATATCTGCCCAGGTGGGAATAATAGATATAAAAGAAGTAAATGAAGAGATTGTGTTACAGTTTGATAGCGGTGAGAGGATAAACCAGAAGATAGTTAAAGCGCTAGTTACTAAATATAATAAAAGCATTGTATTTAAGCTAGGAAGTACGCCAGCTTTTGCATATAAGGTTAAAAAATTAAGTAAAGAAGAGGTGCTTGCAAATCTCATAGAGATTACTAGCCATATAAAAAGTATAGTTGAAATAAAGTAGAATTGTGTTAAAATTAATGGGTATCGCAAGTAACTACAAATGACGATATTACATATAGAATGGGGGAAGTAAAATGAAAAACGTAAAAAAGATAATTTGTACGGCCTTAATAACTATATTTGCTACATCTTTAATAGGGTGTAATATGATTGAAAAAACGCCGGAAGGTATTGCTAAAAGTCCAGTAGCTAAGGTTTATGGTGCTGAGATAACAAGGGGTCAATTGGATACTCAATTAGAAGGTGTTCTTAAGCAACTTGAAGCGCAATATGGAGCAAGTTATGCTACTAATGAAGAGGCTATGAGTAAGTTAGCAACTGAAAAAGAAAAAGTATTAGAAGGGTTAATTACTGAAAAAATTGTAATTTACAAAGCAGAACAGCTAAAATTAACACCTAGTGAAGCTGAAATGAATACAGAATTAACTAAGAAACTATCGGAGATTAAGAAAAGTTTAGGAACGGATGAACAATATAAAGCAGCGCTTACAAGTGCAAATATTACAGAAGAAGCACTAAAGGAAAGAATAAAGCCTAGTGTTGTGCAAGATGCATTGTACAATGAAACTACAAAAAGCGCGAAGACTGATGAAGCAGCGGAGAAAGCATATTACACTAGTAACTCAACGCAGTTTACGACGCAACCTAATACAATTCATGTGGCTCATATTTTAGTTGCAACGCAGGAAGAAGCCGTAGCTGTTAAAAAACGTATAGATGCTGGTGAAGACTTTGCGAAAGTTGCCAAAGAAAAAGGTACAGATGCAACTAAGGATAGCGGTGGTGAGATAGGAACTGTAGAGTATAATGATGCCCAAATGGATCCTATATTTATGGCAGCGGCTATTAAGGTAAAAGTAGGGGCAATTTCACAGCCAGTTCAAACTCAAGCTGGATTTCATATAATAAAAAATATAGCAATAAAAGAATACCCTGTAAAGAAATTTGAAGATGTTAAATCCGATATACAAAAAATACTTATAAACAAGGAAAAAGATACTCAGTGGAAGGCTGCTATGACAAAATGGCAAACAGAAGCTAAAATAAAAAAATATGCTAAAAATTTATAATATTGTGAAGGATACCTGTAAAATAAAGGTGTCCTTTATTTTTTTTTGTTTTAGTTAGTAATAGATTCAAAATGAATAAGTAAAGTTATTTAACAAACAAATTTAATATACATAATTATACATAAAAATATGTATTTATAGCTATTAAAATTTAAACATATACAAATGTGCATAAAATTTCAAGTTTTGAAAGATAATAATAGAGCTAGTATATTATATATGATTTAATAAAAGGAGGAATTATTTAAATGAAAGCAACTGGGATAGTAAGACGTATAGATGATTTAGGAAGAGTGGTTATACCTAAAGAAATAAGAAGAACTCTAAGAATACGAGAAGGAGATCCATTAGAAATATTTACTGATAGAGAAGGTGGAGTAATTTTAAAAAAATACTCACCAATAGGTGAATTAAGTGAATTTTCTAGAGAGTACGCTGAATCGTTACAACAAACTATAGGTAACATAATAGTTATATGCGATAAAGATAACATAATATCTGTAAGTGGTGCTCCTAAAAAAGAGTATGTTGATAAAAAAGTCAGTATTGAATTAGAAAAGGTAATGGAAAATAGAAAAGCTATTGTATTAGGAGAAGGTTCAGAAAAAATCATAGAATTGTACGAAGATGAGACAGAAAATAAATATAATGCTCAAGTAATTGCGCCTATAATAACAGAAGGGGATGCAATTGGAGCAGTGTTAATAATATCTACAGATGCAGCAATTAAGTTTGGAAATTTAGAATTAAAACTTGCTGAAACTGCTGCTTCATTTTTAGGAAAACAGATGGAACAATAAAAATATTACACAAAAAAGTATATATTACTAAGCAAATGAAACATATTTGCGGTAATATATACTTTTATTTTTGAAGTATTAGTAATAATAATCTCCTAAATTAAATAATTATAATCAGAGAATGTAATTATTTAAAACGCTCGCGAATACAAGGAGGCTATTATGAAAAAATACTCATTGATAAAAGGGACTATTGTACTTGGAGTAGCAGGGATATTTACTAGATTTTTGGGCCTGTTTTTTAGAATTCCACTACAAGCACTTATAAAAGACCAGGGTATGGGATACTACCAGATGTCATATCCACTATATATGTTTTTTGTAGCGGTAGCTTCAGGAGTTCCAATTGCTATGTCAAAACTTATTGCTGAAATGAATGCTAAAAATGATGAGGAGGGAGCTCGTAGTGTATTAACGCAAACACTTTTTTTTATGATCTTACTAGGAACGACATTTAGTATTCTAATGTTGATGTTTGCGAGAGATATAATAACTATTTTAAGATGGGATCCTAAGTCATATTATTCGTTCCTAGCAATTGCGATAGCACCGGTTTTCGTTTCTATCATATGTACATTTAGGGGCTTTTTTCAAGGGCTTCAAAATGTTAGGCCCACTGCTATTTCGCAAATAGTAGAACAAGTTGGAAGAGTTGTGGCTGGAGTTTTGTTTGCCTATTTATTATTTCCAAGGGGAATTGAATATGCAGCTGGAGGAGCAGCTCTTGGAACGCTAGTTGGTGCAATTATGGGAAGTATATATTTAGTGTCAACTTACTTTAAGATGAAAAAGGAATTGCCAGCAAGAAAGAAATCAAAGCGTAAGTATATTTTAGGGGATTTAGCAAGAGCTGCATTACCAATATCTATGGGCGCGGCAGTTGGGACTATTATGTCATTAATAGATTCTATACTAGTACCACAACAACTTTTAAAAGCAGGATTTACGCAAACGCAATCCGCAATAATGTACGGCCAATTGACGGGAAAGGTGTTCACTCTGATGAATGTACCTTTAGCGCTTTCGATAGCTCTATGTGCGTCTCTGGTACCTATAATTGCAGAAGCTTTTTATTTAGGTAAAAGACGCGAACTTATAAAAAGGGTAGATATGGCTGTTAAATTATCGAACGTTATTTCTTTGCCATCATTTTTAGGGCTATTTTTTATGGCTTATCCTATAATGAGTTTAGTTTTTATGAGAGATGCTGGAGGATATCAAATATTACAATATATATCAATATGTATACCATTTATTATTTTAACTCAAACAAGTACTGCTATATTACAAAGTGTAGGTAATTATATGAAACCTGTATATAATTTAGCATTTGGTTGCAGTGTAAAAGTGATTATAACATATGTATTGGTTTCGTTTTCATTTGTCAACATATACGGTGCTGTTATAGGAACTATTTTGGGATATATTACGAGTTGTTTGCTGAATATGCACGATTTAAAAAAGAGTTTAAATATAAAATTTAACATTATTGATACTTTTATAAAACCTGCGATTGCTGCTATTATAATGATAGTTACAGTTGTATTTAGCAACGCTATTGTCTATAATTATACAATGAGCAAGGGATTATCGTGCGTAATATCCATTCTAATAGGAGTTGTTGTTTATTTAATATTTGTTTTATTACTTAGAATATTTGAATATGAAGATATTAAGAAGAAAATATTTAAGAGAAAATAAAAATAAAGGAGTAGAAGCTAATGATTAAAATAGTGGGACTTGGTCCTGGATCTGTAGAATCACTTACCATAGGTACGCTTGAACTTCTTAAAGGCAGTGAAAATATTTATTTAAGAACTCAGAAACATCCAACTGTGGATTACCTAAAGTCCATAGGGGTTAAATTTGAAACCTATGATAATAAGTATGAAGAATATAACAATTTTGATGATGTCTATAGATCTATTGCAGAGGATCTTATCAAGAAATATGAAATTTATGGAGAGATTATTTATGGAGTCCCAGGCCACCCTCTTGTTGCAGAAACATCCGTTAAATTATTAATAAATCTTTGCGAAAAAAAGGGGATAAATATAGAAATTATGCCTGCCGTTAGCTTTATAGATGCAGTGATTCAAAGTCTAAAATTGGATCCCATTGAAGGACTTAAAATTATAGATGCTTTTGATATTAAAAATCAAGTGTTAGACAAAAGGGTAGGGCTTTTAATAACTCAAGTTTATAATGAGTCAATTGCAGCAGACGTAAAATTAGATCTTCTTGAGTATTACAAAGATGATATGGAAATATACTTTGTACGCGCTGCAGGGATAAAGGGACTTGAAAGCATTAGGAAAATGAAACTATATGAACTAGATAGGCAAAAGGATATAGATTATTTAACATCAATTTATGTACCAAAGAATTTAGAAGCCACAAAAGATTTTCATGATTTAACTGGAGTTATGAATACCTTAAGATCAGAAAATGGGTGTGCATGGGATTTGCAGCAAACACACGAATCCTTAAAAAAATGTCTTATTGAAGAATGTTATGAGGTTTTAGAAGCTATAGATAATAAGGATGATGAAAACATTATTGAGGAATTAGGAGATGTATTACTGCAGGTAATATTTCATGCTCAAATAGGAAAAGAAGAAGGCTTTTTTAACATAAATGATGTTATTTGCGGAGTTACAAATAAAATGATAAATAGGCATCCACATATATTTAAAGTTGTGCAAAGTAAAAATGTGAAGCAAGTGTTAGAAAGCTGGGAGAATATTAAGAAGGAGGAAAAGGGGTTTAGTAGTTATACAGATACGCTAAAACATGTCCCAAAGAATTTGCCAGGACTAATGAGAGCAGATAAAGTTCAGCAAAAAGCAGCGAAATTTGGATTTGACTGGGGGTGTGTTGAACCTGCAATGGAAAAAGTTATGGAAGAATTACAAGAAGTAAGAGATGTATATAAAGGCAATAATAAGGCAAAAATAGTAGAAGAAGTTGGAGATTTAGTGTTTTCTACAGTAAATATCGCTAGACTACTTGACATAGACCCTGAAATTGCAGTAAATTATACTATAGATAAATTTATTAATCGCTTTGCGTACATAGAAGAAAATGCAAGAAATATGGATTTGGACTTGAAGGATATGTCACTTGCAGAAATGGACGAATTATGGAACGAATCTAAAAGACGATAAATTTATTTGTAGAATAAAAATCATATCCAAAACAAGAAATTTCAAAATTAGTAATGAATATACTATTTAATAGTGTGCTCATAACGAGGAGGCAACAAAAATGAATAAATCAGAATTAATAACAAGTATTGCAGAAAAATCTAACCTAACAAAAAAAGATGCTGAAGCAGCGCTAAAGGGAATTATAGAAAGTATTGAAGAAACATTAGAAAAAGGTGAAAAAGTTCAACTAGTTGGATTTGGAACTTTCGAAACAAGAGCAAGAGCAGCAAGAATGGGAAGAAACCCAAGAACAAAGGAAGAAATTCAAATCGCAGCTTCAACAGTTCCAGTATTTAAAGCTGGTAAAGAATTTAAAGATATAGTAAATAAATAATTTTACTATGATGTAAAAAACCTAGATGTATATCTGGGTTTTTTATTTTAAAATTATGTTTTGCGAAATATTTTATTAATTGAAAGTATTAGAGTAATAAAAAACATTAAAAGGGGGAAACATAAAATGAGATTAGATAAATACTTAAAAGTATCAAGGATTATAAAAAGAAGAACAATTGCTAAAGAAGCATGTGGAAGTGGTAGAGTTTCTATTAATGACAGGGTGGCGAAGGCAGGTACAGTGGTTGCCGAAAATGATATCATAGAAATTCAATTTGCAAATCAAGTTTTAAAAGCTAAAATTATTAATATTGCTGAACATGTTACAAAAGAAAGTGCAAAAGAAATGTATGAAATGATCTCAGGAAAAGAAGATAAAGAATAAATGTTACTGAATATAATTCTTAATTAAGATTAATAAGCATATATATTTTATATGAATATATTGTTATATCACTAATTAAGAATTGAGAAATAGGATTAGCTTCTTAATTCCCAATTTTTTAGAGTAAAATTTAAAAGGAGGATATTATGGAAGCTAGAAAAGAAATTAAGATAGAAGATAAGAAAAGCATGCTTACACTTGAAAACAGAAAAAAACTAACCCTAAGTGGGGTTATAGAGGTTGTAAATTTCAATGAGAATCAAATATTATTAAATACAGATGTTGGAACAATGGTGGTAAAAGGAAAAGAATTAAAGATGAATAAATTAGATGTTCAAAATGGGGATGTTATAATAACTGGGAAAGTAGATTCTTTTGTATATACTAGCGATAAAATCAAGGATAAAAAAGATAGCATAATATCAAGATTGTTCAGGTAGAGGAGTTATGATAGTTTCTTTGATAGGCCAAGTTCAACTTATATCCTTCAGTTTGCTCGCCGGAATAATAACAGGAGTATTTTTTGATATATATAGATTGATGAGGGGATTTGAAAATCCCAACAAATTGTTGACAATAATAGAAGATTTATTATTTTGGACATTAACTTCTATAGTGGTTTTTATATTTTTGATGTATACTAATAAGGGTTACATAAACTTTTATGTGTATGTATGTTTGATAATAGGTGTATACTTATATTTGAAACTCTTAAGTAGAACTTTTATAAAGTTGCAATATAGATCATTAAAATTAAGCGGTAAGGCATTTAGAGTGACGATGAACCTTATTTTATACCCAGTGATTTTAATGCTTTATAAGCTTAAAATAAAAAAAAAAGAAAAATTATAAAGAAATAGCTTGAAGAAATGTGAAATACAATTTAAAATAGGTTTAGGAAACTTAAGAATACTCATTCCATTGAAAGGAAAAGGGTATGGGATATGAAAAAAAAAATTAGTATTAAAAGTGTCGTAATAGTTATTGTTATTGTGTATGTATGTTATGTTTTAACTTTGCAACAGATAACAATGAGTAGACAAAAAAAAGAGTTGCAAAAGTATAATGTTGAATTACAAAAGAAAAAAGAAGAAAAAAGAACGTTACAGGATGAAGTAGAGTTATCTAAGACTGACAAATATATAGAAAAATTGGCAAGAGAAATATTAGGGCTTGTTAAAGAAGGTGAAACTCCTGTAATGGACAATAAAAACTAAACGCAATTATTTTGATTATTAACATTGTTATTCGTATTATTAAATTAATATATAAAATAAAAAACATAATTTTTAAGGAGGAGTCTTTTTAATATGACCTTAATGGCTGGAAGTATTGTAGAAGGTAAAGTAGTAAATATCACCAATTTTGGTGCGTTTGTAGAGGTGGAGGGTAAAACAGGATTAGTGCATATATCTGAGGTTTCAGATACATTTGTTAAAAATGTTAATGATCATCTTAAGGAAAATGATATCGTAAAAGTAAAAGTAATATCTGTGGATGATAATGGTAAAATAAGTTTATCCATAAAGCAAGCTGGAGTACCTAAAAGATCTATTAAACCAATGGAAATAGATTGGGAAAAGGAAAAAAGCAAAACTAATACATGTAATTTTGAAGACATAATGTCTAAATTTTTAAAGGATAGTGAAGAAAGATTTCAAGATGTTAAAAAACATCAAGAAGGAAAAGGTAGAGGTTATAGTAAAAAAACTTCAAGTTATTAGTGGAAATTAAGTTTGAATATTTTTGTAGGAACTAAGTTTTTAGTTCCTATTTTAAAAGAATAAAAAGTTATTGACAACAGTTTATACATCATATATAATAAAACATGTTGCCAAGAGATAGCATTATGCATGTTTCCAAATAAGCTGGAGTGGCGGAACTGGCAGACGCACAGGACTTAAAATCCTGCGGTGGTTAAACACCGTACCGGTTCGATTCCGGTCTTCAGCACCAAATATCGCGGGATGGAGCAGTTGGTAGCTCGTCGGGCTCATAACCCGAAGGTCGTAGGTTCAAGTCCTACTCCCGCAACCAATAAGGCGGAATAGCTCAGCTGGCTAGAGCATTCGGTTCATACCCGAAGGGTCGTAGGTTCAAGTCCTATTTCCGCTACCATTTTCAAATATAATTATTTTATAAATTTATTATTGGATCTATAAAAAAACTATTGACATATAAGGTATAGTAGTATAGTATTATAAGTGGTTTTCAAGATTTACTTAATAGTAAATTTAAGTGACTAAATTAACAAACATGCAAAATTAAAATTTTACAATTAATATCGCGGGATGGAGCAGTTGGTAGCTCGTCGGGCTCATAACCCGAAGGTCGTAGGTTCAAGTCCTACTCCCGCAACCAATTTGTTTTTTATGTTAACTAATAAAAACTTATAGTAAAATAAAAAGTATTAAATTGAAGTAATATTCTGTAGTAATTAAAACACACTAATTAAGATAAAGTTATTTAATACTAATATCGCGGGATGGAGCAGTTGGTAGCTCGTCGGGCTCATAACCCGAAGGTCGTGGGTTCAAGTCCTACTCCCGCAACCAATAAATTTTAAATAAC
>NZ_JBOITN010000006.1:0-32997 GCF_050717545.1 Clostridium sp.
CAACTACTTCATTTAGAGATTACTTAATGGGTGAAGTTAGATACTCTTCACTTGCTAAAACTTTCCCTGAAGTAGCAGAAGAATTATTTGTTAAAACAGAAAATGATGCTAAAGAAAGATTAGCAGGGTATAAGAAGTTAGCTAACCAATAATAATAGAATAATTGAAACTAAAGGAAACCCCAAGGGGTTTCTTTTAGTTTATAAGGATACTATATTAACCTATATTTGTAATATGTAGGTTAAAAATAGTAAGGTTTACAGTGTTAAAATATTATCATTGTTTTTATTGTTCTGTAAACGTTTATAGTATCTTTTATAATATAGTAAATTATGTTAGTAAGGCTATAGATTTTGTTAGAGTAATAATAATGTTTAAAAAAAATAGAATTATTATGTTTAGTCATATAAAGAATACAAAAAAATATAAATAGGTGATAATCAACAGTAGTTAATTTGATTGGTAAATCGATGTTTAAGAGGCGTATAAAGACTTTAAGAATGAAATATAGTTATATAATTTAGCTATAATAAAATTCTAGTACCCAAGTATTTAGGTTAATAGTTATGTTAAATTAATTAGAATGAGTTAAAAACATAAAGTTATAAGCAATACTAAATACTAAATATAATTCTATTTTATAGATTTTTAAAAATATACATTGTTAACTATATAACTAATATAGAAATATTCTAAATAGTATGTTAATATTAATTTATTGAAGGTCAGACCATAATACCACCAATAAGTTTTTAGAATTCTATACAAAATGTAGGAGGAAAAATATATGGAAATTTTAGTATGTATAAAACAGGTTCCAGGTACTTCAAAAGTTGAAGTAGATCCAGTAACAGGTGTTTTAAAACGGGATGGAGTAGATTCAAAAATGAATCCTTATGATTTATATGCATTAGAAACAGCGCTTAAAATTAAGGAACAAAAGGGTGGATTAATTAAAGTTATAACTATGGGACCCCCACAAGCAAAGGATATTATTAAAGAAGCGTTTATGATGGGAGCAGATGAAGGTGCGTTAGTATCTGATAGAAAGTTTGCAGGCGCAGACGTTCTTGCTACATCGTATACACTTTCTCAAGGCGTAAGAAAAATGGGCGAATTTGATCTTATATTATGTGGAAAGCAGACTACTGATGGAGATACTGCACAAGTTGGTCCAGAAATGGCTGAGTATTTAGATATTCCACATATTGCAAACGTTTTAAAAATAATAGAATTAAAAGAGAAATCAATTATTGTTGAAATGGATATGGCAGATACTATTGAAATTTCTGAAATCCAATTCCCATGTCTTCTAACTGTAGATAAAGATATATATCAGCCGAGATTACCATCTTATAGAGAAAAATTAGTTACAAAAGATAGAGAAATAAAAATGATATCATTAAAAGATTTTGAAGATCAAGATGAAAAGAAATATGGACTTAATGGTTCACCAACACAAGTTGAACGAATATTCCCACCAGAAGTTAATAATGATCGTGAAACATGGACAGGTAATGGTGCACAACTTAGTTTGAAGATAGCTGCAAAACTTAAAGAATTAAAATTTGTATAAAGAAGGGTGGAGTTCTAATGAGTAAGTTAATTTGTAATCAAGAGAAAGTAACTGAATCAAATGCACAAGAATTAATAAAGATTTGCCCTTTTAACGCTATAGAATACATTGCTGGAAAAATCGAAGTTAATGCAGGATGTAAAATGTGTAAAATTTGCGTTAAAAAAGGTCCAGAAGGTGTAATGGAATTCATTGAGACAGAGGCAGTGAAAGTTGATAAGAGTTTATGGAAGGGAATTGGAGTATATGTGGATCATGTAGAAGGAGTTATACATCCTGTAACATACGAACTTATTGGAAAAGCTAGAGAGCTTGCATCAGTTGTTAATTTTCCGGTATACTGTGTATTCATTGGTTACAATATAAAAGAAAAGGCAAAAGAGTTACTGCACTATGGCGTAGATGAAGTTTTTGTATACGATTACGCAGAACTTGAGGATTTTAGGATAGAACCTTATACTGCTGCATTTGAAGATTTTGTAAATAAGGTAAAACCATCATCATTACTTGTAGGAGCTACAACTATTGGTAGATCTCTTGCACCTAGAGTAGCTGCAAGATTTAGAACAGGGCTAACAGCTGATTGTACAATGCTTAAAATGAAAGAAAATACGGATTTAGTGCAGATAAGACCTGCTTTTGGTGGTAACATTATGGCTCAGATTTTATGTCCTAATACAAGGCCACAAATGTCAACAGTAAGATATAAAGTTATGGATGCCCCTGAAAAACAATGTGATGAAAGTGGTAAAATTACAATTTGTGAAATAGATAAAGCAAAACTTACTTCAAACATTAAAGTATTAAAAGTTACAAAAAAAGAAATCGAAGAAAATATTTCAGATGCTGAGGTAATCATTGCAGTTGGTAGGGCATTAAAGTCAGAAAAGGATCTTGTTATGATTCAAGAATTAGCAGATCTTCTTGATGCTCAAATAGCTGGTACAAGACCAACGATTGAAGCGGGTTGGATTGATCCTAAGAAACAAATTGGTCTTTCTGGCAGGACAGTTAAACCAAAACTAATAATAGCTCTTGGAATTTCAGGTGCAGTTCAATTTACAGCTGGAATGAACAGTTCAGAGCGTATATTTGCTGTAAATAAAGATGCAAATGCCTCTATTTTTAATGTAGCTCATTATGGAATAGTGGGAGATATTTATGAAATAGTTCCTCAGTTAATAGAAAACATTAAAAACTCAGGAGCAGAATATTGTTTACGTTAATAGTATATCGTTATTAAAACAATAAGTTAAATTTGAGGAGGTAATTTTATGGATTACAAAATGCTTGATGAAAGAGATATAGAGTTCTTAGTATCTATATTAGATAAAGATAGAGTGTTTACAGGAGATGAAATAAATGATGATTTCAGCCACGATGAGATGGGTGGAATAAGCAAAATGCCTGACGTATTGGTTGAGGTTCTAACAACCGAGGAAGTTTCAAAGATTATGAAATATGCAAATGAAAACATGATTCCTGTTGTAGCAAGAGGTTCAGGAACAGGACTAGTTGGAGCATCAGTTCCAATTTACGGTGGAATTATGATAAATATGTGTAAAATGAATAAGATAATTGAAATCGATGAAGAAAACTTAATGCTAACTGTTGAACCAGGAGTACTTTTAATGGAAATAAGTAAGTTTGTGGAAGAACATGATTTATTCTATCCACCAGATCCAGGTGAAAAATCTGCAACTATTGCTGGTAATGTTAATACAAATGCAGGTGGAATGAGAGCTGTTAAGTACGGAGTTACTAGAGATTATATAAGAGGACTTGAAGTAGTTCTTCCAAGTGGAGAAATACTTAATGTTGGAGGAAAAGTAGTTAAAAATTCTACTGGCTACAGCATAAAAGACTTAGTTTGTGGTTCAGAAGGAACACTAGCAATAATCACAAAAATAATATTAAGACTTTTACCATTACCCAAAAAAGCTGTATCACTTTTAATACCTTTCCCAAATCTTGAAATAGCAATAAACACAGTTCCTTTAATAGTTAAATCAAAGGCTGCTCCAACTGCTATAGAATTTATGCAAAGAGAAGTTATCCTTGCAGCTGAAGAATTCTTGGGTAAAAAGTTCCCAGATAATTCATCTGATGCCTATCTTTTATTAACTTTTGATGGTAATAGTATAGAGGAAATAGAAAAAGCTTATGAAGGTGTAGCTAACATTTGCCTTGAACAAGGTGCTCTAGATGTATTTATAACGGATACAGATGAGAGAAAAGAAGCTGTTTGGTCTGCAAGAGGAGCTTTCCTTGAGGCAGTTAAAGCGACAACTACTTATATGGATGAATGTGACGTAGTTGTTCCAAGAAACGCAGTAGCACAGTTTATTAAGTATACTAATGATCTTCAAAAAGAATTTGATATTAGAATAAGAAGCTTTGGACATGCAGGTGATGGAAATTTACATGTGTATGTTTTAAAGGATGATCTTACAGATGAAGTATGGGACAAAAAACTCGCTGATGTATTTGAAGCAATGTATAGTAAATCAAGAGAACTTAAAGGTTTAGTATCTGGAGAGCATGGAATTGGATTTGCTAAGAAAGAATATATGCTAGAACAATTAGGACCTGTATATGTAGAACTTATGAAAAACATAAAATTGGCATTTGACCCTAAAAATATATTAAATCCTGGTAAGGTCTGCCAGTAGAATAAACTACATCGCTGATGTTTTTATATATGTTGGCGATGTAATTTATTACGAATTTTTAACTTTATTAGTAGAAATCATTAATTTGAACCTTTGTAAAGGTTTATATGATATACTATTTGTACATAATATAATTTACTAGAATACTAGAGGAGGAATAAAATATGTTAGCACTAATAGCCTTAATACCTATATTAATCGTTGGAATACTTATGATAGCCTATAACTGGCCATCCACAAAGGCAATGCCATTAGGTTTTATCGTTTCAGTAATATTGGCCGCTATATTTTGGAAAATGCCATTCACATGGATATCCGCGGCGACCATAAGTGGAGCTATAAATACTATTGATATATTATTGATAGTATATGGCGCATTACTTATATTACAGATTATGAAAAAAAGTGGAGGCGTAGATGGTATAGCAGATTCTATGGCTCATGTTTCTAAAGATAGAAGAGTACAAGTTATTTTAATAGGATTTTTAATGGGTGCATTTTTTGAAGGGGCTGCTGGATTTGGTACACCTGCTGCAGTTGCAGCTCCATTACTCGTTGGCTTAGGGTTTCCACCATTAATAGCAGCGATGGTCGCATTAATAGGTAATAGTGCACCAGTTAGTTATGGTGCAGTTGGAACCCCTATTATTGGAGGCTTTGCAAACTTGAAGTCTATTGTAATGTCAGGAGGATATACTGGAGACTTTACAACATTCTTAACTCAGATAGGAGCTTTTGCAGGGGTACTACATTTCTTCATAGGTACATTTATTCCACTTGCTATGGTGTGTACTATGACATTAATAGTTGATAAAAGCATTAAAAGGGGATTGGAAGTGCTTCCACTTGCTTTATTTGGTGGACTAGTATTTACAGTTCCAGAAGTAATAATAGCAAATTTTGTAGGGCCTGAACTTCCAGCATTACTCGGAGCATTAATAGCTATACCGGTATTTATATTTGCTATTAAGAAGGGCTTATTTATTCCAAAAAAGAATTGGGATTTCAAACCTCATGAAGAATGGGAAGATGATTGGGAAGGTTCAGTTAAAGCGGGAAGTAGTAGACCCAAAGATGCTATACCACTAAGTGCAGCAAAAGCATGGTCTCCATATATAATAATAGGTATATTATTACTACTTGGACGTTTGAAAATCTTTGGACTCACTCCACTATTGAAAGCTTGGAGTATAACATGGACAAATATTTTAGGAACAACTATATCTAGAGGCATTACGCCGCTATATAATCCTGGAGTTATTCCGTTTATGTTAGTAGCATTGATTATTCCGTTTATGCATGGATTAGACAGAAAAGAAGCTTTTAAATGTTGGGGGAAAACTCTTGTAGAAATAAAGTCAGCAGCTATAGCTTTATTCTTTGCATTAGGTATGACTTATATTATGATGAATTCAGGAGCAGCTACAGGCGGTGATTCAATGCTTATTGTTATGGCTAAGACAGCAGCCGGAATCGTTGGAGGTGGATGGTATTTAATTGCACCTCTAGTTGGTATATTGGGCTCATTCATATCTGGTAGTGCTACAGTATCAGATATCATGTTTGGAGCATTGCATTTTAATGCGGCTAAAGAAGTTGGAATACCAGTAGTATCTACATTAGCATTGCAATCAGTTGGAGCAGCTGCTGGGAATATGATATGTGTTCATAATGTAGTTGCTGTTTTAACTACAGTTGGACTTGTAGGCCATGAAGGTAAGATTATTAAAAATAATATTAAGATAGCTCTTGTATATGGATTATTAGCGGGAGTATTAGCTATAATATTTGTTAAATTCTTTGTGCCAAATCTATATTAATATTTAAAAAATGTAGGGAGGAATATTATGACTAAAGTAAAAGTACCATATTCAAAACAGTTCTTGGAAATTGAAATACCAGACAAAAATTTGGTAGGGATACTCGAATCAAAAGCTCATGCTTTTAAAGTGGAAAGCACTCAGCAGGAAATTGTAAATAAAGCACTTGATAATCCAATTGGAAGTGTAACACTAGAAGAATTAGTAAAAGGTAAAAAGAATTTAGTATTAATAACTAGTGACCACACAAGACCTGTACCAAGTAAAGTAACATTACCGATATTACTTAGGAGAATAAGAAGTGCAAACTCCAAAATTGATATAAAAATATTAGTTGCTACTGGGTTCCATAGACCTACTACAAAGGAAGAAATGATAGATAAATTTGGTCAGGAAATTGTAGATAATGAAGTTTTAATAAATCATATATCAGGAGATTATAGTAATATGACAAATGTAGGAACTCTTCCCTCAGGTGGAGAACTACTACTTAATAAGATCGCAATGGAAGCGGAACTTTTAATTTCAGAAGGGTTTATAGAACCACACTTTTTTGCAGGATTTTCTGGAGGACGAAAGAGTATCCTTCCTGGAGTAGCATCAGCAAAGACAGTTATGGCAAATCATTGCTCTGAATTTATAGCAAGTGAGTATGCTAGGACAGGAGTTCTTGAAAATAACCCACTTCATAGGGACATGCTTTACGCAGCTAAAAAGGCAAAACTTGCATTCATATTAAACGTTGTTATCGACAGTGAGAAGAATGTTATAAATGCATTTGCAGGCGATAGTGAACTTGCCCATGAACAAGGATGTAAATTTGTAATGGAACTTGCATCTGTTAAAGCTGTTAAAGCAGATATTGCTATATCATCTAATGGCGGGTATCCACTAGACCAAAATATATATCAGTCTGTAAAAGGTATGAGTGCAGCAGAAGCAACTTGCAAAGAAGGCGGAGTTATAATCATGATGGCTGCTTGTAATGATGGAGCTGGTGGTCAGTCCTTCTATGATAATATGGCAAATGCAAGTAGTCCAAAAGAAGTTCTTGATAGAGTTCTTAAAGTGGGAAGAAATGAAACGATACCAGATCAATGGGAATTCCAAATTCTTGCGCGAATACTTGACAAGTTTACTGTGATTTTTGTTACAGATATGTGTGATCCTGAAATTGTAAAAAATATGCATATGCAACATGCATTTACCTTTGAAGAAGCACTTGAAAGGGCTTTAGTTATAAAGGGTAAAGATGCAACAATAACAGCAGTACCAGATGGAGTATCAGTAGTGGTAAGATAACTTTTATAAGAGTATATCTTGTGTCATACATCGTTAGAAGAAATAACAGGGAGTACAGCATTAATGCATTAGTTAGATAAATTAATTTTATCTAACTAATGCATTTTTGTGTTTTAGGTCTTAGGCTCTTCAACAAGAGATGTCATAATAACATATAAATTAATACCACTTCAGGACATAAAAAATAATAAACTTATTACTAGTAAAATTCCGAATATAAAAAGTGAATAAGTTAAACTATTCATGTTATATCCTAGCTCGTGGATTTTTGATTTAATATTTGAAAGTTGAGCATTTTCACCATCCATTTTACTTTTTGGAATAGCTTTATTACTAAATAAATTTAAAAACACATTTAGTATTCTTTTTTTTATAGATTCTCCATGTATAATTTCTATTCTACTAATTGAATCAATACTTTTACCTACAAATGCAACACTATTAATCACGGCGCCATCAATTATATTAAAAATAAATGAACTAATAAAAATTAAAAATTTACCTAAAGGCGTATAAAAATGTTTCTCTAAAGTTATCCAAGTTAAAGTTGGGTTAATATAATACCAATTAGTACTTTTACCTTTTTTTAGAACTCTTCGTATAAAACCTATATAAATTATAAATCCAATTAACATTATAATCATAGAGCTTTTAACATTATTGAAATTATAAAAAATCATTTCTATAGGTTGCGCATTACCAAAGGGCGTTAATGCTTTATCTAATACATGTAAAATAGCACTAGGATTAAGTCCGATAAAAATGCTCATTATACTTAATATAATCATTGGTAAGTATATCATTTTAGTTATGGGTGTTTTTGCTTTTTCAATGTTATGATTACTTTTGTCTATAAATACAGCTACAAACATTTTTAGTAAATAGGCTACAGTAAAGCTACTACTTATTATAAAGACAATTTCACATATTTTAAAGAACCAACCACCATACATATGATCTGCTTCAATGAGGGCCTCATGTAACATAGTTTTACTAGCGAATCCATTGAAACCAGGCATGCCTACTATAGATAGAGCACCTATAAAAAATACTATCTTTAGTATGTATTTTTTAATTCCAAAACCTCCGATTTTATTTATGCTAAACTCATTCACTACCCAATATATGGTTCCTGTACCCATAAATAGTAAGGCTTTAAAAATCCCATGATTTATAACATGGTATAATGTACCATAAATAGCTATAGTTCTATGTTCTTTTAAAATTCCTATTAATCCTATTCCAACAAGAATATAACCAATTTGACTCATGCTACTATATGCGAGAATTCTTTTTAAATTTCTTTGCGTCATGGCAAGAAAGCCACCAATAAACATATTTAGAAAACCTAATACTAGAATAATAATAGATATTATAAAATCTCCACTCATAACTATTTCAATAGTTAATATAATTCCAAATATACCGGTTTTAGCTAAAACTGCGGATAAAATAATCGTTGCTGGTGTTGGAGCTGCAGTATATGCCTTAGGTAACCATATGTGTAAGGGCACCATGCCTGCTTTTACACCAAAACCTATAATAATTAAAGCTACTATAAGATATTTTATATCACCTATTGTGCTTACACTTGCTTTTAACTGACTAATGTCTAATGTTTGAGTAGAATTATATAGTAAAAATAATCCCATAAGCAAAATAAGACCACCAGTTACCGCCATTATAATATAAGTATTACCTGCATCATGTGAATAATCATCTTCATCGTTAATTATTAATGCATATGATGTAAATGACATAATTTCGAAGAAAGTAAATAAATTTAAAAAATTCTCTGATATGAAAATTCCCATAGTACTTGATAGGGTTAACATAAAAAACAGATAAAATCTATTCCTATTTTTATGATTTACTAAATATTGAGATGAATATATTGTGGTTAAAAGCCATATCATAGCTGTTAGCCAGACAAAAACATATCTAAATATATCTAATTTCAAGTGAAGACCTGTACCCATAATATAAGGTATAGATAGCTCGATTGGACGTACTACAACACATTTATATAGCATAGTAATAACTACAAATAAAATCAGAGTCATTAATATATTAAAGGCATCCCTATATTTTTCGTTTTTAAGACCAATAATGTAGCCTACAAAGGAACCTATGAATGGAAATAGTAAAATAAAAAGTAAATACGTAGTGGGTCTCAATTTAATCACCTTCCTTTCTTAGATTACTTCACTAGCAATTCGTTGTATAAATGAGATAATAATATTAGGGAATAAACCAAGTAAAACAACTATGGCTGTTATAATTACTATAGGGATTAACATTTTAAGTGGTGCTTCTTTAACTATAGTATCTTCGCCTTTTTTGAAAAAGGCTTCAGTTACAACTGGAAGAAGGTATAATGAAGTTAATAATGCGCTAATAAGTAATATTGCAGGAAATACCATTTTTCCTTCTGCAAGTCCGCCCTGAGCTAAATACCATTTACTAACAAAACCATTTGTTGGTGGGATTCCGATAAGAGATATTGAAGCTATGCTAAAACATCCCATTGTTATTGGCATTTGTTTGCCAATACCTCTAATCTGACTAATATTTGTTTTACCTGTTGTGTAGATTATTGCCCCAGCACAGAAGAAAAGAACAATTTTAATTACTGCATGATTAATCAAATGAAGAAGGCTTCCAACAAATGCATCTTGATTTAAAAGAACCACGCCTAACAATACATATCCTAATTGACTAATAGTTGAGTAAGCTAATCTTTTTTTTAAATTATCTTGATGTAATGCTAAGAATGAACCTAGCAAAATGGAAATTACTATTAAAACACTTAAAAAGATATGTATAGGGAGCTGCCTAATTATTTCTGTACCAAATATGAAATAGGTCATTCTGATAATAGCAAAAATTCCTGATTTTACAACGGCCACTGCATGAAGTAGTGCGCTAACTGGTGTTGGTGCAACCATTGCTGCAGGTAACCATGAATGAAACGGCACTAATGCTGCTTTAACACCAAAACCTAAAAACATAGAAACGTAGCTTATTAAATACAGGTTTCTATTCTCATTTGTGAGTGCTGGCAAAATACCGTGAGCATTAAATGTTGTATCTTTTGTGATACTGAATAATATAATCATTCCAAGTAAAACCAATGTGGCTCCTACAAAGGAATATATAAGATATTTTTTTCCGCTTTGTAAAGCTTCTTTTGTATCTGTGTGAATTACAAGCGGGTAGGTTGATAGGGTAAGAAATTCATAAAAGGCATAAAGTGTTATAAGGTTTCCTGAAAAAGCAATTCCTATGGTTACCCCCAGTGTGGCAAGAAAAAAAGTGAAAAATCTTCTTTCTTTGCCTTCATGTTTCATATATTCCATGGCATAGAAGGCGGTGAAAATCCATAAGATTGAAACTAATAAAGAAAACAATATACTTAACTTATCTATCCTAAAATAGATATCTAGGAATTCATTTATTTTGAATAGATGAACCCTACTTTCCCCAAATACATAAAATATAACAACTAGAATAATAAAATTTAAGATAACACCAATGCTAACAAAGATATTTCTTTTTTTTTCATCTAACTTTATTATTGCCATAATGATTGCTAATATAAATGGAAATAAAATCGGTATTATTATTGTGATATTATTCAACAGCGAAGCATCTCCTCTACTTAAGTCCTAGACTAATTAAACGTATAATACTACTAGATGTTAGTCCCACTAAAACCATTGAAACAACTAGAAAAATTACAGGCATCATTTCTTTTAAAGGTTTTCTTTTAGATTTATATACTTTACCTTTACAATTTTCTTCTCCGAAAAATCCATTTATTATAATTGGGAAGTAATATACTGCATTTAACAAACTACTAAGTAATATAACTGCAACTAAAATTGTGTCTCCAGATGATATAGCGGCTAGAGATAAGTGCCACTTGCTTATAAATCCAGGCAATACTGGAATCCCAATCATAGATAAAGCACCCATAGAAAATAAGCCTAAGGTTAGTGGCATTTCTCGTCCAATTCCCTTTAAATAGTCTAAGGTTTTATGTCCTGTTTGTTCTATCATTCCACCAACTAGTAAAAATAAAGCTGATTTAGTTACCGCATGCCCAATGATATGAAATATAGCGATAGAAACCCCTATATCAGTTCCAAGGCCTATACCTAGAAATATATATCCCATTTGTGCTACAGTAGAATATGCAATAATTCGTTTTATGTTTTTTTGGAATATAGCGAAAACTGAGCCCATTATCATTCCCAGGCTACCTAATATAAGTACAATATTTAAAACAGAATAATGGTTAAGAATTTCAATTCCATAAAGCCTAAATAATATTTTAATTAAAAGTAAAACAAATCCCTTTAAAACTAAAGCAGATAAGAGTGCACTTGAAGAGGTAGGTGCGCTTGAATGCGCATCTGGAAGCCAATTGTGAAGTGGAAACAGTGCACTCTTTACTCCAAGACCAATAATAAATAAGACTATAGAAATCAGTACTGCATCTGGGTAATTTAAATAGGTCTTAGTTAACTCTCTATGAATGTAGTCTATATTTAAATGCCCAGTCATTGAATATAAATAAGCAATTCCCATAAGAACCAGGCCAGACCCTAGGCAACTCATAATCAAATATTTCATAGTTGCTTTCATATTTTCCTTTTTGTCTTTAACAATAATAGTGCCACATGAGGCAAGAGTTCCTACTTCTATAAATACAAAACAGTTAAATAAATCATTAGAGTATACCACACCTAATAAGGAACCTATTAAAATATTTATAAGTAAATAATATAAAGGGATCTTCGATTTTGTTATTTCTTTTTCTATACTATAAATTGAGTACCAAATTATCATAAGGGATACAAATGTAAAAACTAAACCCATTATAGCCTCAATTATTCCAATTCGAAATTCAATTCCGTATGGTGCATTACTATGTCCAATTCTATAAAGATACCCTCCGTTTATATTAACAAAAATTAAATTTATTAATGCTAAAATCATTGATAGTGTCATAGATATTAAACTAATACCCTTAGCAGTTTTTGCATTTTTAATTAGTGGCATTACAAATGCAGAAATAAACAAAACCAATATGATAGTAAGTGGAAATGCTTGAATTAAACTCATATTAATCACCCCTCATTTTAAGAATTTCATCCAGCTCAATGCTACCGTATGCATCATACAATTTTATTGTTAGCGCAAGGGCAAATGCTGTTGTACTAACCGCTACAACTATTCCAGTAAGCATTAGAGCAGATGGAACAGGATTTATGTAGCCTTTAATCCCTTTATTGACTCCTATAATAATAGGAGCATCGAGTCCTATTATATAACCTTTTGCAATAAAAAATAAGAAAACTGCTGTATCCATAATATTCATGCCAATTATTTTTTTTATTAAGTTATTGTGCAATAATAGTATTGAAAACCCAACTCCGAAGAGTACAATTGCACCAGTCTCATAATAATTGTTTATTAGTCCTTCCATAATTAAATTTCTCCTCCGTCAAATAAAGTGAAAAAAAAGTATATTGTAATTGCCACAATAAGTCCTACTAATATGTTTAATGGTAATAAAAATCCACCGCTAAGTATATTGCCTGGAGTTCCTAAACTTGGTTGTGGAAAGTCTAAATGATTTCCGCCAGTTATAAAACTATACCCCTTGAATAATCCGTAAAGCATAATAGAGCCGCAGAGATAGGTAATTAATTTAGAATATGGTATTTTTTTTTGTGTAAGTTTCTTACCGTAAATCATTCTGCTTAATATTAAACTTGTACCTATAATTGTACCACCTGCAAATCCTCCCCCCGGGCTTAAATGACCATAAAAAATTATATAAATCCCAAAAATTTGAATACAAGGTATTATCACTTTACTTACTTGTTTTAAAATAATACTTTCTATAATAGTTTCATTATTAACTGTATCTTGGGAGTTCTTTTCCTTTTTAAGGAGTAATAAAACTACAATAGATGCAGTAAATAATACACTTGACTCAACAAAAGTGTCAAAGGCACGGTAATCTAAAATAATACCTGTGACAATATTCATTGCACCAGTTTCTTTTGTGGTGTTCTCTATATAATAATGCGAAACTTCATTGTTTGCCGGATTATCATATTGTCCAAATTTCGGAAGTTCATTAACCCCCAAAAGTAATATTATAATTAAACTTATTGCTATAGTGATAGATAAAAGTTTTTTCATTTTTTTACTCCTTTAATTCTCTTTAATGTAAGTACAAATAAAATAGTAGTAATACCTGCACCTACTGCAGCTTCAGTTATTGCTAAATCTGGAGCATTTAGCTGTTGCCATAGAATTGTCATAGTAAGGCTATAAACCATAAATGCTATTATTGCACCAAGTAAACTTTTTATAGTTGAAACTCCTACAGCAGATCCAATTAAAAAGATTAACATTATTACACTAAATGTCTTCATTTTTTTTCACCTCATTTATCTTCTTAAGAGAAGATTGCCGTGTATATTCACCTTTAGCAATTAAGTGTGTAGCAGTGGGATTTGCAATCCACACAAATAGAAGAATTAGTAATATTTTCAAACTGATCATATTAAAACCCTCTAGTATTATTATTGAACATAGGCATAGCATAGCCCCTAAGGTATCGCATTTAGAAGCACTATGCGCTCTAGTAAATACATCTGGGAATCTTATAATACCTAATGTTCCAACCATGAAAAAGAATAATCCTCCAAAGAGAAAGATAGTTGAAATAATATCTTTCATATGTTTTTCCCTCCCGAATTTTCAATAAATTTAGCTATTAAAATAGAAGATAAAAAACTAATTAATGCATAGACTATAGCTACATCCACAAAATAAGTTTCATGAATTAAAAACGAAACAATGACAATAAGTACAATAATTTTAGTACCTATTACATTAACAGCAATTAGTCTATCTGCTGCGCTTGGTCCCTTAATTGCCCTGAACATACATACAAAAATTGTAACTGATAAAAATAAGATAGAAAAAGTTAATAGTTTACTCATAAATACCTTCCTCAATTTTTAAAATTAGTTTTTCAAAAGTAGAATTAGTTATGTCTTCTGCAAATTCATCACACAAACAGTGCACGGCTATTTTATCTTCATCAATTGATATAGTTAAAGTTCCTGGAGTTAATGTTGTAGAATTAGCAAAAATTGTTTTATGAAAATCAGATTTTATTTTTGTTTTAATTATTACTATTTGTGGTGAAATTATTATTTGAGGGCTTAAAACTATTTTTGCTACATGTAAATTGGATACTAGCATTTCTTTTAAAAATATAATTATATAATATATCCATAATATAATATTTTTTTTGAGTTTCAATGGTGAATTACTATAGGGCCAATCCTTATTAAAACTTCTAACTAATAAACCTATTATTATACCAATACAAATAGTTTCAACTTTGAAATTTTCTGACAAAACGATCCAAAAGAATAAATATACTATTCCATAATACATTCTGTAATCCTCCTATGGTATTTTTTATATATTTTATTATAAATAAAAGCAATAACCATGCCAAAATATGAAGTCTAAAAAAAACAAGTTTGTAAACCATTAGAAATCAATGGTTTATAAACTTTTTTTTTTATTTCAAGTAAATATATCGTATTTATATATAAGCTCCTAAATCTAAGTCTATCTAAGTGTATCTAAACGATACACTGAAACGTTTTCAAAAGCACTTAAATGTACCATTATGAAACGAGTGTATCATAATGGTACGGAATCGATAATCATATAACATGGTATTGCATACTGCTTACCACGATATATGATTAATTAAAGGTGAAGTCAACTAATTTATTATCTAATATTATATTTTTCTATCTTTCTATACAGA
Organism: Clostridium sp.; assembly: GCF_050717545.1. Taxonomy (GTDB): domain Bacteria; phylum Bacillota; class Clostridia; order Clostridiales; family Clostridiaceae; genus Clostridium_AD. The sequence goes on from NZ_JBOITN010000006.1 coordinate 15,247, forward strand.
GTACTTCTACCTATACCTAATATTCTGGAAGCGGCTGCCATGTTATCATCTACATCAATCAATGTTTGCATAATAGCATTTTTTTCAATTTGATCTAATTGAAGCACTTGTTTTCGTCCACTTGGCTCTCCAATATTTTCTTTTTCGATTATATAACTAGGCAAGTTCATACTTGTAAGAACACTATTATTTTCAGCTATATTTAATACAAGTTGCATAACATTTTGGAGTTCACGGACGTTGCCAGGCCAATTATAATTATTCATACCTTCATAAAAGCTTTCGCTGATTTTTTTTATATTTTTATCATTGGATTCAATGAATTTTTCATAAAAATAATCAATAAATATTTTTATATCTTCTTTTCTTTCTCTAATTGAAGCAATATAAATTGGCATAACATTTATTCTATAAAACAAATCATCTCTAAATTTTCCTAGTTCAACTTCTTTTTTTAGATTTTTGTTTGTAGCTGCTATAACTCGAACATTTATTGGGATAACATCATGTCCTCCAACTCTTACTACCTCACGGTCCTCTAAAACTCTAAGTAAACTTATTTGGGAGTCTAAAGGCATATCACCTATTTCATCAAGAAATATTGTACCTCCGTTTGCAAGTTCGAATTTACCTGGATGTCCACCTCTCTTTGCTCCAGTAAAAGCGCCTTCTACATACCCAAAAAGTTCGCTAGAAACTAGATCACGAGGAATAGCACCGCAATTTAAGAATACAAAGGGCCTATCCTTTCGTCTACTAGCATTATGTATAGCTTGTGTAAACATTTCTTTACCTGTGCCACTCTCGCCTTGAAGTAATATAGTATCATCAGTATTAGCGGCAATTGTTGCAAGTTTAATTGAATGTATAATGCTTTTGCTTTTTCCAAATATATCACCAAAGGTATATCTTGCATTAGATCCAACAATTTTATTAATCATATTTAGAACTACTTTATTTTCTTTAAATGTAATTAGAACACCACCTAAGTCTGTTGAACTAAAAAATTTTATAGGAGTAGCAGTAACTATACAAGTTTTGTTTCTACCCATTTTTGTAGTGAAATCTACTTCCTCTTCTTGATACTTTTTTCCCTTATTTCCAAAAGGACTAATATAGTTAGTGCTTTTGGTAGATAATACATCACTTATATGCATATTCTGAATATCTTTCCCACTATATCCTAATAGTTTTCTTGCAAATCTATTCATACTTGTTATATCGCCTTGATTATCTATTCTAATAATTCCTTCAGAAATCGATTCTGTAATTTGAAAGAATTGTTCATTAACTATTTTTAATTTTTTATTATAATACTCTAATTTAATTTCTTTTTCTATGGCCTTTGCCGCGGCTACCACCATACCTAAAGTATGTGGATGTACAAATTCATAGTTGCCAGTAATACTTAAGACCCCTAAAGTACTATTTTTTTCATCTTTTATAGGGCATGCTGACGATGTCCAATTATGATATTTATGTAAATAGTGTTCACCACCAAGTACCTGTATCGCCTCACCAGTTATTAAAGCAAGCCCAATAGCATTAGTTCCTATTATTTCTTCTTTTATATTATATCCATCTTGTAATATCATAGGTGTAACTTGGCTTATAATACTATCATCTCCAATATGATCTAGTACATACCCATCTTTATCTGTTAGACGAATCATAAAATCTGAATTTTGTATTAGATTATATAGTGTTTGCATGAATGGTTTCGCAGTAGATAATAGAGGTAAGAATTCTTCATATTTTTGTTTTAAATCTTCTTTAGTAAGTTCAATTGTAACATTTTTTTTAAATGGATCTATACCATAAGATTTACTTCTTTCCCAAGATCGAGCGATAATGTTTCTAAGGCCATTTTTAGTTAAGATATTTTCAAAAATAAACAATTTCCACATCTTTATTATATTTTCATTTTCATCAAGTAGTTTTATGTTTGACAAATAAAGTTCCCTCCTATAGTAGTATGGCGTAATTTTGTTTATTTTATTATACCTGTTACTATTTATTTTGTCTAATGATATGATTTAATCGACATTTATTGCTAAAACAGTAGCTAAACTTAAATATATTATTTATAAGATCCCAATCATCGCAAGACTTATTGAACTTAATATTTTATTGTATTATAATATGTTTGATATAATAATTTGAGCGCGAGGGGATTTAACGACATTTCAAAAGGAAAGTTTCTCACTTCTATAAGTGAAAGTTATATACATTAACAAATAGAAAACTTCAGTGGAAGTATAAATCTCCTTCTGAAGTCGTTAATATTACAGCTTCTCAGGAGATGATTTAATGAAAAAAAAAATAAGAGTTACTATATTATCAATTCTTATTGTCATAACTATAATTGTAATAATAAAGCAATCTACGGCAATATATTTTCAAGTTAAAAATATTAATCTACCTAATAAAGAAAGTAGACAGCTTGGAGATATAAGTACTCATAAATGGATAACAGTAAAAAAAATATCCGAAAAATATAAAATATGTGTAGATTCTGTGTTTAAGACGCTGGAAATTATTCCAGTCATTGGTGACGAAAATTTATATATAAAAGACTTGGAAAGAAAGTACAATAAGACTCCGGCAGAAATGGAAAATAATCTAAAAAAAATCATAGAAAGTGATATAAGTATTGAAAGAGATATAAATATTAAAGGTAAAAAAAATGAGTGAATTTAGTAATTTATTAATAGAATATTTTAGAAATTATAACATTTGGTTTTTGAGCGTTATAATCGTTTTGCAGTGTATAGGGATTCCAACGGGAGCCTCTTTACTTGTATTAGCATCTGGTGCATTTGCTTATGCTGGTGAATTTAATGTGGTGATTCTGTTTCTTCAGGTTTGGTTTTTTGCATGGGCTGGAGATAATATCGCTTATATAATATGGAAATATATTGGTTGCAAAGTTTTAAGTAGGCATACTAAACTAAAAGGTTATGTTGAACCTAAAATATTGAAAGCTGAAATTTATTTGAACAAATATGGAAGAAGAACTGTTTTTTTTACCAGATTTGTAATGGGAGCAATGGGTCCATTTGTAAATGTTGCGGCGGGGATAACAAAATATAAACTGAGGACATTTAGTTTATTTGTTGCTTTAGGTGAATTGTTTTGGACATTATTATATTTAGGATTAGGATATTGGTTTGGTGATTCTTGGGAAAGTATAGTTCCTATAGTAACAGATTTTGGTGAATTCTTAACTTACATAGCAATTTTAATTATAGTTTTATACTTTTTAATTAAATCATTTAAGAATAAGAAAAGTGAAAATTAGTTACTAGGTACTATTTTTCTTATTCTCAATGAATTTAACAGGAAATGGTTTATATTCTAGAAATAGTCCGCATGACATAGAAAAGTATATGAAAAAAAATCTAAATATGATATAATATTTAATGTTACTTAACATATGGAGAGATGTCCGAGTGGCTTAAGGTACCTGCCTCGAAAACAGGCGAACGGGTTATACCGTTCCGAGGGTTCAAATCCCTCTTTCTCCGCCAAAATCAAAGGCTCTAGCAAAAATGCTAGGGCTTTTTTAATTGGAACTTTTTAAAGAAAATTGGGTTTGTGACGCCCGTTTGACGACAAAATGGGAAAGACTAATCGAGATTAGGTGATAATTATATTTAAAGCGATTCTAAAGCAATTAGAAATACCCCGTTCATAAGAAAAAGAGGTTTGACTACTTTTTTCTGTTAAAGCATTTTTAATAAATTTAAAACCAAGTTATTGGAAGAGTACATAATAATCAAAGTCTAATAATATAATAGTTTTAATTGGAAATTTATGTAGGGGGTAAAGACTTGAGTAAAATTGGTAGGAATGATGAATGCCTATGTGGTTCTGGAAAAAAATATAAAAATTGTTGTGCGAATAAAGAAAATACCATGCCGCAAGAAGATATAAGAAGTAATTTTAGTGATAATCCGTACTATATATTTAATGGTAAATATAATGTCCCAATACATGACGCATGTAAGAGTATTAAAGATTATGCAATAGCATTATTCGAACAGATGATTGGTTCAATAGATGAAAAGAGAGACGATATAATTAAAGTTGACAGCATCGACTTGCATGATTTGGTTGAAATAGGTGAGGAGCATTATTACACAGAACTTAAAGAAATACTAAAGTTAAAAGGACTAAACTCTTTTTCAATAGATCAATTTGTTAAAGAAAATAGAACACATGTTAATGATCACAAGTTATCCGTTTCTGAAAAAATTATAATAAACCATGTCACGACTAGCAATTTATGCGAATATTCTATGCAAACAGATTTTAATGAATTAGATTATGGGGCGATGAGAGTATTAGCAGAATTGGGACAACAAGTATTATCATCAAACATTTCAAAAGATAATGTAATTTCTGGAGCAACTATTTATGTAGATAAAGATGAATTAAAATCTTGGAAGCTTCATCTTAGAGATAGCAAAGATACTCCGATTGATATAAATGCGCCACTATATATTGAATGGATACCCCTTAATAAGCTTGATCATTTGGCCTCTATTAATAAGACAAAGTTGTGTGGTTTAACAACAGACTCACAGTATAAATTAGCTACCGCATTAGCAATTGAAGCACAATATAGTAGTGATGCTAACTCCATATTTGCATTTAGCTCACTAGCAATTTTATTGCTCGGTATTATAGAAAAAGAATTAGGAAATATTATTTCTATACTTGATAAAAGTAAAAAATACAAACGAATGATGTGGTATGATTTATGCAAATACGTTGAAAAACATAGCATTCCTATTATAAGTGAAAATCTTCCATTATATGAAATTCTCGATGAACTTCGTCCGATAAGAAATAGAGTTGCTCATGGGGAAATGATAACTTTAAATGAGTATGAAATAATTAAACAACTAACTTATGCTAACCAACTTATTGAATTTATCTCTTGGGAAAAATCTACATTGATTCCCATTGATGTTACTCCTTTAAGTAATCTATAATATTTACTCTTCATAGGTTATTAGATGAATTTAACGTAGATACCTAGGTGTTATGGATTTCGGACAGGGGTTTGACGCTCCTCGCCTCCACCAGTGAAACCCTCGACTAATTAATTTTAGTTGAGGGTTTTCTTATGCGTTGATTTATTCATATCTGTATTTGAGTGTTAATATGTTAATAATTAGGAGTTAACAAATAAAAACTTCTTAACGTCCTAATAATAAACGCATTTTCATGTTAATTAATGGAAGCATAAATTATTTTATGGTACAATATTCATAGGACTTAAATTAGGGGGAATATATATTGAATGTTATACAAATTAATCAAGACTTTTTTAAACATGATGCCCAGGCGGGTGGTTTTTTTCCTAATACACATACTAATTTAATATTAGATATAGAAAAGTTTATTAGTACAACAGGTCAAAATTATTTAGTGGAAGGAATAAGAGGTACAGGAAAAACACATATATTGAAAATGATAAGTAATAAGTGCTTAGCAGAATATAATTCTAATAAAATATTGCCAGTATATATATCACTAGCCAGTGTAAGCCAGTGGATGGAAAAAGATATGGTATCTTTTAGATTACACTTGTATTCTACTATCGTTAAATCTACTATTGAGATTATTGAATTTAAAAGAGAAATTATTGAGTTATCAGGAAATAGTGAAGCATTAAAGGCTATAAAGAAATTAGCTCAAATGTTTGGATTTAATAAAGAGGAGAACTTTAATAATTTGATAAAAGAGATAAAAAAGTTTACTCAAGAATTACTGAACCAGTTAACATATAACGTAAATGAACAACTTATAAAAGAGATTAAAGAAGAAATGAGTGGTGTCAGTGGTGAGGTTGGTTATAATAGTGTTAAGGCTGGTGCAAAATATGATGAAAAGAATTTATTTAGTAAAGAATTGAAATTTGTTGGGAAAAACTTATCACATGAAGATGCGGCTAGTTTTATAATACAATTTTTTAAAGAATTAAAACAAATATTCAATCTTGATTATACATATATACTTATTGATGAATGTTCAGAGGTATCAAAAGAGGCCCAAATAGAAGTGTTTAGATTACTAAAATTAATAAGAGGAGCTTTTAATAATGATATTCATGTTAATCCTATATATTTCTGTGCTACAGTATACCCTGCCCCAATAACTTATTATCCTTCAAAATTGAAAGGAGATTCTTTTAACTTTGAAATGGGACATGATGCTGTTGTTGAGTATTTGGATTTAGATGAACTGGATGAGGAATATCTTGATTTCTTTAGAGAAATAACCAATAAAAGACTCAAAGAATTTATTCATAATGATGAAATAAACAATTATTTAGATATCTTTGAAAATGAAAAAGTTTTTATTCTTGCAGCATATTTATCCAATGGGAATATAAGGCGATATATAGAAATTTTAAAACATGCATATGACAACTTAAAACAAAAAGTAAATCTAATGACCAATGGTAAATTCGCTAATAAGAAAGGGATTTCTACAAAGGATATAGAAGAGGCTGTGTATTCTATTGTAAATGACCAAATACTATCATTTAATAGATTAAGCCAAGATGATTTACAATTGTTGCATGAAATTATATTTAAAATAAGTAAAAGAAATAAGAAAATTGAAACTGAAAATATAAGTAAAGGAAAGAAAATACCAGCTAATGTTTATTTCACAATTTCCAGATTACATGCTATGAAATACGGTAATTTAATTATGCAAGGGGCATTGCATGATAAAGGAAGGACTAGAAGAAGAAAATATCACATAAAAGATGGAGTTAGAGGGTTATTATATATGTTAGATTTATCGGTAGCTTTTAATGAAAGTGCTATAAATCGGATGAGAGCAAATGAAATATTTACTAAGGATTTAAAAGTTAATGCTAAAAGTGGATATCTTTATTGTCAAGACATAGAAATTTAGCAGGTTTATAAAATTCGTTTAGTGTAGAAGAATCGTTTAATTTAATTTAAATGATTCTTCTTTATTTTTATGTGATTTTAAGAGTCTATAACAGTTAAGCACATCTTAGTAAACATAAATCTAGTGTTTTGGAAAATTGAATAAAGAAATACGACTGAAATTGTTTATAAGAAATTTAGCTCATTAATTATTCTACTATTTTAATATGTGATTAAGGTGGTTTTTTGTACTGTGATTTGGGAAAATGAAGATGATGGGATTCTCTCTTATTACTATTATTATTATTATTATATTACAATAGAATTTAAAAGTACTTGACAATGACAGTCAATTATATTAATATTAAATTAATAGACCATTTAAACGATGTTAAATAGAGAGATGTAGTTATATAATATTATATTGGAGGGCTAAATTGAAAAAGCAAATCGCTACAAATTGTTCTTCAGCATTTATAAATGCAACAAGTGTTATTACTAAGAGTATGGGAATATCTAGGAATGCTTACATCGAAACTACTGCTATTTTAGAATGTTTGAAGGAAAATAGATATTATTTTACAGAGGAAGAGCTGGATGAATTATGGGATGATTTTCCTAGTAAAAGCAATTGTAAAATTACAAAGGAATTTCTCGACCTTCATAAAAAATTACCTCGGGATATAAAATGTGAATTCATTAATTTTTTCTATCAAATTAACTTGTTACAGAATGTGAGATATTCAACACTAAAGCAAGCAAATTTCTATGTTAGAACAGCAAATCAAGTAGACGAGTTTCTTTTCTACTATGGCATTATAAATATGAGAAATTATGATATTCAATATTACATAGAAAGGTTATCAATTTCTATTAACACTTACGGTAAGGAGGATGGTAAAAGCAATGAATATATGTATTTAGGAAAAATGCAGCAATTCAAAAATTCAGCAGTAGTCTCACAATTCTTTAATAAAATATGTGAAGAGCTTAAGATTAAATATTGTGATTGCATTAAAGTTCACTATTTAAGTCTAGAAGGAGTTTTGAAAGTTTTTAAAAAATTATAAAGGAGAAATTTAAATGAGTAATTGGATAATATATGATTGTGAAAATAGAATTAGAGAGATTTTGCTAAGGTCAGAGTATAAGAAAGAACCAGGACATCATTTAGGAAAGCCGTTTTTGTCACCATATCAAATCGCAATTGAATATGATAAAACTTTTCATAATGATGTGTTATCAATGGGGTATGTAGTTGGTGGGAAAGGTGTTAACACTAAAACATCTTTAGCTCAGTATATAGGAAGGGAGCTATCAAAACGTATAAAGAATATTACAATAACAGATATTGAAGGTGGATTTTTTTCTAATAAAGATTTGGAAGAGATAAGCTTTAATCATGGAAATATAATAATATCTTCGGCAACTGGTGGAATTCAAGATTTATCTATATTTAGAATAAAAAGCTCTAGTATTTAGAAACTGAGAGAATACATTTACCATATTAAGTCTACGTTATCTGTTACGGTGAACCCATACCACAAATGACGTAGACTTCTTTTTAGACAAACCTTTAATATGATTGAAGAGTAATAGCGTAATAGCTATTATTAAGACAAAGTGAGGATATTAATTGAATAAACCTAATAAATTTTGGCAGTGGGTGGAAATGAAGTTAGAGCTAACTGAGTACTAAATAGGAATATATTCTAAAACTATAAATGCTATATGATATCATATTATGTTATGATATTCATTCTAATATTAATTAGATGAGGGGCGTATTTTTAGAATAATAAAAGGCTCTGTAAATAAAAAATATCTCATATATATAACATTCGGAATAGTTTAAATATGAGAATTTATGGTATAATATTGTTAAAAAATGCTTTGGGGGAATAATAATGTCAAATTTCTATTATTTAAGTAAAAAGTGGCCAATACTTGCTAAATTAGGTGTTCAAGCAGAAAGGTATTTACATACAGATAATAATGCTTCAATGTTAAAAATGCGTATGTTTGGTGAACAAATAATTGACCATATTTTAGCAATTTTGGGTATTGAATCAGATAAGTTTGCAACACAAGATGATAAGATAAAACTTTTGAGAAATACAAAAATAAACCAAGCTATTCCGGATCTATTTAACATAGTTAGAAGATATGGCAATAAAGCAAATCACCAAGGCTATGAAAATAAAAAAGATGCATTAGAGTGTTTAGTTTCTATGTATAAAATAGCGGCGTGGTTTTATATAAAAGTTACTAAAGATACGTCAATAATGCCTTTAACGTATAAAATCCCAAAAACAACTGAGGTAAAGGTAGATGCTTATGATATAGATACCTATGCAAAAGAAAAGGAAGAAATAAAAGAGCAACACAATGAAGAAGTTAAATCTGTTAAGGAGACAACTAACGTAATCGTTGAATCGGAGCAAGACAAGATAATTGAAAAAGAAGTTGAAGATACATTAGATCTTAACGAAGCAGAAACAAGAAAAAAATTAATAGATATTATGCTAAGAGATGCAGGTTGGGATATAAATGATAAAGAATTAGTTAGGTTAGAATTGCCGTTAAAGGATCATAAGAAAATTGGTGGAACTGGGGCAGCAGATTATGTCTTATTTAATAAAAAGGCTGAACCTATTGCAGTGGTAGAGGCGAAGAAGACATCTGTTGATCCTATAATAGGTCGTCAACAGGCTTTAGACTATGCTAATACCATAGAAAAAAAATATGGGAAAAGACCAATAATATTTTGCACTAATGGATATGAAATAACAATTTGGGATGATACATGTAGTGAACCTCGACCAATTTGGGGTTTTTATACATTGAATGATTTGGAAGAGGTGTACTTTAAACATAAACATAAAAAAGATTTAAATAAGGTTGAGATAGATAAAAATATAGCAGGAAGACCATATCAAATAGAAGGAATTAAGAGAGTTTATGAAAAATACATAAATGGGTATAGAAAATCGCTTTTAGTTATGGCTACGGGCACAGGGAAAACAAGAACTGCTATAGCATTAACGAAGGGATTAATGGACGCTAATTGGGTCAAAAGAGTATTATTCTTAGCAGATAGGGATGAGTTAGTTAAACAAGCTAAAGAGGATAAATTTAGTTTTAAAACCTTTATGCCAGAACAAATAGCATGCAGATTTACTGGGAAAAACTCAGACAATAGAGAAGCAACTTTGTACTTCTCGACTTATCAAACAATGATAAACTACTATAGTAAGTTTAGTGTAGGGTTCTTCGATTTAATAATATGTGATGAATCGCATAGAAGCGTTTACAAAATTTACAAGGATATTTTAGAGTATTTTGATACTAATATATTAGGATTAACTGCAACTCCAGTTGATTTCATAGGTAGGAATACCTTTAAACTATTTGCTTGTGAAAAAGGCGATCCAACGTTTAATTTTTCTGTAGATGATGCATGGAATCATATGCCGCCATATCTAATTGAACCAAGAGTTATTGATGTTACTACAGACTTTCTAAGAAAAGGCATTAAATACAATGAGATGACAGAAGAACAAAGGCAACAAGTAGATGAAGAAGGCTATGACGGTGATGATATAAACTATGACAAAACAGACCTAGAAAAGAAAATTACTAATAAGGATACTAACAGATATATATTAAAGACATTAATGGATAATGGAATAAAAGTTGGTGATTATATTGGCAAAACAATATTATTTGCCAAGACTAAAAAACATGCAAATCTCTTGGATTCATTATTTAATGAAATGTATCCTCAATATAAAGGAAAGCTAACAGCTGTAATATACTCTGAAATTACTGGTAAATCTGTATTAATTGAAAAATTTAAAGGGGAAGATTTTCCGAGAATAGCAATATCGGTGGATCTATTAGATACAGGAATAGATGTGCCAGAGATTGTTAATTTAGTATTTGCAAAGCCCATATATTCAAAGGTTAAATTCTGGCAGATGATAGGTAGAGGAACTAGACGGTGTGATAATTTATTTGAACTAGGAAGAGATAAAAACGAGTTTGTTATCTTTGATTGCTATAAAAACTTTGAATTCTTTGAGATGAATCCCAAGGGTTTTGTGCCAAAACCTCAGAAAACAAGTTTGCAGGTAAGATTTGAAATAATGTGTAAGCTTTTGGAAAAGTATAAAAATCAGAACGAAACCAATATATGTAGTGACTTTGTAGTAAAGCTAAAAGCAGATATATTAGAGTTACCTCAAGATAGTATTGAAATAAAGAAAAATAGAAAAAGAATAGAGCAGGTTAAAAAACAAGAATATTGGAGTCATTTAAGTGAGGATTTTATAAAAAAACTAAAAGTGGAGATAGCACCTTTAATTCAATGGATAGAACCTAAAGATAACTCAGATGCTATAGGGTTTGATAACTCTATATATAGAATTATGATTTTATATATTACTGGTGACAAGGATGGATTGATTATAGAAATCAATACTACGATGGAGAAACTAGCAAGGTTAAAGATAAATTTAAACTGGTTTGATGGTAAAAGGGAGTTAGTTAAATCACTTTTACATCCATCAGGATGGGAAGAGTTAAGTTATAAAAATTTAGAGCAAATAAGAGTAGAGTTAAGGGAGTTAATGAAACATAAAGGGGCAACATCTAATAATTTTGTCGTTTTTGATATAAAGGATACGGGTGGATTTATTAAAGAAATAAGTGCTGGTTCGGTATTGTATGGAGCAAATATGGAGCCATATGAGAAGAGAGTTAAGAGTGCTATTGAGAGCAAATTAAATGATCAACTTGTAATTCATAAAATAAGAAAAGGAGAAAAGCTATCACAGACAGAGATTGAAAGTGTATACTCTATATTTGGCGTAGATTTTGTCTATAGCATTGATGAGCTTTCAAGTAAAACAGATATTGATAAAGAAGATATTATAGGGATTATAAGAAAATTTGTAGGTGTAGATGAAGTAGAGTTAAATAAAATGTTTGAAGTATTTATCCAAAAGCATCATAATAAGATGAATGCCACTCAGATTAAGACCTTAGAAATAATTAAGAATGATATTGCAAAGAATAAAGGGATATCTTTTGCAGCATTATTTACAGAGCCATATACAACCTTTAATCAAAATGGAGTAGATGGTATATTTGGGATAATGGCAGATGAGGTTTTTGATTTAATAGCTCCGTTTAGGGCTACATATATATCATAGGATAGGAAGGACGCAAACAAATGATAAGTGCAGATATAAAGAGTAAAGTTGATAAGCTATGGAATAATTTTTGGTCTGGGGGGATATCTAACCCTCTCACAGTTATAGAGCAAATTTCATATCTTTTGTTTATTAAAAGATTAGATGATATTGACAATTCAAACATTACAAGATCAAATAGGATAGGGGGACCATACAAATCATTATTTCCAGATGATTTAATGAAGTGGTCGGAATTTAAGCATTTAGATGTAAATGAAATGTTTGATATAGTAGCACAAAAGGTATTTCCATTTATAAAGAAAATGGGTGGTGAAGAATCAAGCTTTACTGCCGAGATGAAGGACGCAGTATTTATGGTGCCGAAGCCATCTTTACTGCAAGAATCGGTAAGACTTATTGATGGTATACAGATGGATGATTCAGATACTAAAGGTGACTTATATGAATATCTATTATCTAAACTTGCAACATCAGGTGTTAACGGTCAATTTAGAACGCCAAGACACATAATAAGAATGATGGTAGAACTTATGAATCCAACTTTAGAGGATAAAATATGTGACCCAGCATGTGGTACAGCGGGTTTTCTTATTAATTCATTAGAATATATTTTAGAGAAGTATACAAAATCTGAAAGTGTATTTACTGATGAAGAAGGAAATTTTCATAGCAAGATTGGAGACATGATGACGAGTAGAGAATGGGAGCACTTTAGAACAGATATGTTCTATGCTTTTGACTTTGACCCATCAATGGTTAGAATAGCTTCAATGAACTTAATGCTTCACAGTATAGATGATCCAAATGTTAGACAAATGGATGCCATGTCTAAGAGATATGAAGAAGAAAACAAATACACTTTAGTGCTAGCTAATCCTCCATTTAAAGGCAGCATAGATGAAGGGGACATAAACACTACTCTAGTTAAGGGCGAAAAAACAACAAAGACGGAGCTTTTATTTATAAAACTTATAAATCGAATACTTGACTTAGGTGGAAGGTGTGCAGTTATAGTACCTGATGGAGTTTTATTTGGTTCAACAAAATCACATAAGGAAATTAGAAAAATATTAATAGAAGAAAATGAATTAGAAGGTGTAATATCAATGCCGTCGGGAGTATTTAAGCCTTATGCAGGAGTATCAACAGCTATACTTATATTCACAAAGGGTGGAGAAACAAATAGGATATGGTTCTATGATATGCAAAGTGATGGATTCTCCTTAGATGATAAAAGAAATAAGTTTGATAATGAAGGTGATATACCAGATATAATTTCAAAGTGGAGAGCTATAAAAGAAGACAAAGCTATTGAACCAACAAAAGATGATAAATGGTTCTGGGTAAATAAAAAAGAAATTTCTGATAATGATTACGACCTTTCCATAAATAAGTACAAAATAATAGAATATGAAGAAATTATTTATGAAAGACCACAAGTTATATTAGATAAAATTGAAGCTTTAGAAATAGATATTTTAAAAGATATAGCTGAGTTAAAGGAAATGGTTAAGTAGTATGTTAAACGATAAAATAATTAGCGGATGGGAACATATAAAAATAAGTGATTTAACTGATGTTATAACAGGAGGAACGCCGAGCACAAAAAAAAATCAATATTGGGATTGTGGTGATATACCTTGGTTACCGTCAGGTGGATGCAAAGATAAAGAAATAAATACCGTAACAAAGTTTATAACAAAAGAAGGATTAAGGAATAGTGCAGCAAAAATAATGCCTATTAATACAGTTGTAATAGCATTAACTGGAGCAACTACTGGAAAAGTTGGCATATTGAACATTGAAGTAAGCGCAAATCAATCAGTTACAGGTATTATTCCAAATGATAAATTTATTCCTAAATATATGTTTTATTATCTAAGAAGCATTAGAGCAAAGATATTACATGATAGTTATGGGTGTGCTCAAAAGCATATTAGTCAAGGTTATGTAAAAGACTTAGAAATATTATTACCACCATTAGAAACTCAAAAGAAAATATCTGAGGTTCTAGAAAAGGCTGAAAGAGCTTTAGAAAAGAGAAAAGAAGTTAATAGGTTGATGGATGAGTATTTGAAGAGTGTGTTTATAGAGATGTTTGGTGACGAAAATGCTAATGTAAAGTTAGTTAATGATGTAGTTCAGTCTATAGATGCTGGATGGAGTGTAGGTGGGGATGAGAGAAAAATTGAAATTAATGAAATTGCAGTGCTAAAAATAAGTGCTGTTACTAAAGGAATATTTGATGCTAGTAAGTATAAAGTTATTTCAAAGGATATAAAAATTAAAAAGTTTTTAAGTTGTAAATATGGAGATATACTTTTTAGCAGAGCTAATACTAGAGAATTAGTAGGAGCATCATGTATAGTAGATAAAGATTATGATAATTTAATTCTTCCAGATAAATTATGGAGGATAACAGTAAATGAAGATTTAATGACAAGAGAGTTCTTCTTATATTCGATTAATACGGATAAGGTAAGGAAGGAAATATCAAAGTTGGCCACCGGTACAAGTGGATCTATGTTAAATATATCAATGGCTAAGTTCAAAAAAATAGAGTTAAATGTGCCATCTTTTAAAAAACAGAGTACATTTTCAGAAATATACTTAAAAATAAATTCAATTAAAGAAGATGTAATATTGAACGAAACTCAAATGCGTAGCTTATTTAATTCATTAATGAAAGATGCCTTTAATGGTAAGTTAGAATTTTAGTGAATTTGGTTAAATTTTGATTTTACTGTGTTAAACCGTTTCGAAGCCACAGTATAAAGAAAAGGAGAATCGTCATTTATGTGACGGTTCTCCTTTTCTGTTCACTGCAAAAATACACAAAAACTCACTGCAAAATAATTCTCCTATCCATCACAAAACCACTTTACTATCTACTCCAACACTCTATTCCATTTTAA
The DNA here is from genome assembly GCF_050717545.1 of Clostridium sp. Lineage (GTDB taxonomy): Bacteria > Bacillota > Clostridia > Clostridiales > Clostridiaceae > Clostridium_AD. The sequence continues at coordinate 30,298 of NZ_JBOITN010000006.1, forward strand.
CCAGTTCTCTTTTTACTGCATAATCTAAATAATGCAGTGGATCATTACAAGTTTAAGGAGGAGTAAAATCTGACTTAGGCTTTTTTATATTCAAAACTAAAAAATTTAAGATAGGATGTACATATATTATGAATTATGGATATATTTTATAAAAGTAATGTTGTGAGATAATAATTCATGATATAATAATTGCAATATTAGTTGCAATTTGTAAAATGATCGGAAGTAGCATGATTCAATAACAAAGGAGTGTTTGTATGAGTTATTATGCGATAGGTGATATCCATGGAAGGTATGACCTTTTCATAAATGCACTTGAAAAGATTAAGTTTAATGTAAAGCAGGATACACTCTTTATACTTGGAGATGTAGTTGATGGTGAAAAAGGAGCAGTTCCAGTTATTCAATATATGATGGCGCATAAAGACTGTGTTAAATTTGTTATGGGTAACCATGATAGGGGCTTTTTGAAATATAGGGTGCCAAGTATTAAAAAGATAAAAGAAGACGAAAAACTTAGAAATCTAGTGCTTGAAGCAAATAAATTATGCTCGAAATCTAGTGCAAAGAAATATTTAAGGTTACTAAATGATGGGAAGAACATATATAAAGAGAGTGAAAAACTATTAAAAAGTACTAGAAATTATAGAAACCTCATTGAAAAGGAACTTGAGATTGCAGAATATTTGAATTTTGAAAAAGAAAAGATGGAAGCGGTCTACGATTTTCTATTTGCAGGATTTCAAACTAGTAGCAGGTCTAATATCTTTTGTGGTCTTTACGAGGAAATGTTTGAGTTAAGTGATGAAGAGTTTGAAAGTATTGTTGATTTCTTAAAACTTCAGCCTTACGAATATTGTTTTAACTATAATGAAAAATCATTTTTTTTGGTTCATTATTTAAGATATAAAGAGGTCGAGGGACCGGATAGTAAATTAGCTAATGAATACCGTATGGATTTAATGCCATATGTGAATCATGAATTTAATTTTAATTATGACTATGTGTTATCTGGCCACTATCCCGTAGCGCGATTACATAGTGGTGTCGTTATCGATTTTAATTATAGGGAAATTTTTTCATACATAGACAAATGGGGGACTCATTACTATAACTTAGATTTGGTTGAAACAGATATTTTAGGCGTTTTAAGACTTGATGATATGGAAGAATATTATGTAACAAGTAGAAATGAAAAGACGGATGATAAGTATAAAATCCCGAACAAGTCTGTTAAGGAACGCAAGACTGGAATTGTGGTTTTTCCTGACAAGTCAAGCGATGAGAAAGTTGTTATGGTGTTAAAGGATTACTGTTGGTCAAATGAATGGTTCTATTTTGACAAAAAAAAATCAAGAATAAAATTTCCGATATATACTGGTTATTATAAAGTGGTACATAAAAGCAGTCTTGAAAATATAGTAACTGAAGCAAAGCAAATAAAAGTAAATAAACACATACCATATTTACAGTCGAAAAATCCGAATACTGCAAAAGATATGCTTCTTAAGCTTTCTGGGTCAGATGATATAAACATATTGAAAAATCTAGCTGATAATGAGGGAACCCCACAGAATGCATTACTTAAGTTAAGCAAGATAAAAGAAACATTTATGGCTATAGCTAAGAATCCATCTACTTCTGAGGTCATTCTATTAAATATGTGTGATATGTATGACTCAGTTACATTTGTCAATGCTGTTTTACACAATAGAAATGTAAATAGTGATATTCTCTTAAAGCTCTACAAAAACGAAAATTGCTTTACGCTTATAGCTCAAAATCCTATGGCTACAGAAGAGATTTTACGTGATATATATATAAAACATAATTCAGATAAATTAAATAGAATACTTTTGAAACATCCCAATACACCCGATGAAATAAAAAACGAAGTGAAAGAGAAAATTGATAATAAAAAAAATTATAATAGGGAACTTAGAAAAATTGCTTCTAGTCAAGATACTCCAATAGATAAATTAGAAGAATTAGCAAGTATAAACAATGAAAGTATTATTTTAGCAGTTGCGAAAAATATCAAAACGCCCATTAAGGGACTAATTACTGTAATGAATCATTATAAACACGGTTCAAAAAAAATTAATGAGAGTATACTCAAAAATCCAAATATCAACAATGATATATATGAACATTTACTCAGTGGATATAGTTCCATTGATACTTGTCCAGTTGAATTTTGTAAGATAATGTTGGAAGATAGTAAAATTTCTACAGAGAATATAGATGATATATATAAGAAAAATAAATCTCAGTGCGTACGTCTTATAATTGCTAAACATCCAAATTCGTCAATGGACCTTTTGAAAAGATTTAAAGATTATAAAAATGTTGAAATTAGAGATGCAGCGTTAGATAACATAAGTTAATAGATATATATATATGGATAACTAAAATATCATATTTTGATAATAATCTTTGAAAAGACAAAATTGTATTTTTCTTCAAAAAATTCAGTGAATGTTTAAAAAACCTAAGACAGGGTGAAATCTGTCTTAGGTTATTTTTTTAAAATTCTAAGAAAATATATATTATTACCTTGAAGGAATTCGAATTGATAGTGTTAACTAGCCTATGAAAAAACTAGATTAAAAATTTTCAGATTTAAATTGTACTTTGAAAAGTGAAAATATACCTTAAAGGAATGAAACATTAGTTTTGTTATCAACAAAACTTTTGGAT
>NZ_JBOITN010000007.1:0-31569 GCF_050717545.1 Clostridium sp.
TAATACTTCCATAATCTTAACACTCATATCTCCAGTTTTAATTAAGTACTTGATAAGATCTTGAAGGTTTAAACTATCATCAGTCATTACTGCTAAAGCTATAAAATAAAAATCATCTACTTCATCGATATTGTATTTAATAAATCTAGCTTGATGTGCATATGCTGCAATTCCTTTTAATCCGTATTTTATAGTTTCGCGAACTGAACGGATATCAGCATCTAAATCCTCATCATACATAACACCTGCTTTTTTAGCATCTTCAAGCATCTGCTCTTTAGTATCACTTAGATTATATAAAGCCTCTATTGCATTTACTTCTTCTCCTGATGCCTTTTTCCTTACATCTTCTTTTATTACTTGAGATTTTTTAAGCATATCCATATGAGACTTTGGATCAAAATTAACATTAGTTAATGTCATAAATAATGAATTTTCAATAAATGAAACCCATTCCTTATCAATTTTTTCGCCTTTGGCTAAAAGTTTAGTAGCATAACAGCTTATTCCTTTTAACTGATATATGAGCAAATCCTGTAGTGCTGCAATTTCTGGTGATTTTCCACAGACTCCCACTTTGGTGCAACCTTTTCCACCAAAAGTTTGTTCGCATTGAAAGCAAAACATTTTTCCTTGCATATGTACCCCTCCTAATTTAAGAAACTTCTATATTATATTCTGTACGTTCTTGATATATTTATACAAGACATGAATTATAATAGGGATATTTTATTCGATAAAAAATGCATATTATTATTTTTTAACTGAAAATTTATATATTGTTTTATGTTCGTACTTCTCTCCAGCTTTAATTATTGGTGAGTCAAAATTCTCATGATTGACGCTGTCAGGGAAATATTGTGTTTCTAGGCATAAAGCAGCTCTTTTTTCATAAGTAGCACCGCCTTTTCCTTTTTCTAAACCTTTAAGGAAATTTGCTGAATAGAACTGCACTCCAGGTTTTGTAGTATAAACTTCCATAATACGTCCACTTTTCTCATCATACACCTGCGCTGCTTTTTTAAGTTTTTTACCTGTGTCATTAATTACCCAATTATGATCAAATCCACTAGCAAACGCAATTTGCTCATAACTACTTGAGATATTCTCGCCAACATAGGTAGGTTTCCTAAGATCCATTGGAGTATTTTCTACAGAAGCTATTTCACCTGTAGGAATAGAATTTTTATCATTGATTGTAAATTTATCAGCATTAATCATTATCTTATGTTTTAAAACATCTCCTGAACCTTGTCCAGAAATATTAAAATAAGAATGGTTAGTAAGATTTACTATAGTATCTTTATCAGAAATAGCATAATATTCTATTTTAAGTTCATTATCATCTGTAATCGAAAACTTAACTTTTACATCAAGATTACCAGGATATCCTTCTTCGCCATCCTTACTTAAATAAGAAAATTCAATGCTTTGATCTGACTCATTTTCTGATGGCTCTTCTTGCCAAACTTTTTTATCAAATCCTACCATCCCACCATGTATACTGTTTTCGCCTTCGTTTTTAGCCACTTTATAATGGACTCCATTAATCTCAAAACTTGAATTTGCAATTCTATTAGCAAATCGTCCTATTGTTGCTCCAAAAAAGTACTTATATTCTATATAGTCTTCCAAATTGTCGTAACCTAAAACCACATCATCAAATTTACCTTTATTGTCTGGAACTTTTAACGATACTAATGTTCCTCCATAATTGGTAATTTCTGCAACCATACCCTTAGAATTTTTAATTGTGAAAAGATATACTGCTTCTCCAGCAATTGTTCCAAAGTCTTTTTTTATACTCATAATTCACTCTTCCTTTCTTAAAAATAAAGATGATGAAATTAAAATTGATTCATCGCCTCATTATTTAATTAACTTTTTATCTAATCTTATTTGGTAGAACTGATTCTTTATATTATAGCACTAAGTCTCATTACACCCTTCATATATGTTTTGTTTGAAGGAGCAAGATCTACACACTATATATTATTACATCATCTAAGTCTATAAGCAAGGTCATTCCAACGCAATTCATTTCTGAATTCTGAAAGTTTTGTATCCTTATTTATAAATAAGCATTCGATTCCTGCCATTTCTGCCCAGTCTGCTAATTGCTCTGGTGACACATTAAAAGAGAAACTAGTATGATGTGCTCCACCAGCATGTATCCAAGCTTCTGATGAATCTCTAAGACTTGGTTGTGGTTTCCATAAAACTCTAGCAACTGGTAGATTTGGCATATCATGTTCCGGTTTTACAGCATCTACTTCACTTACAATTAGACGGAATCTTCCTCCCATATCAATTAGTGATGCACATACTGCAGGACCATCGTATCCGTCAAATACTAGTCTTGCTGGATCTTCTTTTCCACCTATTGAAAGTGGGTGCACTTCAATACGTGGACGATTTGCTGCAAGCGTAGGACAAATCTCTAGCATATGTGATCCTAAAACCATTTCATTACCTTTTTCGAAATTATAAGTGTAATCCTCCATAAGAGAAGTTCCTTTTTCTTCTGCTATGATCTTCATAACGCGAACTAGCGCTGCAGTTTTCCAATCTCCTTCTGCTCCAAAACCATAACCTGCTGCCATAAGTCTCTGCGCTGCTAGTCCTGGAAGTTGTTTCATACCATTTAAATCTTGAAAATTATTTGTAAATGCAGTGAAGTTTCCTTCTTCCATAAAAGTCTTCATTCCAATTTCTATACGTGCTTGTTCCTTAATTGAATCCCTTGCTGCCCCTTCAACTTGTGCTTCCTTTGCAATTTCATAAAGACGCTCATATTCCTTTATCAATTTTTCTACAGCTTCCTCTGACACATTATTTATATAAGTTACTAAATCACCTACGCCATATCCATCTACAGACCATCCAAATTTAATTTGTGCTTCAACTTTATCTCCTTCAGTAACAGCTACATCACGCATATTGTCGCCAAAACGAGCAACCTTAAGATGTTGTCCCTTAGTAAAGGCTACAGCAACGCGCATCCATGAGCCCATTCTAGCCCTAACTTCTTCGTCTTCCCAGTGTCCTACAATAACTTTTCTTTCAATTTTCATACGTGCTCCAATGAATCCATATTCACGGTCACCATGAGCAGATTGATTTAAGTTCATAAAGTTCATATCTATACTATCCCAAGGCAGATTGCAGTTAAATTGAGTATGAAGGTGAAGTAACGGTTTACGTAATTCTGATAAACCTGCAATCCACATTTTTGCTGGTGAGAAGGTATGCATCCAAGTTATAACTCCAGCACATTCATCCGCACTATTAGCCTCTGCAAATAATTTCCTAATAGCATCTGATGTTTTTAATACAGATTTAAATACAACTTTACATGGAATTATTGAATCTGAATCTAATGACTTAACCATTATCTCTGAATGTTTTTCTATTTGTTTGATTACATCTTGACCATATAAATCTTGGCTTCCAGTAACAAACCATATCTCTGATTTTTTCATATCTATCATTTTTCATTTCTCCTTTTTTAATATATCTAATTTAAATTCAGCCTTACTTTTGTCCATAATATGCGTTTGTGCCATGTTTTCTTAAAAAATGTTTATCAAGTAATGCTTTATCAATAGCTTTAATTTCTGGTGTTAGCCTAGTTGTATTAAATGCCATCATAGATACTTCCTCAAGCACTACTGCATTATGAACTGCCTCACCTGCGTCTTTTCCCCAAGTAAATGGACCGTGGTTATTTACAAGCACACCGGGAATATACATTGGATTAGCACCATTAAAAGTTTCAACTATTACATTACCTGTTTCTTCTTCATACTCACCATTAATTTCGCTCCCTGTCATTTTCCTTGTACATGGAATTTCCCCATAAAAATAATCAGCATGAGTTGTTCCTAGTGCTGGAATTCCTTTCCCACTCTGAGCCCAACTTGTTGCCCATCTAGAATGTGTGTGGACAACTCCACCTACTTCTTTAAAATTCCTATAAATAACAAGGTGCGTAGCTGTATCTGATGATGGTTTAAGTTTACCTTCAACCTGATTTCCATCTAAATCCACCACAACAAGATCTTCTAGTTTTAGTTCGTCATATGCTACGCCACTTGGCTTAATTACAATTAAATTACTTTTGCGGTCTATTCCACTTACGTTTCCCCAAGTGAAAGTTACTAGCCCTCTTTTAGGTAAGTCTAAATTTGCTTTGAGTACAACGCGTTTTAATTGTTCTAACAATTATAAAACCTCCTTAATTTCCTGCTATTTAGCCATAGCCTTAATCTTTTTAAGTCTTTTCATTACATCATTTTCGCCGCGGCCAAAATAATCATGAAGTATACCATATTCAGCATAAATTTTATTATAAACTTCTACATTTTCAGGAATTGGTTTGTAATATTCTTCTTTTACCTTACCCATTTGTTTTGCTGCCTCAACTATTGAATCATATCCACCGTTCTCTTTACCTGCTACAACGGCTGCAAATATTGCTGAACCTAGTGCAGGAGCTTGAGATGATGCTGCAATTCTTATTTCCTTATTTGTAACATCAGAGTAAATTTGCATCATAAGCTTATTTTTCTCAGCTATTCCGCCTGCAGCATATAATTCATCAATAGGTACCCCACTTTTTTCAAAGGTTTCTATGATTTTTCTAGTACCATATGCTGTAGCTTCTATTAATGCTCTATATATTTCCTCTGGTCTTGTTTGAAGTGTACATCCAAGAATCAAACCCGTTAGGTCAACATCAACAAGAACAGATCTATTTCCATTCCACCAATCAAGAGCCACAAGTCCGCTTTCACCAACAGAAAGTTTTTGTGCCTTCTGGGTTAAAAGAACATGTATATCTATTTTTTTATCTCTTGCTTCTACCATGTAAGCCTCAGGAACACAGTTTTTAACAAACCATTCAAAATGATCTCCAACGCAACTCTGACCTGCTTCATATCCAAGTAGCCCTGGGATAATTCCATCTTCTACTACGCCACACATGCCAGGAACAATTTTTTCCGTATCCCCAAGCATTACATGACAAGTTGATGTACCCATAATCATAAGCATTTTTCCGCCCTCAGTCATTCCAACCGCTGGAACCGCAACATGTGCATCTACATTCCCCACAGCTACTGCTGTACCCTTTAAAAGTCCTGTTAACAATGATGCCGTTTGAGTTATTTCTCCTGCTTTTGATCCTATTGGATATATATCAGTACTTAGTTTTTCAGCCACAACGTTTTCAAGTCTTGGATCTAAAGCTTTAAAAAATTCTTTTGAAGGATACCCAGTTTGTTTGTTCCACATTGCTTTGTATCCAGCAGTGCAACTGTTTCTTGTTTCTTTTCCTGTAAGCTGAAAGATTACCCAATCTGTAGCTTCCATAAATCGATCTGCTTTTTTATAAACATCAGGTGCTTCATCAAGAACTTGCCAAATCTTGGGCAACATCCACTCAGAAGAAATTTTACCACCATAGTTCTTAAGAAAATCTTCTCCTCTTTCCTCTGCAATTTTGTTTAACTTATTTGCTTCACCTTGCGCCGCATGATGTTTCCATAATTTAACGTATGAATGAGGATTAGATTTATATTCATCATAAAAACAAAGTGGTTTTCCTGCTTTATCAGTAGGAAGTATTGTGCAAGCTGTAAAATCAATTCCTATTCCAATAACATCTTCACTTCTAATTTTAGCATCCCTTAAAACCGCCGGAATGGTAACAGATAATACATCAAGGTAATCTTGTGGATGCTGTAATGCCCAATCTTGTCCTAATTTTGTCTGTCCATCTGGTAAATACTGATCCATTACTCCATGAGGATATTCTTTGACAGCCATGGCAATTTCTTTGCCCGAGGCAACTTCAACAAGTACAGCTCGTCCTGATTGTGTACCATAATCTACTCCAATAGTATACTTTTTATTCATAATGTACTTTCCTCCTATTTATTAATTATATGGTTTTCAATTTTGTTATTTCAGATATATATTTCACACGCACCTGTACAACATAGTATGTATTGTACGTACAAGTCATTATATATATAATACATGTTTTTTAAATAAAAGTAAAGGATTTCAATTAATTCTTTTAAGATTACAATTAAGCTTATTTAAAACCTGCCTTTTCATTTTCTATACTTAACTATTCTTCAAAAAAATAGAGATAGATGAATTCTACTTAATCCATCTACCTCTCTTTTAAATTATTTATTTTTTAAAGTAATTACAGTATCTACCGTAGTAATTACCCTAAGAATTTTTTGATTTTGAGTATACATCAAATGCTACAGCAAACAATAATACTAATCCTTTAATAGCCTGCTGCCAATCTATTCCTACACCCATAAGGGACATTCCATTATTCATAACTCCCATAAACAAACCACCAATTATGGCTCCCATTATTGTACCAATACCACCTGAGGTTGATGCTCCACCTATAAAGCAAGCAGCTATAGCATCTAGCTCAAAACCAACACCAGCATTAGGCGTTGCTGAACTAAGTCTTGCTGCAAAAACTAATCCTGAAAGAGCAGATAATACTCCCATATTAATAAAAACTAAAAACACAATAAACTTTGTTTTTACTCCAGAAAGTCTTGCAGCCTTTTCATTGCCTCCAAGAGCATAAATATGTCTCCCTAGTGTAGTTTTTGTAGTTATAAATGTGTAAAAAACAACTAGTACTGCGAGTAACACTAAAACATTAGGTAATCCTTTATATTTAGCCATTATAATACAGAATCCATTTATAACAATTATAATTGAAGCCATTTTAAGTGTCAATATTAATGAATCTGTAACTTCAAATTTATACTTCTTCTGATCAGCTCTTTTTCTTATTTCAGATATTACATACAAAATTGTTATGATTAACCCAATAACAATAGTTGTAATATGAATTCCATTACCCTTAAAGAAATCTGGAATAAAACCAGTACTCATCAATTGAAATGATCTTGGAAAAGGTGCAATTGAAGTACCATTTAAAGAAACATAAGTTAATCCTCTAAATACCATCATTCCTGCAAGTGTTGTTATAAATGCCGGTATTTTTACATAAGCAATCCAAAATCCTTGCCAAGCACCTATTATTGCACCAACTATTAATACGGCTACAATTCCAAGTGGAACAGACACATTATGGTTGATTATCATTATTCCAGCAAGTGCTCCAAGCACAGCAGCCACTGATCCTACTGATAAATCAATTTGAAAAGCAACGATTACTAGAAGCATTCCAATTGCAAGAATTAATATGTAACTATTCTGAAGTATTAAATTAGTGATATTTAAAGGCTTTAATAAAATACCATTTGATGCAATCTGAAAGAATATAATAATCCCTACTAAAGCAATAATCATGCTGTATTGACTTACATTATCCTTGAATGTTTTCATTAAAGATTTCATTATTTACCCTCCTGATCTTGTTTTAGTATCATTTTCATGATTTTTTCCTGTGATGCATCTTTTGTGTTTAACTCTCCCAATATTTTACCTTCATTCATAACATATATCCTATCACAAATTCCTAAAAGTTCAGGGAGCTCTGATGAAATAACCATTACACCCTTTTCTTCCTCTGCCAATTGATTGATTATATTATAAATTTCATACTTTGCACCTACATCAATTCCTCTAGTTGGTTCATCCAATATCAGAACTTCTGGCTTTGCGAAAATCCATTTAGCCAAAATTACCTTTTGCTGATTACCACCACTTAAATTACCTGTTTTTTGGAGTATACCTGAACACTTTATATTTAGCTTTTTGCGGAAATCCTCAGCTACAAGAATTTCTTCGTTTTCATTAATTACACCAGCTTTAGATATCTTTTTGAGATTAGCTAAAGTGGTATTCCCTTTTATGTCATCTATTAAAATTAAACCATACTCTTTTCTATCCTCAGTTACATAAGCAAGTCCGCTTTCAATTGCTTTATTTACATTATCTAAATGTACTTCTTTACCGTTTATAAATACTTGTCCACTTATTTTTTTACCATAAGACTTTCCAAAAATACTCATTGCAAGTTCCGTTCTTCCAGCTCCCATAAGGCCTGCAATTCCAACAACTTCACCTTTATGAATATTAATATTTATATTGTCACTAACTTTACGTTCATCATTTGCAGGATGATATACATTCCAATCCTTAACTTCAAATATAATATCTCCAATTTTACTTTCTCTTGCTGGATATCTATTAACAAGGCTTCTTCCAACCATGCCTTTGATTATCCTATCCTCAGAAATATCATCCTCATTCATATAAAGTGTTTCAATAGTTGCTCCATCACGTAGTATGGTAATTGAATCTGAAATCTTTTTTATCTCATTTAACTTATGAGATATCATAATTGATGTAATACCATGGCTTTTAAGTCCATCAATTAGATTTAACAAGTTATCACTATCAGCTTCATTTAATGCTGCTGTTGGTTCATCCAAAATCAATAGTTTAACCTCTTTAGACAAAGCTTTTGCAATTTCAACTAACTGTTGCTTTCCTACTCCAATGGTTGAAATAATAGTATCTGGAGATTCATTTAAACCTACTTTTTTTAATAGCTCTATGGTCCTTATCTTAGTTTCATTCCAGTCAACTACACCATTTTTACTTCTCTCATTTCCCAGAAATATATTTTCCGCAATAGATAGAGTTGGTATTAAAGCTAATTCTTGGTGAATAATTACTATTCCTAAATGTTCGCTTCCTTTTATATCTTTAAATTCACATAAATCACCATTAAATATAATATCACCACTATATGTTCCATTAGGATGTACTCCACTTAATACCTTCATCAGCGTTGATTTACCTGCGCCATTTTCACCTACTAGTGAATGAATCTCCCCTTTTTTAACTTTAAGGTTAACATTATCAAGTGCCTTAACACCTGGAAAAGTTTTCGTGATATTTTTCATTTCAAGAATGATATCAGACATATGACATTCAACTCCTTTAATAATTTAGACTCAAACTTATTATTTAAGTTCTGCTGCAGTGTAATATCCACTATCTATTAATATTTTTTTGTAATTTGTCTTATCAACAACCACTGAGTCACAAAGAAATGAAGGAACCACTTTAAGTCCTGTATCATAACTTTTAGTGTCATTAACTACTATATTTTTGCCTTTTAAAAGGTTGTCTGCCATGTCAGCCGCTTTATTAGATAGCACCCTTGTATCCTTAAATATTGAAGCTGTCTGTTCTCCAGTAATTATTGATTTAACTGAAGCAACTTCACAATCTTGACCTGTAATTATTGGCATTTCTTGATTTTTTGATCCATACCCAACACCCTTAAGTGAAGATATTATACCAATACTGATAGCATCATTTGGTGATAATACTGCATCAACCTTAGCCGAAGTATAGCTTTTGCTTAATAAATTATCCATTCTTGCCTGTGCAGTAGCCCCATCCCAATTTAAGATACCAACTTGTGCATAAGATTTCTGTTTACTTTTAACAACTAATTTACCCGAAGTAATATATGGTTGTAAGACTGACATTGCTCCATCGAAAAAGAATTTTGCATTATTATCATCCGGTGAACCTGCAAATATTTCAATATTAAATGGACCTTTTCCATCCTTAAGTCCTAAAGCACTTTCAATATACCCTGCTTGAAGAACTCCAACTTTAAAATTATCAAATGTCGCATAATAATCCACAAATTCGCTATTTAAAAGTAACCGATCATAAGATATTACTTTAATATTTGCATCATGTGCCTGTTCTAATACATTTGTAAGTGTAGTAGAATCAACTGCTGCAATTATTAATACTTTTGCACCTTTGGTAATCATATTTTCAATCTGAGCTAATTGATTTTGTGCATCATTGTCAGCGTACTGTAAATCCGTGGTGTACCCTAATTTTTTTAATGATTTCCTCATATTATTTCCGTCATTTACCCACCTTTGCAATGTTTTTGTAGGCATTGCTAAACCTATAGTTGTACCATTACCTTTTATTACCCCTGTAGATGAAGTTGTAGATGTTTTTGAACCACATGCTACAAATCCTAACGAGATTAATAAAGACATTAACAACAATAAAATCTTTTTCATTTTTATTCCTCCTCAAAGTTAATAAAAATATTTAGAAAACTAATTTTGTTATATTATTTTTTTACTAATAAAAAATATATCCTGCATAGTCATCAAAGCTGCTCCTACTATTGATGCATTCTCTTTTAACTTTGAAAATGACAGCGAACATTCCTCTTTAGTATAAAAACTATTTTCTTCAAAAACCATTTTAATCAAAAGTTCTTTGAAATATTCCTCATAATAAGCAATTTTCCCTCCTATTATAATTTTCTCAGGATCCGTTATTAAAATAATATTTTTTATTCCTTCTGCAAGATATTCTAAATAATTATAAAGAATATTCTTTGCAACCTCACTGGTCGTTGTGAGTTTAAAAAACTCTTTGAGACTTTTGTCTTTTGCATTAAATTCTTGATTGTACTGTTTTAACAGGGCTTTTTCAGATGCGTACAGTTCCCAGCATCCATTTTTACCACAATTACAGTGCTCTCCATTTTTCACAATAGTCATATGTCCAAATTCACCAGCACGCTTATTACATCCTTTATAAAGGTTTTCATTTATCATTACACCTGCACCTATTCCCTCTGTTATAGATACAAAAACTAGATTTTTTAAATCACCATCAGAACTTAAGAAGGTTTCAGCATAAGCCGCTGCATTTGCTTCATTTTCAATATAAAACTTATAATCATATTTATTTTCATATTTTTTAAATTCTATATTTTTCAATTGTAAATTTGGTGCATTTATTAGAAGAAGTTTTTCCTCATTTACAGTACCTGGCAGTGAAAACCCTACTCCAATTATTTTATCCTTAGATAAATTGAAATTATAAACTATAATATCTATACATTCTTTAATTTTATCCATTATTATATCTATGCTTTCAAGTTCTTTTGATAATCTTATTTCCTCTTCCTTAATTATCTCAAGCTTAAGGTTTGTTAATACAATCCTAATCTTACTACGAGTTATACAAACTCCAAAGGAGTATCTTGAATTAGGTAAAAACCTAACAATAATAGGCTTTCTACCCCCTGTTGAGTCTGCAACTCCAGCTTCATCCAAATACCCCTCTACTATAAGCTCATTAACATTACTGATAACTGTAGGTATACTTATGTAAAGTTTTTTAGATATTTCTTGTTTTGTAAGTTGATTGTTTTTATAAAGCAGCTGTAAAATATTCTTTTTGTTTGTTTCTTTTATTGTCACTTGGTCTAAAATACGGAATTTTTTCAATTATAATCACCTTCCTTGTCTGGTCAACAGTTTTATATTAGATATTACTACTCCTTTAATTATTAGTAGTATCAGGTCAATTACTTTATTTTGATATTATTCCAGCAACCGCTTTGAATTGTTCACTCAGAGCAGGATACAGTTTTTTGTATATCTCATAATACTTATTATATAATTCTATATTTTTTTCAAGTGGTTTTTGAGAAGTAACAGTATTAATAACTCTCTCGCAGGCAGCCGCAACACTAGGATATACGCCCGCTCCAACTCCAGCAAGTATAGCTACACCAAGTGCAGGTCCCTCGGTTGAATTTGTAGTTATAACTTCACAGTTATACAAATCTGCCTGAATTTGTCTCCACAATGGACTCTTTCCACCTCCACCTGAAGCTCTGACCTCTTTAGCATCAATACCCATTTCTTTTATTATTTCAAGAGAATCCTTCAAACTATAGCCCACACCTTCCATCACAGACCTAAGCATATCTCTTTTAGTATGCCTTGCAGATATACCGAAAAATACACCTTTGGCAAATGGGTCTAAATGTGGTGTTCTTTCGCCCATCAAATATGGAAGATAAATTAATCCCTCACAACCTGGTTCAACTTTTTGGGCTTCATCTCCCATAAGTTCATAGGGATCAATTCCCATGTACTCAGCTGTCTCTTTTTCAGCCGTGCAAAAATTATCTCTAAACCACTTTAAAGAAAGCCCAGCCCCTTGAGTTACTCCCATTATATGCCATGTGTTTGGTACAGCATGGCAAAATGTATGTACTCTACCTTTTGGGTCTATAGTAACCTTATCAGTATAAGCAAATACAACTCCCGAAGTTCCAATAGTTGACGAAATAACACCTGGTTTAACAATTCCATTTCCTATAGCACCTGCAGCCTGATCCCCTGCGCCTCCTGCAACTGGAGTTCCTAGCGATAAATTTGTTAGTAACGCAGCCTCAGAGCTTACATATGAACTTATAACTTGCGATTCATATATTGGTGCTAAAAATTCTATGTTAATATCTAATTTTTCAAGTACTTCGCTGCTCCAATTTCTTTCTGCTATATTCATAAGTTGCATACCACTAGCATCAGAAACCTCAGTTGCAAAAGTTCCTGTAAGTCTAAATCTTACATAATCTTTTGGAAGTAATATCTTAGCAACCTTCGCGTATATTTCTGGTTCATTATTCCTTACCCACAAAATTTTTGATGCCGTAAATCCTGTTAAAGCTGGATTTGCCGTTATTTCTATAAGTCTTTTCTTTCCAATTAATTTAGTAATCTCTTCGCATTCCTTATCAGTTCTTTGGTCACACCATATTATTGATGGTCTTAAAACCTTATTATCCTTATCAAGCAAAACTAATCCATGCATTTGTCCTGCAAGTCCTATACCTTTTATTTGTTTTGGATCTACGCCACTTTTTGTGATAACTTCTTTAATAGTGTTGTACGTTGCATCCCACCAATCTTCTGGATTTTGCTCTGCCCAGCCAATATGGGGCTGTTGCATTGGATACTCTTTTAGCGCTGATGAAATCGTATTACCCTCAGTATCAAATAGAACGGTTTTTGTACCTGATGTCCCTATATCTATACCAATTAAATAGTTCATTTATATTAAACCTCCTCAAAAATAAATAATTTTAATTTTTATGTTGTCGTTTACAAATCATTACCTAAATCTTTTATATTTAAATTATAACAGTTCTTCAAAACTTCTTCAAGTCATTTTAAAAAGTTATTATATAAAGTTATAGACATCTTTCTATAATATTTCAGAAAAAAAAGTGGAACATACCCTAAATATAGGCAATTCCACTTTGTAATTTTTTCGTTCTACCAGCTATAACTTTATATAACCTTAAGTTTTAGAAATATTATTCTTACTGGATAATAAGCTAGTAAGAGTATCATTAAAAAAATCAGCCCTAGCGACATATATGAGATGCCATACAGGATACAAAAAATCCCATCAAACAGGGTTATTCTTCTTTCATTTGCAGTAATATATTTTTTGTGTGCATTTTCATAAGAAATTTCTTTACCAGGATATTTATTAAATACTATTGCATATATTCCAACTGCAATAACAATAATTCCTAATACAATATCTCTTTGTGACATATTGGATTCCTCCTCTATCTACTATTTTTTTAAAATCTATAGCTCTTTATTTACTAATACATTTCCAGTTGAGTACCTTACAATTAATTCTGGCTTATATACATAATTAGGTTTCTTCACCTTTTCTAGAATCATATTAATAAGAAGTCTTGCTGCTCGTTTTCCCATATCTTCTTTCGGATGACCTACCGTCGTAAATTTAAATCCAGAAGCCATTGAAATATCAGAATCATCATACCCAGTTATAGAAATATCTTCAGGAACTTGTAGCCCTACATCTCGAATAGCCTGTAATACATATGTTGCAATCTGATCATTATAACAGATAATTGCGGTAGGTTTGTCTATCCTTTGAATTAAATTCCTTGTAAAGTCATAAGGTTCGAAGGTCCCCTCTTTTGTTACAAAGTTATTTATTAATTCACTGTTATAACTTATCCCAAATTCCTTTAAGGCCTTCTTATAGCCTATTTTTCTATTCAATCCTTGTAGATCATCTTTCTTAAATATTCCAGCAATTTTTCTATGACCAAGTTGAAGTAAATACTTTGTTATAAGATAACCACCTTCAACATCGTCCATAACTACATAAGCAGGATCTAATTCATCGTATTTTGCATTAATCATTATATAAGGTATACCTTTTTTTTCTAATTCTTTGTACCAATTTAAATTTACATTTTTATAGGCGCTCATTGTTGGTTCAACAATGAGTCCAGCTACATCATTATCTATTACTTTTTTAAGATACTCTGCTTCCTTTTGCTTTTCATTATTTGTATTTAGTAACATCAAATTGTAACCTGCTGCACTTAAGACTTCTTCAACTCCACTGATAATCATTGGAAAAATATAATTAGAAATATATGTAGTGAGCACAGCAATGGTTCTCTTATTCGTATTTTTATCTCTTGAGGAACAAAATGTTCCTTTCCCTTGCTCTTTATAAATGTATCCACCTTTTTCAAGTTCCATAAGTGCTTGCCTTACAGTATGTCTACTAACTATAAATTTCATTGCAATTTCATTTTCAGTTAACAACTGCTCTCCAGAATTTATTCTACCAGCTATTATTTCAATTTTAAAATATTCAGCAATTTTCATATATTTGGTTAATTTCCCTCTGTTTTCGTTCATATTAAACACCTCTAAGTCAAATTTTACACGTACGTACCATTTTAAATTTTATTTCATGATTTCATTATAATGTCAGTACAAGTGATATTCAACTCTTTTTTAATGTTCTTGCTTAAATATGTACTTACTAACTTGAAATTTATTAATTAATAATTCTTCAACTTTTTTACCTGCCACCTCATAGGTATGTAAATCTTCAACAATAAATACTTTTTTACCCTCATAACCCTTAATAACATTTGATACCTTAGTTATAACTCCTGCGCCAACTATTATGTTTTTTATTTCTACACTATGATTTCTACCACATGAACACTTATAATTAATAGTCGTCATTTCTTCTGCACTTAAACATGATAAATCCTTCATTTGTTATCCTCCTTAAAGTACGTATATTTATTTGTACGTACATGTATATATATTTAATGACATTTTTTTAATTCTATAATATACTTACTTCTACTTTACTTTTCTTTTTCCTTCTATTTGTCGTAAGTAAATTTATTAAAAAATCACAAATCCATATGAAGTGTATAAATACCAGCCAGTGGAAGATGAAACGACATGAAAGATTTTTTTAGAAAAACAAGGATTTATTATAAATATAATACTAAAGGCATTCCCTCGTGGGAATGCCCTTGAATTATAAATTTATAAAATCACTTTCCTTTAAGCAACTTCGTTTTTGCTTATCACGCTTAAAATTACACAAATTGCCATTAAAATAATAGCAAATACAATAGCTGTCATTCCCGCAAGCACTCCAAAAACATCAGATAATGCGCCGGTTATTAATGGCATTAAAATAGCACCACCACCGCCTATCATAAGCAGTACTCCCATAGCCATAGGATACCCCTTAATTATGTTACCAACTCTAGAAATTGTTATAGGGTAAATTCCAGCCATTGAAAATCCTAGCCCTGATATAGCTATGGTAATTATGGTTAAATTCCTTGATGAAAGTAATAATACGTAAAAAGCAACTGTTGAAAGACTTGTTGCTACAATTAATTTCTTCTTAGATACTTTGTCCCCTATAAATGCACATGTTAGCCTGCCCACAAGCATTACTACCCAGAGCAGAGATGCAAGCATTTGTGCATATTTTATAGTCATTATATCTGAATCTATAAAATATTTTACTAACCATCCATTAATAGTCGCTTCTGCACACAAATAGAAAAATAAAATTCCTGCACTAATCCAAAAATATTTACTATTCATAAATTCATAAGATATTTTTACTTTTTCTTTCTTTTTTGCAACATCATCTATTTTCATTTTTGAAAATAGTATAATAGAAATAATTGCAAGAGCAATAATAACACCCACTGCTATCTTCCATCCATTATCGCCAGCCATTTTAGTACAAAGAATAACTAAAAAAGGAGCACTTAAAGCACCAATAGCAAAGATACTATGTAAAATATTAAGAGCTGCTGAACTACTACCAGACAGTTCATTTACCGTCGTGTTGTTAAAATTAGAAATACTCCCTCTACTTAACCCTGTAAATGCAAATCCTATAATTAATAATACTGGATTTCCTGTCAAAATCATTATTAAAAATCCCATGACAACAAAACTGCATAAAAACATTATTGATTTCTTTTTCCCCAGGTAAAGTGGTAATACTCCTGCAATAAACCCAGATATTAAATTACCTGCTTGATGAGCAGAAAGCAGAGCCCCACTCATAGTATTATTAAGTCCATATTCATCACTTATTATTGGCAGTAGTGAACCTAAAATCATAGCGTATAGACCATTTACTGCAAAAACAAAAAAGCAACAATTTATAATATACCTCTGGTCTTTATCTAACTGCGCGTAAAATGATTGCTTTTTCATAAAATATAATCCTCCCCCTGTTATGTAAATGCTTACTTACTTAATAAAACACATTCTTCTTACGATATAAAACCCTCTATTACAATTGAGCACTTCAGTAGATATTATATCATAATAACTAATTATTAGCTCTCACTCCAATAATAAATAATTATCCCATACACAGTCATTTCAAATAAGTTGAAAATAAGAATGTATGGGAATAAAGTTATATTAAAATTTTATTTTATCTTATCAGAGTTTATATAATTTTTCAAATCATTTTTAACCATTAAATAGTAACTAGGAACTGCGTATAGTAATATACCCATTTTAAATATTTCTGGAACATAACTACCAAACAGTACATCTAATCCATCACCAAAGTAGTATGCACCAAGTCCAACTAAAAATAGATTTAAGATATAAAATACTACACCTATATTAAGACTTGAAAAGCCTTTAACTACAACATAAACAATTAGAGCTGCGCCTATAAGCCCTAGCACCGTTGACACTACCATGAGCATCGGATTCCCTGTTGCAGTACTGCTTAAAATAAATAGCGTTACCTCTAGAAGTTCTCTAAAAAATGTTACAGCTGCAAGAATAAATACTCCCTTTTGACTTATTGAAATAAATTGTTGATTAGCAGTTGTATTAAAAGATTTATTCTTTCTTAAAAGCACTATACTATATAGCACCAGTCCAGCTAATACTATACCTAGAAGCCCATCAAATAATGCCCCTGCAGGACCATCTAATAAAGCAACTTGAGAAAATATTATTCCGCCAGTTATTGTTGCAATAAAAGTTCCTAAAGCGCCACCTAGCAATGCACTCTTAGTCATTCCATATAATTTATTTTTATTAAAATAAACTACTAGTGGAATGATAACTAAGAAAATTTCTATTCCTTCTCTTAATGATATAATAAAAGGAGCAAACATTGTTAATCGCCTCCATATCACATTTTGTAGACTTGTCTACATTATATAATATGCTGATTTAGCCTTATGTTTCGCATCTTCATTCATTTATCCCATTTAATTAACCTTTCACTACATTTATAGGTGTTTTCTCTATGAATTGTATTAGATTATCTACTGCTATATCCATAAGTCGCTGCCTAGATTCTTTTGGTGCCCATGCAATATGCGGCGTAATTATGCAGTTTTTAGCATGCATTAGTGGATTGTTTTCAAGTGGGGGTTCATGTGACATAACGTCTAATGCAGCGCCAGCTACTTTCCCACTGTTTAGTGCATCTGCCAGATCTTTCTCAACAATTAGTGGACCTCTAGAGGTATTTATTATAATTACGCCATCTTTCATTTTACTAATGGACTCTTTATTAATCATTCCACTAGTTTCCTCATTTAAAGGGCAATGCAGATTTACAACATCGGACTGTGCATATAACTTATCAAGTTCAACATATTTAAAAGAATCTGATTCGAGAGACATATTCTTTGATGGGTTATATGCTAAAATATTCATTCCAAAAGCTAAAGCAATTTTTGCAGTAACCATGCCTATTCGTCCCGTACCTATAATTCCCATTGTTTTGCCCGAAAGTTCTATTAGCGGATAATTCCAAAAGCAAAAGTCCTTACAATTTGACCAATCGCCTTTTTTCACAACTTGACTATGTTCTCCAACATGATGACAAATTTCTAGAAGTAGTGCAAAAACAAATTGTGCAACTGCCATAGTTCCATAAGCTGGAGTATTGGTTACTATAATGCCTAGCTCATTTGCTGCTTTTACATCAACCACATTGTACCCTGTTGCAAGAACTCCTATATATTTTAGATTTGGCAATTTATTCAAAGTTTCCCTACTTAATGGTGTTTTATTAGTCAAAATTATTTCGCACTGACACGCTCTATTTACGATTTCTTCTGAGCTCGTTCTATCATAAATCATTAAATCACCTAATTTTTTAACTCCTTCCCAGGACACATCACCAGGACTTAAAGTAAAACCATCTAACACTACTATTTTCATGTATTCCTCCTATAAATATATTTATAATTATCGCTTTCTAATTAGAATAAGATATAGTGCTAGCACTATACCTCAAACATCATTTCAATACTTGCACCAGGTGGAACCATTGGTGATGCCATTTCATCTGGTGCTACTCTAAAATCAATAACAACAGGACCATCCCATTCTATCGCCTCATTTAATGCATCTACAACCTGGCTATTTGTGTCAACTCTAATGCCTTTAACTCCAAAGCCTTCAGCGATTTTTACAAAGTCAGTTTCTCGTTCTAATGTAGTGCTAGAAAAATGCTTTGAATAAAACACATTCTGCCATTGTCTTACCATTCCCAAAACTCCATTGTTGAGTAATACTATTTTAACAGGAATATTATATCTTGCAGCAGTCCCAAGCTCATTAAGATTCATTCTAAAGCTACCATCACCTGCAATATCAAAAACCATTTGTTTTTTTCCTATACTTGCACCTATTGCAGCCCCAAATCCATAACCCATAGTACCTAACCCTCCAGAGCTTATAAAAGTTCTGGGCTGAGTATAAGTAAATGCCTGAGTTGCCCAAATTTGATTTTGGCCTACCTCTGTTGTTATTATAGCATTACCCTTAGTAATTTCACAGAGTTTTTTAATTACATAAAGAGGGTTAACAGTTTCAAACTCATTTACTTTTATAACCTTTGCCTTATCTTTTTTTATTAGCTCCTTTGCACAATCAGTCCATCCATTTTCTTCTCGAGTGGGAAGTTCCTTAATTAAATCTCTTAGCACATCTGCAACATTTCCAATTATCCAGCAATCTGCCTTAATATTTTTTGATACTTCTGCCTCATCTATGTCTATATGAATAACCTTTGTATCTACCGCAAAAGTAGTAGGGTCACTAATAACTCTATCACTAAATCTAGCACCGATGGCAATAATTAAATCACTAGAAGTTATACACCTATTAGATGCAAAAGTTCCATGCATTCCAAGCATCCCTGTGTACATAGGGTGAAGTCCGCTAAAGGCGCCAAGACCCATCATTGTGCTACAAACTGGGCACTTAAGTGTTTCTTGAAGTTTTAGTAAAACTTCCTTAGCATCTGATATATTACACCCCCCACCAACTACAATTATTGGTTTAGAAGATTTCTGTATTGCTCTAGTGGCATTCTTAAGCTCATTTGATTTCACAGCAGCGCGCTTAATTATCTCTGGAATCTCTGGAGTGTATTCAGCTTCCATCCCAGTTAGATCCTTTGGTATATCTATAAGCACAGGTCCTGGTCTTCCGCTTTTAGCAATTCTAAAAGCTTTTCTAATAGTCGGTGCTAATTCATTAATATCTTTAACTAAAAAATTATGTTTTGTTATAGGCATTGTTATACCAACAATATCAACTTCTTGAAAAGAATCTTTACCTATTAGTGTAGTTGCTACTTGACCAGTAATTGCAACCATAGGTACAGAATCCATATAAGCCGTTGCAATTCCCGTCACAAGATTAGTAGCTCCAGGACCTGATGTTGCAAGGCAAACGCCTACTCTCCCAGTTGCCCGAGCATACCCGTCAGCTGCATGTGCTGCCCCTTGTTCATGAGAAACCAAAATATGATTTATACCCTCAAAAGAATAAATCTCATCGTAGATATTTAGTACAGCTCCACCTGGATAGCCAAATATGGTATCAGTGCCTTGCTCCTTAAGACATTCAAGCAATATTCTTGAACCTTTGCACAACATGTTAATCCCTCCTTGAGTCTTCAAGTAATTTATATTCTACAGAATCAACCAATGCCGGAATTTAGATGTCAAAGAGAACCAAGTTCAATTTTAATTTTTTAAACTTGGTTCTCTTATATGATATTAATAACTTTTATATGCAAGCTATTATTTTTTTATTTTATCTTTTTCATCTTGCACCATAAATATAAACTACTATTTATTCCAAGACATCATTTTTCTAAGTTCTGCACCAACTGTTTCTATTTGATGTTCACTTTCTATTCTCTTAGTTGCATTAAAGAACGGTTTTCCAACTTGATTTTCAAGAAGCCAATCTCTAGCAAAAACTCCCTTTTGAATATCTGTTAATACATTTTTCATAGCCTTCTTTGTATCTGCAGTTATTATTTTTTCTCCTGTTATGTAGTCACCATATTCTGCAGTATCACTTATTGAATATCTCATCATATTTAAACCACCTTGGTTTATTAAATCTACGATAAGTTTCATTTCATGACAACATTCAAAGTATGCCATTTCTGGTTGGTATCCAGCTTCTACAAGAGTTTCAAAACCTGCTTTTATTAGTGCTGTAACGCCACCACATAAAACTGCTTGTTCTCCAAATAAATCTGTTTCAGTTTCTTCTTTAAATGAAGTCTCCATAACTCCAGCTCTTGCTCCGCCTATTCCTAAAGCATAAGCTAATGCAACTTCTTTTGCATGTCCTGAAGCATCTTGCTGTATAGCTATAAGACATGGTACTCCTCTTCCCTCTAAATATTGGCTTCTAACTGTATGACCTGGTCCTTTTGGAGCTATAAGGAACACATCGATATCTGCTGGAGGAACTATCTGTCCAAAATGAATAGCAAAACCGTGAGCAAATACTAAAGCCTTATTTGCTGTAAGATTTGGCTCAATACTTTCTTTATATAACTGTCCTTGCTTTTCATCATTTACAAGTATCATGATAATATCAGCTGCTTTTGCAGCTTCAGCTGCTGTCATAACTTTAAGTCCTGCTTCTTCAGCTTTTGCCCAAGACTTACTTCCCTCATAAAGACCAACAATAACATTAACACCGCTCTCATGTAAATTTAATGCATGAGCATGTCCTTGACTACCATATCCAATTACCGCTACTGTCTTTCCTTTTAAGTTTTCTAAGTTACATTCATCTTCATAATACATTTTAGCCATTATTTATTCCTCCTGTTTTTTATGTATATTGTTAGATTACTACGCCTGTTCCTCTTTGCATTGCAATAAATCCACTGCCGACAATTTCTAAAATACCAAATGGCTTAATCAAATTTTCAAAAGCACACAATTTACCATTATCTCCTATGATTTGAATAATTAAGGTTGCTTGTGTTACGTCTATTACAGAAACCCCAAAAATCTTTCCGATATTTATGATTTCTTGTCTATTATTACCTTCAGCTTTAACTTTTACAAACAGCATTTGCTTACATATTGAGTTCTCATTATCTAATTGCTCAACAGTATGTACATCTTCAAGCTTTCTAATTTGTTTAATTATTTGGTCTATACCTTCGTTATCTCGAACCTTAGTTGATAAAGTTATTCGTGTCAATTTTACATTTTCAGTATTCCCAGATGCAACAGTTTCAAGATTAAATCCACGCCTGTTAAACAATGAACATACTCTTGTCAGGACCCCCGGGTTGTTATCAACTAAAATTGACAATACATGTGAAACCAAAAACATCGCCTCCCTTTCCACAAGTAAATAGTTCCAAGTTAACTTGCAATTCATACCAAACATTTTATGTATCTTACCATCTATAAATTAAATTGTCAACGAAATTCAGAATATTTTTTTTATTGACACGTTGACATTTTTTTTTATTCGTAGTATATTATGGTACAAGCAATTTTTTTGGAGTTGTTTATAATTTTAAAAGCTTTGATAGGGAAGAGTAATTATTTTGATATTCAATAAGAGAGTGGGACTAGGTGAGAACCCATAAATAATCAAATTATGAAAATCACCCTGGAGCTGCAGGCTGAAAAGAAGTCATCGACCTCATGTAAGCTGTGCCGGCAACGCCGTTATTTAATTAAGATAAATTTGGGTGGTACCGCGGACAGACTCTCGCCCCAGGCTGGAGTGCTGTTTTTTTTATACAATAAAATAAACAAAACCTAACAATACAAAGTTTTTTAGTTCTAATAAGGAGGTTTAAAATTAATATGGGAATGACAATGACACAAAAAATACTGGCATCACATTCTGGCTTAAAACTAGTAAAAGCTGGACAATTAGTTATGGCAGATCTTGATTTAGTTTTAGGAAACGATATAACAACACCAGTAGCGGTTAATGAATTCAACAAGATGGGTGTTAAAGATGTTTTCGATAAAAAGAAAATTGCAATTGTCCCAGATCATTTTAGTCCAAATAAAGATATTAAATCTGCTGAGCAATGTAAATGCATACGTGAATTTGCATACGAAAAAGGTATTGAAAACTTTTTTGAGGTAGGCCAAATGGGTATAGAGCATGCACTACTTCCAGAAAAAGGACTAGTAGTAACTGGTGATGTTGTAATAGGCGCAGATTCTCACACTTGTACATATGGTGCTTTAGGTGCCTTTTCAACGGGAGTTGGAAGCACTGACATGGCAGCTGGAATGGCAAGCGGAAAATGTTGGTTTAAAATTCCTGAAGCAATAAAATTTGTTTTAACAGGTAAAATGCAAAAATGGGTATGTGGTAAAGATGTAATACTCCATATCATAGGAATGATAGGCGTAGATGGTGCACTTTATAAGTCAATGGAATACACAGGTCCTGGCGTTGCCAATTTATCTATAGATGATCGATTTACAATAGCTAATATGGCTATTGAAGCTGGTGCTAAAAACGGAATATTTGAGGTTGATAATATAACTTTAGATTATGTAAAAGAACATTCAACTAAAACCCCTATTATTTTTAGTGCTGACGCTGATGCTCAGTATTCTAGAGTAATAGAAATTGATTTAAGTACTATAAGACCAACAGTAGCATTCCCACACCTTCCAGATAATACTAGAACTATAGATGAAGTTGGTGAAGTAATCCTAGATCAAGTAGTTATTGGTTCTTGTACTAACGGAAGAATAGAAGATCTTAGAATGGCTGCAAGTATCTTTAAAGGTAAAACCGTTCATCCTAAATTAAGAACACTAATTTTCCCAGCTACTCAAAAAATTTACCTTCAGGCACTTAGAGAAGGTTTAATTGAAATATTCATAGAAGCTGGAATTGCAGTAAGTACTCCAACTTGTGGACCTTGCCTTGGTGGATACATGGGAGTACTTGCAAAAGGCGAAAGGGCTCTTTCTACTACAAATAGAAATTTTGTTGGCAGAATGGGAGATCCAGGTAGTGAAGTATATCTTTGCAGCCCAGCTGTAGCTGCAGCATCTGCTATAACCGGAAAAATTTCTTCACCAGAGGAGGTAATGTAATGTTTAAAGGAAAAGCTATAAAATATGGTAATAATGTAGATACTGATGTTATAATTCCTGCAAGATATCTTAATACCCCAAACGCACAAGAACTTGCAGCACATTGCATGGAAGATATCGATAAGGATTTTATATCAAAAGTTAAAACTGGCGACATTATGGTTGCTGGTAAAAATTTTGGTTGTGGATCATCAAGAGAACATGCACCACTTGCTATAAAAACTGCAGGAATTAGTTGCATTATTGCTGAAACCTTTGCAAGAATATTCTACCGTAATTCAATTAACATAGGACTGCCAATACTCGAATGTTCTGATGCAGCAAAAGATATTGAAGACGGAGACAACATATCAATTGATGTTATTACAGGAATTATTACAAACAATACAAAAGGAAAAACTTATAACGCAATACCTTTCCCATCATTTATGCAAGAAATTATAAGTGCACAGGGCCTAATTAATTATCTTAAAGAAAGGACTGACGCTTAGTGAAAAAAATAGCTGTAATTCGTGGAGATGGAATTGGACCAGAGATAGTTCTTGGTGCAATTAAAGTATTAGATGTTATATCTAAAAAGTATAATTTCCCAGTTGAATACACTGATGCTCTAATGGGTGGCATTGCAATAGACAAAACCGGAGTACCTCTTCCACAAGAAACTATTGACACTTGCAAAAATAGTGATGCAGTTTTACTTGGTTCTGTTGGTGGTCCTAAGTGGGATACACTTCCAGGCCATTTGAGACCAGAAGCTGGACTTCTTGGAATAAGAAAATCACTTGAGGTTTTTGCAAACTTAAGACCTGCAATCCTTTTTCCACAATTAAAAGAAGCTTCAGCTCTTAAACCCGAAATACTAAAAGATAATATTAATATCATGGTTATTCGCGAACTTACAGGTGGAATATATTTTGGAGAAAAATCCAGAATTGACCTAGATGGCGGTGGCCAAAAAGCATGGGACACAATGGCCTATTCCACTTATGAAATCGAGAGAATAGCTAAAGTTGGTTTTGAAACTGCAAGAAAAAGAACAAAAAAACTTACATTAGTTGATAAAGCTAATGTACTTGAGAGCTCAAGACTTTGGAGAGACGTCGTTACAAACATGGCGGTTGATTACCCGGATGTAACTCTTGAGGTACAATTAGTTGATAGTTGCGCTATGCAACTCATAAGAAATCCAAGTCAATTTGATACAATTCTAACTGAAAATATGTTTGGTGATATCCTAAGTGATGAAGCATCAATGCTTACTGGATCCCTTGGTATGCTTCCTTCTGCAAGTTTAGGAAGCACTAGTCTTGGAATATACGAACCAATACACGGCTCTGCACCAGATATTGCAGGACTAGACATTGCTAATCCAATAGCAACTATAATGAGCGCCGCAATGATGCTTAGGTATAGTTTTAGTATGGAAGATGCAGCAAAAGATATTGAAGATGCAGTATCTAAAGTTTTAGACAAAAACTACAGAACAGTTGACATTATGGGGCCCGGAATGAAATCCGTAGGAACTATAGAAATGTCAGATCTTATCTCAAAAGAAATTAAATAATAAATTTATCATTTTTTATGTTATACTATCTAATAAATGCATTGAACAGAAGTAGTAAAAGTCTTTAGAAATTCTCAGAGAACCGAAGTAGCTGTGAATCGGTAATTTCAAGATTTTGAACTCGTCTGGGAGCTATTACCTGAACTCTAAGTAAGGTGGATCGTTTGTCCTGCGTTAATAGGATAATGAGTGAGTTTTAGTAATAAAACTAACTAGAGTGGTACCGCGAAGAAACTTCGCCTCTTGATTGAGGCGGAGTCTTTTTTTTCTAAAATTCAAGTTTCTTTTTTTATTTATTTATAATAATTTTAAAGGGGTGTTTTAAATGTCTTATAAAAAATATAAACCATTCGGTAGTATAAATATTAAAAATCGTCAGTGGCCTGATAAACAAATTACGAAAGCTCCAATTTGGTGCAGTGTTGATTTAAGAGATGGTAACCAATCTCTCCCTATTCCTATGTCTGTTAACGAAAAAGTAAGGATGTTCAAAATACTTGTTGATATTGGCTTTAAGGAAATTGAAGTTGGTTTCCCTTCTGCCTCAAATACAGAATACAAATTTTTAAGGAAACTTATAGAAGAAAATCTTATTCCTGATGATGTTACTGTTCAGGTTTTAACACAATCAAGAGGTCATTTAATTGAAAAAACTTTTGAAGCTCTTAAAGGCGCAAAAAAAGCAATTGTACACCTTTATAATTCAACCTCAGTTTTACAAAGAAAGGTTGTTTTTAACAAAAGTAAACAAGAAATTATAGATATTGGGGTTACTGGTGCAAAACTTCTAATGCTATACAAAGATATGTACCCAGAAACTGACTTTTCTTTTGAATATTCCCCTGAAAGTTTTACTGGAACAGAACTTGAATATTCCCTTGAAATTTGTGAGGCGGTACTTGAAGTATTAAAACCAACTCCATTTAAGAAAGTTATTCTAAACTTACCGTCAACAGTTGAAATGGCCACTCCTAACATTTATGCTGATCAAATAGAATGGTTCTGTGCAAACATTAAAAACAGGGAGAGTGTTCTTATAAGTCTTCATACTCATAATGACCGTGGTACTTGCACTGCATCATCTGAGCTTGGAATTCTTGCAGGTGCTGACAGAGTTGAAGGAACTCTATTTGGTAATGGTGAGCGAACTGGAAATCTTGATATTATGGTCATGGCTTTAAACATGCATGTTCAAGGTATAGACCCAGAGCTTAATTTTTCAAATCTTTATGAAATTGTAGACATGTATGAGGAGTGCACTAAAATGAATGTACACTCACGCCACCCTTATGCTGGAAAACTTGTATACACTGCATTCTCAGGTTCACACCAAGATGCAATTAATAAAGGTCTTAAAGCACGACTTGACTCTAATAATAGCTTTTGGGAAATTCCTTATCTTCCAATTGATCCTCATGATGTTGGACGTGATTATGAAGAAGTTATCAGAATTAACAGTCAGTCTGGTAAAGGCGGTGCCTCCTTCATAATGGAAAATGAATTTGGCTTTATTTTACCTAAAGCAATGCAAACTGACTTTGGCACACTGGTGAAAAATAAATCTGATATCCTTGGCACAGAACTCAGCCCAAATCAAATTTATGATTTATTTAGTAATGAGTACTTAAATATATCTTCACCTAATTTGTTAAAAAGTTATACACTCCAATCAGTACAAAATGTTCAGACAGATGAAAATATAGTTAATATTCAGGCATTAATTTCAGTAAGTGGAAAAGAAATGAAAATTTCTGGAATTGGGAATGGTCCAGTAGATGCATTCTTTAATGCTCTACATTCATCAAATATTAATGATTATAGCTTTATATCTTATGACGAACATGCTCTTGGTGGTGGTTCAACCGCAAAAGCTGCAACTTATATACAAATAGAATACAAAAGGCGAAGGTATTTTGGAGTTGGTGTATCTGCAAATATTGACACTTCCTCACTAAATGCTCTATTTAGTGCTATTAATAGAAAAGGTTAATATAAATAGAAGGAACCTAAAACATATTTGCTTAGGATCCTTCTATTATTGCTTTATAGTAACCTTACTATAATATACAACTTAAAAAATCTTTAACTCTAGGATTTTTAGGATTAAGAAAGAAGGAATCTGGTTTACCTTGTTCTACAATTCTGCCTTCATCCATAAATATTATTCTATCCGCTACTTCCTTTGCAAATCCCATTTCGTGAGTTACAACAAGCATTGTCATTCCTTCTCTTGCTAGCTTATTCATAACAGTTAATACATCTCCCACAAGTTCTGGATCAAGAGCAGATGTAGGCTCGTCAAATAACATCAGCTTTGGCTCCATAGCAAGCGCCCTAGCGATAGCTACTCTTTGTTTTTGACCACCTGAAAGCATTGCTGGGTAAAAATCTTTTTTATCAAGCAAACCTACCTTATCAAGTAATTTCTCAGCAAATGGTATAGCCTCTACTTTTTTCATCTTTTTCACCTGAGTAGGCCCTTCTATTATATTTTGAAGTACTGTCATGTGTGGGAATAAATAAAAATGCTGAAATACCATTCCCACACTTTGCCTCATTCTATTTATAGCATTTTCCTTATGCTCAATTAACTCTTCTTCAAAGTATATTTCTCCACTCTCACTAGTCTCAAGAAAATTAACACATCGTAGAAGTGTACTCTTACCAGAACCACTAGGTCCTATAACTACTACAACCTCTCCTTCATAAACCGTAAGATCAATATCTTTTAATACTTGGTTATCCCCAAAGCTTTTGTTAATACTAGAAACACGTATCATTTTATTATCACTTCGTTTTGCCATTGTACTCCTCCTTACCTTTCATTGACAGCAAGTTTCTTTTCAAGTTTATTTACAAATATACTTAATATACCCGTTATTATCAAATAATAAATACCTGCAATTAATAAATACTCCATAAAACGAAAATTAGAAGATCCTAACTGTTGAGATTTTAATAAAAGTTCACGAACAGCAATTGTACTTGCCAAAGAAGAATCCTTAACAGCAATTATAAATTGATTCCCAAGATTAGGGACTGCGCGTTTGAAAGCCTGTGGCAGTACAACCCTCCTCATAGCAAGAAAATTCGTCATTCCTATTGAACGCGCTGCCTCCATCTGTCCTTTATCTATAGATAGTATTGCACCACGAAATATTTCTGCTATATATGCTGCATTATGAGCACCAAATGCAATTATTGCTGATGGATATGGATCAAGTTTCACGATATTTGCAAGACCAAAATATACTATAAAAAGTTGTAAAATAATTGGAGTCCCACGAATTATAGTCACGTATGCAGTCGACAAGTAATAAATTATTTTAATTTTTGATAATCTTCCAAACGCAATAAACAATCCAACAATTACACCAACTATTATGGCTGCAGCCGCAATTTTAAGTGTTTCAAGTGCAGCTGGAAAAAACATAGGAAATTTTTCAAAAACTATGCTGAAATCATAACCACCCAAATTAATTCCTCCTATAGGCATAACATGTTAAATAAGAACATGTTATGCAAAATTTACATTCCTTTATCTATTTCAATTCTTCCATACTTTTTATCTCTGAATCTTTATTAACAATAAGCTGAGCACCTGAATAGTAGTATGGGTCAGTAAAGTCTATAGCTTTACTTCTCTCATCAGTAACAGCCATACTTCCCAAAATACCATCATAACGACCACTTCTAAGTCCTTCTAGAAGTCCACTAAAATCAGCAGTTACAGGTTCATATTTAACACCTAACTTCTCAGCTATTGCTT
The DNA here is from genome assembly GCF_050717545.1 of Clostridium sp. Taxonomy (GTDB): domain Bacteria; phylum Bacillota; class Clostridia; order Clostridiales; family Clostridiaceae; genus Clostridium_AD. The sequence goes on from NZ_JBOITN010000007.1 coordinate 28,942, forward strand.
TTCCCATGTCAACATCAAACCCTGTTAATTCATCATTTTCTGTAAAAAAATTAAATGGTGGATATCCTCCACTTAAAGCAAAAGTGATTTTTCCTGCCTTTTTAACTCGTGCTAAACTATCATCCGTTGCTGGTTCGTCATTTGGAAATGTTTTTTTATAATCTATTCCCTCAAGAATATCTTTTCCAAAATACTTATTGCTTAATTCTCCGTATTTACCCTCTGATATTATTTCAGCTATTGCTTTATTAATAGCTTGGCGTAAACTATCATCTTCTTGTCTTACTGCAGCTGCAATGGTTTCCGTATATATTAAATCACCAACAATTTTCAAATCGCTATAATTTGCTTGTTTTATTCCATACAGACCAACTAGCTTGTCTGTTATTACGCCATCAATTCTTCCATTCATTAGCTCTTGTAAACTTAGATTATCATCTTTATAAGTCTTAATTTCTGTTATCTTACTGTATTCTTTTGCTTTTTCTCCATATGTAGTTCCCGTAACTAGACCAATCTTTATATCATCTTTCTTGCTACCACAAGCAGAAAGAAGCGTAGTAGTTATAACCACTGTTAGCATAATAGAAAATGTTTTGATTAAATTTTTCATTATTTACCCCCATTTGTTTTTTTTCCTGAAACATTGGTTTCCCAGCTCTTTTAGACTCAGCGCTATGTCTTATTATTTCATAATTCTTTACAGTTCCTTATATTTTTTAGATGCAACAACTTAATTATAATATACAAGTTGCTTCATGTCAAATTAACTAATTAATGGTAAACACCACTACTACTCGTTCTAGTTCCCAAATATTCACTTATGTCACATTTCTATTCTAATCCAATTCCTTTATAATTAATTCATATAACATATTATAGAAGCAATTTTGTCATATTATAATATATCTAAGTTTTAATAACAAAATAACTGTTCATCTGTGTTAAATCATCTCCTGGGTCATTGAAATATCGTTAAAAAATATAAAAGGGATAGATTTCCTCAGAAACCTATCCCTTTTATACATAAAACACGATACCACTTTATTAAATCATCTCGTGCGGAGCTAAAATGTCATTAAATAATATGAAGTAAATTATTAATATTTTACTTCATATTTTTTCTATAATTCTTTAAAATTTCATCCATAACCCAAGTTGTACGAGCAGCACTAACTCCTTTACTTTTCGACAGTCCTTGACCGTTAAGTTCATTTACAACACTTTGAATTAATTGCTGCTGAATATGTACAGGCTTTGCAATATTCATCTGCACTTCACCTTCTATTGTTGTCAGCAAAACTGGTTCTTCTCCAAAAGTCGAAAATGATATCTTCCCTAAGCTTCCCACAATTTCATTCATATCATAGTTTGTAAAACTTGAAAAACACCATGTTCCCGTTCCCTTGACACCTGACTCGAAGGACAATGCAGCAGTAACAATATCTTCTGCCACATATAATTTAGCTTGATTATCTGCATAACCAACTGCTTCCTTAATTGGTCCTAAAATATAATCTAGAACATCCAGGGTGTGAGAAGCAAGATCTAGAAACTCGCCTCCTCCTGATATTTCAGGGATAACTCTCCATGGTAATTCCCCAGATTTCAAGTCTATCTGAACCAACTTCTTATATAAGATAACAGATACAAAACGTATTTCTCCAATTTTACCCGAATCTATTATTTCTTTAACTTTATTAAAACGGTCCAAAGCCCTTCTGTAATAGGCAACAAATAACGAAACACCTGCATTTTCACATGCCTGTATCATAGCACTGCATTCCTCAAAATTACGTGCCATAGGTTTTTCAACATATACTGGTTTTCCAGCCTCAGCACATTTTAATGTGTACTCTTTATGAAATGCAGGCGGAGTAGCTATATAAACCGCATCAACATCAGGGTCATTAATTAATTCATCTGCATTATCATACCACTTAGGCACATTATGACGTTTAGCATAATCCTTTGCCAATTCTCCATTACGGCGCATTACTGCTACTAATTGTGAATTATTTGCTAATTGAAATCCAGGTCCACTTTTAACCTCTGTAACGTTTCCGCATCCAATGATTCCCCAACGTATTGTCTTCATTTTAACCGTCTCCTTTTATGTCAAACTATTTACATTACAATTAAATTCATTCAAGTTTCATTACTAATTTTCAATATTAGTATATCATATATTAGTAACTCCCACTTACAGAAGTGTGAGACTTTCCTTCTGAAATATCGTTAAACATTTACGCAAAAAAAACACTAAGATGAACTTAGCGTTTTTTTTATTACCTGGCGACAACCTACTCTTCCACAAGGTTACCCCTGCAGTACCATCGGCGCATTGAAGCTTAACCGACCTGTTCGGTATGGGAAGGGGTGTTACCTTCATGCCATAATTACCAGATTGAGAATATAAATATTCTCTGAAAATTGCACAGTGCTGGTCTTTTCGCTCTCGCTCAAAGCCTCTGCTTCATTCTTACGAATGAAGTATGTATCACAAAATTAATATGTTTGTTACATTTATTTATCTTGGTCAAGCCCTCGACTTATTAGTATTAGTCAGCTGAACATGTTACCATGCTTACACCTCTAACCTATCAACCTGGTGTTCTTCCAGGAGTC
>NZ_JBOITN010000008.1:0-246095 GCF_050717545.1 Clostridium sp.
GGTTAGATACAACAATTATACCAGAAAGAGGGGGGTCATTGCTTTTTTTGTTAAAAGTAGCTACAATCCTTGCAATAGCAGGGTTTTAAATAAATAAAACAAAGATAGTGTTTACACTATCTTCGAATTCAAGGAGGAACTATTATGGATGCAAATAATAATTTAATCATCGGTAAATTCATATCTAAAGAGGTTGAGAACATCTACAGCAGATATAAAAGCATATCAGAAGAAGAGATAAGTACCATAAGAAAATTCATAGAAAGGATAGAAGAAAATACTTTGGACTTTGATACATACCTAAACTATAATGCTACAAAAGCAGAAGCTGAAGTGACTGAGTCTTTAGAGGATATGGACCTTTTAAGATGCTATCTATTTCTAAGGTCCAATGTAAGTTTAGATATAAGTGTAGATGATGCTATAAAGTCATACGCATCTCTAAATGATGAAGGATACTGTAAAATTAAAGGCTACTACTTATATAAGGATGAGGAAATAATGAAAGATTTAGCTAGAGAGGAATTGGATGCAAAACTAGAAGATGCTTATGAAGTAACTAGTATGTTTGACATTGAAGAAATAGCTGACATGTGGATATTTGGCACATCTAAAGAAGAAACGGCAAAGCAATATTTGAGGGATAATGACTGGTGGGATGTATTAGAATGTGAAGAATCAGAAAGGGGCTACATAGATTCATATGGTGAAAGAACCTACTACGCTTACAATAGTGGGGAGGAATAGGAGATGATGAAGATAGCAAACAAAATAGAAGCAGGAGCTCTAAAAAACCTACCAGTAGAGGTAATAGCAAAAGTATTAAAAATATCAACTATATTAGATGAAAATTATGGTGAAGTAAGGGATGCAAATATTTATGGAGGATATGTTTTAGTTGTAGAAAACAAAGAGGATATCAAGAAACTTAATGACGAAATAGCAATAGATGTAGCAGATGTTATACCAGAATATGTTGATTTAATTGAATGCAGTGATGGAGGTAAGTACACTAGCTCATTAATACTTTGTAACAATGATTTTGCTATAGTCTTAATAATGGAATTATCTCTAACTTCTAAAGAACTACTTGCTTACATGGAGGAATAGCAATGAGTGCTAATAACGCTGAAATAGTTGCAGAAAAGATAATAAAAGATTTTGAAGAAGCTTTAGTTTCGGATGGTAAGGCATTAAAGACAGTAGAAAGCTACGTTGGAGATATCAGAGTTTTTCTCAAATGGGCGGAGTCTAAGGGGAATACCTTCACAGGTAATCTAAAGAGATTCCATATCACTTCATACAGGAACTGCTTAATCCAAGAAGACTATGAGATAAATAGCATTAATAAGAAAATTAATAGCCTACAATCTTTCAATCAATTCCTAATGGATGAAAAATATCAAACTGAGCAAGTGGTAAATCTAAAAAAAGATAAGTTAAAACTAGCTGCAGGTAGTGAAAAAGAAGTAGAAGTATTTACAGATGAAGAAGTAGAAAAGCTCCTATTTTATATCCAATCAGAAGAAGTAACATCAAGAAATAGGCTTATAATACTTAGGATTCAATAAAAGTATATTATAGAGAATTAATCCTTAACCTTAATATAGAGGTTAAGGGTATTTTACTTTAGGAGGAATAGTTAATGTCAACAATTAAAACAAAGAAAATTACTAAACAAGAAAGCTTGGATGAGATGATGGTACCTATAACAAAGATGCCAAATGGAAGACAGCCTATGGAGTTTAAAATCAGTGAAGAGGCTAAGAATATAATTGAAGAATTCAAAGAAAATTTAATGAAAAATAATAAGGCATCAACAACCATTAAATCATATATATTTGATGTAAACAGCTTTATTTATTTCATTGAAAGGCTAGGAATAGTATTTACCGGAGAATTTAATTCTGCACAGTACAGTGACTTTATAAAATCGCAAATTGAACAAAAGATCAAACCTAATACTATCAATAAACGGATAAACAGTTTGCAGCAGTTCAATATTTACTTATTATTTAAAAAGTATATGAAGGGTGTAATTATAATATCTAAAAATGATAGACTACCAATAAATTAAGTTATTTTACTGGAAGATATAGAACCTAATAAGGAATTGAAATATGTAAAGTGCCTAATCTCAAATAATTGAGGTTAGGCACTATTTTTATGCCTCAATATAAGAAAGGAATGATAATAATATGACAAGTTCAATATACTGTGTTGGCAAAGTAAATGGAGGCCGAAAGGAAATGATAGTGGCCGAAAATAGTAATACTCCTGCTAAGAGGGTAAATATTGTATCAATAAAGATGGTAAAGCAAGGTAGCATTTTATATGAAGGCCGTAAAATAACGACACCTTCGCAGGCTGCAGAAATAGCTAGACAATTCCTAGAGGAATCTGACAGGGAAAAATTAATTGCAATTTGTCTCGATACTAAGAATCAGCCGGTATCAATAAGTGTAATAAGCATTGGGTCACTAAATTCTTCAATAGTACACCCTAGGGAGGTATATAAAATTGCATTATTATCTAATGCTGCATCCATAATTCTATGTCATAACCATCCTTCAGGTGATACAACCGCATCTAAGGAAGATATTAGCATAACTAAGAGGCTAAAGGAATGTGGAGAATTAATTGGTATATCACTAATTGACCACATAATTATAACTTCAGAGGGTAAATACTGTAGCCTAAAAGAAAAAGGAATACTTTAAAATAAGGAGATGGGAAAGATGTTTGATAAAAATAATAGGTACATTACTAAAAGAATTCAACAGGAAATTCCACTAGAGTTACAGCTATTCATGTGGGATTGTATAGATACACTTAAGGAGCAAGCAAATAACATGGATTATCTTCAGGTATTTGAAATAACAAATGAAAGAGTCGATGAGGTATTCTTTCAAAGGATAGAGCATAGGCAGGAAGTACCAGAATATAGCATGACACATAGAGTATTTGCTACAGAAATGGCAAATTATAAGGTGTTTATTATTGATGACGAAACTCATTCTACAATGCTACTTGCCGAAGAATACTAAAAGGAGGTACTACCAATGGCAGAGATACTAGCACTAGTAGGAAAGATAATACTCATCATTGAAAAGGAAGTAAATGCAATTGAGGCCACATTGATGGTTGCAAAAAAAAGTGGGATGGATTTCAATACATTGCGGGACTTCCTACCTAATAAGTGGAGGTGATGTCCCATAGCAGCTAAAGTGATAGCTGCTATTTTTTTTTGTGATGGTAATAGTAGTCTCTCCAATTTGAAATTTTGTAGGGAAAAGAGATCAAAAAAATTGTCCTAAATTACTTATCACAAAAATCAATTACTCCTGAAAAAGCTTAGATACTGCTGAAAATAGGTATAGCACTTTCGAAGTTGTAGGAAGGCATACCAAGACATTAAAATTAAATAAAAACCAGATTCTAATTGTTATTTTATATTTCTTTGTTAAGTATTATTTTATTAACTTTTTTTCTTTGGTTGCAATATTAGAAAAAGTACTATATGAAATAACTTCTTCCCCATAGGAGGTAAGCTTTGCCAGAAAATCGCGGTAAAGTGTAAGTACGCTTTTTGCATTATTAGTACGAGTCCTTCTCCACTCATTTTTAATTATAAGCTCTTTAATAATTGTGATATGATTTTCAGTAACCTTATACCTGTGTACAATTCTTTGCTTACGTATTGGTGGTACAACAATCACATTAATAAAAGGTAATAAGTCTGTTTTATATTGTAAATCAAGGCTTTCTATCTTTTGCATACAGTCTTTGATTATATTACTCAATGCAACCCTACTTATATTAAGGTCCCTACTAATTTGTCTTATAGAGTTAAGCTTAATAAAGCGTAGAATAAATATTTCTTTCCTAGTATCTGTAGTAATCATTTCATCTCTCCCTTAATAAAGATTCTTATTATCTAATATATCATAATATTATTTTTTTTCAATATTTGTGGACTACTTTGAAATTGAGATAATGGTACTAACATTACTTAAAATCTCATAGGCAACATAACCTTAACGAACTAATATATCATAATACTATTTTTTTTCAAAATTTGTGGGTTATTTTGGAATTGAGATAATGATACTAACATTACTTAAAATCATATAAGCAACATAGCCTAACAAAAAAAAACATGGGTTATTTAGAAATAATTTTTATTTTGTTCCTAGAACACGGAATAAAAAATTCAATTAAGCTATTTAAAATCTCAACTCAAACAAAGATGTAGATATTATAATTAAATTTAAAAAATTAAGGGAGGTTTATTATGGAAAAGAAAAAATATGATAAGATATCTGAAATAGTAAAATTGCTTTTTACGAGGGAAGGTAAAGATGAGGGAAAAGACTTTATTAATATAAGGGCTATTCCTAATAAAGAAACTTCACTAAAACCTGTAGAATTTTTTGTAGCTCTAGAGGGTGATGTTAATAGTGCAGTGAACGAAGTAATTGAAATAATTCATAAATATAGGAATTATAATATATATTACGGTCCTGTAATAAGAAATGATAAAAAAGGAACAGCAGAATTTTGTACTAAAGCATCAAGCCTATATGTGGATTTTGATGAACATTGTGGAATTAAGTTTAGTGATATGGATTCCTTAGAGAGGGAAAAATTGAAAAAGAAGTTAATACATCAACTGACTCAATTAGGTTATGAACCTTCTTTAATAGTTAATTCAGGAAATGGTATACATTGTTATTGGACTACTAAGAATGTAATAGATGTTGTAAAAGACAGGGTAATATTTGAAGGTTTACTCAGATATTTAGCAAATATTATCCCTGAGTTTAAAGGAGATATGGCAGTTTGTAATGTAGCGCACATGTTGCGATTACCATGTACCAATAATGTAAAAGATTTAGAAGACATAAAGCCTTGTGAAGTTATTTGTTTCAATGAAGAAACTGAATATGACTTTGAAAAATTGGCGGGTCTAATAAAAATTGATGAGTATGTTTCTAAGAGTAGTCTTGATGAGACTCTATATTATGCTGTTCGAAAACTTAAAAATCTAAACAAAGATCAAGTAATGGATGAAGTTTTGAAATGTGATTTTATGAAGCAGATGTATGAAAATCCCCAAGATCAAAGTTATACCTACTGGACCTTTATGGCATCAACGCTTTCAGTATTTGGAGGTATAGGGCAAGATATTTTTCTTGAATTAAGCCAAAAGAATAATGAATATAAGGAAAAGGAAGCGAAAAACATATTTAATAGTATGTCGAAAAATATAGTTGAAGGTAATGTTGGTCCAGTAACATGTTCTAAAGTGTGTGAAGAAGGGTTTAGATGTAATCTTAGTTGTAACAAAAAATCTGTTGCGGGAAACATTTTTAGTAAAATCATTAATGAAAGAAAAATCATTGAAAAAGACAAAGTAATTAATGATGCTGTTAGGAGATTAGAGCCTGATAGTGATAGTGTTAAAAATTTGAGGAAGCTTGATGATTTCATTGCAAATATACTTAATGAGAATACAAATGAAGAGTTAATAAGATCAGAATATATAAAGAAAGCTATGAAGATGCTAGATATTGATGGTAGTGTAACTATGATAAAAAAATTACAAAAACAGCATAATACAAATGATAAAAATTTGTATTTGGAAATAGGGGATGAAATAATGAGCACATCTGTACTAGTATCCATTGCTAAAACGTTTTATGAGTATGAGGTGGGATATTATAGGGCAATAGAAGACGAAATACTGAAAAAAAAAATAATTGTAAAATTGGGAGATGGATACACGAAATCAAGAGTTGAAAATATACTTTATTATATAACATCAAAAACAGCAATTAAGGTAGAGGATTCAAATAAGAATAAAAAAGAAAATATGATATGTTTAAAGAACGGAATGATTTTGATATCTGATAAAGGATGTCCAAAACTACTTCCACATGATAGCAGCTACAACTGTCTGAATCAGCTAGGAATTAAATATGATAAAAATGCTAAGTGCCCAACATGGTTAAAGTTTCTTGACAGAACTTTTATAGACGAACGTGATAAAAAAGTTATTATTAAAGCCTTGCAGGAATGGCTAGGTTATCTGTTGATTCCTGGAAACCAGTTACAAAAGATGCTTTTTCTAATTGGGAAGCCACGTACAGGGAAGGGTGTTATACAGCACATCATGACCTGCATTGCTGGTGATGAGAATGTTACTGCATATTCAATAGGGGAGTTACATGATAAAGTTAATGCAGCAACGTTAATTGGCAAACTAGCTAATATAGGTGGTGAAATTGATGCTACAGAAAAATTCAAAACATCCTTTATTAAAATGATGATTGGAGAAGATAAAATTTCTGGTAAGGCACTATATAAGAACCCTGTAAGTTTTCAAAATGAGGCGAAATTAATTTTTGCGGCTAACCAAATTCCATATATTGCAGACAGATCAAGTGCAATGGATGAAAGAACTTTGGCTATTCCAGTTAATAATTATGTGTCAGAAAGTGAGCGGGATACAGAGTTAAAATCTAAGTTAGAGAGAGAATTAAGTGGCATTTTGAATTGGGCAATTGAGGGAAGAATTAGTCTTTTAACAAGAGGTTATTTTGTGGAAAGTTGCTCAATGTTGGAACTTAAGTCAAGGATGCGTGAAGAAAATAACTCTGTAGTCTACTGGTTTAATAATAGAAATGATTCTATTAATGAAAGTAGGTGTGTTTATACGTTGAAAGAAGTATTTGATAACTACAAAGAGTTTTGCATAGATGAAGAAATTAAGCCTTTCTTAAAGAAAAACTTTACTTCTACTCTTGAGAATATTGCAGGAGTTGAATTAGTGAAAAAAACAAAACCAGATCAGAAGTGTGTTTGCTTTCATTGGGAAGACCTACTCCTAATATCACACAGGAATGTAGAAAATTCGGATGAAAGTAATTTGCCAAAAGTGAATGTGTTGAACAAAGAAATTAAAGTTGTAGATATTGGTAGTATACCGGAATCAAATATATATAATAATGCACTATTTAATTAAATTTATTAAGGACTATGGGGATGAAGATTACCTATAGTCCTTTAAAAAAGGAGAGGGTACAAATGATTGATTATAATTATATTGATAACAATGAAGAATTAAAAGAAGTTATGAAAAGTATAGAGAATGTGAATTGTATTGGATTACGTACTGAAACAACTGGGTTAGATCCAAGGCACAATAAGTTAAGGATTATTGAAATAGCTGTAGAGGGGAAAGCAGTCATAATAATTGATTTTTTCAAAATAGATGTAGAGGGGAAGAAGGCTTTAAAGGCTTTTTTAGAGTCTGATGTAATTAAAGTGGCTTATAACGTAAAAAATGATTACAAATTCCTATTTGTTGAAGGTATAGATATATCAAAAAACTTATATGACACAATGCTTTCAGCACAGGTTATTGATTCAGGATACTATGGTATTAAATTTGAGTTGAGGGATTTGGTAGCTCACTATACTAATATAACCATGGACACTGAATATCAAAAAAATGATTGGGCGATGGATAAGCTGCCACAAGAGCAACTTGTATATTCAGCTTATGATGCATATGTTTTGTTGCCATTAAGAAAGGCTATGAATGAAAAATTAAAAAAGTATAACCTTACATTTACAGCAGCTATAGAGTTTGCAGCCATTCCGGCAGTAGCACAAATGGAGCTTAATGGCATGTATGTAGATATTAAAAAGCTTGAATCCCTCCATAGTAGATATAGAGGTGAACAAAATTCATTGTATGAGGAGTTAAACATGTATTTCCCAAGTGATGATATTAATTTTAATAGTCCTGCACAAATAAAAACAGCTTTAGGAGCCATTGATATATACGTTAAAAGCACATCAAAAGAAGAATTGCTACCTATCGCTAAGAGATATGAGGTAGTTAGATTAATACTCCAGTACAAAAGGATAGGCAAATTACTTCAATTTACAGAAAAAATTATTAGTACTGTGGACAGAGAACAAAGGATATATTCTAACTACTCTCAATGTAGCACAAAGACAGGTAGATTTTCTTGCACGGATTTTAATCTTCAGCAAATCCCCCATGAGCCTGATATGAGGGAATGTTTTACAGCACCAGAAGGTAAGGTATTGGTAATGGCAGACTATTCACAAATAGAACTTAGAATAGCAAGTGAAATAGCAGATGATTATCGAATTATTAAAGCATATAAAAATAATCAAGACCTTCATATTCTAACTGCTTCATTGGTAAATAATATACCATTAGATAAAGTTACAAAAGCTGAACGACAATCTGCAAAAGCATTGAATTTCGGACTACTTTACGGAATGGGTAGTAGTAAGTTTAAAAATTATGCTATGAACAGTTATGGGGTTGAAATGAGTCTAGAAGAGGCTGAAAAATTTAGAAATAAATATTTTGCCTATTATGAGGGCATCAAAAAATGGCATAAAATCAATTCTATTAAGCTCAAGGGCATTACGGCTAATCAATATTTTGAAACAAGGACTTTAGTAAATAGAAGGAGGTTGTGGCTTGGTGAACCTTCATTTACAGAAGTTATTAACACACCGGTGCAAGGAACAGGTGCTGATATATTAAAGATTGCGCTTGGAATGTTACCAAAGAATTTGAGAGGAACGTCCGCTAAAATTCTAGCCACAGTGCATGATGAAGTATTAATTGAGGCTGATGTTGAAGAGGCAGATAAAATAAAAGAAATATTACAAAACACCATGGAGATGGCAGGAAATAACCTGTTGAAAAAAGTTCCAATTGTAGCTGAAGCAGTAATAGCAGACAATTGGGGAGATAAATAGAGTTAATAAAATACCGAAAAAGACTCCGGAAATGATAAGTTTTCTCTTAAAACAATCTTATGTGAAAATATATTATAAGGATTAAGGTTAACAAAAAAATATAGGGTTTTTCGGAGTTGATTTCGGAGTTTACTTTACCAACTGGTTAATGGATTAAGAGGGGTTCTTTGAAATAGAAAAGAACATACTAACGAGATTGTGTACTCAAAATTTGTACAGGATTACAAACTCTAACATTTATATATAAAGTTGAAATTCTATAGCAATAAATATATATTATTAATATGATTACAGGAGGTACTATTAAATGAAAAATCTTATTGAGTATCCAGAAATAATGACTGCTAAAAATATAGCTGAGTATATGGATATTAGCTATGCCAAAGCTTTGCACTTATTAAAGTATAGCGATATACCGTCGATCAGAATAGGACACATATTCAAAGTGTCAAGAAAAGTTTTTGAAGCATGGGTGACTGAACCCAATAAAAAAATAATAGCTTAATTAAAGGGGGAGTTTGTTCTCCCCTATTTTATTATACAGGAGGTTTAAAAATGGCAAGAGGTCACATAAGGAAAAGAGTATATAAAAGCGGTACAACATGGCAAATAACTATTGAACTCGGTATTGATGAAAATGGTGAAAGACAAAGAATGTTTAAATCTATATATGGAACGAAAAAAGATGCAGAAAAGGAAATGCAACAAATGTTGAATGAGCTAGATGGTGGCACATTTGTTGAAGATACAAAAATTACGGTAGCTTCTTATCTAAGAAATTGGATAAAGATCTATGTTGAACCAAACCTTGCTCCAACAACAATAGATGGCTACAAATCAAATGTTGAGAATTACATTATTCCTAGAATAGGGAATATATTATTACAAAAATTATCACCAATGCATCTACAAGACATGTATCTTAAACTATCTCAAAATGGCCGGTTAGATGGCAAAGGAGGATTATCTCCAACCACAATTAGGGCTATTCATAGGACTCTAGGGAAAGCACTAGACCAAGCATTGCGAATGGAACAAATTAAACGAAATGTTTCAACACTAGTTACAATTCCAAAAGTAAAGCCCTATAAGGCAGAGATTTATGATGAAGTTGAACTTATAAATCTATTAAATGTCTGTAAAGGAACAGAAATGGAGGTGCCTATAACATTAGGTGCTACACTTGGACTGAGGCGTGGAGAAATATTAGGTTTAAAATGGTCTGATATTAATTTAAAAGAATGTAGAATGACTATTAATAATAACTTAGTTAGCACAAGTGCTGGAGCTGTATTTACAACACCTAAAACTAATAAGAGCTGTCGTACACTTGAATTGTCAGAGGGTATCATAACTCTTCTTAAAGAACACAATTTGGCACAAAAGGAAAATAGAATTAAGCTAGGTAGTGCTTATGGTACTAATGATCTAGTTTGTTGTTATCCTGATGGAAATATCTATGAACCTAAGAATTTCAGTAAAAAATTTGCTTGGTTTCTAAAAAGCAAAGGACTTAAGCATATTAGGCTTCATGATTTGAGGCATTCCAATGCCACTTTGATGCTGACATATGGCATTCCTGCTAAAGTGGCATCTGAGAGGCTTGGTCACTCTAGTATAAGTATTACGCTTGACCTTTACTCACATGTTACTGCTAATATGCAAAAGGATGTAGCTGATAAGATTGAAAATGGTATATTTAATAGATTAACTGCTTCTTCAAATTAAGAAGAGGAACTATCTTAAATAGATAGTTCCTTTTCTCTATTTACCTAATTCTTTTCACTAAAATTATAATGTGGTCTATAAATAGTTTTATAATATTTTGTGTAATTGAATATTAGTATGGTTAAGCGAAATCTAAAGATTGTTTATAAGCTTAAAGAGAAATATAAAAATAAATGCCAAATTGAGGGATGCGAGTGTACACTCATGAAGAAAGATGGTAATGAATATTCAGAGGAGCATAACTGGGTATTAGTTTCTAAAGGTGGAAAATAAAATGAAGAAAATATGGTGATATTATGTGCTAATCATCAAAAAATGATCTATGCTAACACAACTATAGATGCGAAAATAGGGAAACCGCGCAATGTTACCATTAACGGAAAAAATCAATATAAAATATATTTAGCGATTAATAAATTGAAGAGGAGTAAAGATGATGGAACCAATTCGTATATTCCCACAAGAAATAGGTAGTTAAATTCATAACACAAAAAAAACAATAATATATTGGGGTTATCCAGTATTTGTGGTATTATTTTACTAAAAGCTTTTTTAAGGAGGAATTTTGTAAATGGGTAACTTAGTATGTGAAAAGTGTGGAAAAACATTATCTAAAGATGATATTATACTTTTAATTAAAACAAAGGAGCAGCAAGTAATTGATGTAACTACTTGTCATAGAGGTAAATGCCATGACGAATTGGAGAAAGAAAAAAGATTAGAAGGATATAGTTGTGGATTTTATGAAATGAATAAAGGAATAAAGGATTTAGTATTAAATAATGAATTCAGTTTAAGTTTGTATAAACCTGAAGCATTAATAAAATATAAATTGATATTGCAATCTTTGTAGTTCTAAAAGGCTAGATAGCACTAGCATAGCTATACCAACAATAATTAGACATAAAAAGAAAATATTACTACAATTAATAATAAATGAGATAACCATAAAACAAAAGTAGGAGAATCTCCACATGATGGGGGTTATGCTACTTTTATTTTGCTTGCAATTAATATCAAATAATGGTTTTATAGCCCAATAAAATTGGCCTAAATTGGGTAAACAGACCCAAGATTTATCATAAAAAATATAGCAAATTTATAATAGATAGTGTAAAATAATGGTGATAATATATAAATAAATACTAATGGGGGATAACTATGAAAAAAATAACATTTGCAATAATACTTATGGTACTAGCAGTAACATTAATTGGATGTGGAAATAACATTGTTAAAAAATCAATCGAACAAGCTAATATAGCAATTAAAAGTAAGAATTATGATAAAGCTTTAGTTGCATTAGAATTAGCATTAGATGAGGATAATGGTAATGAAGAGGCTAAAAAGCTATATTCCATATTGGAGGGTTATCAAAAGTCCAAAAAGGCACTAGAAGAGAATAATATTGATGAAGCAAAAAATGTATTAGATGGAATAGATGAGGAATATAGTAATTATGCAATAAAAGAAGATATAGATTTACTAAAGGATCAAGTTGAAAAAAAGTTTAAAGAAGTTGAACAAAGTAAGAATAATATAACTAAGTTAAAAGGGTTAATTGGAGAGAAAAAATATGGTGAAGCAAAAACTCTAATTGAAGGGATAAATAAAAATTCGTTAAATGAAGAACAAAAAAATGAAGTAAATGAATTAAACTCTAAAATGAATTCAGAATTAGCTAAAATCGAATCACAAAAAAAAGCTGAGGAAGAAAAGAAAGCTGAAGAAGAAAAAAAAGCTGAGGAAAAGAAAAAGAAAGAAGAGACTAATAATCTACACTCAAAGGCTGAAGTTAATAGTATTTTAAGTTCATTAGATAAGGGTTCACTTGGGAATCCAACTTTAGATAGAAATATTAACGGCGAACTATGTTATTACGCTACTATATCGTGGTTTAATGGAGATAGGGTAAGAATGTTTTTAGTAGGTAGTAAGACACTAACAATATACACTGATAATGACGAAGCAAAAGGAAGTATTTATGATGAACAATTGTTTGAAAATGAGTTTTAATTCATTATTATAAGAAGACATAAACAAGATTTAAGTATATGAGGTATGTTTAATCTTGAAATTAAGGTTAATACCCCAAAGATTATAAGTATATCGGTTGATCAGTCTATTTTTGTTAAGAAAGTTTCTGATTATTAATTTTAATTTAGAATGATAAACATGTATGAATAAATATATAATGATGTATGTAAAAAGTCATTTTACAAAAACAGATTAATAGTAACACCAAAAGGGGGACAGATTGATGAATAAGAAGTATAAGTTAATAATAGCAGGAGTTATAGGAATAATTATTCTAGGTACAGGTTCATTCTTTATCTACAGAAATTTAAGTGCTAATAAAATAGTTAAAAAAGGTATAGAGCTAATGACAAAAAAGGAATACAATAAGTCAATAGCCGCGTTTGATTTAGCTTTAGATGATAAACCAAATGATAAAGAAGTCCTAGAATCTAAGGATATGATAGAAAAATATCTAGAGGCTAAAAAGCTTTTTGATGAAGGGAAAACAGAAGAGGCTAACAAAGAAGTAATAGAAATAAGTAGAAATTATTCAAACTTTAATGGATTTAATAAAGATGTTGATAGTTTAAAGGCTGAGATAAATGAATCAATAAAAAAAGATACAGAAACAAGCAATAATATAAATAAAGTTAGAGAGCTAGTAAAGGTAAAAAAGTATGATGAGGGTAAAAAATTAATAGATGGATTAGGAAAAGAAAAATTAAGTGAAAATCAAACACAACAAATTGAAGATTTAAAGTCAGTAATAAGCTCTGAATTATCTAGAATAGAATATGAGGGAAAAGCTAAAGTAGCAGCAGCGGCGGCTGAAGCAGAAGCTAAAAAAAAGGCTACTACTTCAACTAGTAGTAATAACAATACTACTAGTATTACGCAACCTAAAGCCTATGATTTAGTTATGTCAGTTACTAACCTTGATAATGATGCTGAACTAGTTTTCATAGGTGTTATAAAAATAGAGTCCTCTAGTTATATTCCATCAGAAGCTCGAGGTAAGACCGCATATTTTTTTGAAGTGGCGGAATCTGCTGCTTATTATGTAGATATGCAAGGTCATGTCTATAGGAATACTGCTCCTTCCGATGGTAAATGTATTAAATTACGTTAATGTTGATTTCGTATAGATACTTTTTTATAAGGGTTTAGAAGAGAAAATGACAAATGTAAATAAGTTAAATACAGGAGTTGGACAAGGTGTAAATGTTGAAGATGAAAAAGTGATTACAAAAGCAATGTTATGGAAGTTTGATTTCAATAAGCAAGAATAGAACATATTCTGATAAAAATTTGCTGGAAGCTTGAAAGTGATATAGTTAATGTAACAAAATTAGAGTCTAATAAAGGAGAAAAACGATGGATGCTATAAAAGGAAATATAAACTCAATTTTAAACGGATCTAAGCAATTTATTATTCCAGTTTACCAACGTAAATATAGCTGGGAACAAGAACAATGCCAAAGATTATGGGATGATATTGTTGAAATGCAACAGAAGAGTAGAACAGGACATTTTGTCGGTTCTATTGTAAATATAGCTGAACAGGCAATGCCAACAGGTATACAAAAATTTATGATCATAGACGGTCAACAAAGAATGACTACACTTACCTTGTTATTAATAGCACTAAGAGATTTTGGATTTGAACATATAGAAGACAAGTCTATTAATCCAAAAGAAATTAATGGCATGTGTCTTCAGAATGATTATGCTACTGGTGAAGGAAAATACAAGATGTTATTAACACAGACAGATAAGCCTGTACTTATCAAACTAATTGAACGTAGTCCTTTGGATGGAATTAAAGCATCGAGGATTATTGATAATTACAAATTCTTTGTAGGCAAAATTGCAGAGCAGAAATTAAGTACTCAAGAAATACAAGAAGGTGTAGCGAAATTACAGATAGTAAATATCACTTTGGACAGAGCAGTAGATGATGCACAGTTGATTTTTGAGAGTTTGAATAGTACGGGAATGGACTTATATCAATCTGACTTAATTAGAAACTATATTTTAATGGGATTAGAACCAGGAATGCAGCATAATATCTATGAGAATTATTGGTCGCTGATGGAGAAATTATTTGATTATGAGAAGCAGACGTCACTTATGGATAAATTTTTTAGAGATTATTTGTCTTTTAGTAATGGGAAAATCCCTAATTTTTCAAAGGTGTATGAAGAATTTAAGCACTATCATAGATATAAGTACAAAAGGGGTGTTGTTGAATTTTGCAAAGAATTATATACATATGCTAAATACTATACGAATATGTATTATGCAAAGAGTGGGGATAAACAACTAGATATTATTTTTAATGACATTAGTCAGTTACAAATGGAAGTTGCTTTCCCATTTTTACTAAAGGTTTATGCAGATTATGAATCGAATCTAATAACTAAAGAAGAATTCATTGAAATACTTAAATGCTGTGAAAGTTATGTATTTAGGAGGGCTATAGCAGGAATACCAACAAATTCTTTAAATAAAACGTTTATGTTAATGGCAAATAAGATAAATCCAGATAAATATTTAAATTCAGTAAAGGCATATATGATTATGTTGGATTCTTATAAATTATTTCCAGATGATGAAGAATTTAAAAATGACTTCATAATTAAAGATGTCTACAATATGCGTATTCGTAATTATATTTTTAGTAAACTTGAAAATGTAAATAATAAAGCTCCAATTAATATAGAAAATTATACGATTGAACACATTATGCCACAGAATAAAAATCCATTACCTGAATGGAAACAGTCGCTAGGTGTAAATTGGCAGGAGGTACAAAAGACTTATTTACACTCAATTGGTAATCTTACATTAACAGCATATAATCCTGAGATGTCTGATTATTCGTTTGTTAAAAAGTTAGAAATGACAGGTGGATTTAAAGAAAGTGCTTTAAGAATAAATAGCTATGTTGTTAAACAAACAACTTGGAATGAAAGTACAATCATTGCAAGAGCAAAAGAATTATCTAATTTAGCTAAAAAAATATGGAAATATCCAGAGCTTACTGAAAATGAATTGACAGAATTCCTCCCTGAAGATAAGTCTACATCTGAATACACATTGGAAGATTACGATTATTTATCAGAGGATATGCTTGAATTATTTAATATACTAAATATAAGAATTCTTAATATTTCTTCTTATGTAAAAAGAGAATTAAAAAAATTATACATTGCTTATAAAGCGGATACTAATTTTGTTGATATAGTTCCACAAAAATCTAGACTAAGACTTTCAATTAATATGAAATTCCATGAAATTAATGACCCGAAAGGTCTGTGCATAGATGTTACAGACAAAGGAAGATGGGGAAATGGTGATATAGAAGTTCGTTTAGAAAATGTACTACAATTAGATGATGTAATGGATATTATAATCCAGTCCTATAACAAACAAATTGATTAATACAAAATAGTATGGATAAATATAAGATGAGATAGCTTGAGATACATGTAAGAATTTCAGTAAAAAATTTGCTTGGTTTTTGAAAACTAAAGGACTAAAGCATATTAGGTTACATGACCTGAGGCATTCCAATGCTACACTGATGCTAACTTATGGCATTCCTGCTAAGGTTGCGTCAGAAAGGCTTGGACACTCTTCAGTTAGTAGTACACTTGACCTATACTCTCATGTTACTACTATGCAAAAGGACGTTGCTGATAAAATTGAACACGGTATATTTAATAGGTAAACTTCATCTTCAAATTTATAAAAGGAGCTAATGGTGAATATAGGGTACTGAATAGAATGTGAGAGAAAATGAAAAGTTGGAATATTCAATGAACATTATAGACTAAGCAGATTTAATAGAAAAGTTAAAAAATGTGAAAAGTAAAGGATTTAGGTATAATATGTAGAATACTACAATTATTAAATGAATATATTTAGGGGGCAAAAATGAAAAAAGGTAAAAAGAATACAAAAGCGTTTATTATATTTATGAGCATAAGTGCAGTTTTTATTCTTGCAGGTGAAATATATACTAAGTACGCAACTACTAATACTAATAAAAAATATGGGGTGAGTAGTAATGAAGAATAATGAAGAATTTTATAAAGAGCAGTTTGAAGAATCATTTGATAATGAAAATTTAAAGTATGAAGAAATTACAAAAAGCAAATTAATTATTAGTTTAATTGGTGATGTTAATAGTGGTAAGTCCTCTACAATTAATGCCTTAACCGGAAGGAAACTTTCAGACGTAAGTGCATTTGCTGGTGAAACCAAAGATGTAAAGTTCTATAAATATTCAGATAATGTATTTATTGAAGATACACCTGGATTGAATGATATAAATCAAGAGGTTAGTAGAAAGGCAGTAGAATCTGTAGATAAGGACTCAGACATTATTATGTTATTTTTTAATGCAGCTGTTGGGGCATCCAAACCTATAGTGGACACATACCATAGACTGAAAAAATTAAATAGACCAATTATTATTGTACTAAACTATATTGACATTTGGTATGAAAATGGAAGACTTACAGATTACGAATCATATAATACGGTAATAAGTCAAATAGAAAGCGAAACAGGACAAAAAGTAATTCCTATTTCGGCAAGAAAGAATATCAATATTGATAAATTGAGTAATAAAATAGTCGAGAGCTTACAGTATGAAGGAAAAGACCTACTTTTTCTTAAAATATCAAGATACAAAGAAGAAAATGTGAAGGGTTGGATAAATGGAGCGGCTGTTTCGGCTTTTGGAATAGGGTTAATACCAATACCAGGGGCTGATATAATACCTTTAACTACCCTTCAAGTTGCTCTTGCTCTTAGAATAGCTTATATTTATAATTGTAAAGCTACAAAAAATGATGTCATGTCATTAGTTGGGAGTACAATAACTGGGTCATTTGGTAAACAACTGTTTAAATTAGGTATTCAAAGTTTAAAGGGGCTTGGTTGGCTAGGTGGACCACTAGGAGAAGGTGCAGTAATGGCATTGGCAGGTGCAGTTGCATCATCTGTAACTTTTGCGTTTGGATGGGCTTGTAATGCATATTACAAAAGTGGAATGCAAATGGATTTGGGCGAAATGGGACAAATATTTAAGGATAAGTATAAGGAAAGCTATGAAAGTTTCTCTAGAAAATCTAAAAGTGAGGTCGCTAGTACAACATTGTAGTACGCATCACAAGTGACTGCTGTTTTGATAATGGAGGCATAGTCAGTGGAGTTAATATTGAATTCAACAGGGCTCTATCATAATAAAAATAGGGAAGAAATTTTCTTGCCATTTACTATAACAGTGTATGATGTGAATAAATAATTAGCTCATTTGAAAGGTTTGTAGCAAGAATTTTTCAAGGTCAGAATTTAAGGTGGGGTGATTATATGGAATCATTATATTCTTATCGAAGAATTGATGATTATTTGTTTGAGAATTTTAAAAATAATCAACTGTATCTTAACGTGGTCAATAAAATGAATGACCCTTATGAAGGTTCAATTAATATGGTGGTTGACCGGAAATTAATTGATGATTTCTACACTCATATTAGGGAGATGTGTGATTTACCAACGGAAATGGTTTTGCAAATTGAGAAAATTGATGATATAGAAAAGAAGATGAACTTATTTTCTAGGATCTTTGAAACTTCGGTTAAAAGAGCTATTAAGAAGCATATGGGTATTTATTGTTTAACAACAAACCGTAATTCTTTGCCAATGTGGGGACATTATACCGATAATCATAAAGGCATATTAATTGAATTCGATGCAACCCATTCAATTATGCAGAAGGCTATAAAAGTAAAATATTCAGAAAAATTTGATGATGTCATTATAAAAGGAAAAGGTGATTTTTCCAAATTCGATTCAATTATTTATAACAGTCTCATGACAAAACATAATTCGTGGAGTTATGAGAATGAATATAGAATTAGAGGTAGAGCTGAAGGCGTAATTAAATACGACTCAAAGCTGATAAAAGCGATTTATTTTGGTATGAATACTTCATATGAAGATAAAGAAAAATTGAAGAAAGCAAATGCTCATAACCCTAAGATAAAGTACTATGATTCGCTGATGATGACAGGTACATATCAATTACTCTACTCATAATAGTTGAAATAAAAACTGCATTTAGAGTAAATACGATGAACTGTTTCCAATCCTATATTATTTATGTTAAAAGAAATAATAAATGGTAAAGTGGCGCCGATACGACGACAAAATAGTCGTCACTAAGTCACACCAATAATAATTAGAAGAAGGTAACAGTGTTTGCACCCCAAACTAAACATCACTAGAGGCAAGTAACGTTAAGTAGAGAAAGTTATAAATAAAGTCTTCAGCACAACTCGAAAACAGGCGAACGTGTTAAAGCGTTCCGGGGGTTCAAATCCCCCTTTCTCCGCCAAATTAAAAGAACTCACTGGAAAGTGAGTTCTTTATTGCGTTAATTATAATTTGGATTTAAACAAGGGAGGGCGCAGGGCGTTAAGAGTATGTGATGTTATCGGTATGAAAATTGATTTATTATTAAATCATAAATTTGTATTAGTATAATAATGTTGTTATAATTCATGATGTGTCTATTTACTGTGATGATAATTTTTGCTTAGATTGTATACAGTATTTTAAAATAGAACATTACTTTAGAGAGGATGTTTTTATGAAAAAGGAAGTAACTAGTGTAGAACTTGAAAAAAAGCGAATATTCATAGCTAGAATTTCTAAAGGTAGGACTATAAGAGAATTTATTCTTGCAGTTCTTTTAATACCTTCGTTACTATCTTTTATATGGTTATCAGTTTTTGGTGGTGCGGCTATGTACCTTAATTCAGCATCGGGAGGCGCATTATTTGATGTAGTTCAAAACAATCTTCCAGTAGCGTTATTTGAAATGATCAATCAACTTAATTTTCCGTTTTTGGGTGGTATATTTAGGGGTATTTTATCAATAATTGGGACAATACTCGTAATATCATTTTTTATTACTTCTTCAGATTCGGGATCCATAGTTGTAGACAATATAATATCAGGTGGGAAATTAGATTCACCAATCCCTCAAAGAATATTTTGGGCTTGTATGGAGGGACTACTAGCAGCCGTACTTCTTCTTATAGGAGGAGAAAAGGCATTAGCAGCCCTTCAAACTGCAGTTATAAGTACAGGGCTTCCATTTTCCATAATACTTATAATAACCGCCATATCTCTCATGAAGAGTCTTAATGTAGCACATGGAAAACAAAAGAGAATTAGAGATGCGAAATGGTTTGAGAAACTAACAAAAACAATAGATAATTGAGATGTAAAATTGATAATAATAGAGCGGATAAATAAGTATTAACAATTTCAAATAAAAGAATATTGAGCTATATATTCCTCAAAAACAAAAAATAAAAGAAGCTTAACCTATATTATTAATAGGATAAAGCTTCTTTATAGTAACTTTTTATCCTTTAGTGTTTTGGTTTATAATATTGGACAGTGATTCTTTGTTTAGTGGTATATTCTTAAATTCAAAATAACCCACAACTAATAAAGAAGCACTTACTATTAAGTATAACCAGAATCCAGAGGCAGTAGAAATAGTAGTAGAAATTTTACTGTCGATGCCGGAGTTTACAATGAACAAAGATATAATACTTCCAATAGGCGAAATAAGCATTATTGGCCTTCTAAATTTTTCGAGATTTTTGGCATATTTAGAAACTATTAATAAAACTGGAAATACAAATAATAGTAGTGCGAAGATACTACCACTCATTCTTGTTCCATCTGTAAACGTCATTCCCAAAAGTGACTCATATCCTGTTATCTTTAAGGCGTTGTTATATCCAAGCTCATAAGCATTTAATTGAAAAATAGGTAGGAATAATAGTATAACAGATACTGCAGATAAAATTAGATTAATATTTTTTAAGATGTAAGCTTTGTTAATTTTACCCCCTAAGTTTAAATCAAAAGATATATTCTTCTTTTTAATAGCAGAGCCACATTTTAAGCATGTACTTGCATTTGGATCCACCTTGTTGCCACAGTTATTACAGAAAGCATCTTCTTGTTCACGTTTGACACCACAATTTGAGCAGGATGCTTGTTCTGGTTTCATTTCTTTACCACAGTTTTTACAAAACATTTTTACGACCTCCTTAATAATATAAAGTTAAAATGAAAGAAAAATGTAACAAATATATTCAGAAACGCAATAGTATTTTTTAAAAAATAGATTATTTTTTGGTTATAGCTTAAACCTTTTAAAATGGTATTTTAATACATATTATCCAAAATTACTATTACAATGTTAATTATACGATATAACTGTAAAAAAGCAACAGTTTGAATGCCTTGTGATAGACTTTTCCTTAAGTATAAGCAAGTATATTATAATAGTGTTGATGCAGCATTTGCTGATTTAAAAACAAAGGAAAGGTTAAGAAAGTTTATTTAATGATATTTCAGCTCCGCAGGAGATGATTATCAGAAAATTGGGAAGGGTATATTCCTGTTCCAGCGAGAATAGTTGATGAAATAAAAAAAGTAAAAGAAAGTGAACAAAGTATTTAATATTAAAAAAGATTATAAATTGTTAATAATAATACAATTATTTCCAAATAGGTGATATAATAATATCAAAAGCATAACTTAGACGTGAATTACTATAAAATACAGGTTATTGCAATTTAATCACAATTTAAATTTGGAAAGGGGTGAACTAATGACTAAAATTAACAAAAATAGGAAACTAAAGACTAAATTCCTAATAAGGAGAATAGTTACTATTTCTGTATTTTTAGGTTTAATACTTATGCTGAGTTCCTTCTTTATAAAAGCTGAAGTTTCTAATAAATTAGTCATAGGCAATATTGAAAATGCAAGTATTTCATTTAAAGAAAATGAATTTTATAAAAAGTATACTATTAATTGTACTGAAAGTATAACTAATTTTAATCCTAAAGAAGACATGGATAAATTTCAAATTAATTTAGATAAGTCTAAATTATTAAATATAGATATAACAAAATTAG
Source organism: Clostridium sp. (assembly GCF_050717545.1). Taxonomy (GTDB): domain Bacteria; phylum Bacillota; class Clostridia; order Clostridiales; family Clostridiaceae; genus Clostridium_AD. The sequence continues at coordinate 21,585 of NZ_JBOITN010000008.1, forward strand.
ATAAATTTAATTCAAGTGAAATTAATATTGAAGACAATAAAGACTTATTTACACTAACTTTCAACAAGTTAACTGGAGATGAAAACTATGCACATTTAGATTATGGAAATGACACTAGGATAATGATTTTTATAAAAAAGAAAGAAAGTTCATTTAAATATAACGTTGTAATAGATCCCGGGCATGGAGGGGTTGATGTTGGTGCATTTTATGGAAAGTTATGCGAAAAGGATCTAACCTTAAAAATTTCTAAATATATGGTAGATAATTTGAGATATAACGGATATAAAGTTACCCTTACAAGAGAGACAGATATTATGTTAGATAAGATTATAAAAACAGATTTAGTTAAAAGGGCCTATTTAGCAAATGATGCAAAGGCGGACGTATTTGTCTCTGTGCATATTAATTCAAATACAGCTAATGTATATAATGGTGTATCAACTTATTACTATGGTGAATCTAGTAGCATACAAACGGATAGGGTTAAACTTGCTAAGTCTGTTCAAAAGGAAATATTAAATGATGATTCATGGAAAGACATGGGTACACATGGAGAGGATTTATCAGTTTTAAGAAATAGTAAAATGCCTAGTGTACTTGTGGAGTGTGGATTTCTTTCAAATACATCTGATAGCGACAAGCTATCTAATGAGACAACTTTAGTTAATTTTGGTTTGAATATATCTAATGGAATAATAAAATATTTAGCTGAGGTTAAATAAAGACTAATAATATAAAGTAGGAGGATGCACTGTTATATAGGTGCATCTTCTTATGCTTGAAACTATACATTTACATTATTTATAGAATCACAAATTATACTTGTTTCAATATTACCAACCATTATATCTAAATTTACATCACTTGTAGAAATAGACTCATCCATTAAGACTTTTATTGCTTCGTATGGTAAATTCACTCCAGACATGCAAGTGTAATGAACACCGCCGGCCATTCTTGTATTAATTTCTAGTAAATTAGGTTCTTCATTTTTATATATAACTTGTATGTTATATATAAAGGGAATTTTATAAGATTCACTTACTTTATGAGCGATTCTAATTAAATCTTCATTGTTTTCTAAATATCTATTATATTTATCAATTTTTTTCCTAGGGATAGCTCTAACTAGATTGCCATTTTTGTCAGCAAGGCAATCTATACTGTATTCATACTCATCTAAGTATTCCATTAGCATAATATTTTGGAAACTACATTCTTCAGGGAGTAGATCTAATATATCATCAAGATAAATACTATATGATGGAAACCCATTTAAGATATCTTCAATGGTGGTTTTTGATTCCTTAATGATTCTAAAACCAGCACCTCCAACTCCATCAGTCGGTTTAAAACAAACCCTTCCAATTAACTTTAATTTATTATATGCAACTATAAATGATTCTTTTGTATTAACAACAGAGTACTCTGGTATTTTTAATATGTTTTTAGACTTTATATCATTATAAAAAAGTACTTTATCATCAATTAAATTAAGTAAATCTATATTGTTAGATGCAAGAACTTTAATGTTTATTTTTTCAAATCGATCTATATTGTTAGAGATTAACATCAATTGATGGTAAGGTACAAATATATTAATAGCATGTTTTGTGCAAAAGTCTAAACAATATTCTATGTAATCATTATCTGAAAGGTTAGGCTCAATGAATGCATAATCCGCATTTTGAAGAGTGATAGAGTGTTCGTTTGAATGTGATACAAAAATTTCAAACTTTCTCCCATCTTCGTTGTTCTTTATCAAATCTATAATATTGTAGGCACTACTAAACCACCTATTAAACCATATTCTAGTAACGTTCACTTATAAATTCCCCCTTAGATTAAATATATATTTAATCTTATTACAAAATTAATACTTATTGTATAAAATAAATGAAAAAGTAGTTCTATTAGAATAGGCTACTTTTTCGTTAATTATTATTTGCAGATAAAATAAATTTATAAAAGCTGTTGCAGCTCTGCAGGAGATGATTTAACGTACTGTTTTTTTCATGAAGTCTTTTGCGTTCACTATGTATCTTGAATGAAATCCTTCGCCTATTTTACCTAAATCATCATAGGCCTCTATTTTGAAAAATAATTTTTTGCCTTCTATCTTTTCAAGTAACGCCTCTGCTCTAACTACAACACCAATAGGAGTTGCCTTTAGGTGCTTAACACTAATTTCCATACCAACCGTTGTGAAACCTTCAGGAAGTCCTTTTAAGACACAGGTTCTTGCTGCATTCTCCATAAGTGCTGTCATGGCAGGGGTAGCAAAAACATCTAGATCTCCAGATCCATATGAGTTTGCGGTATCCTTGTTTTCTACAGTTATCTCCATAGAAAATTTCAAGTCTTCATCAAAATTTAATTCCATGTTTATCACTCCATTCTGTTAATATTTTAATTTACTAATGTTTATTATACTATACTAACACCGTTTTTAAAATGGGATAAGTAAATTCATAATTTAATAATTAAATAATTTAATAATTTTAATTAGACATCAGACATCTACCTTGAAAAAAACCACAATATATTATATGATGTATTATAGAATAGAAGAACAGTTTTAAAGGAGCTAAGAAGATGAAAGGTAAAGAAAAAAGTTTATCACAAAGTGTTGCTGATGATATTCTTGCAATGATTAATATAGATAAAAAATTTGCTGTTGGAGATAAATTACCAAATGAAAATGAATTATCTAAGCAGTTGCAAGTAAGTAGAACAACACTTAGGGAAGGAATTCGTATTTTGACTACTCATAATATACTTGTTATAAAGAGAGGCAGGGGAACATTTGTAGCAAATCATGAAAAGCTTAATGGTGATTTTGGGTTAGATGAGTTTTCTACAATTAAGATGAATGTAAAAGATTTGTATGAAATGAGATTAATATTTGAACCTCAAACTGCATACTATGCAGCAAAACGTGCAACAGATAAAGAACTTGCAAGAATAATACATTACGGTAAATTAGAGGAAGAAAAAATTTTGAGTAAAGTTGACCGTACTGAGGCTGAGCAAGCCTTTCATAAATCTATAGCAAAAGCAACTCATAATGAGTTTATGAATAAGTTAATGCCTATACTTTATAAGGCTATTGATAAGGGAGTAATTTTATCATACGAAAATGAATCTATAATTGCGAATACTCTAAATGATCATCATATGATCATGGAATTTTTACAGGCGCGTGATGCCCAAGGGGCTAAAACCGCAATGAAACTTCACATTTTGCGTGCTATGCGGGGCCTTGGAATACAGAATGAATAAAAGAATATTATACTATTGACAACAGACATCATACAACGTAAAATGAAACATACAACTAATTATTATAATATAAAAAGGTGGTAATGTTATGAGAAGTGATGTAGTAAAAAAAGGTACAAGCAGAGCACCTCAACGTGCACTCCTTAACGCGTTGGGTTTAACAAAAGAAGAAATGGAAAGACCCCTTGTAGGTATTGTAAATTCAAAGAATGATATCGTACCTGGTCATATAAATTTAGATAAAATTGTAGAAGCTGTAAAAATTGGTGTAGCAATGGCAGGAGGTACTCCGATTGTTTTTCCTGCAATTGCCGTTTGTGATGGAATTGCAATGGGACATCAAGGAATGAAGTATTCACTTGCAACAAGGGATTTAATAGCAGATTCTACAGAAGCAATGGCAATGGCACATGCTTTTGATGCATTAGTAATGGTGCCTAATTGTGATAAAAATGTACCAGGTCTACTAATGGCAGCAGCAAGAGTTAATATACCGACTATTTTTGTAAGTGGTGGACCAATGCTTGCTGGAAAAATCGATGGATGCAAAACAAGTTTTTCAAGCATAGCTGAAGCAGTTGGTTCTTTTAATGTAGGTAAGGTTACAGAGGAAAAATTAGAAGAGTTTGAGAATAAGTGTTGCCCTACCTGTGGTTCTTGCTCTGGTATGTATACGGCTAATAGCATGAATTGTTTAACCGAAGTTCTTGGAATGGGACTTGGCGGTAATGGAACTATTCCGGCGGTTTATTCGCAGAGGATAAGACTTGCAAAACATGCTGGCATGAAAATCATGGAATTACTTGAAAAGGATATAAGACCCAGAGATATTATGACAGAAGGTGCATTTAAAAATGCTCTAACTATGGATATGGCACTTGGATGTAGTACAAACAGTATGCTTCATCTGCCAGCAATCGCACATGAGGTAGGTATTGAATTAAATGTTGATATGGCAAATGCAATTAGTGATAAGACTCCTAATCTTTGTCATCTTGCGCCTGCAGGACACACTTATGTTGAGGATTTGAATGAGGCAGGCGGAGTTTATGCAGTTATGAATGAGATAAACAAATTGAATTTGTTAAACACAAATTTGATTACATGCACAGGTAAAACTGTTGCAGAAAACATTAAAGGCTGCGAAATTAAGGATACAGAGGTAATTAGAACTGTTACAAATCCTTATAGTGTTACTGGTGGAATTGCTGTTCTTAAAGGTAATCTTGCACCAGATTCATGCGTTGTAAAACGCTCAGCTGTGTCAGATGAAATGTTAAAACATCAAGGTCCAGCAAGAGTGTTTGATTGTGAAGAAGATGCGCTAAGTGCTATAAATTCAGACCAAATTATTCCAGGAGACGTTATTGTTATTCGTTATGAAGGTCCTAAGGGTGGGCCTGGAATGAGAGAAATGCTAAATCCAACATCTGCAATTATGGGACGAGGACTCGGTAATAGTGTAGCTCTTATAACAGATGGACGGTTTAGCGGTGCAACTCGTGGTGCTGCAATTGGGCACGTTTCACCTGAAGCGGCTGTTGGTGGAAATATTGCATTAATTGAAGAGGGAGATATTATATCAATAAATATCAATGCGAATACTATTGATTTTGAAGTAAGCGACGAAGAACTTAAAATAAGAAAAGCAAATTGGAAACCAAGACAACCTAAAATTACAACAGGTTATCTTGCTAGGTATGCTGCATTAGTTTCATCAGGAAATAAAGGTGCTATTCTAGAAATTCCTAAATACTAATTTAATATTTTAAATAAATATAATAGCTTTTATATTACTTTGTTGTGAAGTTATGATATTGGTTATAAAAAAAATAGCTGAACCATTGAAAACAATATTATATTGTTTTCAATGGTTCAGCTATTATTAATTTGAATTATTTAAGCTTGCTGCCATACTTTTTACAGCAGTTTTTATGGTATTTAGCGTATATTCTCTATTTCTTTGGGTTACTCCAATAAAATCATATTTTATACCTTTAACATGATCTACAAATCTTTAGAATGAAGCAAGGGTAGAAATACATCCATTACCAGTTCCTCCAAGAGCAGCAACACATATAAAAGGTTTTCCAGCTAAATTGTTTTTATCCCCATTAGTTGCTTCATGTCTCTACAGTGTACAGATGTTATTGTTTTTTTATGGTTTTGCATATATAATTGGAGGAGATTATAATAGATTTCAATTAAATGTAATAAATATATATTATTTCAAATCAATTCAAGGAAGTGTTAATAATGCTTGGGAGAAGATTACGTATAGGGGACACTATTGGGCTTATTTCGCCTGCCAGTCCAGAAAATGTAGAAGCAATAAAAAATGCTATAATATTTTTAAAAAATCAAGGGTTTAATATAGTAGAGGGAAAACACTTATATGATAAGTGGGGATATCTCGCAGGCAAGGATAAAGACAGAGCAAGTGATATTATGGAAATGTTTAAAAATGACGAAGTTGATATGATACTCTGCATAAGAGGTGGTTATGGCTCAAGCAGACTAATCCCATATCTAGATTTTGATATAATTAAAAAGAATCCAAAGATATTTGCAGGATTTAGTGATATAACAGTTTTTCTAAATTTATTTTATGAAAAATGCGGACTTATTACATTCCATAGCCCAATGGGAACTTCTAATTTAGAAGACATTGAAACATTTAAAAGTTTTATGTACACATTTACGGAGGGGTATAATCCATATATTATTAAAAATTCGTCAGCATTTGAAACTAATTGTATTACTGGAGGAATAGCCCTGGGTAACCTTGTAGGTGGCAATCTTAGTTTAATATGTAGCTCGCTTGGGACTCCTTATGAAATGGATACTAGGGGTAAAATACTATTTATAGAAGAGGTTGGTGAGGCGCCTTATAAAATTGATAGAATGCTAACACAACTTCTATTAGCTAAAAAACTTAAGCAATGCAGTGGCATTATATTAGGACAATTTAAAAATTGTGATTTACCTCATTATGAAAGAAGCCTAACACTCGAAGAAGTTTTTCACGATAGATTATACAATTTAAACATTCCTATGTTTTCAGGGTTTTGTTCAGGACACGATTATCCAAAACTCACTCTTCCAATTGGAGCAAAGGTAAAAATGGATGCAGAAAGTGGAAGCATTAATGTAATGGAAGCAGTAGTAGAATGATTTAAAATATAAGAAAATAGCATATATTAGTATTATATGGTGGGCTAATTGCTCACTATATTTCTATAAGAGGAAGGTGATATTATTAATGATTTTAAAATTCTTTTAGTTGAAGATGAAAAACTTATGTCAACATTTGTTGAGATGGAATTAGATCATGAAGGATATAAAGTAGATGTGGCGTATGATGGGCGTGAAGCTTTAAAAATATCAGATAGAAATGATTATGATTTAATACTTCTCGATGTTATGATACCAGGACTTAATGGAGTTGAGGTTTGCAAAGAAATAAGGAAATCATCCCAAGTACCTATTGTTATGCTTACTGCAAAAAGTGATATATCTGATAAGGTTCTAGGTCTAGATGTAGGTGCGAATGATTACCTTACAAAACCATTTGCAATAGAAGAACTATTGGCAAGAATTAGGGTGTATCAAAGAAATAAATTCCTTTTGATAAGATAATAGATTCTAAAGAGAATGATAAACATTTAGTATATAAAAATTTAAAAATTGGCACTAAAGCATACGGGACCATATATATTCAGGTAGTTAAAAACATGGATAACGAATATGATTTTATGAAAATTTTATTTGTTTTAATGATAATAGCTGATTTTATAGGTAGTATATTTTCAATTATAGACTTCAGGAAGCTTTTGATAGGCAAACTCAGTTTGTATCTGATGCATCACATGAGCTTAGAACACCTATTGCTGTTATTCAGGGATATGCAAATCTTATAGATAGATGGGGGAAAGATGACAGAGAAGCCTTAGAAAAGTCTATCCATGCTATTAAATTAGAAAGTAGTAATATGGCAAGTTTAGTTGAAAAATTATTATTTATTGCAAAGGGTAATAGCGTAAACCAAAGAATAGAGAAAAAACAATTTTTGCTTAATGAGCTTATTAGCGAAGTGTTTGGAGAAAGCATACTTATAGATAATACCCATCTAATATCTTGTTCTAAAAATGATATTGTTAGTATATTTGCAGATTATAAAATGATAAAGCAGATGAATAGGATATTAATTGATAATAGTATAAAATTTACGCCCATACAAGGAGAAATTGATATAAGTTCAGAGGTTCAAAATAAAAAGGTAAAAATAAGTGTTAGTGATAGTGGAATAGGAATACCAAAAGAAGATATCCAAAACATATTTGAAAGATTTTATACTGTTGATAAATCTAGATCTAAAGAAAAAGGTGGCATGGGACTTGGATTATCAATTGCTAAATTGATTGTGGATTTACATAAAGCAAGTATTAATGTAGAAAGCACGGAAGGTATAGGAACAAAGATAACCATTATGTTGAATATTTAGATATTATCGAGGAAACAGTTTGTGTAAAAAAAGTATATATTACGGATAATGCATTTGAATTAGTAGTTCTTAGCGAAGTCAGTGCATTAGCAGCAATATATACTTTTTTATCTATTATTAAGTTAGATCTAAGACATTTTTAATCTTATTTTAATTTTGATTATATATAATATACAATATTGGGGCGTTTATAGAGGCATCTAGAGATGAAAAAGGGGAATGATGAAAATGATATCGTTAATGCAGAGATTTGATAGCTCAATACTATTGTATATAAAAGATAACATGCATGGGACTATTATGGATAAAAGCATGGTGATATCAACATACTTAGGTAATGGAGGAGTCATATGGATTATAATAATAGTTATGCTTTTGATAAATAAAAAATATAGAAAAATTGGATTTATGGCTTTAGGAGCTTTAGTATTAAGTACAATTTTAGGAGAAGAGATATTGAAAAATGTAGTTAGGCGTATTAGGCCATCAGAAAATATATCTGCAATGGACCTTCTAATTTCAAAACCTTTATCTTATTCATTTCCATCAGGGCACACTACTTCATCATTCGCGGTGGCAGGAGTACTTGTAAGATATTTTAAACGTTATGCAGTTGCGTTTTTAGGGTTAGCATCTTTAATCGGATTTTCAAGATTATATTTATATGTACATTATCCTACAGACATTTTGGCGGGGATTGTTTTAGGGCTTTTATGTAGTGCAATAATAATTCACTTATTTGATAAAACAAACCATAAAATAAGTATATAATATAAAATAAAATTATAATACAAAGTGAGAAAATCTTATGGGATAAAATTTGCAAGGCAAAACATTATATATTTTATAATGTGATTATTGCAGTATACCACCCAATAAGCAAAAGGATGGGAATAATGACAAATATAAAAAAAAATACGAAAATGATAAGAAAAAAGAGTAGAATTATTTTATTATTCATAATTTTTGAGTTAATGTTCACTGCTGTTACAGGACCATTTATACTATATTATGGTCCGTTTAAAAATGTAAAGACTACCGTTGTAGGAGCAGCTATGACTACTTTCACATTACAGTGGCTCGCAACATCATTTTTATCAGATGAAAAAATAGAACAAATTATGAGTGAACAAACTGTGGATGTTATAGCTCAAGATAATTTAAATGGAGTAGATTCTGGCGTAAATGTAGAAAATAAGAATGATGATGGTATTGAAAGATATGAGATTACAGGGAGGAAATTTAAGGGACACTTGTTAGTTATTAAAGACCCAACTAGACTAAAAGTAGGTTATAGCAATATGCTAGGCATGGAAGGACAATTAACCAGTGATATGGCGAGAGACAATAATGCTATTGCGGCAATTAATGGTGGAGGTTTTACAGATAACCTTGCTGGATCAAAGTGGACAGGTACAGGTTCAAACCCAGTTGGAATCATAATGTCTAATGGAAAAATTATTTTTGATGGTATAAAAAATGAAAATCAAACAAGGGAAACTGTAGCATTAACTAAATCAGGAAAGTTATTAGTTGGTTTATATTCAATTAAAGAAATACAGGATTTTGGAGTAATGGAAGCCGTGTCTTTTGGACCAGCTATGATAGTTAATGGACGTAAGGCTATAACTAAAGGCGATGGGGGATGGGGAATAGCACCAAGAACTTGTATTGGCCAAAGGGAGGATGGAGCACTATTACTATTGGTCATTGATGGTAGAAAACTAAATAGCATAGGTGCTACTTTAAAGGAGGCGCAAGATGTGCTTTATGATCATGGTGCTTATAACGCTACTAATTTAGATGGCGGATCTTCTTCTACTATGTTTTATAATGATGAAATCATAAACAATCCGTGTGGCAGCTTGGGGGAGAGATCAATTGCTTCAATTTTATATATAGAAAAAAGGTTAGAAAATAAACAAAGTTAACAACAATTTCTATGAAAATAAAAATGAAAAGGACTGGACTTGATGTCGACCTTTTCATTTATTTATTTATTTATATTAATTTTTCATTAAATATATTAGTTAAGTTTAATCTATCTACTTTCTTCTTAATTTCATCTATATCCAAAGTATAAAGTCCAAGTTCTTTCATTCTTTTAAAATATGTTGCTCCTGCAAAGGTAAATCTGATTTTCCTTCCATTCTTAGAGTTTATTGTTTCATTTGCAGATGCTATTATGTCGCCAACGGCAAGCGTCCGAGGTAATATCAAAAGAGGTTTTCCTAGATAACTTTTTACTGCATTATAACCAGCTAAGGCCCCTGTTATCATAGCTTCAGTGTGACCTATAAATAGCCCTGATTTCTCTCCTGCGCAGAACAAATTGTCTATTCCTATAACCTTCATACTATTAGTTCTTGGGGCTATAGATAAATACCGTATGGAATTTCCAATGCCTCCAGCATATGGGTCTACATATTTTGCGTTTTCAAATCCTTTAATTTTTCTTAATTTTTCTAATGGATAAAAAGGCGTCATAAGTTTAACATCACCTGTATCTATTAGGATTATGTTTTCTGCAAACTCTTTTAGGGCGTATTGCTGACACACCTTTAGTTTGAGCTTATCCAAATTTACATCTTCATCTGGAATTTTTACTACAACTACTCCCGTAGCGTCCAGCTCCTTTGTAATATCAACAGATAAAGAACCTTTGGCTAGTTTACAAGAACCACTAAAGGCACCATATACACCATCTTCTCGTTCGCCTTTTAAGTCTTCTATTCCAGCTTTATTGCTTATACTTACTCTTCCTCCAAAAGCCGGACATCTTAAAACACACATTGCGCAACCATTTCCATATTTTACGCAGTTATTCATTGGACCTGCTGAGCCTGTAGTCTCTATAAATACGTCAGCTTCAACATATGTCTTATCTGATAAATAAATACCTTTTATCTTATCATCTTCTTTTTTAATATCTACTACTCTTGTTATCATATTAACTTCAATATCCATTACTTTTAAATATCTTGCAATTGCTGGTTCAATCTTGTTTGTATCATAAAGCCAGGCATTTTTATGTCCTGGGAAATCAATATTTTTATGTTTACTATTAGCATCAGTGATTTGTATAAAGTCACCTGCACCTAATGCTATTATCTCTTCTGCAGCAGTGTATCTACCATTATTTCTCATTATACCGCCTATATTACCAAGTCCTAAAAGCATGTCTGTTTTTTCATATAAAACAACTTCTGCACCAGCTTTTTTTGCTGTGATGGCTGCTGTGCAACCAGCCCATCCACCACCGATTATTATAACTTTCAAAATATTGTCCTCCTTTAAAATATCTAATACATTATTTATGATTCCTTTTAATTCTATTGTAATAGTTATTGTATTATTACTTGTATTTAGATCAGATATTAGTTTTGTTAAAAAAAACTCTCAACAAATAAGTTGATAGTATTACGTTTTTATGTATAAATTATGATTTAATAATATAATCATCACTAAAGATTTTGCTATTTCAAAGGGAAGATGTGGTAGTTACCTGTGGCGTTCATGTTGATAATATAACCGTTGAAGAAATTGATATTATTATGGATATTGTACATGAATTAATAGATAATCAGTGTCACTTCGAATAAATTAGTTTAAAAATTTAAATGTAAATATATAAAAAATATTGCATATTATACTATAAAGGTTTGTTATTCTGGTAAGATAGAGATAGTACTAGTATAAGAAGAGTAGTAAATACAAAACTAAGTGATGTTTATTACTACAACCTAAAATGAATAGAAAGTTGGTGAATAGATGCTTGAATTAAGTGATATTCTTATATCTAAAGAATCAAATATTGAGAAAAAAATATATTCAAAATCTTCACTGGTCGGTATAAGTCACGGTCTTGAAGATATGGTAATTGAATTTAAGTTGAATTCGGAGATTTTTGTGGTATTTCAAAAATTTGAATTTTTTATGGTAGAAGTTGAAAGATACAAAATTCTTGATAGTATATGTAAAAAAGTTTATGTATTTGCTAGAAATATTAATTTCGATTGTGTAAAATATTTCAAAAACACCATATTTATTGAACTTAATGAAAATGATTTAATGATAGAAGAGTGGAATATTATAGTGAATGACGAAAAACATCCCGCCGTTTTCATAAGTAAGGAAGTGTTTTATAATCAGTCTGCAATAGAGGATCAATTTAGAAAGTTTAATGGGTTTTTAAGTTTTTCTGGAAATATATTAGCAGAAGCATTAATAGTAATACAAAATAAACTAAAAAAATATGGTATTGATTATGAGTTAAAAAAGATTGACCGGGAAAATAAAGAGCAAGATATTATAACTAAAAAAATGAGCTTTTTTATAAATCGCACACTTAGTGAGATAGAAGATAAGAGTTCCCAATTGATCAACAAAAATAATATGCTTTCAAATGCATTAAGTGAAAATGGCGAGCTTACAAATGAAATTATAAAGCGGTTATGTTATGCAGCAGAATATAGGGATGATGATTCAGCGGTGCACATGGCGCGAATGAGTATATACACATCAATTTTATATGAAAAGGTAGAGACATCACAGGAAAAAAATAAATTGATGAATTATGCAGCCTTAATGCACGATATAGGAAAGATAGGGATTCCAGATTCAGTTCTCTTAAAACCAGGCAAACTTACAACCCATGAGTTTGAAATAATGAAAACACATACAACTATTGGTGCAAGGATACTTAAAGGGTCAAAGAGAGAGGTGATTACAATGGCTTATGAACTAGCACAAAGTCACCATGAAAAATGGGATGGTAGTGGATATCCGTCAGGTCTTAAGGGAAAGGATATACCACTTACAGCAAGAGTTGTAGCTATTGCAGATGTTTTTGACGCATTATCTACGCAGAGAGTATATAAAAAGGCTTTTCCAATTGAAACTTGTTTAGCAATATTAAAATCAGAAAGGAATAAACATTTTGAAGGAGAAATTGTAGATTTGTTTTTAGAAAATATAGATAAAATACTTAAGTGCAAACATAGTATTGATTTAAAGTTTAGTGAATATGTTAATGAAGATGTTTTTACGTTACTTTTCAATAATCCAATGAGCTTTTTTATTGACAGTTAGAAAAATAAATCATATTATTTTGGTGCCACGAGGAATTTTAAATAATTAACTAGGTCTAAACAATTTGATAACATAAACTTTACACTTAGCGACTATAATAATTGTATTGAATCTAATTTGAAATGAATCTATTTTAATATCAATTTTAACTAAAGAACTTTGAGAATTTTAGTTTTGTTAATCTAATAATTTATTAGAAAGGTGAGGATTAAAATGAAACAAGAAGAATTGTTATATAATGTGATTTTCCCTGAGGACAATGATCCTAATCATGTTAATTATGGATATTTTATTGGGAGGAGCAAAAAAAGCGTAGATAAGTTGAAAGCTATTATTAGTGAAAGTCAATTAAATCCAATATTAATTTGTGATGCTGACAAGGAAAATGCTTTTTTTGTTAAAGTTTTTCAAAGTGAAGTAGACAGATTTTTAAAAATTGTAAATGAACTTAATTTCAAACAAATTACAATAAATAATTGTCATATGGCTGAGGTAAAATATATGTTTGAAGAATTGATAATGCATACACGAAAAAGGGGGGAAAGGTCACATAAATATTTATTACCAAAGAAATTTAATAGAGGAAAAAGAAATTGGGAATTACCAGATATAATAAAGTTTAATCCTACGGATGGAAATAAACCCGGATTAAAAGGAGTAATTAATTTATAATAATTTAAAATGTAAGATTAATCCTAAAACATTGGCTTGTCTAATTATGACAAGCCAATGTTTTTTTAATAAACAATAAATAACGATATTATTATTGTCTTGCAAAGAAAGATATGCTAAAATTTAAATAATTACAATTTTATATAAAAAATGACAAAGTCAGCGAATAAATATAAATGAATAGGTTATAATTATTAATTAGTAGAACAGTTCGAATCAAAATTAAAGATTTGCAAGTGGAACTTTCCGATGCATTTTCTTAAGAAGTGTATGATAATAATGGAGTTGATAAAGTGCGAAAAAAAATTTTATTAGTAAGTATAGTAATAATTTTATGCGGTTTAAGTTTAGGAGGTGTATATTTATATTATCAGCATATAAGGACAATAAATGTGAGCGATATAAATATTATATTAAAAAAAAATCAATCAATTGAACAAGTAGCAAAGATGTTACAAGAAAAAAATGTAATAAAAAACCAGGAGGCTTTTATACATCACGCAGGTAAAAAGGGTCTTAAGTTAAATGTAAAAGCAGGAAATTATATAATATACCCTAAAACAAAATTAGATGATATTATAACAAAAATTAAAAATGGAAAATCAGATTTCACTATTATAACGATACCTGAAGGGTATACATTATATCAAATTGGGGATATCCTTGAAAAAAACAATCTTGTAAAAAAACAGGACATATTAAATGAAAAACTTGATGTTTTAAAAAATAACGATTTATTTCTCAGCAAAAAAGATATTTATTATGATTTGGAGGGATACTTATTTCCTGATACCTATTACATACTTGAAGGCAGTTCGAAAGAGACGATAATAAATTTAATGGTGGATAGATTTAAAACAGTCTTTACAGATAAAGATAAAGCGCGAACTAAAGAATTAGGGTTAGATGTTAATGAAGTTATAACAATAGCTTCGTTAATTGAAAGAGAAGCTGCAAATGATAGTGAGAGAAGTCGAATCTCAGGAGTTATATATAATAGGCTTAAAAAAGGAATGCTACTTCAGATTGATGCAGCAGTTATTTATGCACATACAAAAGGAGAAAAGACTATTGAAAAGGTATATTTCAGTACTCTTAAGATTCAGTCTAAATATAATACATATTTATATAAGGGATTGCCACCAGGTCCAATAGCTTCGCCAGGGAAAGCTTCAATAGAAGCCGCACTTTATCCTGAAAAAAATAATTACTTGTATTATTTGGCAAATGGGAATAAACATATATTTAGTAAGACTTATAAGGAACAGTTAGAAAATGAAAAAAAATATATAAAATAAACTATAATAAAAAAAGTGAACTTGTGAGTTTTTTACAAGTTGACTTTTTTTAGAATGAAATTACAAATTAGAAAATATATGCTTTTTAATAAAGGTACTTACAAAATAAGGTATACGTATTTTATTAGTTTGTGGTATATTGTTCTTATGGGAAAATTATCATGAATATTATATATTATTGAATAACACGATGAATAAAAAATAAAGTATGAGTATAAT
Source organism: Clostridium sp. (assembly GCF_050717545.1). Lineage (GTDB taxonomy): Bacteria > Bacillota > Clostridia > Clostridiales > Clostridiaceae > Clostridium_AD. The sequence continues at coordinate 36,654 of NZ_JBOITN010000008.1, forward strand.
GAAAAGTATGCTGTTATAAAGTATTATAAAGGAGAATGTTGAATGGATAAAAATATAGATATAGATCTTTCTAGTATATTTGTGATTTTTGGAGGTACTGGTGATTTAACAAAAAGAAAACTTATCCCAGCAATTTTTAGTTTAATGCACGAAAAAAGATTACCTGATAATTTTACGATTGTGTCTATAGGCAGAAGAGAAAAGACGAATGAGTTATATCGAGATGAAATGTATGAGTTTGTAAAGCAATTCTCTAGGTTTCCATTAAATAATAAATTATGGCATGATTTTAGTAAAAGAATTTTTTATAAAAACTTTGATTTTACTTCAGATAATAAAGGGTATAAGAAGTTAGATTCATTTTTAGAAAAGATGGATTCTAATCATTTAACTGGGGGGAAAAGATTATACTATTTAGCGGTTGCACCGGAGTTTTTTGAAGGTATAATCAGAAATTTAAATAATAATGGTATGATTAAAAAATCTACTGGGTGGCAGAGGATAATGGTTGAAAAGCCATTTGGATCAAGTTTAAAAACCGCTAGAATTTTAAATCATAATATATCAAAACTTATATCAGAAGATGATATATTTAGAATAGATCACTATCTTGGAAAAGAAATGATTCAGAATATATTGGCAATCAGGTTTGGCAATTCATTATTTGAACCGTTATGGAATGCAAACTATATTGATAATATTCAAATTACGTCCAATGAACTTTTAGGAGTGGAGAGTAGAGGCGGTTATTATGAGAATGCTGGTATTTTAAAGGATATGCTTCAGAATCATTTGTTACAAATGTTAACTATGATTGCTATGGAGCCACCAGTAGATTTTGCTCCTGAATCTATAAGAGATGAAAAAGTAAAAGTATTACGGTCTCTTAGACCTTTTACTAAGCAGTCTTTTAAGGAGGATGTGGTCCGCGGTCAATATGGCAAAGGTAATCTTGATGATGTGAAAACGCTAGGATATAGGCAAGAGGTAGATGTGTCCCCAAGTTCAAATACAGATACTTTTATAGCACTTAAAACTTATATTGATAATTTTAGATTTGGTGGGGTTCCCATATATATAAGGGCTGGAAAAAGAATGAACACTAAAAGTACTGAGATAGTTATTGAGTTTAAAAAGCTTCCCGGAATTAATTATTACAAGGAATTTGATGAAATTGGGCCTAATCTTTTAGTTTTAAAAATTCAACCAGTAGAGGGTTTTTTCTTTCAAATTAATGCTAAAAAGCCTGGTAATGAATTTAGGATGGAAAAGGTAGAACTTGATTATTGTCAAAGTTGTAAATATATCAATGATTCACCAGAAGCTTATGAGAGGTTAATACTTGAAGCAAGCAAAAATAACTCATCTTTATTTACAAGATGGGATGAACTTGAATATTCGTGGAAATATATAGAAAGCATTGAAAAAGAAATTAAAGGCAATGTACTAAACTATCCTAATTATGAGGCAGGAACAGCCGGGCCTAAAGGGGCCATAGATCTAATTGAAAAGGATGGAAGGCAATGGTGGAACATTATAGTCAGCGAGGAGGTTTAACATGATAATATATGATATATCAATGACAATTGAAAAAGGAATGGGAGTATACAAGAATAAAGAGGAGAAAAGGCCTGTAATTAAACTTGAGAGGGGAATTCCGAGGGATAGCATTAATGAATCTAGTATGTATATGAATTTACATACAGGAACACATATTGATGCACCATATCACGTAGATAACAATGGAGCTACAATTGAATCGGTTGATTTAAATAAATTAATTACAAAGTGCAGGGTTTTGGAGTTAACTGAAGTAGTAGATAAGATAACAAAAGAAGATCTTATATGCAAAGAAATTATGCCAGGCGAATTCATATTACTTAAAACAAAAAATTCATATGTAGATGAATTTGAACCTGAGTTTGTTTATGTTGAAAAAAGTGGAGCAGAGTATTTAGTGGAAAAAGGAATAATCGGAGTAGCAATAGATTCTTTTGGAATAGAGCGTGCTCAGGCAAATCACGAGACTCACAAAACTCTTTTTAAAAATGGTATAACTATAATTGAAGGAGTAAGGTTAAAAGATATTGAAGCGGGCGAATATTTTATGTGTGCATTACCACTAAAAATTAAGGGAGTTGATGGTGCACCGGCTAGGATAGTTTTAATAAAAGATCTAGTATAATCGTTTAAGAGGTGTAAATTTCAACATACCAAAAAAGTACACATCTATCCCTAATCTTGATCCAGCAGAACTTATGTATAAAATAATACGAGTAAAAAAACAGATGCACCTAAGAATTAGGGCATCTGTTTTTTTAAAAAGTATTTTTGGACATTTAAGATGTTTTATTTAACTTGAAGCACAAATATATGAGGTGTAAGTCTTCCGCTTTCAATTTTTATTTCTTGAAGTAATTCAAGTTCATCATGACCTGCTAAAACGTCTTTAAATAATTGTTTTTCTATAGTATAGATAAATGCCATTCCACCTGGCCTTACAAAATCAGAAATTTTACTAACAAATTCGTTGTAAAGATCAGCATATTTATTATGAGTGGTAGATTTATTATCAAAAGGCATATTTGTTATCATCTCATCAAACTGGCCATAAGGAATAAATTCTAATATGTCATCGGCTATAAGTTCTATGTCCACATTAGCTAATTTAGAATTTATTGTTGCAGCAGAGATTGCCTCTCTATAAATGTCAACTCCTGTTAATGATTTTGATTCTCCTATTTTAGCTCTTTCAATAAGCATTGTTGCGGCGCCACAAAATGGATCTATAACTTTGGAATCAGCATTTAGCCATCTTTCTATAGATTTTATAACAATAGCGCCAGTTATAGGATTTATGGATGTAGCCAAATCATTTTTTCGATAGTCAAATCTAGTATCTTTGAAAGAATAAAGTTTAATATAAACAGTGCAGAGATTATCTCTTTCAAGTATTCGTATTTCAACCTCATATGAAGAAGGGCTATTTCTTAGATTCCCATTAGAAAGTTCATCTATTTCTCTAGAGAGGTTCTTTACAAACTCTGAGCGTTCTCTACTTGAATCAATAGTTTTAAATTCAATTCTATATCCAAAAGGATCATTAGAATCATTTACATGACACTGGTTTAAAAAACCTACAATATTTGCATTTATAATTTCGGAAGCTATTAGTTTATATTCAAATTCTAAATCTATGCAGCCTTCTAGTGGATAGAGTAGCTCATAAAAGGTGCGCAAGGTGTAGATTTTATTTAAATCTTTTTCACATATAAGTATGCCATCATCTACAAGTTTGCCGTCTATCCATTTATCGTCTAGTTCAGTTAAAGTAAGCTGGTACTGATAATTCATAATCGTGAGTAGCATAGGCACAGGGGCTTCAAAACCCTTAAATTCATGACGAATGGTAGGTGATAATTTATCAATTGCCCTTGTGAGCGCAAGTTTCTCTTCATTAATATGTTTGTTTGTTGTTACATGAGTATCGCTTCCGACGTTTGCTTTTTCATTATTCACTACGTCCTCAAACATTTTCTTTAGCTTTTCACCGTCTTTTGCACTACCACAATTTCCTATTGCAAGTACATAAGAATATCTAACAAATAATTTTTCTTCTGAATTATAAGCGTCGTATAAAGCCTCTAAATATGATGAATCTCCAAGTTCGCCGATAACACTACATACATTTTTTCGTACCTTTGGGTCTGAATGTTTTAGTAAATTACTAAGTTTTTCTTTTGAATTACCAATAGTTCTTTTAAACATCCCTCTCGGTTTTTCTTTTTTAAGAATATCGCGTATAACAGAAAGCAATGCTCTTGGGTTTTCTTCAGTTATTATTTTTGACCATAACATTGGAATAGCATTATTATAATCAAGGGAAAGTTTATTTATTATAGCAGATCTTTGTTTATCATCTGCAGTTTTTAGACTTTCTATGAAAGCAGATATCGTATCATTTATTTCTATCATTTGTTTCACCTCTTAAGTTTAAATTTGTGAATTTAATTATATCATATATTTATTTTTTAGTGTAATACATGCTCTTAATAAATAAAATAATAAGAGTAAAATTAGAACTAAAAAATTATAAAGATAGATTTTACTTTATTGCAAGTGGAATTAGAGTATAATGATATCTTAGAGGTATATAAATAAAAACGATATTACAAAACGGAGGAAAAATTATGAATGAAACTTTAAAAAATATAGCAAATAGAAGAAGTACAAGGGCATTTCTGCCAGAACAAATCAATTCAGCACATTTGACAGATATAATAGATGCAGGTATTTATGCACCAAGTGCTAACAATAATCAGCCATGGCATTTTACTGTAGTGCAAAGAAAAGATATTATAGATCGTTTAAGTGATGAATTTAAAGAATTAGCAAGAAAATCGGAAAATGAGTATATTAGAAGACTTTCTGATAATGAAAAATTTCATGTGTTTTATAATGCACCAACAGTGGTAATAGTATCTGGTGATGCTACTAATCCGTCAGCTCCAGTTGATTGCGCCGCAGCTGTAGAGAACATGTTACTAGCTGCAGAATCTTTAGAAATTGGTTCTTGTTGGGTTGGATTTATCGCATACTTGTTAAATAGTGAGGAGGGAGCAGAATTTTTAAAAGAGCTTAAAATTCCAGAAGGATTTAAGCAAATACATTCATTCTGCCTTGGATACAAAAAAATAGAAATCACTAATGCGCCAGCAAGAAAAGAAAATACAGTAAACTATGTTAAATAATAATGTAATATGTATAGATTGGAGTCAGCAGGATAAATTAATTCTGCTGATTTTGCCTAAAAAAGATAAATATTTAATTGAAATTGAATGAATTATAAAAAAAGTATTTACAAATACAAAAAAATAATATATACTAAGATAGTTGTCGAACATGCTTCATTAGCTCAGCTGGTTAGAGTACCTGACTCTTAATCAGGGTGTCCAGGGTTCGATTCCCTGATGGAGCACCATAAAAAAATCAAGATCTTATGATCTTGATTTTTTTTGTGGACTAAACTCTTGTTAATAACATATAATACAACAATAATAATATATTGTTGTATTATATGTAAATCTGATGTGTATTATAAGTAATAATTTAAAGGGGGGGGATAGTATAATTTCTTATAACTTGTTTATTGTCCTTATCTCTTTTAACTTTTCTTTCATTAATTTTATACCATGCATCTGCATTTTTAATTCCTAATTTTCTAGGATCAAATATAAATGTTTTCGAATTTCTTCCCATTTTCTTTTGAGCTTCATAGTCCTTTAAAACTTTAAGACCAATGTTTCCGAGAATCAATATGGCAATAACATTAAGCCATGCCATGGTACCAACAGCGATATCACCAAGTGCCCAAGCAGCTCTTGCTGTTTTAATAGAACCATAAAAAGTAGAAGCAAGAATTGCCAATCGTAGAACATTAGTAATGGCTTTGCTATATTTAGAATTTTTAACCAAATATGTAAGGTTTGTTTCAGCTATATAGTAGTATGCCATTAGAGTTGTAATTACAAAAAAGAATAATGCTATGGCAACAAAAGGACCTCCAAACTTTCCAAAGACTGTTCCAATTGCTAGTTGAGTATAACCAGGACCTATAGCTACATTTGGAATATTTTCTACTATAAATCCACCTGCTGGATTTATAACATTGTATTTATCTGTTGCCAAAATCATGAATGCAGTTGCAGAACATACAAATAATGTATCAAAATAAACCGCAAAAGCTTGGACCAAACCTTGTATAGCAGGATGGGATACTTCGGCAGCAGCAGAAGATTGTGGACCTGTTCCTTGTCCGGCTTCATTTGAGTAAATGCCTCTTTTAACGCCCCATGCAACTGAAGTACCTAAGATACCAGCAAAGGCTTGTTCAGTACCAAAAGCGCTTCTTATTATTAAAGCAAACATATGTGGAATAGCAGTGATATTAAATGCTAATACAGTTAATGCAACTAATATGTACGCAAGTGCCATAAACGGAACTACGACTTCGGCAATTTTTCCAAGGCGTTTTGTACCTCCAAATACAATAAAAGCAAGTAAAACAACTATTACAGCTCCAGTTATAAATGGTTTAATACCAAAGGCCTGGTTCATGCTAGCTACAATACTATTTGATTGAACTCCAGGAGCGAAAAGTCCCATGCCGATTACAGTTACAGCTGCAAATATAATTGCATACCATTTTTTACCCATAGCTTTTTCCATATAGTAAGCTGGGCCTCCACGATATTCTCCATCAATATCCTCTTTATAAACTTGACCAAGGGTACATTCTATAAAGGAAGAACCTGCACCAAGAAATGATATAGCCCACATCCAGAAAATAGAACCAGGGCCACCCATTGCTATGGCGGTAGCAACGCCGGCTATATTGCCTGTACCAACACGACCAGCTACTGACAACGCAAAGGCCTGAAATGAGGATACACCATGTTTGGACTCACTACCACTAAATAAGTGTTTTGCCATATCTTTAATGAGTCTTATTTGAAGAAAACGAGTTCTAAACGAGAAATAAATACCTGAACCTAGACATAAATATATAAGTGCTTTACTCCATATGAGTTCGCTTATTTTATTGATAATAAATTCCATAAAATCCTCCTAATTCTAATGATACTTTATGCTGTAAAAACATAAATATAATTATAACACAGTTTTGGTGGTATTACAATAAAACTGCGAAAATAAACAATAATTATATCCGAAAAGATCGAATTTTAACAAAAAATAAAAAATAATACATTATATTGCATTAGGTTATAAAAAATAATAAATTAAAACAACAATAATGAAGGTAATAGAAATAAGAATAAAATCTTATAAAAACAAAAAAATTCAAACGGAATAAATTAATATTCTGCTCGAATCGTTTTAACCTATAAAATTTGTGAGTGCTAGAAAAGCTTTAATATCTATTTTTTCATTAGATTTAATTAAAACCTTAGCTTCTTGCTTTGATAATAACATAACTTCAATATCTTCATCAGGTTCTAAAAACTCGCTAGACAAATTTCCATTACAAGTACAATATACTAAAGCAGCGGATTCATCAGTCATGCCAGTTGAAATATATGCCTTAGATTTAGTCTGATCATAATTAATTTTGAGCAAATCAAGACCGGTTTCTTCTTTTAATTCGCGCCCTACTGTAGTTTCAAAATCTTCTCCAACATCTATAAGCCCTGCTGGTATTTCATAAACATAATCATTTAGAGGAATCCTAAATTGTTTTATAATAACTAATTTATTTTCATCAATATGAGTAGCTACTATTATAACTGCATCTATTTGGTCCTCAATACCTTGAAAATAATTTGTTTTTAAGGTATCTAAATCTTTTCTAGATGCAATGGACCAATTTTTACATTCACCGTTTTTATTTAAGTACTCAGCATTGTAAAGTTTTAGATACTTTGTATCAAAAAGTGTTGTAATATTTTTTATACTCATTATATCATCTGTCCCCCTTTTATAATGTACATATATAAATAATAGCACTCTAAAAGAATAAAGACAAATAAAAAAAACATTATAATTAAATCAATAATACTATTACTTAAGCTACCCATAATTCATAAATAAAATAAGATATAGTTATGAATAAATAGAAAAATATTAATAAATTGTAATTATATTTATTTTATGGGTTAATGTATTAATAGAAAACAGGATGAAAGTACGTTATAATATTATAATTGATAACCTTGTTAGGTTGAAAATATATGTATAGTTTTTGGAGGGGTATAAAATGTTTTATTTTGTAGAAGATATAGAAGAAAATACAATGAATGTGAATTGTTTGCATGAAGTTCCGTTCTTGGAAGAGGCCATATATAATATGTCTATGGCAAAAATGTTAAAAGAGTATGAAAATATAAAGAAATGGTTCATGTTCAATAAGATGGCAAATAATTTTCAAATTAAAGGGGTTGCGGGTAGCGAATTAGAATTTCTCATCATAGATAATATTCCTTATGCAGATATGGATTATAGTCATGATGTTTTACATAATAGAATTAAACAAAAGATGGGACCTACATTTGACAAATATGAGTATGAGTTGAAATTAAGATTAAGTAGGACATGCTCTACAATTTTATTTAATATTAAGATAAAATGTATTTTAAAAGAATGGATATAATAGTAGTAAAAATTAACTTATGTTCAATTACCTATTGTTCATATCTTAATATATTTGAAAGAATATAAATAAAATGTGCTAATGACTTATGAATATAGTTAGCACATTTTATTTAATGATGTCGCTAAACGTATGTTATTAATACTTTTTACCTTGTAAGGTGTGGCAATATAAGTTTTATAAGTCCTTCAATAACTTTTATTTCCTTTTCTGAACATTTATCAATTAAAGAATGAAGTACATCATTATTAGTATTAATAGTTACATCTCCAAAAAACAAATAGTCAATTGAAATATGTAAACATTCAGAAAGGTTTATCAAGGTATTAATGCTCATTTTTCTTTCTCCTCGTTCAATTTGCCCTAAAAAATAGGTGGAAATGTTTAAAATTTCAGACAAGTTTTCACGGGTCATATCGAATTTTTCTCGTTCAATCCTTATTCTATTTCCAATTTTCACATAATTGATTTCATTCTGCACATTATTCACCCTCTATAAGCTAAACTATAAATAATATTCTAATTTTACATTAAAAAAAATAATTTATAAATAAGCTAACTGCATACAAATTACATTCTCATAATGTTATGATTTTGGGAACAAAGAGTTATTTAAATAATATATATTGAACTATATTAATATGTGTAAAAAAAAGTAATGCTATTCTTATTAAAATTTAATAAATATAAATAAAATAAATTATAAAGAACACTAACAATATTTGAAATTTTAAAATATTGTAGTGTTCTTTTTATTTTAAAAGATATATCTAGGTGAAAATTTATTAATTACTAAATAAAAAAATACATATGCATTTAATATTAAAAATCAAACATACTATTTGTAACATACTATTTGTAGCATAAAAAAATAATATTATCAAAAAATGATAATTAAGGGGGAATCAGATGAAGAAGGTTACAAAAATAACAACCATCTTATTAGTAGTAGGATTATTTTTTAATAATTCAGCTAATGTTGTGGCACTAGGTGCACAAGGTGTGAAAAATAAGCAAGCGTTATCAATGTATGATAAATCCCAGATAAGTCTTAAGGGAAACATAAAAATAGGTGAAAATATATCAGGATTTAAGTTAGAATCTAAAAAATGGATTGAAGATATACATTCTACTACCATGATATTTAAACATATTAAAAGTGGAGCTAAACTTATTTACGTTCAAAATGATGACGAAAACAAGGTTTTCTCAATAAATTTTCGAACACCAGTCCATGATAATACTGGGGTGAATCATATTATTGAACATTCTGTTTTATGTGGTTCAGCAAAGTATCCTGTAAAAGATCCATTTTTAATTATGACTAAACAATCACTCAGTACATTTTTAAATGCTTTTACAGGGGCTGATTTTACAATGTATCCAGTAGCAAGTAAAAATGATGTAGATTTTAAAAACTTAATGGGTGTATATTTGGATGCTGTGTTTTATCCAAATATGTCTAAAGACCCTAAAATACTAAAACAGGAAGGCTGGCATTATGAAATTAATAATAAAACAGGAGAGTTAAGTTACAATGGGATAGTATACAATGAAATGAAAGGTACTAGTTCCTCACCAGAAATAATATTGTCAAATACTATTAATGAATCACTTTTTAATAATAATTCATATAGTTATGAATCTGGTGGAAATCCAGAAAATATTACTGATTTAACATATGATAGATTTATTGAAACATATAAAAAATATTACACATCATCAAATAGCTCCATATATTTATATGGGAAATTAGATATTGAAAGTACATTGAAATTTATGGATGATAATTATCTAAGTAAACAAAAAAAAACTAATGTAGATAGCAAAATTGAATCACAAAAAAAGTATGAAGAAAATGTTGAAAAAACAGAGGTTTACCCAGTGTCTACTGATGCAAATACGTCAAACATGACTTATTTATCATCTAATTATGTAATAGATAAGGAAATAGACGTTGAAAATATTTTGGGTTTTCAAATTTTACAAGAAATTCTTTTAAATACAAAATCTTCACCTTTAAGAAAAGCTTTGATAGAGAGAGGAATTGGTACAAATGTTTATGCAAGTTTCAATCAATCAACTAAACAACCTACTTTCAGTATAATAACAACGAATGCAAATGAGACAGAAAAATATAAATTTAAAATGTTAGTGGATAGTGCGCTTGAGCAAGTAGTAAAAGATGGTTTTGATAAGGAACTAGTGAACTCGGTGGTAACAGCAATAGAATTAAGCTTGAAAACTCAAAATTCCGATGCCAACAGAGGTATGAATTACATGTCATCAGCTTTAAATTCCTGGAATTATGATGTAGATCCTACAGAATATCTGGATGTTACGCCAACACTGAACATTATAAAGTCTAAAATATCAGATAAATACTTTGAAAAATTAGTGCAAAAATATTTGATTGAAAATAAACATAATTCATTAGTTGTGTTAAAACCTTCTAAGGGATTAAATGAAATTAAAGAAGAAAAGGTGAAAACAAAACTTGCATTGTATAAAAAATCGCTATCGAAGCCTGAACTTGCTAAAATTATAAAAGAGTCAGAAGAATTAAAAAAATGGCAGATAACCTCTGATACTAAGGAAAATATATCTAAAGTACCAACACTTAAACGAAATGATTTAAACTTGAAATCGGAAGAACTTCCAACTGTAGAAAAATTAGAGAGAGGAACTAAAATATTAAGTCATCCTATATTTACTAATGGAATTGCATATTCTAATTTATACTTTGATAGCTCAAAGGTGCCTCAGAACAAATTATTATATCTAAAATTGCTATCAAGTGTTTTAGGAAATGTTGGTACGCAAAAATATAATGTAATGGAGTTGTCAAATGAAATGATGAAGTATACTGGTGGAATTAGTTTTAATTCCACCGTATTTAAAAATAATGATAATGATGAGACGAAGCAGCATGAGTATTATCCGAAAATGGATGTTTCAGTAAATGCTATTAATAGTAAAGTACCAAAGGCGTTTGAGCTAATAGACGAAGTAATTAATCATAGTAAATTTGATGATAAAAAACGTATGAAGGTTTTGATTAAATCATTAAGGTCAAATTATGAGGTTATGCTTGTAAATGGAGGCAATACCCTTGCAGTAAATCGTACCTTATCTTATTTATCAGATGTTGGTAAGTACAAGGATTTAAATTATTTACCTTACTATAATTTTATTTGTGATTTGGATGACAATTTTGATAACAAGTTCGATGATATCATAAAAAATCTAAGTGATGTAAATGATCTAGTGTTTAACAAAGAGGGATTAGTAGTAAGTTACACTGGTGATGAAAAAAATTATCAAGACTTCGCAATTTCTTTTAATAAACTTTCTGAAAAGATTAATAATAAAAAATTTCCAAGTCAAATATATAAATATGATTTCGCAGATAAAAATGAAGCCTTCGTGATTCCGTCTCAAGTTCAGTATGTTGTAAAGGCTGGGATTTTTAAAAAATCAGGGTATACCTATAATGGACACATGTTGGTACTTGAAAATATATTAAATAGCGATTATTTATGGAAGGAACTCAGAGTCAAGGGTGGTGCTTATGGGGGAGCAATGAGATTCACAAGGGATGAATTAATATTCTACTCTTACAGAGACCCTAATTTAAAGGAAACTTTAAATACATTTGATGAGGCAGTTAAATTCTTAAAGTGCTTTAAAACAACTGATTCCGAAATGACTAACTATATAATAGGAACAATAGGCAGTATTGATCACTTAATGAGTCCAAATGACAAAGGATTATTAGCTGACAGCATGTATTTTGCGGGAATCACTCATCAAGATATTCAAACAATCCGTGATGAAGTATTAGCTACAACGCAAAATGATATTAGAGAATTTGCTGTTGTACTTGAAAGAGTTTTAAAGCAGAATATGTTTTGTGTTGTTGGTAGTGAAACTAAAGTAAATGAAAATAAACAGCTATTTGATAAGGTAATAATACCTATTAAGAAAACAAAGTAATAATTGTGAAACTTCAATGGAATAGAATTCTAGAAGAACATAAAGCGTTAGTTTTATGTTCTTTCTATATTTATGGTATACTTAAAACAGTATAAAATTTAAAGAACTAGGGAGAAAATATGTTAAAAGAAGATATGCTATTACAAATATTTAATGAAGGAACCGGTGGTAATAATAATTCTAAAGGGCAAAGGGTCCTTAGTAATGATTTGGTTTCTTCACTAGATATCACAACTGAAGATAAATTGATATGCGTAGATGGCAATGTGATTTCGGAGAAGCTTTTTAATGAATATCATACGAAAATTGAGATTGATACAGCCCTAAGAAGTATTTTCTCTACTTCGTGCAGTTGCGCTGATTTTGAAACTAATGAATTTAAGAAAGAAAATTATTGTTGTAAACATTTAGTGGCAACTTTTTATAAAGCTCTAGAGGAACTTGTCGTCCACCCTCTTTTAAGAGAAGACGATATTGTGAAGGCATGTATAAAGCGTTGTGATACAAATATATTATCTATGCTTTTAGGTGATGAAAAACATAAAAGTGAAACTAAAATAGAAGTATACATAAATAAAAATCAATGGACTGGAAATATCACAGCTGAGTTTAAGATAGGTTTAAGCTCCATGAGTGCAAGTAATTTATATGTGCTAAAGGATATAAATCACTTTTTACTTGCTTACTATAATAAACTTCCTGTAAATTACAGCAAAAATTTCACTTTTAACATGGAGAATCAAAAGCTATCAACAAAGGATAAAAGGCTTATTGGTTTTATTGAAATGGTAAAAAAAATGGGTGATGCACAAAGAAACTTAAATAGAGGTGAATGTCAGTACATAGAAGGGAAAATTATAAATATTCCGAAATATAGCGTTCGAGAATTTTTTGATGTTATAAATAAACATAGGGTATATCTTAATGAAGGCTTTTTTTACAGGCCTGTGGATACTGAGATTTTATATGAGGCCCCACCACTAGATTTCGATTTGAAAATTATAAAAGATAATTATGTGCTTAAATCATCAAGTGGAATGCCGGTATCGTTAGGCTTTAAAAATGATGTTTTTTTGTATGGAAGTAGTATATATATTCCAGATTATGAGTTTTGTTATAAAATAAGTCCATACCTTAAAGTTTTTAATGAGGCAAAAGTTGTAACAATGCCTGCTGTTGAGGAAGAGAAAATATTAAGACGGCTGATACCAGATCTTAATGGTTTATCACCAAACGTTGTTTTATCTAAGTCTATCCACGATAAAATAATAATGGCGAAGAGTCAATTTAATTTTTATTTTGACCAAGAGGGTAAAGTAATAAATTTAACATTAAAGGTTAAGTATGGAACTTATGAGTTTAATATATTTGAAGACTGCGTAGAGAAGATTATATATAGGGATTCAAAAAAAGAAGCCCAGATTATCGGTGTTCTAAAATCAATGAGCTTTGAGGAAATAAAAAATAAGTTTTATTTTCAAAAGGGAGAGGACTATATATTTAAATTCTTTAAAAGTGATATAACAAGGCTTCAAGAAATAGGAGATGTATATTACTCCCAGAACTTTAAAGGTATAAAATCTTTAGGAACCAAAAGTATTAGTGGAGATATAAAAAGTGGAAAGTATAATTATTTTGAAATGGATTTTAAATTAGGAGATATAAATCCCTTAGAAACAAAAAACATACTAAGGGCATTTAGAAATAACCTTAAATATTATAAGTTGAAAAGTGGGGAGTATCTTGATTTAGAAGAATTAGAACTTAACAAATTTCTAAAGCTGCTAGATGTGGTTAGTCCAAATGGTACTGATAACAATCATATTGAAATATCCAAAAGTAAAGCTGTTTTTTTAGATAGTTATTTAGAAGATAATAAAATGAGATATATAAAAGGTAAAAAAGAATTAAAGGAAGTAACTACCAAGCTTAAAAATATTGGTAAGCTGAACTTTGATGTGCCATTAGACCTAAATGGAAAATTAAGAAAGTACCAAAAAATTGGGTATAACTGGTTTAAAACTTTGAGTTATTTAGGATTTGGGGGTATTTTAGGCGATGAAATGGGTCTGGGTAAAACATTGCAAGCTATTACTTTTATATTATCAATTAAAGAAAGTAAGACTTTAATAGTAGCACCTACTTCTTTAATATATAACTGGATTTCTGAATTTGAAAAGTTTGCACCTGGTTTAAATGTTGCGGCTGTATGTGGTCATAAGGATTCCCGAGATATAATAATTAAAAACATAGAAAACTATGATGTAATTATAACTACATATAACCTAGTAAAGAGAGATCTAGATTGTTACACGGGATTAGAGTTTGATTATTGTATAATAGACGAAGCACAAAATATTAAAAATCCAAATTCTCAAAATGCAATATCTGTGAAAGAAATAGTAGCTAAAACAAAATTTGCATTGTCGGGCACACCTATAGAAAATTCGCTTATGGACTTATGGTCAATATTTGATTTTATAATGCCAGGATATTTATATGATGAAAAAAGATTTAGTGTAAGATATCATAAAAAAATCAAGGCTAATCCTGAGGTAATAGAGGATTTAAATAGACTTATAAAACCATTTATTTTAAGAAGATACAAAAAAGATGTTTTAAAGGAACTACCTGATAAAATAGAAAAAACTCTTTTGGTAACTTTGAATGAGGAGCAAAAGAAAGTTTATAAAACATATGCAAATCATGCTATGGAGCTTATTAAAAAGAAGGTACGTGATGAGGAGTTTAAGAATAGCAAGATAGAAATTTTATCTTATATAACAAAGCTTAGACAAATATGTTTAGACCCTACAGTTCTAATGAATGATTATAGTGGGGGTAGTGCAAAAATAGAGGCTCTAGTTGAATATATAAATAATTGCATAGAAGAGGGACATAGATTAATTGTTTTTTCACAGTTTACATCTGTTCTTAAAAATATACAAAAGAGATTTAAAGTTGAGAAGATATCCTTTAGTTATTTGGATGGAGCTGTTCCTGCTCAAAAAAGAATGAATATGGTGATAGATTTTAATGAAGGACAAAATTCTGTGTTTTTAATAAGTTTAAAGGCTGGAGGTACAGGCTTAAATTTAACTTCAGCAGATGTTGTAATTCATTTTGATCCTTGGTGGAACCCAGCAGTGGAAGAACAGGCAACAGATAGAGCTCATAGGATAGGACAAAAAAATGTTGTGAGCGTTATAAAAATTATAGCGAAGGGAACTATTGAGGAGAAAATTCTTACGCTTCAAAAAGAAAAGAAAAAGCTTGCAGCTGAACTCATGGGAGATGAGATGTCTGGTGGTGAAGGATTTAAATCAATGAGCGAGGAAGATATATTTGGATTATTTGAAATAAAGGAATAATTTTCAGGTAAGAAATGATTAATAAATAACAGTGCATAAATTTAATGTGTATAATGAAATTAATTAATGCTCACACTAAACTGAGGTGAGATTATGAATACAAATATTGATGTAAAAGAAATGAATAAATTTTTAAAAGGAATACACATGGGAGGTGCTACCTTTAAAGATTACCTAAGTAAATCTAAAAATCCAGAGCTTAAAAATGAACTAGTTAATGTTATAGAATCATTTAAGAAACATGAAGAGGCAATTACTAATAGGATAGAAATGCTAGATGGTAATGCTGCAGATACTCTGGGGATAATAGGCACTATGGCAGATTTTTTTGAAAAAATTAAGCTTATACCTGTTAATACTGATTTGCAGGTGTGTCAGCATGCAATATCTGCTATGGAAATGGGGATAACCCAAGGAGAAAAGTTTATAAAGGAAAATAAGGATCTAGATGTTAGCCTTATGAGTGAAGTCAAAGCTATTGTAAGTGATTATGATAATCATTTAAAAAAAATACGATTGGTTGTGGAAAAGTGTAAATAACGAAATGCTCCAGTAATTAAACATATTCTTGTTAAATTGCTGGAGCATTTAATTATCTAATACCAACAGACATATTTTTTAACACACTATAATGACATTTATACCATTCGTTTTCAGGTTCTATATTATATGCTTTTTCTGCAAATATTAAGGCCTTTTGGAAATACCCCATAGACATATAAACTTCGGACGTTCCAAAATATGCGGCACTTTTTGTAATATCTGCGTAAGTAGCCTTAATATATAATGCAAGAGCATCCTTTTTATTTCGAAGCGAGAGTAAAGCACTAGCTTTGCCACACATTGCATCATAAAAATTAGAATCTAAACTTAAACAAATATCAAAACAATTTATAGCCTCATTAAAATCATTAAGAAGGGCTAAAAACTCTGCTTTTTTTAGATATGTAATTGAGTTTGTAGGGTCCATCTTAATAAGCCTTTCGCAATAGTAAATACATTTATCAAAGTCACCAGTTAAATCGTGTAGATCAATTAACTTCCAGTATCCTTTTGGTTCACTTGGAACTAATTTTAGATACATTTTTAGGCAACTTTCTGCCTCTTCTGCTTCAAATCGTAGTAAGTGGGCATTGCCTTTGACAAAATAAGTTTCGGCATATTCATTATCAAGAAATATAGCTTTGTTATAATACCTAAATGCTTTTTCAAACTCGCAGTCATTGAATAACCTTTTGCCACGTTCTATGTATTCCTTAATTAAAACTTCATCATCTATTAGTTTAATACTATTTTTCATTAAAGTTCTCCTCTCATGTAAAATTATATATTATAATTTGTCACATATTACAATTATGGACATAAAATAAAACAGTATACATGTAATTGATGTTAAATAGAGTTTTTTTGTTTTTTTTAGTTGATTATATAACTTTGTAGCGGGTAAGTTTTAAAATAATTAATAAGACAAAAGATATTAGATAATAATATGTATTTACAAATATCGAAAGTTATAGTATTGTAAAAGAAAGTAATATTAATTATAATAGACTTATAATAATTAAATATTAAAGGAAAGAGGGAATTGATATGGAAACTATTTATAATAACTTTATAAATTTATTAGAGCTAGAGGACAAAGAAGATGCTGTAAATTTAATATTATCTTCTTTAGAAGAGAAAAAAATTGATATAATCTCGTTATACAACAATATATTAGCTCCTTCTTTAAATAATATGAAAGGTGATATTGATGATGTGGGTGTGTCAATATGGAAAGAGCATGTTAGGAGTTCGATAATCAGGACTATTATTGAATGTTGCTATCCTTATGTTATTAAACAAAAAAATGAAATGTATAAAAATACAAATTACGGAAAAGTTATTATAATTTGCCCATCTGAAGAGTACCATGACATAGGTGCTAGGATTGTATCGGATTTCTTTACTTTGTGTGGTTACGATACTATTTTTGTAGGTAGTAACACTCCTAAAGATGAGTTTTTAAAAGCCATAGATTATATAAATCCGAAGTATTTGGCCATAAGCGTAACAAATTATTATAATCTTGTAGAAGTTAAAAGCACTATTAAGAAAATAAGAAATTATAGTAATAAAAAATTAATTATATTAGTTGGAGGCCATGCTTTTAAAAATAATCCTGAAGCTTTTAGAAACATTGGGGCAGATATGGTTATAGATAATTTTGATGACATAAAAAAATTGCAAAAGGGGAATTAAAATGAAATTACCATTTAAAATTGCTGTAAGATTCTTAAAGTCTAGTAAAGGACAAACAATTCTAATAGCAACAGGAATAGCTATTGGGGTATCGGTACAAATTTTTATAGGATCACTTATACAAGGGCTGCAAAAGAGTCTTATAGATAAAACTATAGGCAATTCTTCTCAAATAACTGTTATATCTAACAAAGATGATAAAACTATAGAAAAATGGGAAGAAAAGATATCAAAAATAAAAGCAACAGACAGTACAATAGAAAAG
The DNA here is from genome assembly GCF_050717545.1 of Clostridium sp. Taxonomy (GTDB): domain Bacteria; phylum Bacillota; class Clostridia; order Clostridiales; family Clostridiaceae; genus Clostridium_AD. Next base: position 54,694 of record NZ_JBOITN010000008.1, read on the forward strand.
ATATCTCCTGCGGCTGATTCACCTGCATTTATCAAATATAGTGATAAAACTGCTCCAATAATTATAAGAGGTTTAAATTTAGAGCAGGAAAATGATTTATACAATATAAAATCCAAAATATATAAAGGCAATATTCCTAAAAAACCATATGAAATACTAATAGGCAAGAATTTACAGGAGGAATTGAATATAAATATTGGAGAAAAAATTTCTTTGCTTACTCCAACTGGAAAAACTAAAGAATCTATAGTAACTGGGTTTTATGATCTAAAAGTATCTAATATAAATAAATCATGGATTATAACAAGTCTCAAAACTTCCCAGGAAATATTCGGGTTTAACAACAAAGTAACCTCTATAGAAATGCAATTAAATTCAAAAGATGTATTTAAAGCAGATGAAATTGCAACAAAAATAGGGGAAAATTTATCGGATAATAATATAAAGGTTGAAAATTGGAAAGATCAAAATGAAGAATTGCTTGGTGGACTTAATGGACAAAGTGTTTCTAGCTTAATGATACAGGTTTTTGTACTTATTTCTGTAACTCTTGGAATAGCTAGCGTACTTGCTATAACAGTTGTTCAAAAATCTAAGCAAATTGGAATACTTAAAGCTATGGGTATAAAAGATAGAGATGCTAGTAAAATTTTCTTGTATGAAGGTTTTTTACTAGGGATTGCGGGGGCTATCCTTGGAATAATTCTTGGAATTACACTTATGCTTGTTTTTACAAAATTTGCTTTAAATCCTGATGGAACATCAATAATACCACTTTATTTAGACTATAAATTCATTGCTATATCAGGAGCAATAGCAGTAGTGTCTGCATCTCTTGCTGCACTTATACCGGCAAGGAGCTCTTCGAAACTAGAACCAATGGAGGTTATTAAAAATGGCTAGTATTATTACATTAAAGGACATAAATAAAATTTACGGATCTGTTGTTAAATCTCAGGTCTTATTTGATACAAATTTAAGTTTTGAAGAAGGATCCTTCAATTCTATTATAGGTCAATCAGGGAGTGGTAAAAGTACTTTATTAAATATTATGGGAACTTTAGATAAACCAACTAGTGGGGAGGTTTATATAAACGGACAAAGAACAGATAGCATGAATAAGAATGCATTAGCTGAGCTTAGAAATAAAACTATGGGGTTTGTTTTTCAATTTCACTATTTGCTACCAGAATTTACGGCTATAGAGAATGTACTTATTCCATACATGATGAATAATCCGAAGCCTCCTAAAGAAATAATAGAGAGAGCAGAAGAATTCATGAATTTGGTTGGAATTTACAAAGTAAAGGATAACTTGGCGTCTAATATGTCTGGAGGAGAGCAACAGAGAACTGCTATTGCTAGGGCTTTAATAAATAACCCTAAAATAATACTTGCAGATGAACCTACTGGAAATTTAGATTCGCAGTCAACGGAGAATATTTATACCATACTTAGAGATATAAATGAAAAATTCAAGACAACTTTCGTAATAATTACACATGATAGGAGGATAGCAGAAAAAACTGATAGAATAATTGAAATAAAAGATGGAAGAATTAATATGGATATTAATACGATGCAATCATAATAAGGTAACATTATATGGATTTTAAAATGTGGGTTGTTATGAGTATAAAGTGGCTAATAATTTTGTTCATATTGTAATTGAGAACTAGTCATAGTTCATCTTGTTATTTTTTTATCACATGTGCTATACTATGATTGTTAAGAGATTTAACATGTTTGAAAACAAAATTATAGGGGGTATTCATATGAAAATAAAAGCAATATTATTAACACTAGCTCTAGGTGCAACTTTATTAGTAGGTTGTGGTGCTAAAGAAGAGGCAACAACTACTACTCCAGCAAAAGAAGAAACAAAAACTGCTGATGTTGTAACAACAGCTTCATTAGTAAATACTGAAGCCGCTTTTGAAAATGCAATAAGCAGTAAAGGTACATGGATTATTTCAACATTAAAGGACTTAACTTATGACAAAGATATAGTAGTTGATGGTGATTTTAAAAACACTAAAGATCCAGCAGTTGCACAACGTAAAATAGCTCTATATACACAAGATGATGATCGTAAAGTAACTGCAAGTTTTACTCTAACTGCTCCAAAATTAACTTTTAATAGTCCGGCAGGAAGCATAGAACATGGAACTTTTAAAGGTGACCTTTATGTAACAGCTAGTAACTTTCAGTTAAAAGATGCTAAGGTAGATGGAAACATATACTTTACTACAGATGAAGCTAAATCTACATTTAAAATGGATGATAAAAGTTCAGTAACTGGAGTTCAAAAATTAAAAAAATAAAGCATAATGAATAATTTTAAAATTACTCAAATTGAAAGCAAATATCCATTAGTAAAACTAATGGATATTTGCTTTTTTTAATGCAATCTACACTTTATCGCCATTTCAGCTCCTCAGGAGATGATTTAATGAAGAAAATTCATAAAACTCTTCTTATTATAATGAATGTCTGATATAATTAATTGGTTTGTAAAAAAAACAACAAAAATATGTTTAAATAGAAAGGTAAATAAAAATGATAAAGTTTAAAAAACTAGGACTAAGCGATGATATATTAAATATGGTTAAAATTCAAGGCATTACTGAGCCGACACCTATTCAAGAGCAAAGCATTAGACTAATAAAAGACGGTAAGGATGTCATAGCGGAGGCACAGACAGGAACAGGGAAAACGCTTGCGTTTTTACTACCCATGTTTGATAATATGTCTGCTGATGTAAACACAATTCAGGGCTTAATAGTGACACCTACAAGGGAACTTGCACTTCAGATAACCCAGGAAGCTAAAAAAATTGCATCATGTAAAAACTTAAATATTTTGGCAGCCTACGGTGGCAAGGACATTGGAGTACAACTTAAAAAGTTAAAGGGCGGTATTCATTTAGTAATTGCAACACCAGGAAGGTTATTAGACCATCTTAGCCGTGGCACAATTAATCTAGAAAACCTAAAGACATTAGTATTAGATGAGGCAGATCAAATGCTTCTTATGGGATTTAAAAATGATATTGAGGATATATTAGAAAAAACATCAAAGAAAAGACAAACTTTATGCTTTTCAGCAACTATGAGTCCTGCGGTAAAAAAACTTGCTTATAAGTATATGAACGATCCTACTGAAGTTATAATCAAAAAAGAAGAGACGACACTTAAAAATATAAAACAATTTCTGATAGAAACTACAGATAGAAAAAAGCAAGAGGATTTATGCAAAGTAATGGATGAGAGCAACCCATTTATGGCTATCATTTTTTGTAGAACTAAAAGAAGAGTTGATGATCTTGAAATGGCTCTTTATAAAAAAGGATATAATTGTAAAAAACTTCATTCTGATATAACTCAGTCAAAGAGGGAAAAAATAATGAAGGAATTTAAAAAATGTGATATTCAGTATTTGATTGCCACAGATGTAGCAGCAAGAGGGCTCGATATTAATGGCGTTAGTCATGTTTTTAATTACGATATGCCTGAGAGCGCGGAAGGATACATACACCGAATTGGAAGAACTGGAAGAGCTGGTGAAGATGGATATACATATTTATTTTCAGCACCAAAAGATAAATTCCTTTTAGATGCTATAGAAAAGAAGATAAAAGTTAAGATCCCTAGAAAAATATTAGACTAAACAATAAAAAACCTAAAGTTGATATTTAAACCAACTTTAGGTTTTTTATTGTTTGTATATTAAGTTATAATTTTCATCTTAATTATACGATTTTTGCTGGTGTTTTGTATAATGAATTTTGTGTCATTATAATTTATTGTCTCACCTGTTTTTGGAAGTCTTCCATGTATTCCTGTAACGAAACCACCTATGGAATCGAAATCTTCTGACTCGATATTTAAGCCTATCATTTCATTGACCATGCTTATTTTTGTATCACCATCAACAATAAATTCATCTTCTTTAATAACCACAATTTTATCTGTATCATCGTCGTATTCATCATCTATATCTCCTACGATTTCCTCTACTAAATCTTCAATAGTAACAATTCCTGAAGTGCCACCATATTCATCAAGTAAAATTGCTATGGGAACTCGTTTTAAGCGCATGTCTGCAAACAAATCAACAGTGCTTTTAAACTCGTAGGTAAAGTATGGAATTCGCATATGTTTTTCTATATTAAATGTATCTTTACCGTCTTCGTAAAAAATCAAATCTTTAATATATAAAACTCCAATAATATTATCAACAGTCTCTTCATAGATAGGAAGTCTTGAGAATTGTTCCTCCTTGAAAATTTTTATGAGCTCATCGTATGTTGAATTTTTGTTTGCTACAATCATATCAGTTCTTGGAGTCATAACGTCTTTAGCCTTAGAATCCCCAAAATCAAACACATTATATATCATTTGTTTCTCTTCGCCTTCGAGTACACCTTCTTCATGACTTACACTAACCATAGTTTTTAGTTCTTCCTCAGTGATAAAAGGTTTCTGCTTATTAATTTCTCCACCAAATATTTTTACAATCGAATTTGTTATATAAATTAATACTACAATAAGTGGGTTTAAAACGAAAGTAAGCATGCTTAATGGCCTGGCAACTTTCAACGAAATTTTTTCAGAGTTTTGTGCAGCTAAGGACTTTGGTGTAATTTCTGCGAAAATTAAAACAAGAATTGTCATAATAGCGGTTGCTATGCCCACTCCAGAGTCTCCCAAATATTTAATTGCAAGAGAAGTTGCAAGTGCTGAAGCACCAATATTAGTAACATTATTTCCAACTAAAATAGCACCTAAAAGTTTACTTGGATTTTTAAGTAATTTATTAATTAACTCAGCGCCGTAGATTTGTGAATCTACCATGTGCCTTAACCTTAGTTTGCTCAAAGTCATCAAAGCGGTTTCAGAGGCAGAAAAAAAAGCTGAAAATCCTAATAAAATTATTAAAGATATAATTTGCCACGTACCGTCGGGGTCCATAATTTATTTCACACTCCTTAAGATATAACCAAGGTAATTATATCATAAAATAAAAGTTTTTTAAATGAAATTATCATTAACGCATAGTCTTAATGCATAGTATTGCACACAGCATATAAAAAATTTATCATCGTAATTTATATATATATAAGAGTTACCTATGAATAGGACTAATTTAAATCAGGAAAGTGTGTCAATAATGAAATAATATAATAATATAGTATTAATATATTAATATATTATTACTAGGTAATACTATAAGTGTAAAGTTTAGTTATTTTAAAGGCCGTCAATGGGATTGTAGTAAATAATACATATTATTATCACAATAAGGTACCCTTTTTGTAACTAGGGTTCAAAAAAGTATCTACTTGTAAAAAACGAGCTTACGGTCTAAAATAAAATTAGAATATAAAAGAATAAAGACGTTAATGGTATACTCTAAGGTGAAAGGTTGAGATTATGATTTTTAAAAGACTTACTATTGAAGATAAGAACATATTGGAAAAATTTATATATCCGTATAAATTTCTAAGTTGTGAATATTCATTTACAACTTTGTATATATGGAGAGAGGCTTGTGATATTTGTTATATTATTCATAAGAGGACATTAATAATAAAGAAAACGGATTTTGACGGAAAATATTATTTTATGCAACCTCTAGGTTATAACAAGGAAAACCTTAAAGAAATAATAAATACGCTAATTGAGTATAAAAAAGAACATAACATGGAGTATTTATTTAAAGATTTAGATGAAGAATTTATGGAAGTAATAAAAGATATTTATGGAGATACAAATGATTTAGACATACAAGAAGATAGAGATAATTTTGATTATTTATATGAATCGGAAAAACTTATAAAACTTTCAGGGAAAAAACTTCACGGAAAAAAGAATCATTATAATTCTTTTGTAAAAAAATATAATTATGAGGTTAAAGATATAAAAGATGAAGAAGTAATAAGAAATGTGATAACAGTAGCAGAAAAATGGTATGAGGGTAATAAGGATGATTATATACTTAAGTACGAACTGCAGGGAATAAAAGATGTATTGAAAAATAGGGAATTTTTAAATGCTATTGGAATAGCTGTGTATGTAGAAGGCGTTATAGTGGCATTTAGTTTAGGGGAAAAGTTAAATGATAATTTGGCGGTAGTTCATATAGAAAAAGCAGATGTTGCTTATAATGGAGTATATAGCTTTGTAAATAGAGCTTTTGTTGACAGGAATTTTAGTGATGTTAAGTTAATTAACAGGGAACAAGACCTTGGAATTTTAGGACTTAGAAAATCTAAATTATCTTATCATCCATTTAAATTAGAGAAAAAGTTCATTTTTGGTTTTAATAATATATAATTAGATTAAGTTAACAAAATAGGCTAGCATGCAGCTAGTCTATTTTGTTAACTGTAGTCATTATTAACATTGAGAAAGGAGAAAAAATGAAAAATCTTTTGGTTGGAGAAAAAATAAAACTTACATCTATAAATGAAGAGGATATTTCGGTAATTCAAAAGTGGCACAATGATGTGGCTTTTATGCGTAATTACGATACTACAATCGCATCGCCTAAAAACATAGAAGATATAGAAGAACTAGTGATGGATGTAAACAAATGTAGTAATGCATATATTTTTGCTGTAAAAGAAATTGAGCATCAAGAAATTATTGGTGTTACAGGATTTGAAAATATATCTTGGAACAATGGAACATCTCTAATATACATAGGAATTGGAGAAGATAGACATAGAGGACAAGGGTATGGAAAAGAAGCTCTAAAATTAACAATAGAGTTTGGCTTTGAGGAATTAAACTTCCATAGAATATATCTCACTGTGCTTGAATATAATAAACCTGCTATAAAACTATATGAAAAATTAGGATTTAAAAGAGAAGGTGTTTATAGAGAATTTATTCACCGGGACGGCAAGCGGTATGATATGTATTTATACGGATTATTAAGGCCTGAGTGGGAAAATACATTAGCGGAAAAAATAGATATAAAAAGCACAGTAGAAAAATAATTCTACTGTGCTTTTTATATTTAGTGAGTTATTAACATAAATTTGTGTTTAATGTTAATACGCTATTGATTAGTGTATCAATAAAAGAGTATTATAATAGGTAGTGTATTTACTTTGAATCATTTAAATATAAAATTAATAAAATAATTTGTTATAGGTAAGGTGATAGCTATGAAAAGGATTGAGAAAATATATAATTATATAGTTGAAGAATCTAAAGGGATCCTTTTAAAAGATATTGAAGAAGGGAAAGGTTTTAGTGCTGGGTACATAGCAAAAGATCTTTCTATGATTAGAAATAATGTAAGTCTTGAGTTAAATAATTTACTTAGACAAGATAAAATAATAAAAATAAAAGGTAGGCCTGTACTATTTTTAAGCAGGGAAACTATAGAGAGGCTTTTAGAATACAAATTGAAAACTGGACCTTTAGAATTTGAAGATTTTCATGAACTTTTAGGTGAGGAGAAGGTTGATGAGTCAGATAAGAACCCGTTTGATAGTCTTATAGGATATAGTACTAGTTTAAGAACTCATATTGAGCAAGCTAAAGCGGCTGTACTTTATCCGCCACATGGACTCAACACACTTATAGTAGGCCCTACGGGAGTTGGTAAAACATTATTTGCTAATATGATGTATAAATATGCAATATATGTTAAAAGGTTGGAAACTAATGCTCCTTTTGTACTATTTAATTGTGCAGACTATTATAATAACCCTCAGCTTTTATTAGCACATATATTTGGTTATATAAAAGGTGCATTTACTGGGGCGGATAGTGAGAAGGAAGGACTTGTAGCTAAGGCTAATGGAGGGATTTTATTTCTTGATGAGATTCATAGACTTCCACCTGAAGGCCAAGAAATGATATTTTATTTCATAGATACTGGAAGTTATAACAAACTTGGCGAAACAGAGAGAAACAGAAAATCTACAGTGCTTATTATAGGAGCAACCACCGAAAATCCTGCATCATCACTCCTAAAGACCTTTGTTCGTAGAATTCCTATAGTTATATCACTACCATCACTTGAGGAAAGATCAGGTAAGGATAAATTTGATATAATGAAATTTCTTTTAACAAATGAAGCTCATAGAGTAAACAAGCCAATAAAGGTAGAAGCTGAGGCTGTAAAGGCAATTATTGGAAGTGCATCATATGGAAATATTGGTCAGATGAAATCTAATATACAATTGGTGTGTGCTACTGGATTTCTAAATAGTATAAATAATAAAGATTTTATTGAGATAGATTTTAAATCATTACCATCTGACATAAAAAATGGTTTATTTTCTTCAAGTAGTAAAAAGATAGATATGGAAGAGTTCTCTAAGTATTTTGATGATCAAATGGTAGTATTACCACAAGGATATAAGGTTCTAATTGATGAGGATTCGTCTGAGCCAACATTTAATTTATATAAAATAATTGAAGACAAGGCAGCTATTTTAAAGGACGAAGGTGCAGATGATGAATATATAAAAAAATTTATAACAACTGATATTAACATTCATCTTAAAAGCTTTTACAAGAAGAGTATAAATAGTGCTCATGGTAGAGAAAAAATTCTAAAGCTTGTAAATGAAGATACTCTTCAATTTGCTGAAGAGATTAGGGACTTTGTAGAAACAGAACTTAAAAGGAAATTCAATGAAAGGTTTTTATACGCTTTTAGTCTTCATCTTAGTGCATTTTTAAAAAGAATAGAAAGCAGACGTAGTCTGCAATACACCAATATAAAGAATATAATTAATGATAAACCGGAGGAGTTTAATATATCGCTTAAAATAAAAGATCTTATTGAGGAAAAATATAATATAATAGTACCTGATATGGAGGTAATTTACTTAACCCTTCTTATTAGTTCAGTGCAAGAAGAACAAAACAATGAAAGGGTAGCCGTAATAGTAACACTACATGGTAGTAGTAGCGCCAGTTCTATGGTTAATGTAGCTAAAAATCTCCTAGGTGAAGGAATTGTTGAAAGCATAGATATGCCACTGGATGTAAGTCCTAAGACGGTACTTAAAGATATAATAGAAAAGGTAAATAAAATTGATATGGGACGTGGCGTGCTTTTACTTGCTGATATGGGTTCTCTAACGAGTTTTGATAGTATAATAATGGAGAAAACAGGTATAAGGGTTAAAACTATTGATATGGTATCAACGGCATTAGTTCTTGAAGCTGTTAGAAAGGCTAATATGCTTGATATGGATTTAGATACATTATATGATTCATTAAAAGACTTTAGAGGTTATGGCCTTTATAGTAAAGAGTTTAAAGATGTAGTGGTGCAAAGGAGTGCAGCTATAATAACCATTTGTTCAACTGGCGAGGGAACAGCAAAAAAACTTAAAGAATTAGTTCATAATATTGTAATTAATATAACAAGAGATGAAATAAGCGTTATACCTATAGGAATTATGAATATAAAAGAAGAATTAGAAAGTTTATTGAATAACTATACCATCCTAGCCACTGTAGGTGTTATGAACCCTAAAATTGATGCGCCATTTATATCATTAGAAGATCTTATTGGTGGTAATGGTGAAAAACGACTTATGAATGTAATACAGAAAAATAATATACCTACAGATAAGAAAGAAGAAAATATAGTGGTTAAGCAGCTATGTGAAGATAGTTTAAATGAATTCCTAACATTTCTAAATCCACATAAGATTATTAGTGTATTAATGAATTTTACATGTGCATTAGAAAAAGTAGCTACTAAGGATTTTAGTAATGCTTTTAAAATTAAATTAATGCTTCATGTAGGCTGTGCCTTAGAGCGAATGGTTATAAAAGCACCACTTACTTATAATAAAGATGAAAGTGCCGTAAAATCAGATGTTTTAATATATGTTAAAAACGCGGCTAACGAATTTAAGGAGACACTTAATATTAGCTTAACAGATGACGAAATATATTATATTTGTGAAATTTTTGAAGAAGAACCTAATGGTATTTAGAAAAAGTTTAAATATATTTTAGGATTATGTAATAAAAGTATATATATTGAAAATTAGCATAGAAATTTAGTGACGTTTAATAAGAATGTCCTATAATATTATTAATACAGTATTAAAATCAATAAATAGTGTATTAATTGTAATGTGTAATAAAATAATTTTTATGAAAATATACGCTCGTTAGGGATTTAACAAGGAAATTATATTTTGATACACTATATTGGCATTATTTTTGCTATGTTAATATATATAAAATAAAGTATTAATTATGTTGATTGGGGTATTTTCAAATTGAGAAGATTAAACGATAGGTGAACTTGCGCAAATAGCAAAGGGAAGGAATTATAAAATGATAATTACACTAGCAAGAATTGATGACAGATTAATACATGGTCAAGTAGCAACAATTTGGTCAAGATACACAAAATGTCAAAGAATGATTGTATGTAATGATGATGTAAAAAAGGACAAAATTAGAAGGATACTTTTGGAGCAAGTTGCACCTCCAGGAATTAAATCAAGTGTACTAGGAATTGATGAGGCAATAAGAGCTTACAATAATCCAAGATACCAAGATGATAGAGTACTATTTCTATTCACTAATCCAACTGATGTCGCACGAATGGTTGAAGGTGGAGTAGCCATAAAAAGTGTAAATATTGGTGGTATGTCATTTAAAGTAGGAAAGAAACAAATAACTAGTGTAGTATCAGTAGATGATACAGATATTGAAGCTTTCAATAAATTAAATGAAAAAGGCATTGAACTAGAAATAAGAAAAATTTCTTCAGATGCAAAAGTATATTTAATGTCAAAACTATAATAATCATTAATTTTGGTTACAGGTTTTTCGAAACTTTTTATAGATATTACTGTAACAAATAAAAAATAGGAGGTATAAAGATGGTAGGAATAATTCTTGCTAGTCATGGAGAATTTGCTAAAGGCATCTTGCAATCTGGTGCGATGATTTTCGGAGAACAAGAAAATGTTCAAGCTGTTACGCTGATGCCTAGTGAAGGTCCTGATGATCTTAAAGCAAAAATGAAAGAAGCAATCGCATCCTTTGACAACCAAGATGAGGTTTTATTCTTAGTTGATCTTTGGGGCGGTACACCATTCAACCAAGCGAACAGTCTATTTGAAGAACACAAAGATAAATGGGCAATCGTATCTGGTATGAATCTACCAATGGTAATTGAAGCTTATGCTTCTCGTTCTTCAATGGAATCCGCACAGGAGCTTGCGGCTTATATATTAAAACCAGCTAAAGAAGGAGTTAAAGTTAAGCCGGAAGAATTAGAGCCAGAAGATAATGGTAAATCGTCAGAAGCTTCAGCTAAGCAATCGAATGGGGGTGCACCTGGATCATTTGAATATGTTTTAGCTCGTATTGACTCTCGTTTGCTTCATGGACAAATAGCTACTGCTTGGACAAAAGATGTGCTACCGACCCGTATTATTGTGGTATCAGATGAAGTAGCCAAAGATGAGCTTCGTAGTAAATTGATTACTCAAGCTGCTCCTCCGGGTGTTAAAGCTCATGTTGTTCCAGTTAATCAAATGATTAAACTTGCAAAGGATGATCAACATTTTGGGGGACAACGTGCATTGCTTCTTTTTGAAAATCCAGAAGATGTACTTCGCGCGGTAGAAGGTGGAGTACCACTTAAGATAATCAATGTTGGCTCTATGGCTCACTCTCTGGGTAAAGTTCAACCAAACAAAGTACTTGCTTTCAGTCAAGAAAATATTGATACCTTCAATAAGCTTAAACAAGCTGGACTTACTTTTGATGTTCGTAAAGTTCCAAATGATTCAAAAGGAAATATGGGCGAAATCATTAAAAGAGCACAAGAGGAATTAAAAAAACTAAAATAATCTAATTAATTAAATGAAAAAGGGGGATTAATAATCATGGATTTAAATATTATCCAAATATTATTAGTCGTTATCGTGGCATTTCTAGCTGGTATGGAAGGTATCTTGGATCAATTTCAATTCCACCAACCAGTAATTGCTTGTACGTTAATCGGCTTAGTAACAGGTAACTTACTACCATGCCTAATATTAGGTGGTACTCTTCAAATGATTGCTTTAGGTTGGGCAAATATCGGTGCTGCCGTAGCACCAGATGCAGCGCTTGCATCTGTTGCATCTGCAATTATTCTAGTTTTAGGTGGACAAGGTACAGCTGGAGTTGGTTCAGCTATCGCTATTGCTGTTCCACTAGCAGTTGCAGGGCTATTACTAACAATTATTTGTCGTACAATCGCTACAGCATTTGTACATTTCATGGATGCTGCTGCTAAACAAGGAGATTTTGGAAAAGTTGAAATGTGGCACATCATTGCTATTTGTATGCAGGGTGTACGTATTGCAATTCCAGCAGGCCTTATCTTAGCTATTGGTGCTGCTCCGATTCGTTCAATACTTGAATCTATGCCTACTTGGTTAACAGGTGGACTCGCAATCGGTGGTGGAATGGTCGTAGCTGTAGGTTATGCAATGGTAATTAACATGATGGCTACAAAAGAAGTATGGCCATTCTTTGCAATTGGTTTTGTGCTTGCAACTATTTCAGAGATTACACTTATCGGACTAGGTACAATCGGTGTATGTGTGGCTCTTCTTTACTTGGCGCTTACTAAACAAGGCGGCTCAGGTGATGGTGGAAGCTCAAATACTGGTGATCCAATAGGCGATATTATTGACACTTACTAAGAAGGGGGAGAACACGAAAATGGCAAATAAATTAAAATTAACTAGGAAAGATCGTATTTCTGTTTGGTTCCGTTCATTTTTCCTTCAAGGTTCTTGGAACTATGAAAGAATGCAAAACGGTGGTTGGGCATACGCATTAATACCCGCAATCAAAAAATTATATAAGACTAAAGAAGACCGTGCAGATGCATTGAAACGTCACTTGGAGTTCTTTAACACTCATCCATATGTAGCTTCACCAGTCATTGGTGTAACATTAGCCTTAGAAGAAGACCGTGCAAATGGTCTACCAATCGATGACATAACTATTCAAGGTGTTAAAGTTGGTATGATGGGACCTTTAGCGGGCATAGGAGATCCAGTTTTCTGGTTTACTGTTAGGCCAATTTTAGGGGCATTAGCTGCTTCTCTTGCTATGGCTGGTAACATACTTGGACCAATTATATTTTTCTTCGCTTGGAATATTATTCGTATGTCATTTATGTGGTATACACAAGAGTTTGGTTACAAAGCAGGTTCTCATATTACAGATGATGTATCAGGTGGGTTACTACAAGATGTTACAAAAGGAGCATCCATCCTTGGTATGTTCATTTTGGGATCATTAGTTAACAGGTGGGTAACCGTTATATTCACACCGATAGTATCATCCGTTAAGTTAGCTGACGGTGCCTTCATTGTTTGGGACAAACTTCCTGCTGGAGCGGCTGGTATTAAAGAAGCTCTTTTGCAACAATCAAGTGGTTTGTCATTAACTGCTGATAAGGTTACAACATTACAAAATAATTTGGATTCTTTGATTCCTGGACTTGCAGGATTATTACTTACATTACTTTGTATGTGGTTGCTTAAGAAGAAAGTATCTCCAATTACAATTATTTTTGGGCTATTCGCAGTCGGCATTGGTTTCCACTTAATCGGTTTAATGTAATATTTTTTAATCAGCCTGGGCTTTTTAGCTCGGGCTTTTGTTGAAATATAAAGCCGTTTATTAATTAATAGAAATAAATAAAAAACATATAACAGAAAAGAGGTAGATAGTATGGTTCAATCACTCAATACAAAGGTGGATTTAGTAATTGATGCAACATCTTTAACGGGTTTTACAGAGTATGGTAAAATAATGATTGGTGACAAAGGTTTTGAGTTTTATAATTCTCGTGATTCTCGCAAATATATTCAAATTCCTTGGGAAGAGGTTGACAAGGTCATTGCATCCATATTGCTAAAAGGAAAGTGGATTCCACGATATGCGATCAAAACGAAGAAAAATGTTACTTATATTTTTTCTTCTAAAGAACCCAAAAAAGTACTCCGTGCTGTTCGAAAATATGTTGATCCAAATAATATGGTTAATTCGTTAAGTTTTTTTGATGTTGTAAAGCGAGCGGTGCAATCGAGATTTAAGAAGAGTTGATAATGTATCAAATACTTGAAGGAGATGGTTAACTTATGATAGCTATAGTATTAGGAACACATGGTAAGTTTTCAGAGGAAATATTAAAATCAGCAGAAATGATTTTAGGAGAGCAAGAAAATATTGCTACAATAACCTTTTTACCTGGCGAAGATGCAGATGATTTAAAAAGAAAATATGCGGGCACTTTGAAAACGTTGCGATGCGAAGAGGGGGTGTTGTTTATGGTAGATTTGTTTGGTGGAAGCCCTTTTAACGCTGCTAGCAGACTAGTAGCTAAAGAAAAAAACATGGACATAATAACTGGAATAAATATTCCTATGTTGCTACAAGTATTTTCAGCTAGGGAAAATTCAACTGTTGATGAACTTGCACAACTTGCAATTAGCAGCGGTCACCTTGGAATAAAATCATTGCAAGAAACTTTAAAAACGAGCAAAAAAGGTTGAAAAATGGGAATCGGAGTTCGCTGTGGTTCCCATTTTACTGATTTTATTGTATTTCCTTCTTTTTAATTTGGTTATCCATAAAATGTTCAAGTAGCGTTTTTATTAAGGCAATAACTGGTACTCCAAGTAACATACCGATAATTCCAAATAATCCTCCACCAATTACAACTCCAAGTATTGTAAGTAAAGGACTAATTCCAACTTTATCTCCAATGATTTTTGGGGATATGAACCATCCATCAATATTACTTAAGGTTGTAATAAACAACACTATTTCTACAGATTTTATTGGATTATAAAACATTGTTATTATAATAGCGGGAAGCATTCCTATAATGTTTCCAAAATAAGGAATCATATTTGTTGCACATATAAATAAACTAAAAGGAAGAGCATAGGGTATTTTTAATATTGTAAGTCCAATAAAAGTAATAATGCCAAAGATAATAGAATCAATCATTTTCCCCACAAAATATTGCTTAAAAGTAAGATTAACTATTTTTAAAAAATTAATCATTTTAATAGAAGAGGACTGACTTAAAATACAACAAATGAATTTTTTTAAATTTAAAATAATAGCTTCTTTGTCAATTAACAAGTAAATAGAAATTACAATTCCAGACATTAATTTTATAAATAAAGAGCTTAATCCCATTAAATTATCAATGATAATTTGTAAGCCTGGAGTAAAATATGTAGTTATATCTTCGTTAAAAGTACTTAGATAATTTTTTAGGTAAGTGGTTATGTTAAATTTATTTAACAATTCACTTTCTGATAAAAAACTAATTGACCAGGAGTAGGCAATATTAGCATATTGAGGAATATTGTTAAATAAATCAACAGCACTTTTAATAACATTAGGTGTAACTAAAATTATTAACGAAAGTATTATGCCTATAAATATAGTGTAAATTATACTTATACTATAAACCCTTTTGATTTTCGTTTCTTTTTCTAAGTACACCATAAGTGGGTTGAGTATATATGCTATAACGAACCCCCATATAAAATAACTAAGCACGGAAAAAAAGTTTAATAACATCGACCATATATTTTCTATATTAATTACTATTTTATATAAAAGGAAAGTAATTATAATTATAGGTAGAAACTTTATATATGGTATTTTTTTATATTGAATCAATAGAATCCCTCCGATCAGTATATATACATACAAATGTAATAATGGATTTCAAAAATATGGAATAATAATAAATAAATGCCTTATTTAATTATAACATTTTAAAAGAACTTATAAACCTAGATTTATAAAAAAAATATGATATAATATGCATATATATTTAAAAAAATTAACAAAATGTAATATACTTGTGTATAACTTGTGTTTGCTAATATGTGATATAATATGTTATAATAAAATTATGTTTTAATTACTAATGTTACCTTTTGCGTAGTGATGCTGGTTTTTTTATTTGTTTATATAAATAATAGATATAACATTGAAATCTAACATATGTATTTACAATGACAGAGGAGGCAGCAGAGTAGTTTGTTGTCTTTTAATGTTTATGATTATATATATTAAATTTTATAAGTACTGTTGGTTAAAAAACAAATTATTTTTAAGTTCAACCTAAATTTAACTGGAAATTATTATTGGTAACATATGTATGCAAAAGAATAAACAGAATGGCGTGAAGCCAAGAGGAGCGAATTATTATGGAAAAAATTATTTTGAATGCATTTGAAAGAACAATAGGAAATAAAAAATTTAAAGAAGAAGGTTTTATTGCAGGCGTATTTTATGGTGGTGGAGTTAAAGAAGCTACTCCTGTTAAATTTGAAACAGTAGAACTTAAAAAGATTCTTGGAAAACATGGTTCTAATGCTAAAGTATGGATTAAATACGGAGACGATACTAAATTTGGATTTGTTAAAGAAATACAAAGACATCCAGTATCAGCAATGATAAACCATATAGATATACAACTTGTATCTAAAGGTCAGGAAGTAAAGGTACAATTACCTATTACTTTTAATGGTGAAGACAATATAATAGATAACCTACTTCAGTTGAACATATATAAATCTGAAATAGATGTTTCTGGTAATATGCAATTAATGCCTGATGGAGTAAGTATAGATGTATCACAAATGAAACTTGGAGATACAATTACTATAAAGGATTTTGATTTAGATGCTAAAATCAAAATTACTGATAATGAAGATGAAGTTTATGCAGCTGTAGTACAAATGAAAGAAGTAGTTGAAGATGAATCTGATGAAGAAGTTGTTGCTCAACCAGTTGTTGAACCAGAAGTTAAAGCATAATAAAATATAAAATATACAACAAAAAAGGATGAAAAGAAAAAATTCATCCTTTTTTTTATTAGTTTTATTATTAGGAGGTAAAATAATGGCTTATATATTAAGATATACAAAGAAACAATTAGACAGAACCTTTAAAGAGTTTAAAAAGAGGGAGAATGTAGTGTCGTATGACACTGCAGAGTGGGTAAGGTTAATAAATGATTTTATATATGAATTTGAGTTAAAGTCTGAAGTTAATGAAGCAGATAAACTTTCAATAACAACTAACAAGGAAGAACAAGTAATAATTGAAAAAATGATGTATGCTCTAGAAGGGACAAAAACTTCACTAAATTATGTTTTTGATGGTAACATTACTTATGTGGAAGAAGATATCTAATAGATGAAATGCTAGGAGGCAAAAATAACCTTCACGTTTTAAGCAACAAAAGAAAAATTAAAGGCATATCCTGCATCCCTAATTTGAGGTGCGGATATGCACATTTAATTAATACTTTATTAGGGATTGAACTTAATTATTTCATAGTAAATAGATGAGGTTCTTGTAAGTAATCTTGAACAATTCTAAGGCATTCACCAAACCTTTGATAATGAACAACTTCTCTCTCTCGCAGAAACCTTAAAGGTTCAAGTACATCTGGATCGTCAGCCATATTTATTAGATATTCATAAGTTGCCCTTGCTTTTTGCTCGGCAGCTAAGTTTTCAGTAAGATCTACAATTGGATCACCTTTTGATTGAAGATAAGAAGCATCAAATGCGACGCCTGAAGCCCCTAGTGGATATACTCCCCTGCCATGGTCTACATAATAGCCAGCCATGCCACCTTTTTCAATTTCTTCAAGACTTGCACCTTTCATTAGTTGCCTAACCATAGCACCAACCATCTCTAAATGAGCTAGTTCCTCTGTCCCAATATCATTACAAGATGATATTGCTTGAGGTGTAATCATGGAAAATCGCTGACTTAAATATCTTAATGAAGCACCTAATTCACCATCTGGTCCGCCGTATTGGGTTATAATGATTTTTGCCATTGCAGGGTTTGGGGTTTTAATTTTAACGGGATGCTGTAAAAATTTATCGTATGTCCACATAACTACATATCCTCCTTTTTAAGACTAAAATTAGCTTCGGGTTCCCATGGCCATGGATTATTTGACCATTGCCATGGGTAAGGGCTCAGAGAAGAATGTTCAGTAAGCATTCCATAATTCATCTCATAGTGTTCTTTTAGTCCCTTTGACTCCATCACATAATAGTTATACTTAGCAAGAGCTTCCTGATCCATAGGGTGAGTATTAAGATACAAGCCCAGGTCATCTTTCATAAATTCATAGGAGACAATTTGTTTTAAGAGCTCCATTTTATTCTGCATAAGTTTTCCCCTTCTTCATTGATTCTGATGGACGATGTTTTTTATCTTCGCCTTCGTAAGGACTAAAAAGTTCCGGAAAAGCAGTTCCTCTTTTAAGCGCTTCTAAAGGCGAAAAAAGCGTGCAAAGTTTTTGAAAGGGAACATATGCTGCTGCTAATCTAACATTTTTAATTACGGTTTCTTGTGGAATACAATTATTCATTGTAGAAGATTTTACTGTTTTTTTTCTGTTTTCATTTTGATCCAATTTAAACCTCCAATATATAGTTAAGTACGGTTTATTATATTCCAAAGTATTATATTGTGATTATATTTAAATATTTAAGTATGGATAAATTGCAATACAAAAATTAAGGGAAACCGATTGGCTTCCCTTAATTTTTATATTTTAATAAATATATAAATAAAATTTTACTAGTTACTAGTACCTTTATTTGCAACTGATTGAGCATTTAATTTTTTTGTCTCTTCTATACTAGCATCACTAGCGCTACTAGACATACCAGAATTTGAAGCACCACTAGTACCTTTATTTGCAACTGATTGAGCATTTAATTTTTTTGTTTCTTCTATACTAGCATCACTTGTGCTGCTAGACATATTAGATGCACTGTTAACATTTTTAGTTGAAATACCACTAGTACCTTTATTTGCAGCTGATTGATTATTTAATTGTATTGTCTCTTGTAAATCAGCACTATTTGTACTGTTAGTCATTCCTGCTTTAGAGTAATTGTTAGATCCTCCGTTTGAAGCTGATTTTTGATTTGCTTTTGTTTCTTGTAAATTGTTATTCATATTTATAATCTCCCTTCGATATAAAAATTACACTAAATAAACTCCCGTGCATAAATAGTTTACCCATTTATTTATAAAATATAGGTGTAAGTATTGGGAATATTATAACTAAAAGTTAGCTTTTAATTTTATTTTTAATAAATTGTTTCTGTAGATAGCTGGAAATTTCGATTATAGCCTGATCAGCTTTCTTTGTAATTTTGTCCATTGTGATAAAGCCATGTGTCACGCCATTATATCTTCTAAATACCACATCAATACCAGTTTGTCTTAATTTATTGCCGTATGCTTCACCTTCATCTCTTAGTGGATCAAATTGGGCAGTAATTATTAAGGTGTTAGGTAAATCTTTAAAACTTTTAGACAATAGAGGGGATGCATATTCATTTTTTCTATCCTCTAAAATTGGAGCATATAATGATATAAAATCATAACAATTATCTCTATTAAGATTATAATCTATTCCAAAATATTGCCAAGATTTAGTGTTTAGCTCAGAAATATTTGTAGATGGGTATATTAGTACTTGGGAAGTAACGTGAGGCCCAACCTTATCACGGGTCATTTGTGAAACTACAGCGGAAAGATTTGCTCCAGCGCTGTCACCAACAAGACATATAAGGTTTGAGTTTCCATTAATACTTTCAGCATTTTTAGAAGCCCACAAAAATACATTGTACACATCGTTTAGTCCTGCTGGAAAGGAATATTCCGGTGCAAGACGATAATTTACAGATACAACTATAGCTTTTGATTGTTTTGAAAGTTTCCTACAAACATTTTCATAATCATCAAGATTACCACTAACCCAGCTACCACCATGAGAATATATAATAATAGGGAAATTATTGCCTTTATCAGGTG
Source organism: Clostridium sp. (assembly GCF_050717545.1). Lineage (GTDB taxonomy): Bacteria > Bacillota > Clostridia > Clostridiales > Clostridiaceae > Clostridium_AD. Next base: position 74,601 of record NZ_JBOITN010000008.1, read on the forward strand.
TATATATTCTCACTGGCACTTGGCCTAAACTCGTTTTTACCTCCCTGTTTTTTATATTAGCAAATGATATAGGTTTAGAACTCCACATTGCTATTGAATCGTGCAGTGAAGCACGAATTTCATATATAGATTTATTTTCAAGGGAGATAGGGTTAAAACATTTTCCTAGTTTTAGCATTACACAAAATATTGTATCAACCTTCCCGTAAGTTGTTGTAGTTAAATGTTTAATATAAAAATAACTATATATTGTTATAGATAAGATAAGAATTGAAAAAAGCCAAAAAATTTTCTTCTTTTTCATAAATCAAACCTCCAATAATATTGTTCCCATAAAAATTATAAAAATTATGGTATTGTAGTAATTAATAAATTGTAAATTTCAATAATAAAGCCAGACTGTTAAATTTATAACTTTCATTGCAAATATTTTTAAAATAAGTTATAATTAATTTAATGATATATAAGAAGTGGCAGAGAAGATGAGCCGTATTATTTTAAAGTGTTATGCTTTATTTTAATACGGGTTTTTTATATGTCAAATTGTAAACGATTTATATTAAAAATGTAAATAATTAATTAAAACTAATACAAAAAGGAGTTTTGCTAAGATGGCTAAATATATAATGGCACTTGATCAAGGGACAACCAGTTCTAGATGCATTCTATTTAATGAGAAGGGACTTATTGTAACATCTGCTCAAAAGGAGTTTACTCAGATTTTTCCAAAAGCTGCCTGGGTAGAACACGATCCAATGGAAATATGGTCAAGCCAAATTAGTGTTGCATGCGAGGCTATGGCTAAAGTTAGTGCTAAAGCTAGTGACATAGCAGCTATAGGTATTACAAATCAAAGAGAAACAACTGTAGTTTGGGATAAAAGAACCGGCGTACCAGTATATAATGCAATTGTATGGCAATGTAGAAGAACAGCAGAGTACTGCGATGAGCTAATGGAAAAAGGTTTTGATAAAGTTGTTAGGGCTAAAACAGGATTGATTCTAGATGCTTACTTTTCTGGAACAAAAGTCAAATGGATATTGGACAATGTAGAAGGCGCGAGAGAAGAAGCAGAAGCGGGCAATTTATTGTTTGGTAATATAGATACTTGGTTAATTTGGAATTTAACAAAAGGAAAAACATATGTAACAGATTATTCAAATGCATCAAGAACAATGTTATTTAATATTCATGAACTTAAATGGGACGAGGAAATATTAGAAACATTAAATATACCAAAATCAATGCTTCCAGAAGTTAAACCTTCAAGTTACGTATACGGTCATACTGATGCTTCATTGTTTGGTGGAGAAATACCAATTGCTGGTGCTGCAGGCGACCAACAAGCAGCATTGTTTGGTCAAACTTGTTACACTCCTGGAACTGCTAAAAATACTTACGGTACAGGATGCTTTATGCTTATGAATACAGGCGAAAAAGCAATTGAATCAACCCAAGGATTACTTACGACCATTGCCTGGGGAATAGATGGTAAAGTAGAATATGCACTTGAAGGTAGTGTATTTATAGCAGGAGCTGCAATACAGTGGTTAAGAGATGAACTGCGCATGATTGATAATGCGGCTGATTGTGAGCAGTATGCAAATGCTGTAGAGGATACAAATGGAGTATATGTAGTTCCAGCTTTTGTTGGACTTGGAGCTCCATACTGGGATCCTTATGCAAGAGGAACGATTGTAGGACTTACAAGAGGAGCAAAAAAAGAACATTTAATAAGAGCCACTCTTGAAGCACTTGCATATCAAACACATGATGTTTTAAAGGCAATGCAAGAAGATTCAGGAATTACGCTTACAGAACTTAAAGTAGATGGTGGAGCTTGCCTTAATAACTTTTTAATGCAGTTTCAATCTGATATTTTAGGGGTTCAAGTAGACAGACCAGAAGTTACTGAAACTACAGCCCTTGGCGCAGCTTATCTTGCAGGTCTTGCAGTAGGGTATTGGAAGAGTAAAGAGGAAGTAGCCAAACACTGGGCAATATCAAGGAGTTTTAAACCACAAATGAAAGACGAGAAAAGGAAAGAATTACTTCATGGATGGCATATTGCGGTTAAGAGATCAGGGATAAGACTTGAGTAAAAATAACTAAAATCAATTGTGGATATTACTTAGATATGTTATTATAATATAAAGTAAAAAAGAATAACCTAACACAGGGGAGTTGGATATGCCAACTGAGATAAAGAACAATAATTCTTTGACCCTATGACCTGAACTGGATAATGCCAGCGTAGGAAGTTGTTTATTGGTGTATTATATAATTTTTTTATATAGCACGATAATTCAAACACAAATCCTATGGATTTGTGTTTTTTTCGTTGCCTAATTTATATTATCCTTCCATAGCAGTAATGTTCAGTATTTATTCTTTTTAATTATATACGAGAAGGGGGAAAATTTATATGAAAAAAGTCTTAACAATAGCAGGTTCTGATAGCTGCGGAGGTGCAGGTATTCAAGCGGATCTAAAAAGTTTTAGCGCAAACGGAGTATATGGAATGAGTGTTATAACAGCGATAACAGCGCAGAATACTATGGGCGTTTTTGCAGTAAATGATTTAGAACCAGAAATCATTAAGGCACAAATTGACGCAGTTTTTACAGATATAAATGTAGATGCAGTTAAAATAGGTATGGTCTCTAAAATTTCAACTATTGATGTTATAAGTGATAAGTTAGAACTCTATAAACCCACAAATATAGTCCTTGATCCTGTAATGATTTCAAAAAGTGGGTATTCACTCTTAAAGCCAGAGTCAAAATCTGCTTTAATTAGAAAACTAATTCCAATGTCATCACTTATTACTCCCAATGTACCCGAGGCTGAAGAAATTCTTCAAGAAATAAATTCAGATATTAAAAGCATTGAAACAGTAGAAGATATGGAAAAAGCAGCAAAAGAAATATACAAACTAGGATGTAAAAGTGTTCTTTTAAAAGGAGGACACATGTTAGGAGATGCGGTAGATGTATTTTATGATGGAAAAGAAATATTGCATTTTACGTCAAGTCGTATAAATACAAAAAATACTCATGGAACTGGATGTACGTTATCTTCAGCAATTGCTGCAAATTTAGCACTGGGACATGAGATGAAAGATGCAATAAAAAAATCAAAAGATTATATAACAACAGCTATAAAACATTCTTTAGATATTGGTCACGGAGTAGGACCTACAAATCACTTTTACGAATTATACAAAAGGGCAGGTATGAAAAATGATTAAGGATAATGAAAAACTAGGGTTTTGGACCTTTGTATTTTTATGGTTTGGAGCTGCGGTTTCTGCTGCGGAAATACTTACGGGAGGATTAATTGCACCCTTAGGATTTAAAATGGGTTTAATAGTGATTTTACTTGGACACTTAATTGGAACTGGAATATTAGTGCTAGGAGGAATTATAGGTACTAGGGAGAAGGTGCCATCAATGACATCAACCAATATTTCATTTGGAGTATATAGTACTTATTTATTTTCAATTTTAAATATACTTCAGCTAATTGGGTGGACAGCAATTATGATAAAAGTAGCAGCTAGTTCTGTAAACTTAATATCACAAAGTCTATGGAATTTCGATAATGTTTTAGTATGTATATTGCTTATTGGAATACTTACAATATTGTGGCTTAGCTTTGGAAATAGGGGTATAAAAAAGTTGAATATTACAGCAGTATCTTTACTTTTTATACTAACATTGGTCCTTGGAACAATTATTTTTAAAGATAAAACATTATTAATAAAGGCAAGTAAGGGAGAAATTTCATTTGGAAGTGCACTTGAACTTAGTATAATTATGCCACTTTCTTGGCTACCATTAATTGCAGACTACACAAGGTTTGCAAAAAGTGAAAAGGCAGGAGCATATGGAAGTTTTATAGGTTACTTTTTAGGTAGTTGCTGGATGTTTATTATAGGTCTTGGGGCTGCTATAGTTTCAAATAATTCTGACCCATCAGTTATGATGCTTGCTGCAAATTTAGGAATAGTAGCACTAGGGATAGTGGTATTATCTACTGTAACTACTACATTTTTAGATGTATATTCAGCAGGGGTATCTTTCCTAAATATTATCCCTAAAATCAGTGAGAGAAAAATCGGTATTATTATGGCTATTATTGGAACAATTGCGGCTCTAATATTTCCTATGGGAAACTATGAGGGATTTTTATATGCTATAGGATCGGTATTCTCACCACTATTTGCAATATTAATAACTGATTATTTTATAATAAAGAAAAATACAAAAGTGAAATCTAATGTACTTATAAACTACGGAGCAATAGTAATTTGGATTATAGGAATAGCGACTTATAATATATTTATAAAAAAAGATTTGATACTTGGAGCTACAGTTCCAGTAATGGTTATTACAGGATTTATATATACAATAAGTTGGAGGGTGACGTCTAAATGGAAATTAATAAAAAAATAGTACAATTATTAAATAATGTTAAAGAGAAAAATCCACTGGTGCATCATATAACAAATTATGTTACAGTCAATGATTGTGCGAATATTACGCTTGCGATTGGTGCATCGCCAGTTATGGCTGATGATATTAATGAAGCACGCGAGATGGTCTCAATTTCATCATCACTTGTTATAAATATAGGAACGTTGAATAGTAGTGAATCTATGATAGTGGCAGGGAAAAGAGCAAATGAGCTAAATATTCCTGTTATATTAGATCCTGTTGGAGTAGGTGCAACAAACTACAGAACAGAAACCGCTAAAACAATTATAAATGAAGTAAAATTCGCAGTTATTCGTGGGAACTTGTCTGAAATAAAAACACTTTATGGAATAGAAACCAAAACAAAAGGTGTAGATTCTATTGAGAGTGATTATACTAGTAATGATGAATTTTTAGTGGATAAAGAAATGGCAAGAAGTCTTGCTATTAAGTTAAATACCGTAATAGCTATAACTGGAGCTAGAGACATTATAACAGACGGTAAAACTATTTACGTAATTCGTAATGGTCACAAGATAATGTCTAAGGTTACGGGTACAGGATGTATGTGTACTTCACTTATTGGCAGCTTCCTTGGAGCAGGAGATGATAACTTAATAGCTGCTGTGGCTGGAACTTGCGCTATGGGCATTGCAGGAGAAACAGCATATGAAGGCTTAGATAAAGGTAGTGAAGGTACAGGAACTTTAAAAGTGAGAATATTAGATGTTATTTATAATTTATCAAAAGATTTGATAATGAAAAGAGGGAAAATAAATGAAGAATAATCTAAATTACAACCTTTACCTTGTTACAGATAGAGATGTACTAATTGATTGTGATATATTTAGTGGAGTGGAGCAGGCATTAAAAGGTGGAGTTACATTAGTTCAGCTTAGAGAAAAGTGTTTAGGCTCTTTAGAATTTTATAATATTGCAGTGAAAATAAAAACTATCACTGATAAATATAATGTTCCATTAATAATAAATGATAGAATTGATATAGCACTAGCTATAGATGCAGCAGGTGTTCATTTGGGTCAAAGCGATATGCCAGTAGATATTGCAAGGAATATAATTGGAAATAATAAGATATTAGGGGTTTCTACCTCAACACTTAAGCAGGCACAAAAGGCAGAAAGGCAAGGGGCAGATTATGTAGGGGTTGGGGCAATGTTTGAGACAACTACTAAAGGAGATGCAAAAGCGGTTTCTGTGATAGTATTAAAGGAAATAAAAAATAATATTTCTATTCCTGTGGTTGCAATTGGTGGGATAACTCAAAAAAATGTAGAATTGTTGAAAATAGCAAATATTGATGGAATAGCAGTAGTTTCAGACATTCTAGGAAAGAAATATATAAAAGAAGCAGCGGAGGAACTTTTGAGTCATATGAAGTGAAAAACTAAATATTAAAAGAAAAGCTCAATAGAATTTAATTCTATTGGGCTTTTTATAATAATTTATAATTTTATAACGTATGGAGTAATATTGAAAAATATGGTAAGATATATGGTAAGACATATAACAAAGTTATTTATTAAAATAAGAAACTAAGTTAAGACAACGAGGAGTGGAAAATTATGACAATGGAAGGTAAAGTTTTAATTGCTCAAGGTGGAGGGCCAACTGCCGTTATTAATCAATCATTAGTGGGGGCAGTGCTTGAAGCGAGAAAATTCGCGCAGGTAACAAAAGTATACGGTGCCATAAATGGAGTTCATGGAATTATTAATGAGAATTTTTTTGATTTAAGCCGTGAAACAACTCATAACTTGGAACAAGTAGGTATGACTCCGTCATCGGCGCTTTTATCTACAAGGGACAAGCCCGATATAGCATATTGTAAGGAAATATTTACTGTACTTAAAGTTCATGACATAAGATATTTTTTTTATGTTGGCGGAAATGATTCAGCGGATACAGTTAGAATAGTAAATGAGCAAGCTAAAATAGCAAATTATGATCTTAGGGCAATTCATATACCAAAAACCATAGATAATGATTTGATGATTAATGACCATACCCCTGGATATGGATCTGCAGCTAAATATATAACAAATGCATTTATTGGAGTTAATCTTGATAATAGAGCACTGCCAGGTGTATACATTGGGGTAGTTATGGGACGTCATGCTGGTTTTTTAGCAGCATCATCAGCACTAGCAAAAAAGTACGAAGATGATGGGCCACATTTAATATATTTACCAGAAAAAGTATTTAAAATTGAAAAATTTTTACTTGATGTAAAAAATGTTTATGAAAAATATGGAAGATGTGTCATAGCTGTTTCAGAGGGCATTGCAGATGAAAATGGAGTACCAATTATTGCAAGTCTAATGGAAAAAATAGAAAAAGATGCTCATGGAAATATTCAACTCTCAGGAACTGGTGCATTAGGTGATCTCCTATGTAAGTATATTAGAAACAAATTAAATATTAGTAGAGTTAGATCGGATACATTTGGATATCCTCAAAGAAGTTTTATGGGATGTGTCTCAGATGTAGATATGAATGAAGCTCGTGAAGTAGGAGAAAAAGCTGCACAGTTTGCGTTATGGGATAATGTTGATGGTTCAATTACTATTCATAGAACGGGGCATTATTCAGTAGACTATAGACTTACACCAATAGAGCAAGTAGCAGGTAAAACAAAGATTATGCCTGATGATTTCATTAATAAAGAGTGCAATAATGTAACTGATGCATTTTTAAGTTATGCAAGACCGCTATTAGGTTCAGACATGCATTATGCACATAGACTTAGAGCAAGTAGAGTTCCAAAAATTCTAACCAAATAAAAACATTAGGCGTTTTTATATAGAAAGCATACTACAGTGCTATCTACTTAGAAACGCCTAATATTTATGTCCATCAATATTTACTAGTATATGAAATTTAATTTATTTTGAATTTGAAATAGAGGATAGACTCTCCTTAATTTTACTCATTGCATAATCTAGTGATGAATCTAAATTATTATTATTTTTTCCTCCACCTTGTGCAGAATTCGCGTTTCCCCCACCTTTGCCATCAATTAAAGTTATGGCATCTTTTAGTAGGTCACTCATGTTAATAATATTTAAATCTTTTGAACACATGAATAAAAGATTTGCTTTATCATCAGAGGTTACTCCGAATAAAACTATAACCTTAGGATTTGATACTAGTTTTGTGGCTAAGGTATTAGTGTATTTTAAATCTCCATTGTCATAAACGAATTTTAGCACCTTTATATCTTCTATTTTTTGAGCCGCATCTAACATGTTTTGAACTTCATATTCAGCTACAGTAGCCTTTAGGGCTCTTTTTTGCGAAAGTGCATTACTTAGCTCACTGGAGAGGCGTTCTATCACAGGTAATAGCGTAACATTATTACAAGATAAAAGTTTAGAAATTTTATCAAGAGTTTCATGTTTTAAAACATAGTCATTAACTGCTCTTTGTCCACATAAAAATTCAATTCTTAAGCCAGTTTTATATTTTTCAAATTTTATAACCTTAATCAATTGTACTTCAATAGTTGAATTAGGATGCACACCACCACAAGGGTTTATATCAAAATCAGCAACTTTGACTATTCTTACTTTTTGGAAAGCTTTTATTGGTATCTTTTTAAGTGATAATTTTTTTAGCTGAGATTTGGTTGGGTATAAAATTTCTACATTAATATTATTTGTTACTATTTCATTTGCAGTTGTCTGGGCAGTTTTGATATCGTCATTGCTAATAACTTTATCAAGGTCAATAGTTGTAGAACTATCGCCAAGATGAAAACCTATAGTATTAGCATTGAATAAATTAGAAATAGATGCCGAAAGTATATGTTGCCCTAGATGTTGTTTCATATAGTCATAACGGAGTTCAAAGTTGATGTTACATTTAACCTTGTGAATTTTTAGTGGTTTAACATTCACTACATGATATATAATGCCTTCTTCTTCATACACATAAGTAACTTCATACCTATTAATATAGCCAGTGTCGCATGGCTGGCCACCTCCACCTGGGTAGAAACAAGTCCTATCTAGTTCAACATGGTATTTGTTTTCTTTTAGGGTTACATTTACAATTTCAGCTGTAAATTCCGCTAAATATTGATTCTCATAATATAACTTTTCCAAAGGGGTACATCTCCTCTACACTCAATATGTTGTTTTAAAACATATTTAAAATTTTTAATATATGTAAAATTATAAAGTCTATTATTAATTAAGTTGTAACATTACTAATAATAATAAGTATTTTTATATTAGTCTATATTGTACCATAAAAATATTAAGAGGCAAAAATGAATATGAAACACATAAAATAAAAAATTTAAATAAATATTAATTATAAGGTATATAGATTTTATAACTAAGAAACACTAACGTTAATGTTTATAAAATAATTTATTTTAAAGATAGTCTGAAATGGGGTAAAATGAAAAACTATAAAAATTGAATAGGTGGGATAAAATGAATTTGGAATATGTTCAAGGTGAACCCCTCTTTACGAATATAAATAAGGTGCCTAGGCAGTATGATTATTTAACAAGTGATATAGAAACAGATGTAATAATAGTGGGTGGAGGAGTTACAGGAAGTATTTTAGGATATTACTTTTCTAAACATAATGTTAAATGCGTAATCTTAGAAAAACATAGAATGGGTTATTGCAGTACAGGTCTTACCACTTCGCTGCTTCAATATGAACTTGATGATAATCTCAATGATTTACTGGAGGCTACAACAAAGAGAAATGTAATAAGATCCTATGAATTAGGCGAAAAAGCCCTATGTGAGATAGATAGTTTCGTAAATGAATATGGGAATAGCTGTGATTATAAAAGGAAAGACACATTATTATACACTTCTAAAAAATTAGAAATTGATGAAATATATGAGGAGTATAAAGCTCGGAAAGAAAACGGATTTAATGTACAATTCTTAGACGAGAAAAATAATCCGTTTGGTTTTGATTTAAAAGCAGGTGTTTATTGTAACAATGGTGGAGCACAATTTGATCCATATAAATATACTCATCAGTTATTAGAGGTTTGTTTAAAAAATGGAGTTAGGGCTTATGAGAATACAGAAGTTGTAAAAGTTGATTATGAAAATAGTGGTGTAGTGGTAGAGACTACTTATGGTTACAAGGTACGTGCAGCTAAAATTATAGTGGCCTGCGGATATAATACAGAATTATTTAGTAAAAGAAATTTTGGAACTAAAACTACTACATTTAATATAGCAACAAAACCTATTAGTAATTTTTCAGGGTGGCACAATAGAGCCCTTATTAGAGATAATAATTTAATTTATAATTATTATAGAACTACTTCGGATAATAGAATAATAATAGGTGGAGAAGATATAAGTTTTGTTCAGGGCATCTTTAATGAAAAAGTTGCTAGTGAGAAATATAATATACTTGAACAAAGACTAAAATCTATGTTTAAAGATATTAACGACATAGAAATCGAATATAAATATTGTGGCGCTTTTGCATCAACTAAGGATAATTTAGGTTTTTTAGGAGAAGACCCAAATAATGATAAATTATGGTATTGTCTAGGGTATGGAGCTAATGGCATATTATTTTCAATTTTAGGTGGAATGATGCTTAGTGATCTATATTTAGGTAGAAAAAATGAAGATTTAAAGTTATTTAAAGTGGATAGATTTGATAATTAAGATAAGCAAGTTCATATTAATATGAGCTTGCTTTTTTATTGCTTATATTTTAAAAGTATTTTTTGTTTTTAATCATGTTCAGGAGATGTTAATGCATATAGATAATAACATTAAAATAATTATACTTTAGGAGGTATTTAATGGACTTTAAAAATATAATAGAAAATGATAGAGGAAATAAAGTTAAAAGTAAATTTCAAGGAACTTTTTTAGAGTATTTAGATATAATTAAAGCAGATCCGGATAAAGCTAAGTTATCGCATAAAAGGATGTATGACACAATAATAAAGGGTGGTTTTGAAATTTTAAAACCAGAAGAAAACCCAAGAATTCGGAAAATATATGGTAATGATATTATAAAAAGGTACGCCTTTTTTAAAGATGACTTTTTCGGAATTGATAAAGTATTAATGAAACTCGTAAGTTACTTTTACTCTGCATCTATGAGGGGAGAGGAATCAAGGCAAGTATTGTATTTAGCAGGGCCTGTAGGAGCTGGAAAGTCATCACTCGTGGAAGCTTTGAAGAATGCTTTTGAAAATACAGAACCAGTATACGTTTTAAAAGGATGTCCTATGAATGAAGAGCCATTACATTTAGTACCAAAGCATCTTAGACGTGATTTTGAGGAAATGCTAGGGGTGAAAATTGAAGGGGATCTTTGTCCAGCATGCAAGTATAGGTTACTAAATGAATACAATGGAGAATATGAAAAATTCCCTGTTACCACTACTTCATTTTCAATAAGATCAAGAAAAGGTATAGGTGTTGTTCCACCAGTAGATCCTAATAACCAAGATACTTCTATTTTAACAGGATCGGTTGATATATCTAAAATGGATATGTATTCAGAGGATGACCCTAGAGTTTTCTCTCTTAATGGTGCATTCAATGTTGGGAATAGAGGGCTTGTAGAATTTATAGAGGTATTTAAAAATGATGTTGAATACCTTCATACCATAATAACCGCTACTCAAGAAAAATCAATACCATCACCAGGAAAGGGATCTATGATATATTTTGATGGTATAATAATTGCCCATTCTAATGAAGCAGAATGGAATAGATTTAAGTCAGATCATACAAATGAAGCTATTCTAGATAGAATTGTAAAGGTAGAGGTTCCTTATTGTCTTGAGCTAAATGAGGAAATTAAAATTTACGATAAAATACTCAAGAAGAGCAACTTTAAGCCTCATATAGCACCACACACCATTGAAACTGCTGCGATGTTCGCTTTGCTCTCAAGGTTTACACCTTCAAATAAGGTAGATCCTATAACAAAGCTCAAGATTTATAATGGTGAAGAAATAGTAGAAAAGGGAACTACTAAGAAAATGGACATTAGTGAATTAAGGGAAGAAGCAGGACCTGATGAAGGTATGCATGGTATTTCCACAAGATTTATAGTAAAGGCGATAGACAATGCTATTTCAAATTCAGAATCAGATTGTATAAATCCCTTAAGCATTATGGAAAGTATAATTAAATCCGTTAGGGAAATGGATATTGCTGAGGATGAGAAGAAGAAATATATGGGATTTATTCAGGACAGTATAAGAAAAGAATATAATAAAATATTGGAGAAAGAAGTAACTAAGGCTTTTATACACAGTTATAAAGAACAAGCCGAAAGTTTATTCGATAACTATATAGATAATGCAGAAGCTTTTGTTAATAAGGCGAAATTAAAGGATAAAGCTACTGGTGAGGAACTTCAGGCAGATGAGTCATTTATGAGGTCTATTGAAGAACAGATTGGAATATCTGAAAGCTCTTCAAAAGGGTTTAGAAGTGATGTAACTTCGTATATGTTTTATGTGGTTAGAAATGGTGGGAAAATTAAATATGAGTCTTATGAACCTTTAAAGGAAGCAATTGAGAAGAAATTAACAAGCTCCGTAAAAGAATTATCAAGAATTGTAACTAGGTCTAGAGTTCGAGACAAAGATCAAGATGAAAAATATAATGTAATGGTTGAGCAAATGAAGGAAAATGGCTATTGTGATCATTGTTGTGACGTAATACTTAAATACGCAGCGAACAATTTATGGAAGGATTAATCCAATGACAATATTTAGGGACTATAATATAACTCCAATTGATCATGATAGAGCCTCTGAGGATAGAAGGCGTCATCGTCAACTTGTTGAGAAATCTATTAAAGAAAACCTTGGAGATATATTGTCAGAAGAAAGTATAATAGGTCAAAGCAAGGATAAAAAAATTAAGATACCAATAAAAGGTCTAAAGGAATATGAATTTATATTTGGGAGAAATATGGGTGGGGTCTCAAGTGGCGATGGCAGTGAAAAAAGAGATCAAGTTATAGGTAAAGAAAAGGCTGAAGGTGATGGAAAAGGTGGACCTAAGGCAGGAGATAAAGAAGGGGAAGATATCTATGAAACAGAGATAACCCTGGAGGATGCACTAAATTATCTATTAGAGGATTTAGAACTTCCAGATATAGATAAAACAAAATTTTCAGAAATTCTAACAGAAAATGGTATCAAAAGAGCAGGATATCAAAAACATGGTATTAATCCACGTCTTGCTAAAAAAAGAACAGTAGCTGAGAAAATTAAAAGAGAGCAGGCTAAAAATAAAGCGTTAATAGAGGCATCAGATAATGAAAAAATTGAAAGATTACCATTTAAAAATGAAGATTTGAGATATCATAGAGTAAAAAAAGTTTTAAAAAGAGAATCAAATGCGGTTATTATATGTGTCATGGATGTATCGGGATCAATGGATACAACAAAAAAATATTTAGCACGTTCATTCTTCTTTGTACTTTCTCAATTTATTAAGTCCAAATATTCAAATGTTGAGGTTAGTTTTATTGCGCATACTACCGTTGCCCAGGAGGTAAACGAAGTTGATTTTTTCCATAAAGTTGAATCAGGGGGGACGTATATTTCAAGTGGATTAAATAAGGCTCTAGAAATAATTGAAAAAAGGTATAATCCTGATAATTGGAATGTGTATGTTTTTTACGTTAGTGATGGAGACAATTGGAATGAAGACAATCAAAAAGCAATAAAGGCTGCAAAAAATATTTGCGAGATAAGCAATCTCTTTGGGTATGCAGAACTTATGAATGGCTACTATGCTGCTTCAATGAAACAGGTTTTTGATAAGGGAGTAACTAATAAAAACTTTCTTTCTGTGGAAGTAAAGCAGAAACAGGATTTATGGAAAGGACTTAAATATATGTTAAAAAAAGATCAAGAGAGGTGATATGGTTTTGGAGTATACCTTAAAGGACTTAGAATATTGGAATGAAAAAATTGAGGCTATAGTAAATGAGATAGGACTTGATCACTATCCTCAAGAATTTGAAATAATCGGATATAAAGATATGCTAGCTTACGAATCTTATGTGGGGATGCCGTCGAGTTACCCACATTGGAGTTTTGGCAAATCTTATGAAAAGAATAGTACATTATATAAATATAATTTAAGTGGATTGCCTTATGAGATGGTAATAAACTCTGATCCTTGTTTAGCATATTTAATGAAGGAAAATACATTTTTATTACAAATATTAACTATAGCTCATGTATATGGACATAATGACTTTTTTAAGAATAATAGACTTTTTAAAGAGGGAACTAGAGCTGCATCAACAGTTGAGATGTTTAAATTTCATGCAGATACGGTAAGAAGTTTTATAAATGACCCAAGTATAGGTTACGAAAAGGTAGAAAGAATATTAGATGCGGCCCACGCCATAAAGTTTCAAACATCAAGGGTCGTTGGAGAAAAGAGAATACCCGAAGAAGTTTTAAAGCAAAGAATTTTAGATGATTATAAAAATAATAATGAAATTCATAGCAACTTAGATGTTTACGTAAAATTAGAATTTCCAGAAATAAATAAAATACCAATAGAACCAGAAGACGATATTCTATATTTTATAATAAAACATGGGGATATGGAGGATTGGGAAAAAAGTTTATTGGAGATTGTACGAAAGGAAACCTCGTACTTCATGCCACAAATAGAAACGAAAATAATGAATGAAGGATGGGCTAGCTTTTGGCATTATAATATACTAAAGAAATTGAATTTGCCAGATGAATTATATTTAGAATTCATTAAGCGTCACAATGATGTTATAGCACCAGGGCAAGGATCTATAAATCCATATTTCGTTGGGTTTAAGATATTCGAAGATATTTTAAAAAGATATGGAATGAATAAAATATTTGAAGTTCGTGCCATTGAACGAGATGAATCTTTTTTAAGAAAATATTTAACAAAGGAACTATGTGAAGATCTTAATTTATTTGAATATGCTGCTAAAAATGGAAATTATGTAGTTAAAGAAGTGGCAGATGATAACGGGTTTATAAGTATTAGGAACACATTAGCTAGTACTTGTGGTGTGGGTTCTATACCGCTTATTAGGGTAACAGAAATGTCTCTAAAGGATAAAATGTTAACTCTAGAACATGTTTTTGATGGAAGAGAGTTAAATATTGCATATGCAGAAGCCACATTAAAATATATACATGAGTTATGGGGACATACCGTAAATTTAAAAACAACACAAATTGGAAATAAAATTAAAATCGTATGTGATGATAAGAGTGTAATTGTAAAAATGTAATTGAAGAACACTATGCACCGTATCCTATAGTACGCAACGTACCTTATAGTACGCACTGTACATTGGGTACGGTGTTTTTTCAAGTCTTTCTTAAAGGATATCTTTTGGTACATTGAAAACCTATTTAATTTTAGTTAATTAATATTTAGGGGTGTTGGCACTATTTGAATTATTGTTATATAATTAAAATAAATAAATAAAACAAAGATTTTGATTAAGTCAGTTTATTTGAAAAAATTTTATATTTTGAGGAGAAAAAATTATGAGAAGTAAAAAAATACTATTGGCAAATAGTTTATTAATACTAGCTTTAATATTATTTGTATTAGTTCCTATTATAGTAAATACGTTATTTAATCTAGGCGGTTCTTTAGGTGGGGATATTTCACTACTCCTTTCTGGTGTAACTACTGTTATAACATTTGGGGGAATAACATTATTATATTGCAGAATTACTAAGAGAGGATTTAGCGAGGTAATGGTAATTAAGAAAATATCAATAAAACAGCTTATTACAATTATGTTTGTAGCATTTGGGACTTATATTTTTGCAGTTGGTGTTAATTCTGTAAGCATGAAGTTATTTCCAATTGCAATAGAAGATGGTATGAAAATATCTAACCTATTAAATAATAGTTCAACATTATTAGGGTTGATTGTGGTAGTTTTAGTTCCTGCATTTTTTGAGGAAATATTTTTTAGAGGAGTTTTATTAGATGCTTATGAAGGGTTAAATAGAAAAATAAAATATTTTATAATAACTTTAATATTTGCAACATTTCATGGTAATATAATGCAAATTGTATATGTAATGTTTTTGGGGTTTATTATACTTAAGGTACGTGAATATAGTGGTTCACTCGTAGGGAGTATGACATTTCATGCAGCAAATAATGCAATATCATTTGTCTTAAGTAAGGTAGTTATGATTATGAGTGCTACTGGAATAAAAGATGGAGTGCTAGACCCAGCACAAGTGGCGGCCACAAATGAGGTTATGAATGCAAGTTTTATAGTAGTAATACTTAGAGCCTCGTTATTTTTTCTAATCGGGGGAGCTATATTATTTATAAACTTAAGAAAACTAAAGGAATATAAAGAGAAAAAAAATGGATTAGAACTTGAAAAAAATAATACAAGAATATATGATAAACCTATAGATAAAAAACAATATATTCCACTAGTTATATATTTTGTTTCAATTACGTTATTGGTTATATCAAGGTATTATAAAATCTAAAGTAGGGAAGTATAACTTAGTAATTTTAAGTGGAGGAGAAAAAATATGAAACTAAAGAAAATACAATATAATTCACCTGTGATATTAACTTTTACTTTTTTAGCTCTTGGTAGTTACTTACTAGGTTACTTAACAAGCGGTCTTTCTACTCAGCTTGTTTTTTCAAATTATAGAACATCTTTTCTTGATCCTATGCAATATGTGAGGCTTTTTTCTTATATACTTGGCCATGCTAATTGGGCTCATTTTTCTGGTAATTTTATAATAATTTTAATAACAGGACCTATGCTTGAAGAAAAGTATGGTTCAAAGGTTTTAGTGCAGTTAATACTAGTAACGGCTTTAGTTACAGGGTTAATACATACAATTTTTTCCAGTACGGCACTTCTAGGTGCAAGCGGGATTGTTTATATGTTTATTATTTTAAGTTCATTTACAAATGCCCAGAGAGGGAAAATTCCAATGACATTAATAATTGTGTTCTTTGTGTTCATAGGCAGAGAAATTTTTAGTGGTGCGTTTGCTCAGGATAATATATCTCAACTTGCTCATATTATTGGTGGGCTTTGTGGAGCATTGTTTGCTTTTAAAATTAAACATAAAGGAAATACTTTTAAGGATATATTGTAAATAGAAGATTTTGTAGATGAGTTATTTTTATATATTAATAAATTTAATATAAATTTTATGCCATTTAAATATGGCAGAATGGAGAAGTTTAATGAAAGCTTTATTTATAGGTGGAACAGGAACGATTAGTACTGAAATATCCAAACTTGCAGTTTTAAAGGGTTGGCAATTGTATTTGCTCAATAGGGGAAATAAATCAAGCAGAGTTCCAGAAGGCGTAAAGGTAATAACTGCTGATATAAATAATGAAGTAGAGGTAGCAAGGTTAATTGAGGATATTGATTTTGATGTTATAGCAGATTTTATCTCATTTGAACCATCGCAAATACAAAGAGACATAAGGCTTTTTAGTAAAAAGACAAAACAATTTATTTTTATTAGCTCAGCATCAGCTTACCAAAAACCATTAGCTTTTTACAAAATTACCGAGAGCACGCCACTTGCTAATCCATACTGGAAATACTCTAGAGACAAAATAGCCTGTGAGGAATTATTAATTGCCCAGTATAGATCAAATGATTTTCCTATAACAATAATTAGACCTAGCCACACATATGGAGTGGGAAGTGTACCGGTAGCTATTCATGGAGAGAAAGGTAGCTGGCAGGTAATAGACCGAATAATTAAAGGAAAACCTGTAATAGTCCCTGGGGATGGAAATTCACTTTGGACAATTACTCATAATACTGATTTTGCAAAGGCTTTTGTTGGAATTATGGGAAATCAAGCAGCTGTTGGTGAAGCTATCCATATCACATCAGATGAATCTATAACTTGGAATAAAATTTACGATATCATTGGTGAGGCACTTAATGTTAAAGTTATCAAATACCATGTAGCTACAGATTTTTTAGTGAAGTTTAAAGCTGATTTAGAAGGCGGATTAGTTGGAGATAAAGCAAACACTGTAGTTTTTGATAATAGTAAAATTAAGAGGTTGGTACCAGAATATATAGCTACTACAAGATTCGATCAAGGCGTCAGACTTTCAATTGAATACATATTAGCGCATCCAGAACTGCAAATTGAAGATAAAGTGTTCGACCTATTTTGTGATAATGTAATTAAATCACAAGAAATAGCATTAAAATATATAAAAAATATTTAAATATATTCTTTTATTTTACAATAAGTTATTTTACAATAAGAAAATTAGAGAGTGAATTTTCTTATTCTTTTTTTTAATAACATAGGATGATAAAAAATTCACTATTGCATTATAAAAAACATTAGTTTATAATGAAAACATAAACTAATGTTCACGTTAACATTAATTCAAATTTATTAAGGAAAAGGTGAGTTTATGAAAAAATTTATGGATGAAAACTTTCTATTATCTAACGATACTGCAATAAATTTATACAATGATTATGCAAAAGATATGCCAATCATTGATTATCATTGCCATTTAAATCCAAAAGAAATTTTTGAAAATAAGCAATTTAAAAATATAACTGAAGCTTGGTTATATGGAGATCATTATAAATGGAGAGCTATGAGAAGTAATGGTATTGATGAAAAATACATTACTGGGAATGCTAGTGATTATGAAAAATTTATGGCATGGGCAAAAACAATGCCAATGGCTATAGGTAATCCACTTTATCACTGGACACACTTAGAACTTCAAAGATATTTCGGCGTATATGAGGTTCTTAACGAAAAAACAGCACCAGCTATATGGGAAAAAGTTAATAAGCAATTAAATGGTCAAGGTTTTAGCGCAAGAGACTTGATCGAGAAATCTAATGTTAAAGCTTTATGTACTACAGACGATCCGATTGATTCACTTGAATATCATATAAAACTTAAAGAAGATACAAAATTTACTGTAAAGGTTTTGCCTGCATTAAGACCAGACAAAGGACTTTCAATAAATAAAGAGACATTTATACCATGGGTAGGAAAGCTTGCAGAAGTATCTAACATGAGTATTAAAAGTTATGATGAATTTTTAGTAGCTTTAGAATCAAGAGTAAGATTTTTTAACGAAGTTGGATGTAAGATATCTGATCATGGTTTGGATAGTTTAACATATATGGAGGCTACAAAAGAGGAAGTATCTGTTATATTTACAAAGGTATTAAATGGAGGAGTTGCAACTCCTGACGAAGAAAGTAAATATAGAACGGCTGTGTTACAGTTCTTAGGTAAGTTATATTCAGAACTTGGATGGGCAATGCAGCTTCATCTTGCAGCTCAAAGAAATAATAGTACAAAGATGCTTAATAAGGTAGGACCAGATACTGGATTTGATTCTATTAATGATGAACAAATAGCTTCTGCTTTATCGAAATTTTTAGACTCATTGCAAAAAAATAACTCGCTTCCTAAAACCATTTTATATACTTTGAATCCAAAAGATAACTATGTTCTTAGTACTATGATTGGAAACTTCCAAGGAACAGAGGTACCAGGAAAAATACAGTTTGGTGCTGCTTGGTGGTTCTTAGACAATAAAGAGGGTATGATAGAACAAATGAAGGTGCTTGCGAATACTGGTTTATTAAGCAGATTTGTAGGGATGTTAACTGATTCAAGAAGTTTCTTATCTTACACAAGACATGAATATTTTAGAAGAATAATGTGTAATTTAATTGGAGAATGGGTTGAAAATGGAGAATTTCCTGATGATATGGAGCTTTTAGGTGGTATTATTAAAGGAATATGTTATGATAATGCAAAGGCATATTTCGGATTAGATTGCTAAAAAAACTATGGATATCAAACGTTAAAACAATTATACTTCTCTTGAATTCTAACGTATAGGTGTCTATTAGTGAAATAGGGGTGCTAAAATGCAAGTGACAATAAAAGATATAGCTAAAATTGCAAATGTATCACATACAACGGTTTCAAGAGCACTTAATGATAGCCCCTTTATTAACGAAGTCACAAAGATTAGAATAAAAGAAATAGCAAAACAGCTTAAGTATGTACCAAATTATAGTGCTAGGAGTTTGGTGTTAAATAAGTCCTATAACATAGGGCTTATTTTTACAACAATAAGCGAGGTTACTTCTTCTAGCTTTTTTTATGAAACGGTGCGTGGTGTTAATAGTATTATAAAGGAAAATTATAATCTAGTAGTTAGAGGAATTGATGATTATAAGGATTTTAGATTCGTCAATAGCAAAAGATTTGATGGAATTATACTAATGAGCCAAAGTAACAGTGATACTCCATTTATATATTACTTAATGGATGAAAAAATCCCTTTAGTTGTGCTAAATACGGATATAGATGAGAGTTCAGTAGTTAATATATTATCGGCAGATAAAAAGGGCGCTTATGAGGCTGTAACATACTTGATACATAATGGGCATAAAAATATAGCTATAATAGAAGGTGCACAGGGATTTACATCTACTACAGAGAGAAAAAATGGATATTTAAAAGCAATAATTGAAAATAAATTGCAAGTAAGCGGTCAATATATGGTTGAAGGAAATTATACTATAGTCAGTGGATACAATGCAATGAAAAAGCTATTGTCATTAAACATTCGGCCAACAGCGATTTTCTGTTCTAACGACGATATGGCGGTTGGAGCAATGAAAGCTACATTAGAGGCAGGATTAAATGTTCCCAACGACATTTCATTTATTGGATTTGATGGTGGGCAGTTAGGTGATTATTTAACACCTGCCTTAACTACTGTGAAAAGACCTATTAATGAAGTAAGTAGAAAAGGCGCAGAAAGTCTATTAAACATTATAAGTGGTAATAGTCTTAAAGGCGAAAAGATTTACATTAATACAGAACTAGTTGAAAGAGAATCAGTGTTAAGAATAAGATAGTTTGCCACTGATTTGTGAAAAATTGTTCACGTTAACAATAAAATATTATTATGGAATTTTTTAGTAATAATATTTTTGTAATTATAAGATTAATATTGTAAGAGGCAAACAAAGGAGGAAAAAACATGATTAAAATTATGAAAAAAACTATGGCTTTTATACTAATATCAACATTAGCTTTTGGTTTAATTGGGTGCAGTAGTGTTACTAATGGAAAACGAATTGTTCGTATATCCCACTCACAATCGGAAACTCATCCTGACCATTTAGGGCTTTTGGCGTATGAAAAATATATAGAATCTAGATTAGGTGATAAGTATGATGTTCAGATTTTCCCCAATGAATTACTAGGACCTTCTGTAAAAACTATAGAACTTGTTCAAACCGGAGCAATTGATTTTACGGTTGCAAGTACTGGTAATCTTGAATCGTTTGACAATATTTATCAAATATTTAGTATGCCATATTTATTTGATAGCGTAGATAGCTACCACACGGTAATGGAAAATAAAGAATTAATGAATGGTATTTACCAATCTACAGGTGAAGCTGGGTTTGAAGCAGTTACTTGGCTAGATGCAGGTACAAGAAACTTTTATTCTACAACACCTATTAGAAAACCAGAAGATTTAAGCGGTAAAAAAATTCGTGTGCAACAAAGTGCTACAAATGTACGGATGATGCAATTATTTGGTGCAGCGGCTGCCCCTATGAGTTTCGGAGAAGTATATACAGCTATACAATCAGGAGTAATTGGCGGTGGAGAAAATAATGAATTGGCACTTACTAACAACAAACATGGTGAGGTTGCTAAATTTTATACATACGATGAACATCAAATGGTTCCAGATTTATTAATAGGAAATGTTAAATTTCTAAATAGTTTATCACCGCAGGAGAGAAAAATTTTTGATGATGCAGCGAGAGAATGTACAAAAGTTGAGCGTTCACAATGGGATGTTCAAATAGCAGATGCTGTTGTACAGGCAAAAGGAATGGGAGTTGAATTTATAAAACCGGATGTTGAATTATTTAGAGATAAAGTTCTACCATTACAAAAAGAGTTATTATTAAAAAATGAAAAATTACAACCTATATATGATAAAATTCAAAATATTAATAAACAAATGAAGGAGAAGAAATAATATGGCAAATTTCAAATTGAAGCTAACTAAAATATTAGAAATAATATGTATCTCTTTATTTGCAATCATAACAATTATTGGATTATATCAAATTATAACAAGATATGTATTTAATTCACCTAGTACAATTTCAGAAGAATTGTTAACATTTTTATTCACATGGATGGCTTTGCTTTCAGCTGCATTGGTGTTTGGAAAACGTGAGCATATGCGAATGTCATATGTTGCAAATTTCTTTAAAGGTAAAAATTCAATATATTTAAGTATTTTTTCCGAAGTAGTAGTTTTATTATTTGCTGTTTTAATACTCATTTATGGTGGAATCTCAATTACAAAACTTACAACTATACAGATTACAGCGTCGCTTGGAGTATCTATGGCGTTAGTATATGTGGTAGTTCCTATCAGTGGAGTTTTAACGGTCATCTATAACATTCTTAATATAAATGAATTGATGATCGAACTAAAAAAAGAAAATATTAACTAAAGAGGAGGAAAATATATGTCTATAGCATTATCAGCAGGACTAATTATAGCAATTGTTTTAATAATATTGTTACTTGCAGGAATTCCAATTTCAGTAGCATTAGGTATAGCATCATTATTGGCTATATTGCCGACGTTAAATTTTGATGCTGCCGTTTTGACAGCTGCTCAAAGAACATTTTCAGGAATATCTGTATTTACATTAATAGCAATACCTTTCTTTATTCTTGCAGGAAACATTATGAATAAGGGTGGAATAGCAATACGTTTAATTAATTTTGCCAAAATTTTATCAGGTAGAATACCAGGGGCAATGGCACATACTAATGTAGTTGCAAATATGATGTTCGGAGCTATTTCAGGTTCAGGAGTTGCAGCGACATCAGCTATGGGTTCTATTATAGGACCAATTGCAGTGGAAGATGGTTATGACCGTGATTATATGGCAACTGTAAATATAGCAACAGGGCCAACAGGATTATTGATACCTCCAAGTAATGTGTTAATAACATATTCGCTTGTAAGTGGAGGAACTTCAGTGGCAGCACTATTTATGGCAGGTTATGTTCCGGGAATTCTTTGGGGTTTTAGCTGCATGGTCGTTGCTTTCTTCATAGCACGAAAAAAAGGATATCGAACTTCGGAGCGTGTTACACTTAAACAAGCGCTAAAAATAACCCTTGAGGCTGTACCAAGTTTGTTATTGATTTTAATTGTTATAGGTGGAATTGTCACTGGTATATTTACAGCTACGGAAGGTTCAGTAGTAGCTGTTGCTTATAGCTTAATATTATCTATATTCTTTTATAAGACAATAAAAGTTAAGGATTTATATGATATATATAAAGAAAGCGCTGAAATGACAGGTATTATAGTATTCTTAATAGGTGTATCAAGTGTTATGGCATGGGTTATGGCATTCACTGCAATACCTTCTGCGATTTCAACTGCATTATTAACTGTTAGCAGTAATCATATAATAATCCTATTAATAATTAACATTGTACTATTGTTTATAGGAACGTTCATGGATATTACACCTGCAATACTTATTTTTACACCTATATTCTTACCAATCTGTATGGGTTTTGGGATGTCAGCAATTCAGTTTGGTATAATGGTAACATTTAACTTATGTATAGGTACAATTACACCACCTGTAGGAAATATACTCTTTGTTGGTGTTAAGGTTGCTAAAACAACGATAGAAAATGTAATGCTAAAATTAATACCATATTACATTGCTATTTTTGCTGTATTACTGCTTACAACATACGTACCAGCAATTACAATGTGGTTGCCAACATTAATGGGATATAGTAAATAATATTAAATAACACACGTTAACATATTTGTATGAAGTATAATGCAAAATATGATATAATATAATAAGACAAATATTTTCAAAATATAAAATAAGAGGTGTAAATAATGAAAAGAATTAAAATAGTTCAAAAATTAACTGAGTATGGGTTAGTAGCAGTAATTAGAGCAAATTCTAAAGAAGAAGGCGTGAAAATTGTAGATGCAGTTACAAAAGGCGGAATAAATGCAATTGAAGTTACAATGACAGTACCAGGCGCAATAGATGTAATAAAAGAATTAACGCAGATATATAAAGATAATGCAGAAATACTTATTGGTGCTGGAACTGTTCTTGACCCAGAAACTGCAAGAGCATGTATTTTAGCTGGAGCAAAATATATAGTAAGTCCAAGCTTAAATCCAGAAACTATAAAATTATGTAACAGATATAGAATTGCTGTTATGCCAGGAATTATGACAGTTAAAGAAGCTATTGAAGCATTAGAGCTTGGAGTTGAAATAGTTAAAGTATTCCCAGGTAATGTTTTTGGACCACAAATAATAAGTTCTTTAAAAGGACCACTTCCACAAGCTAACTTTATGCCAACAGGTGGAGTATCACTTGATAATGTTAAGGATTGGATTAAGGCTGGCGCAGTAGCAGTAGGAACTGGCGGAGACTTAACAAAAGGTGCTAAAACTGGAGATTATAAATTAGTAACAGAGACTGCTGCTAAATTTGTTGAAGCGGTTAAAAAAGCAAGAGCTTAAGAATAATTTGGTTACATATTAGATAGAATAAATATCAAGGCAGTACATACCAATTGGTGTGTACTGAATTTATAGGAGGCAATATTATGGGAAAATTTATTACATTCGGTGAAATTATGCTTAGACTTGCACCAGTTGGTTATGAAAGATTTGCACAATCAAAAGAATTCGGTGCTGTTTATGGTGGAGGAGAAGCAAACGTTGCTGTATCACTTTCAAATTATGGCAAGGATGCTTACTTTGTAACAAAATTACCTGAACATGAAATAGGTCAAGCAGCAGTAAATGAACTTAGAAAATATGGTGTAAATACTAAGATGATAGTACGTGGCGGAGATCGTGTTGGTATTTATTACTGTGAAAAGGGATCATCTCAAAGACCTTCTAAAGTAATCTATGACAGGGCTTATTCAGCTATTGCCCAGGCTAAAAGAGAAGATTTTAATTGGAAGGAAATTTTTGCTGATGCTGAGTGGTTCCATTTTACAGGAATAACACCTGCACTATCTGATGAATGTGCTGCAATAACATTAGACGCAGTAAAAGCAGCAAAAGATGCTGGAGTTATGGTAAGTGTAGATTTGAACTTCAGAAAAAAACTTTGGAGCAGTGAAAAAGCCGGCAAAGTAATGGGCGAAATCGTTAAATATTGTGATTTAGTAATAGCAAATGAAGAAGATGCCGAAAAAGTATTTGGTATTAGCGCTGAAGGAACAGATGTAACTGGTGGAACTTTAAGTGGTGAAGGTTATAAAAATGTTGCTAAAAAACTTACTGATTTATTTGATTTAAAGTATGTTGCTATAACTCTTCGCGAAAGCTTTTCTGCTTCAGATAATGGTTGGTCTGCAATGTTTTATGATGGCAAAGAATTTTATAGTTCAAAAAAATATAAAATGCATATAGTTGATAGAGTTGGAGGCGGCGATTCATTTGGAGCAGGACTTATATACGGCTTAACATCAGGTCTATCTAATCAAGATTCTCTTGAATATGCAGTTGCGGCTTCTTGCCTTAAGCATACTGTAGAAGGTGACTTTAACCTTGTGTCTAAAGAAGAAGTAGAGACGCTTATGAATGGTGATGCTTCAGGAAGGGTGCAAAGATAATTATGGATGTTGTAACTTTTGGTGAGTCCATGGTTTTATTTAGTCCAGATTCTTCAGGGCCTTTAAGATACGTTCAAAATTTTAACAAGTCTATTGCTGGGGCAGAGTCAAATGTATCAATTGCTCTAGCTAAACTTGGACATCAGGCTGGATGGTTTTCAAAGCTTGGAGACGACGAATTCGGAAGGTACATTCAAACTACAGTAAGAGGAGAAGGCGTAGATGTATCCAGAGTAATTTTTGAACCTGGGAAAAGTACAGGTATATACTTCAAGGAAAGATTTATGCATTCTAATCCTAATGTATATTATTATAGAAAAGGTTCCGCTGCCAGCACATTAAGGCCAGAGGAATTAGATGAAGAGTATATTAAAAACACAAAGATACTTCATATTACTGGTATAACTCCTGCCCTTTCTGAGAGTTGCAGGAAAACTTTATTTAAAGCTATAGAAATTGCAAAAAGTAATAATGTTATGGTGTCTTTTGACCCGAATATTAGACTTAAATTATGGAACAAGGAAGATGCAGTTCCAGTTCTACTTGAAATTGCAAAACAATCGGACATAATTTTTCCAGGTATTGATGAGGGTGAAATGCTCCTTGGACTTACTAAACCTGAAGACATTGCACAAAGGTTTCAGGATATGGGATGTAATATTGTAGCTGTAAAACTTGGTAAAGAAGGATGTTATGTAACTGACTCAGTAAATAAATTATATGTAAATCCATATATATGTGAAAATCCACAAGATACAGTGGGCGCAGGTGATGGATTTGCTGCAGGTTTCTTATCAGGGATGTTAAATAAATTAGATTTAAAAGGATGCGCAGAATATGCAAATGGGGTTGGCGCCATGGCAGTCCTTGTAAAGGGTGACATGGAAGGTTATCCAAATAATGAACAACTAATGGCGTTTATTGGAAAAACTAAAACAATCGAAAGATAGGGAGGTTTAAAAATGAAATTAAATAAAACAACCTATAAAGAATATAAACAATTCCCTGAAAAAGTGCTTCAATTTGGGGAAGGTAATTTTTTAAGAGCTTTCGTAGATTGGCAAATTGATAAGATGAATAAAGAAGCTGGTTTTAATGGTAGTGTAGTAGTAGTTCAGCCTATCGAGTTTGGACTTGTAGACAAATTAAATGAGCAAGACGGTTTGTACACTCTTTATTTACAAGGAATGAATGATGGCAAAGCAATAGCTGAGCATTCAGTAATAAACAGTATAAGTCGTGGAATAAACCCTTATACGCAACATGATGAGTACATGAAGATAGCTGAAAACCCAGAATTGAGGTTTGTATTTTCTAATACTACTGAAGCAGGAATTGCATACGATGAAACTGATAAGCTAGAAGATAAACCTCAAAAGAGCTTCCCAGGAAAACTTACAGCATTATTGTATCATAGATTTAAAACATTTAGCGGTCAAAAAGAAAAGGGATTAATAATTATTCCTTGTGAACTTATTGATAGAAATGGTGACAAACTTAAAGAGATAATTCTAAAACTTTCTGGGATTTGGAATTTAGAAGCTGGGTTTGTTACATGGATAAATGAAGCAAATACATTTTGCTGCACACTTGTTGACAGAATAGTTCCAGGGTACCCAAGAGATACTATAAAAGAGATAACAGAGGAACTTGGATATGAAGATAATTTAGTTAATGTTGGAGAACATTTCCACCTTTTCATTATAGAAGGACCAAAATGGATTGAAAATGAATTCCCAGTAGGTAAAGCAGGACTTAATGTTAAATTTGTTGACGATATGACTCCATATAGAACAAGAAAGGTAAGAATACTTAATGGATCACATACATCACTTGTGCCAGTATCGTACCTTTATGGATTAAACACAGTTGCAGAGTCTGTTGAACATGAAGTTATGGGGAAATTCATTAAAGATACAATATACAAGGAAATAATTCCAACATTAGACCTTCCAGAAGAGGAATTATCATACTATGCTAAGGTTGTTCTTGAAAGATTTATGAATCCTTATGTTAAACATTACTTAATGAGTATATCTTTGAATTCAATGTCAAAATATGAAACAAGGGATTTACCTTCATTATTACAATTTGTAAAAGTAAAGAATGAATTACCAAAAAGATTAGTATTCTCTTTAGCTGCACTTATGGAATTCTATAAAGGCAAAAGGGGAGAAGAAGTAATAAAATTATCTGATGATGCTGATGTTTTAGAACTATACAAAGCTGCATGGGATAATTGTGATGGAAGTGAAGTAGGTATAAAGAAACTAGTAACTACTGTACTTTCATATAAAAAAGTTTGGAAAATGGATTTAAATGAAGTTCAAGGATTAACAGATGCAGTAACACAGTATTTATTTAGCATTGAAAAAGTTGGAACTGTAGAAGCAATAAAACAAGTTCTTTAACCATATTATAGTATTTATCCTCCACCTTTATAAGTGGGGGATAAATACTATATCATAATAAATCTTAATATTTCAGCTCCGCAGGAGATGATTTAATGAAAGTGAGGTTAAGTGAATGAAAAATATAATCCGGATAAATGAAATTGATAATATAGTAGTGGCTTTAACTGATTTATCAAAGGATGAAATAATTATTATAGGTAGTAAAAGTGTAACATTAAAAGAAGAAGTTAAAAGAGGACATAAAATAGCAATTAGCGATATTAAATTAGATGAGGATATTGTAAAATATGGATTTCCTATAGGTCATTCTATTATTGATGTAACTGAAGGTCAATGGGTCCATACTCATAATATAAAAACAAATTTAGAAGGAATAAAGGAATACAAATTTGATCAAAAACTTATAGAGAATAGTTATAAAAAAAGAGATTTAACATTTAATGGATATAAAAGATCGAATGGGAATGTGGGTATTAGAAATGAACTTTGGATAGTTCCAACTGTAGGGTGCGTTAATGGTATAGCAGATAGAATTATTGATAGATTTAAAGAAATGGTGTGCACTGTAACTATAGATAATGTAGAGGTATTAAAGCATAATTATGGTTGCTCACAGCTTGGTGATGATCATATAAACACAAGAACGATATTAGGCGATGCAGTTAAACATCCAAATAACGGCGGAGTTTTGGTATTAGGACTTGGATGTGAAAATAATGGTATGGCTGATTTCAAAAAATCTTTAGGTGATTTTAGTGAAAAGAGGGTTAAATTTCTAATTTCTCAAGAAGTTTCTGATGAAATACAAGAAGGAGCTAATTTGCTTATAGAACTTTATGAAGTTATGAAATCTGATAAAAGGGAAGAGTGTAGCTTATCAGAACTTAAAATAGGATTGAAATGTGGTGGTTCTGATGGACTCTCAGGAATAACTGCAAACCCTCTTGTTGGAAAACTTTCTGATTTTCTTGTAGCTCAAGGTGGCACCACAATATTAACAGAAGTACCTGAAATGTTTGGGGCAGAAATGCTTCTAATGGCTAGATCCAAAAATGAAGAGGTATATAATAAAACAGTATTTTTAATTAATGACTTTAAAGAATATTTTATGAAGTACGATCAGCCAGTTTATGAGAATCCGTCACCAGGAAATAAAGCTGGAGGCATAACTACACTTGAAGATAAATCACTAGGTTGTACGCAAAAGGCAGGTACCGAAACTGTTGTAGACGTGCTTAAATATGGAGAAACATTAAGCACCAAAGGACTTAATTTATTAAGTGCTCCGGGGAATGATTTAGTAGCAGCGTCTGCACTTGCTGCAGCTGGTTGTCAAATGGTTCTTTTCACTACGGGCAGAGGTACTCCATTTGGAAGTTTCGTACCAACAATGAAGATATCAACAAATACTCAAATATTTGAATTAAAACCTCATTGGATAGATTTTAATGCTGGAACACTAGTTCAAGATAAGTCTTTAGAAGCTATGACAGAAGAATTTATAGAATATATCATTGAAGTAGCAAATGGAAAATTAGTTAATAATGAAAAAAATGATTTTAGGGAATTAGCTATTTTTAAGAGTGGAGTAACCCTTTAAACAAAATATATAATAAAAGGAGAAATAAACATGAGTTTTAATAATGATTGCTTTTACTGCGTAAAAGACGCACGACTTACTAATTTAATGATTGAAATATGTACACTTGAGGCTTCAACCTTATATTTATTTAAAGAACAGACTTATAAGGGAAGATGCGTTGTAGCATATAATGGACATAAAAGCGAGCTATTCGATTTAAGTGATGAGGAGCGCGTACTTTACATGAAGGATGTTGCAAGAGTTGCAAAGGCTATAAGCATAGCATTTTCTGCTGATAAAATTAATTACGGTGCTTATGCTGATACCATGACTCATCTTCATTATCACATAGTTCCTAAATATAAGAATGGACCTAGTTTTGGAGGAACATTTGAAATGATGCCTAGCGAAAAAGTTCTTCTTAAAGAAGAAGAGTATAATCAGTTAATAAATAAAATTAAAGAAAATTTATAAAATTTATTTTAAAAGTGATGCAATGAGTTATTATTTGTATCACTTTTTTTTGTGAGCTAAATAATAGACTATAAATATATTAAATAGTATAATTAGAGTAGAATTAGGACATAATTTATAGTTCATAAATTATTATCTATAATAGACATTTGTTATTTTAAAGGAGCTTACAATGAAACTTAAGAGGATTGTTAATAAAAAAACAATAGGAAGTAGAGTTTTTAATAATTTCATACTTATTATTTTACTTATGAGTATTGGCTTTATTTTTTCATTATATGAAAGAAAAATTACTTCTGAGAATTACAAAGAGTACAGGAGTATAAATATCAAATTGAGTAAGCTTTCATTAGAATTTAGCAACAGTTGGGGTTATTTTGATATGTTTGTAAAAACTAAAGATGACGAAAACATTAAAAAATATAATGATTCAAATGACAAAATAAAAGATTTAGTAATTGAAATTGAGCCTTATGTTGAAAAGGTTGAAAACAGTAGTATTTATTTAAGAAATTTAAATAATATGTTCGCTTCATATAAAACTGAGTCCTATCATTTGATGAGTGAAGTTATCAATTCAGAAATATTGGATCAAAATAGTTATGATAAATTAACTGACATAAAGACATTAAATTCTTATATAACCAAACATTCTGAGTCTTTACTTGTTTCATATTTAGACTATAGTAATTTGTTATATTCAACAACAGTTCAAAAATACAAAAATACAGAAATAAAAATTTATATTACGTTAATAATTATAATTGTTGTGAGTTTTATTTACACAATGCTGGTAAGTCGAGATCTTAAAAATACTATAGGTAAACTTCGAAGATACTCTGAACTTCTATCGAATGCAGAGTGGGAGATACCTGATCTGAAAGATCAAAAGTATGATGAATTAAATAGTCTTGCCAAGGCCTTTGATAAAATGAAACACAGTATTCGTAAGCTTATTGAGAAAATAAATGAAAAAGCTGAAATTGAAAATAATTATCATGAAGAAAAACTTAAAAGTACGCAAAAAGATAAATTGATTAAGGAAATACAATTATCGGCCCTGCAATCACAGATGGATCCACATTTTTTATTTAACACTTTAAATACTATTAGCAGAATGGCTATGTTTGAGGATGCAGACCAAACTGTGAAATTAATAGAGGCAACTTCAAAAATACTTAGGTATAATTTAGATAGTAAAGATAAGATGGTAAAACTAAAAGAAGAAATGCACATGATAAAGGCCTATGTTATTATACAAGAAACTAGATTTCAAGATCAAATGCGTTTTCAATTTGATATTGATAAGAAATTGGATTCTATTAAAGTCCCACCCATGCTAATACAACCTATAGTAGAAAATGCTATAATTCATGGGTTAAGGGAAAAAGATAAAGGTGGTATAATAAAGATTTCTATAAATGAGGTAGATTGCTTTATACAGATTACAATTTACGACAATGGAGTTGGAATGGATGATGAAAAAATAAATGCTTTGCTTTGTGATGTCAAAAGTAAGTCAACTGGTCTTGGCGTTTATAATGTTAAAAAAAGGTTGGAGCTATATTTTAATAGGAATGATTTAATTAAAATCAAAAGCAAAAAAAATTACGGTACACTGGTTATAATTTCAATTCCAAGGGAAGGGAGTGATGAGAGTGTTAAAGCTTTTAATTGCTGAGGATGAAGCATTAGAGAGAAAAGCACTTAGATTTATTTTGAAAAAATATTTTTCTGAAAGTATTGAAATCATAGGTGAAGTAAGTAATGGGAGAGATGCTGTTGATATGGCTCTATTACTTAAACCCCATATTATATTAATGGATATTCATATGCCAATAATGGGAGGGCTTGAGGCATGTAATATTATAAAAAAAAGTTATGAAAAAACTGAATTCATAATACTAACTGCTTTTAATTATTTTGATTACGCTAAACAAGCGATACATATTGGGGTAAGTGATTATTTATTAAAACCCTTTTCAAATGACGAGTTCATAAACTCGTTAAATAAAGTAATTAATAAAATAAATTCTAAAAAATTAATGGTAAATAAGTCGGATGAATTGAGGGATAACTATAAGAAAATTTCTCCTTATGGTGAAAAGCAAATGATTGAAAATATAGCTTATGGAGTAACATTAACTGACAACCAATTTAATGAATATAAGGATATTTTTGAGATTGTTAGTGCTAAGTTTTCTTGCATTATATTTAATTTAAGTGAAAAAGAAATTTTCAATGACAATAGTGTTGTCTTAATAAAACAGAAGTTGAACCTATTATTTCCCAAAATTGTAGGGGGCTTATGTCTAAATAATGTTATATTATTTATTTTTGACGAAGCTATTGGGAGTAAGATGTTAAGTTCGATGTTTGAGAACTTGATAAATGATCTAAGGGATGATTTTAAATTAAAATACGATGTAACATTATCAGTAGGATATTCCGCCATGCATGAAGGGCTTAATCAATTAAATATTTCATATAAAGATGCAAAGAGGTGCTTAAAAGTAGAGGGAAATAAAGAATATGCTCCTGAGACTAAGGCTATTAATAATTATGATAATACTTACAATATTAATGAATTTAATGATATTTTAACCGAAAAAATTATAAATGAAGATTTAAATGGAGTAATAATTGAATTAGACATGATCTTAAATAATTTATTAAACAAAAATGGAACTCTTGATATCATAAGTGTAAAACAAACGTTTTTTATAATGTTTGATGATATTATTGAGGACATTAGTAAATTTATTGGAAAAGATTTTAAACATTTCAGTAAAGATAAAATATTAAAAGAATTGATTGAACTAGGGGAAATATCGGAGTTAAAGAATTGTATAAGCCTAATTCTAAAAAATATTATTACTTACATTTCGAATTATAAAAGAAGCAAAAATATTGATGTTATTGAAAAAGTAAAACTTTATATTGAAGAGAATTATATGAAGGATGTAAGTTTAGATAATTTGGCTTTATATGTATCTATGAGTAGTTTTTATTTAAGTAGAATTTTTTCTAAAGCATACGGAATAAGCATTAAGGAATATGTAATTAAGATGAAAATGGAAAAAGCAAAAAGTATGCTACTTGAAGGGAATAAATCTGTTAAACAGATTGCCTTTGAAGTTGGCTATGCGGACCAAAATTATTTTAGCAAAGCATTTAAAAAGTATACTAATATGTCACCAAAAAAATATTGTAATTTATAGTTAATGTGAATAAAAATATAAATTAATATTTAGAAATTAGAAACAATAAATTGCATAAATAATATTAATAAGTTAAAATAATCACTAGTAAGAGTAACAATTTAAAAAGTAGGAGAAATAATAATTAATAATTGCTATAACTTCTAACGAAATACAAGGAGGTAGAGAAATATGATAGTAAGAAATGATGATGTTAAACTTAGTGATCTTGGCAAAGGGGTATGTCGCAAAGTACTAGCACATGTTCCAAGTATTATGATGGTAGAGGTTAATTTTGTAAAAGGTGCAGTTGGAGATATTCATCAGCATGTACATGAACAAATCAGTTATATTATAAAAGGAAGTTTTGAAGTAAGTATTGACGATAAAAAAGAAATAGTAAAAGCCGGTGATACTTTTTATGTTAATCCCAATGTACCACATGGTGTTTTTGCACTAGAGGATGCAACTATATTAGATGTGTTTACACCTCAAAGAGAAGATTTTCTTAAATAAAATTAAAAACATACTATTCCCGGTTATCATTTGTTTTACATATGATAACGGGGATTTTCATATTTTAAAAGACATGGATTTATAAATTAGAACTTGCTAAGGGGGTAAAAATGGTGAAAAAAAATAAATTTATGGCAATAGTTTCATGCATAGTTCTTATTGTAGGGGTACTTTCTGGTTGTGGAAAAAAAGCAACTACTGATACAACAAAAGGTATAACATCTAAGACTAAATTAATTACTTTAAGATTATCAGATAGTCAACCTGAAGGGTATCCCACAGTAATTGGAGATCAAGCTTTTGCAGATGAGGTTTCAAAAAATACAGATGGAAGGATAACAATTAAAGTATATGAAGGAGCTTCACTTGGGGATGAAAAAAGTGCTATAGAACAAGTTCAATTTGGTGCTATTGATGCAATACGTGTAGGTGCTGCACCACTAAGTGAGGTTAATAAAGAAATTGGCGTATTAACGCTACCTTATCTTTATAAGGATAAAGATCAAATGTTTAGAGTTTTAGAAGGACCTGTAGGAGAAAAAATATTTGCTAGTTTACAGGCAAATAGTAAAATAGTAGGACTTAGCTGGGTAGATTCTGGAGCAAGAAATTTTTATAATACTAAAAAGGATGTGAAATCGCTATCTGATTTAAAGGGTTTAAAGATTAGAGTTCAGGAAAGTAAACCTATGATGGATATGGTTAAAGCATTAGGTGCATCTGCTACCCCAATGACTTATGGTGATGTATATAATGCATTACAAACTGGTGTAGTAGATGGAGCAGAAAACAATTGGCCTAGTTATTTATCTTCTAATCATTATCAAGTGGCAAAATATATCACAATAGATGAACATACAAGAGTTCCAGAAATGATAGCATTTAGTAAAATGTCTTGGGATAAAATATCATCAGATGATCAGAAAATATTAAAAGCAGCAGCTGTTGTTGGTGCTACTGTAGAAAGAGCTGAATGGATTAAACAGTCTGACGCAGCTCAGGCTACAATAGTTTCAAAGGGTGACATTACTATTACTAGACTAACTAGTGATCAACAAGCTAAATTCCAGGATGCAGCTAAGCCTACGTATGCAGAACATCCAGAATGGAAAGAGTTAATAGATGAAATACTTGCTACAAAATAATTTAAATAAAATCACTTAAAATATATCTCCTAAAATCTTGTTAGCATCTAAAGTTGTTATTTTACGATAGTTATCACTTTTTTACAAATTATTAGTTTTTTGAGTTATAATTAGAATGAATATGGAATATGGGGGTAATAAAAAATGAACATCAAAAAATACACGAATATTATAGTTGTCATTTTGGCATTAGTTGTGTTTATAGCTTACAACAAGGTACTAGCCATTGCTTTTATTATTGGATATGTAATATATAAAAATTATGCAACAATTACTTATTACATTGGTAGCAATAAATATAAAAGAAATAAAATTGATGAGGCTTATATTTATTTTGAAAAAGCTTATAAAATAAAAAACTCACCAATGAAAATAAAATTATATTATGTATACCATTTGTTGCTACGCGGTGATTTGCAAGAAGCTGAAAAATTATTGAAACAGCTTTCATCGAAAAAATTAACTTCAGATGATGAAATTAGTATAAAACTTAATTTGTCAATTGTAATGTGGAAAAAGAATAATATAGATGAAGCAGTAGATATACTTATGCCATTATATGAAAAATATAAAACCACTATTATATACCAAAATTTAGGATATTTTTTAATATTACAAAAGAAATATGATGTGGCGCTTGCGATGAATCTTGAAGCATATGAGTATAATACTACAAATGCAGGTATATTAGACAACCTAGCAACGAACTATTATATGTTAGGAGAATATGATAAGTCTTTAAAGATATATGAGGAATTAATGTTAGAAAAACCGTCTTTTCCATCAGCATATTACTACTATGCTTTTACACTGTTAAAGTTAAATAAAAATGAGGAAGCACTTCAAAACTTAAATCAAGCCTTAAAGTGCGATTTTACATTTCTAAGTGCTATATCAAAAGAAGAGGTAGAAGCTAAAATAACTGAAATTGAAAATTCAATTGAATAAAAAAGCAAAATTGTATCATATTGTGCATGTTATAGTCAATAATATGTATTTAGAAACTTGTTCAATAGTATTATAATTAAGAAAAAGTATGTATTTATTAGATATTAATTTTTACTATAGAGAGGAAGGTATGAATAAATGAGAATTTATGAAGATTTAAATTCAATTCAAGAAAACCGCGAAGTGCAGCGTTCTTATTATATTCCTTATGATACTTTAGAAAAAGCATTAGAAGGTAATAAAGCGGAGTCAAAGTATTATAAATTATTAAATGGCGTATGGGATTTTGCTTATTTTAAAAGAGATATCAATGTGCCGGAGGTTATTACTAAATGGGACAAGATCCCTGTTCCATCTAATTGGCAAATGCATGGATATGAAGCCCCTTATTATACAAATGTAAATTATCCACATCCTGTTGATCCACCTTTTGTACCTGATGATAATCCTTGCGGTATTTATTCTATGAATTTTAATATTGATAAGCAGTGGAGTGAGAAAGACGCTTATATCGTATTTGAAGGAGTTAATTCTTGTTTGTATCTTTATGTAAACGATAAATTTGTAGGGAGTAGCCAAGGGTCTCATCTTCAAAGTGAATTTAATATTTCGGAGTATGTAATTGAGGGCAACAATAAATTAACAGTTAAAGTTTTAAAATGGTGTTCTGGAAGTTATTTAGAAGATCAAGATTTCTTCCGTTTATCAGGAATATTTAGAGATGTCTATTTGCTTTCCAGGGCTAAGGGTAGCAGACCGAACATTGAGATTAAAGTAGAGAATAAATCTATAATTGTTTCTGAAAGGGACTATGTTATTTATGATGGAAAAAATAAAATAGAAACACTGGACAACCCTATTTTATGGAATGCAGAAAAACCTTTTTTATATACGGTTGTAGTAAAAAACAGGAATGAATATATTCCATTTAAAGTTGGAATAAGAGATATTTCCGTATCAGCTCTTGGAGAATTACTAATTAATGGAACTAGCGTAAAGCTAAAAGGAGTTAACAGACATGAGACGCATCCAACTTTAGGGCATTATACACCTTACGCCGATATGAAAGCAGAACTTCTTAAGATGAAGGAGCTCAATATAAATTGTATTAGAACTTCTCATTATCCGCCAACTCCTGAGTTTTTAAATCTATGCGATGAAATAGGTTTTTATGTGGTGGATGAAACTGATATTGAAATACATGGATTTGTTTCAAGAGATACTGGTTATAAATACGATATTGAAAATCCAGAGTGGATATGCAATCAAAATCAATGGGAAAATGCTTTTGTGGAAAGAGTTCAAAGAATGGTGGAAAGAGACAAAAACCATTCATGTGTTATTATGTGGTCAATGGGAAATGAAAGTGGTTATGGGAGTAATCATGATGCTATGATTGAATGGACAAAAGGCAGAGATAGCTCAAGATTAGTTCATTATGAGGGAGCTTCTTTAGTTAATGATAAGTCATCAGTGGATGTAGTATCTAGAATGTACACAAGTCCAGATGGAATAGAAGAATTTGCTAAAAACGGCGATATGAGACCGTTCTTCTTATGTGAATATTCTCATGCTATGGGAAATGGTCCCGGGGATGTTTTCGATTACTGGAAAAAGATTTATCAATATCCTAAACTTATGGGCGGTTGTATATGGGAATGGGCAGATCATGCTGTTATGGTAGATGGTACCTATAAATATGGTGGAGATTTTGGAGAAGTTACTCATGATGGGAATTTTTGTTGTGATGGTATGGTGTTTGCTGATCGCACGTTTAAAGCGGGGTCACTAGAAGTTAAAGCTGTATATCAATATATAAAGACTAAAATTATAGGTAATAAGTTAACAGTTACTAATCTTTATGATTTCACAAATTTAAATGAATATAAATTATTATGGAAGGTCGCTATCGACGGGGAAGTTATAAAAACCGGAGAACTTATTTGTGATATAAAGCCCCATATGACTAAAGAATATACTCTTGATTTTATATTGCCTAGGAGCTGTAAATTAGGATGCTATATGGATGTGAGCTTAGAGGGAGAATATGAAGTCGCTATGGAGCAACATTCTTTAGATGTTGATGTTGAAAATGAGACTAGCGATTTAGTAATCTCAGCAAACTTTACAGATGAAAAGGAGATTATAAAAATAACTGGTGAGAACTTCACCTATATATTTAACAAACACTATGGAAATTTTGAGAGCCTCATAATTGATGGCACCCAAAGACTATCAGATGTTGTTAAGCTAACTGTATGGCGTGCACCAACAGATAATGATAGAACTATAAAATATAAGTGGGGATTATTTGAAGATAACAGAAGTGGTGAAAATTTCAATAGAATATTTTCAAAAGTATATTCTTGTGAATTAAAAGAGAATAAGATTTTAATTAGTGGCAGCCTTGCTGGGATCTCACGTTCGCCATTTTTAAGATTTACTACCACTTTCACTGTTTCAGCAAAGGGTGAAATTGAGATTGAGCTTCAAGGAAAAGTAAAAGAAACTTGTGTTTATCTTCCAAGATTAGGTTTTGAATTTGAGATTCCTAAAACAAATGAAAAGTTTAAATATTATGGAATGGGACCATTTGAGAATTATATGGACATGTGTCATCATACTAAAGTTGGAATGTACGAAAGTAGTCCAAAAGAAGAATACGTTCCATATATTGTTCCACAAGAACATGGTAATCACATAAAAACTAAAGAACTATGTATCGGTGGGCTAAAATTCAAATCGAAAGGTCTGGAATTTGAATCAGAAGGACCAAAATCTAATGGATTTCAATTTAATGTATCAAATTATACATCAGAAGTTCTTACTAACGCAAAACACACAAATGAATTAATAGAAAATGATAATACTATAGTACGTATAGATTATAAAAACTCTGGGATTGGTTCAGGTAGTTGCGGACCAGACCTGTTAGATGAATATAGACTTAAAGAGAAAGATATATCTTATAAATTTATGATAAGTAAATTTTAATTAAGAAAATTGAGCTTTAGCAAATAGAAAAATATTTGCTAAAGTTTTTTGTTTTTTATAAAGATTATTGTAATATATGCTAATTGGTGTTATACTTTAAATAAGTCGTTAACGTTAACGTAAATATATTATTTAATATTAAGGGGAGAAATATGGTAGGTATAAAGGATATAGCAAGAGAATGTAATGTTTCTGCAACTACCGTATCTAGAGCATTAAATAATAGTAAAGAAATTTCTACAAAAACAAGAGAATATATACTCAAAACTTGTGAGGAAAAAGGTTATATTCCAAATTCAGCTGCTAGAAGTCTTATATTAAACAAGACTAATATGATTGGACTTATAATACCTGATATAACTAATCAATATTATGCATATGTGAGCAAAGGCGTTAGTTCATATTTAGAAAAAATCGGTTATGGACTATTACTTTGTAATAGTGATAGAAACAAAGAAAATGAAAATAGGTATATTGATTTTTTAGCGCAGAAAAGAGTTGATGGTATAATTCTAGTTCCTGTAAAACCTAAAGCCGCAGATTATAAGAAAATTATTGAAAATATGCCACTTGTGATGGCAGAAAATTATGTTAATGGCTTAGAAATAAGTTATGTAGGTAATGATAATTATGCTGGGGCTAAAAAAATATTAAATCACATGATAATTCAGGGATATAGAAAAATTGGAGTAATACTTGGAGACGAAACATCTTCTGCAAGTAATGAAAGATTAAGGGCGTATAAAGATGTATTAATGGAGAACAATATAGAAGTTGATAATGAAATTTTATTAAACAGTAACGCAAGTTTTGAGGATGGATTTAAACTTGCTGAAATACTAGTAAAACAAAATGTAGATGCTATTTTCGCTATAAATGATTTTGTAGCAATGGGAGTAATGAAATACGCTCACATTAATAATATCCTTGTGCCTAAAGATATTGGCCTTGCAGGTTATGATGATATTGAGCAAGCTGCCATGTTAATCGTTCCGTTAACTACAGTTCATCAAAGAAAATTTGAACTAGGGAGAATTGCGGCAAAAATCTTAATAGATGAGATAAATAATCATCAGGTCGTAAAACAAAAGATTATATTGCAACCTGAACTTATTATAAGAAAATCATGTAATGAATAAACTAAAAGTAATAAATACATATTAGGAGGAATTATAATGGAAATTAGATATTCAAGTCATAATGAAGATGCAAAGTCGTACGATACTACTCAGCTTAGGAAACATTTTTTAATCAAGGATTTATTCGCATGCGGCGAAATAAAGATGGTTTATAGCCATATTGATAGAATAATAGTAATAGGTGTAGTGCCAACAGACAAAGCGCTTTCTTTAGAAGGAAGTAAAGCTTTGGGTTGTGATTATTTTCTGCAAAGACGTGAACTTGGAATTATTAATATTGGTGGAGCAGGCACAGTTACTTTAGATGGTGAAAAACATGAACTAGGAGCTAGGGACGGACTTTATGTTGGACTAGGAATCAAAGAAGTTAGTTTCACAAGTAAAGATGCTAAAAATCCAGCTAAATTTTACGTAAATAGTGCTACAGCACATAGAAATTATCCTACAGTAGAAATTAGTTTAGAGCAAGCTAATAAGGTTCAAGCAGGTTCTGATGAAGAATGTAATAAAAGAGTAATAAACCAATATGTACATCCAGCAGTTTGTAAAAGTTGTCAATTAGTTATGGGAATGACAATATTACAACCTGGTAGCGTATGGAATACTATGCCTTGCCATACTCATGATAGACGTATGGAAGTATATTTATACTTCGATATGGATGAAAATAATGTTGTGTTCCACCTTATGGGAACTCCACAAGAGACAAGACATATTGTTATGAAAAATGAGCAAGCAGTTATCTCTCCAAGTTGGTCTATACATTCAGGAGTTGGAACTAAGAACTATACTTTCATTTGGGGTATGGTTGGCGAAAATCAAGAATTTACAGATATGGATCATGTATTAACTAAAGATATAAAATAATCTTTAAGTGTAAATCTATAAATAAACGTAAAAAGAGAAGAAATTAAATTTTTCTTCTCTTTTTACGTTTTGTATTTTTTTGTAATAATAGATTTAAGATAGCGTTAAATATTTCATTGTAATAGATTTATCACAACCTATGCTATATGTAGCACTAAATTTATTAAAAGGTTAGTTATGTTGCAAAAGTGTAGTACCTTTTTAATGAAATGTATATATGATTTATTATATGTACAATTTACAAAGTAAACGTTTTAAACTATCCTATACTCAGATGTTATACAGAATTAATAAAGAATTAATAGAGGAGGGGAAAAATGGATAAAATCTCTATAGATGTATGGGCAACAACAATAGATCAAAAAAAATTACTGGAAAAGCAAGAGAAAATAAATTTTAAAGAAAATGGTGAAAAACAAGAGTATACAATTAATATTGATGAAAATAAGACATATCAACAGATGGATGGGTTTGGCGCATCATTAACAGATGCATCAGCTTGGTTAATACATAATAAGCTTAGTGAAGAGAACCGCATGAAACTAATGCATCAGCTCTTTAACAAGAATAAAGGTATAGGTATGTCTTTTCTACGTCAACCAATTGGGGCGAGTGATTATGCATTAGATGTTTACAGCTATGATGATGTGGGAAAGGGAGAAACAGATTTTAATTTAGATGAATTTTCTATAGACCACGATAAAGGATATATTATCCCTCTCATTAAGGAAGCTATGGATATAAATAAGGATATTAAAATAATGGCTACTCCATGGAGTCCGCCAGGTTGGATGAAAACATCAGATAATTTGATAGGTGGGATTCTTAAATTAGATTGTTATGATTCCTATGCTCAATATTTCACAAGATTTATACAAGAGTATAAAAAACAAGGTATCATAATTTATGCTATATCACCACAGAATGAGCCACTTTTTAACCCGGAAAAATATCCAGGTATGATTATGAAACCGGAAGAACAGCTGAATTTTATAAAAAATAATCTTGGGCCAGCCTTTAAAATAAATGGTATAGATACAAAAATTATGTGCTATGATCACAATTGGGATATGGAGTCTTATCCTCTTTTAATTTTTAGTGATGTTGAGGCAAGCAAGTTTATTGCAGGTTCAGCATGGCATTACTATAATGGTTCTCATGAAGCTATGTCTAAAGTTCATAATAAATACCATGGTAAAGATATTTGGTTTACAGAAGGGTCAGGAGGAGAATGGATTCCACCTGTTCATGATGCATTCTTAGATCAGATGAAACATATTATAAGAATTCCAAGAAATTGGTCTAAATCTATTGTGTGGTGGAATATAGCTCTTGATGATGAGAATGGACCAAGCTTGTTGGAGAATAGTACTTGTCGCGGAATTGTATCAATTAATCAAAATACTGGTAATATTAAATATAACCTTGATTACTATACTATGGGTCATATAAGTAAATTTGTAGTGCCTGGTGCATATAGAATAGATTCAAATACCTATGAGGATGATATTGAAAATGTTGCGTTTAAAAATCCGGACGACACTAAAGTATTAATAATATCAAATAGAAAAAAAGAGGATAAGCTAATAAAAGTAGAAGTTAATTCAAAATCATTTGAATATTTAATAACAGGAGAAAGTGCAGTGACTTTTGTATGGAAGTAAAACAATATTATCTATATTCCTCTTATTTATGAGAAAATAGTATTGAATTCGTTAAAAGGTTAGTTATATTGGAAAAGTGCAGTACTTTTTCAATGAAATGTATAGGTGATTTAACATAAGTATAATTTACAAAGTAAACGTTTTACAGTATCGTTATAGTCAGATGTTAGCTAATTCGTTTAAAGAATAATTAGTTCAGGAGGAATAAAATATGAGTGATATTAATGTAGAACCCTCTATAAGTATTAAGTTTAAAAAAATAAAGAAGAAAGGTAGATTTATTAAAGACTTTAAAAAACATAAAACTCTTTATTTAATGATTCTTCCTGTAATATGTATGTCTATAGTATTTGCGTACCTGCCAATGATTGGTATATATTTTGCATTTACAAAATTCAATTTTCGTGGAGGATTATTTGGAAGTGATTTTGTTGGACTCCAGAATTTTAAGTTTTTATTCCAGGGAGGGACTCAAGGTATTGTATGGACTTTAACAAAAAATACTGTGCTGTATAATTTAGCTTTTATATTTGTAGGAAATTCTCTTCAAATTATTACAGCGGTTATACTAAGCGAGCTATCAGGAAAATTATACAAAAAATTTGCTCAATCAGTAATGTTTTTACCATTTTTCATATCATTTGTATTGGTTGGAGTTTTTGCATATAATCTATTCAATTTTGAATTCGGAGCCATTAATGGATTATTGAAGAGTTTTGGAAAAGAACCCTTAAACTTTTATGGAATGCCAGGTATTTGGAAATATATCCTTGTATTTTTCAATGTATGGAAGGGATTGGGGTATGGTACTGTTATATATTTAGCTGCGATTATGGGAATTGACAGAGAGATATATGAAGCTGCGGACATTGATGGTTGCAACATATTTCAAAAGATAAAATTTTTAACATTGCCATTATTAAAGCCAACCTTTGTTATGTTGTTATTGTTTAGCTTAGGTGGAATATTACGTGGACAATTTGATTTATTCTATCAGGTTATTGGGAATAATGGGGTATTATTTAAAGCTACTGATATTATAGATACTTATGTTTACAGGTCACTGACTGTTAATTTTGATATTGGAATGGGAACTGCGTCAGGGTTATATCAGTCATTTGTCGGGCTTATAATTATCCTTTCTTTCAATTTTGTTGTTAAAAAGATAAATGAAGACTATGCGCTATTTTAGCTAAAAAGGGGGGAGAAAGAAATGGTAAAGAGTAAAATCAAAAAGGTTAGTACTGATATAATAGCATTTAATATTGTTGGTTATATAATAATAACAATAATTATGTTACTATGCCTCATACCATTTTTACTTATTGTGTCCGGTTCCTTTACATCAGATGAGGCTATATCAAAGTTTGGATTCTCATTGATACCAAAAGAATTTTCACTTGCAGCTTATAAAATGCTTTTTTCATTTCCAGAGCAAATACTTAGAGCATATGGCGTAAGTATACTAGTAACAGTTTCTGGAACCGTTACAGGACTAATTCTCATGTCCATGGCAGGTTATGTACTCATGAGAAGAGATTTTGAGGCAAGAAATAAAATAGCTTTTTTCTTATACTTTACAACACTTTTTAGTGGGGGATTAATTCCTTGGTATATGCTTATAAGTAAATATTTAAATATGCAGGATATGTATTCAGCACTTATTATACCAGAGCTTGTGGGAGTGTTTAATATATTACTATTTAGAAATTTTATGAAGTCTATACCAGACTCATTAATAGAATCTGCGAAGATAGATGGTGCTGGAGATTTTCTAATATACTGGAAAATGATGCTTCCACTATCAAAACCAGTAATAGCAACTGTTGGTCTTTTCGTTGCTTTAAGTTATTGGAACAATTGGT
Source organism: Clostridium sp. (assembly GCF_050717545.1). GTDB lineage: Bacteria > Bacillota > Clostridia > Clostridiales > Clostridiaceae > Clostridium_AD. The sequence goes on from NZ_JBOITN010000008.1 coordinate 118,666, forward strand.
TTATGGCATCACTTTTTATAAAAAATGCTAATAAATATCCGCTGCAATATTTATTATATAAAACACTTCAAAGTGCTCAATTTCTAAATGCATCGCAGGCATCGCAATACGTTGTGTCCACTAATGTGCCAACTGAATCTTTAAAAATGGCAACAGCGGTTGTAGCAACTGGACCAATAATTTTGTTATATCCATTTGTTCAAAAGTTTTTCGTAAAAGGAATAACAATTGGTGCAGTCAAAGGATAATAGTTATTTAAAAGTTTAAACATAATATGAAAATATTATTTAATATAATTCCAATTTAATAAAACAAATTATATGAGGGGGAAATACCATGAAAAAATTAAAAAAATTTATTTCTTGTATTACCATACTGTCACTTGTAGCTAGTTTGACTGTAGGATGCGGGGCAAAGAAAGATGATGTTAGTACAGGTGCAGGCGCTGCTAAAACAGATGCAACCAATAAGTTAGACACAAGTAAAAGTGTTGAACTAAATTTGTACCTTATGGGAGATGCAGCTAAAGATAATGCTGTTATAATGGCTAAATTAAATGAACTTACTAAAAAAGATTTAAATTGCACAGTAAAAGCGACTTATTCAACTTGGACAGACTTTCAAACTAAATATAATTTAATGCTTACTTCGGGTCAAAATATGGACCTTGTGTATTCCGCAAGTTGGCTTACCTATGCAACATATGCAAAAAAAGGTGCTTTTTTAGATCTTACAAATTTAATTCCTAAATATGCTCCAATATTAAATTCCAAAATATCAAAGGAGAGCTGGGAGGGTGTTAAAGTTGATGATAAGATTTATGCAGTACCGAATCAAAATCCAGAATATGTGCAAAATGCATTCATATATAGAGAAGATTTGAGGCTCAAATATAATTTGCCTGAAATTAGTTCTGTGGATACTATTGAGCAGTATCTAACTGCCATTAAAAAGAATGAGAAAGGTATTATGCCTACAAATGATGTAGGGGCAGCAGCTTATGATAACATGTTCTTGTATACAACACCTTATGAATTAGTTGATGATCCCTCAGGAAAGAATCTTGTAATGGATCCTAAGAGTCCTCATAAGTTGCTTGAAACTGTAAACACACCTGAATTCAAACCATTCGTTGAAAAAATGAAATTATGGGCAGATCTAGGATTCTGGTCAAAGAGTGCACTTTCAAGCACTGAAGACGGTGTAGTATCAGTGGAAACTGGAAAAGCAGCAGCTTCCTTTAATTCGACTTTACCAAAAGCAAAAGGCGAAGTTGAAAAAATAGAAAAAGCACATCCAGATTGGAAAATAGGAGTTTTTGAATATAACAGAATACAAAATAAAGTTCATGGATCATCCGCAACTCAGAACTTGACAGTAATACCTACAATATCTCAAAATCCAGAAAGAGCATTGGCATTAATAGATAAACTTCAGAATGACAAAGAATATTATGATTTAATGCAATATGGAATAAAAGATTTAACTTACAATTTGACAGCTGATGGAAGGTTAGATTATAGTAAGATAGATACTGCTAATCATACAGCACCTTCAAGTTGGGCATGGACAAATAAAGAACTTGCTAAAGCTCAGGTTGGAGTATGGAGTGACTGGGAAAACCGTATGGCAGCTAATGAAAAATTAGCTACTCTAAATGTATTAGATGCATTTGTACTTGATACAAATGCCATTCAGAGTCAATATGCTGCAGTTAATCAGGTAAAAAATCAATATGGTAATCCACTAATGGCTGGACTTGTAAAGGATGTAGATAAGTCATATGAGACATTTAAAGGCCAATTAAAGGCAGCTGGGTTTGAGAATTATCGTGATAATATTCAAAAACAACTTGATGAATATTTAAATAAGAAAGGAATAAAATAAATAACTGACTTAATATGTTATAATCATGTTAAAGCTTAAATAAAAATTAGCTGGTGAAAATAATGGGTGTTTACTTATTATTTTTATCAGCTATTAATTAGTATATTTGATTAAAATTATTAAGAGTTATAAATCAGCAATTAAAGTAGGATAACTACTTATTTTGTGGGTTGGGGGTGAATATTATAATTAAGCATAAAGTTAAAAATAAGTTATATTTGAGAATGTTAATAATGCTTATATCAACTATAGAGATAGCAATTTTGCTTGTTTCATGTTTATTATTTTTTAATATGAAAAAAAATATGTTGAATCAACTTTATGTAATATATGTTGAAGATATAAAAAAGTCAATAAAAGATACTCAGTCGACTATTGATATGATACGTAGTACAAGTATACAGCTAAAATATGATTATTATATTAAACTTTTGTGCAGTTATAATGAACCAGATGCCACTCAATACATACCAGCTTTGCAGCAAATGACTAATTATAGAAGAGCTGTAAACGATATAAATTCCATATTCATTTACAATTCTGATACATTTTATATAAGTGATGAGTCAGCACCAAATCTTATTGTGCCAAAGAATGAGTTATTAGATAAGGGTATAATATCCATCGTTGAAGATTATAAGTTGTATAATACATTTACACCTATTCCAAGAGAAGTACCAAATCTTAAGACTGGTAAAAAAGCTGATGGATATACTTTTTTATTATATGATAAAGTTTTACTTGGACCTAATAGTATAGTCATAATAAATTTGAAGGATGCTTGGTTAAAAAGAACACTCCAGCAAATGAAGCAAGTAGGAAGTGTAAAAAATCTAATAATTGACAATAAGGGAAGCGTGGTTGCAAGCGATGGGAAAGAAAAATTTTTAAGTGTGTTAAGCGACCCATATATTCAAAAAGTTGTAGCTGAACCAAACACTAGTGGATCCATAGTAGATGATGTTAATGGAAATAAATGCCTAATTACTTATACAAAGATATCATCTTTAAAATGGAATTATATATCTGTTATACCATATAAAATTATTAATAAAAGTATCTCAGGTATACTTATAAGAGTTATAACAATTTGCAGCGTAATATTGCTTTTAGGTATTGGTGCAGCTATTTATTTATCACGTAGATTATATGACCCTGTAGAGAATCTGCTAAATAGATTAACGTTATATGAGTCGCAGCAACATGATATAGAAGATGAAAATAGGAAGAAATTTTTAATAAACTTTATTTGTCACAGTAAACAAATGGAGGAATCGTTTATTAAAAAGGGTTTTGATGAGTATGATATAAGCATTTCACTAGAATCAACATATACTTTAATTCTGGTGCAAATCGATAAGTGGAATATAATTTCTAAAAATATAAAGGATAAGGATTTAATAGAATTTGCAATATCTAATATAACTAAAGACACATTACGACCTCAATATATAACTGAAATAATTTATATATCTGAAGATCAGATGCTGTTTTTAGTAGATACAGGCAAAAATGATTATTACAACAATGCTAGCATAACTAAAGAAGTAACCGAAATTCAAAGGTTAATAAATAATTATTTTCACATTTCAGTGTCCATGACAATTAGCGAAAAAATTGTTCGATTTAAGGATTTAGAAAATACACTATCCATGTTAAAAGAGGGTTCTAAAAATAGGTTTTTCTATGGGCAAGGTTGCGTAATATTTTATGATGATATAAAAAAAAGAAGTAAAACAAAATATGCTTATCAAGTACACAAAGATAGAGAAATTATATCATCGCTAATAACAGGAAAAAGTGAAAAAGCAAAAGATATGTATTTAGAAGTAGTTAATGAATTGAAGAAAAGTACCTATGCGGCTTTTCAAATTTATACGACGTTTTTATTTTGGGAAATAAGTGAAGCCATCAAAAATGTAAAAGTTTCACCAAATAATAATTTATCAGAAAAGTTAGGCGCTTTTACATCAGAAATGGGAAGTATTGAAACATTAGATATGTTTAATGAAGTAGTGTTTCATTTGTTTGATACAATTAATGAAAGTTTTAAAAGCGTGAGCTCACTCAAGTATGAGAATATGACTAAGGATATAATCACAATTATTAATACAAAATACAATGATGTTAATTTATCTGTTGAAGGTATTTCTAATAATATAGGTTTTACTGCAACTTATATAACTAAAATTTTTAAGCAGTATACAGGAAAAACTATAATAGAATATATAAACGAAGAACGTATAGAGATGGCAAAAAAGCTATTAATAGAAACTAAAGACAATGTTTCTGTTATCTCTGGGAAGTGTGGGTTTACAAGTGAAACTTATTTTTATAGAGCATTCAAGAAAACAGTTGGCACTACTCCTAACCTATATAGATGCACTAGTGGTACGTAATTTATTACACCCATATGATTTTATTGAAACATGGATTAAAATATGTGTGCATTAAGAATAAGTATTATACTGATGGTGAATTGATAATGAAATAGTAAGTAGAAATTAAAACAAATAATCACATGGAGGTTACAAAATGTTAGATTTGCTTAAACCACTAGAAAATTGTAAATTGACTCTAAACAACAGGTTGGTTATGCCACCAATGGCTACATCAAAGTCTGAGGAAGATGGAAAGGTAAGTAAGGGTATATTAGAGTATTATGATGAAAAATCGAGAGGTGGATTTATATCACTTATTATTATAGAACATAGTTTTATAACAATTAAGGGAAAGGCTAGTGATAGACAGCTCTGCGTTGCAGATGATAGTATGGTGAAAGGGTTAAAAGAACTTGCTGCTGTTATTCATAAAAACGGATCTAAAACAGTAATGCAAATTAATCATGCCGGAAGTGCAGCAAATGAAAAGGTTACAGGACACGCGCCCGTTGGACCATCGGCTATTGCAAATCCACGTTTAGGTAAGGTTCCAAGTGAACTTACAATAGAAGAAATTAAAGTTATAATTTCAGAATTTGCAAGCGCAGCAAGGAGAACAAAGGAAGCTGGGTTTGATGGGGTAGAAATTCATTCTGCTCATGGATATCTCCTAAATCAATTTTTCTCACCACTTACTAATAAAAGAGAAGATGAGTATGGTGGAGAAATAGCTGGGAGAATAAAAATTCATTTAGAGATTATCAAGGCAGTACGTGAGATAGTTGGTAATGATTTTCCAATTCTTTTAAGGCTAGGTGGTTGTGATTATATAGAGGGTGGAACTACTATTGAAGATAGTATGATTGCATCAATAGCTTTTGAAAAAGTAGGAGTAGACATGCTTGATATTTCTGGAGGATTTTGCGGATATACTATTCCAGGTAATACTAGTCAAGGATATTTTGCACCGATAACTTTGGCTATTAAGGAAGTTACGAAAATCCCAGTTTTACTTGCAGGAGGAATTACGCAGGTCGGCGCTGCGCAAAAACTCCTAGCGGATGGAAAAGCTGATCTAATTGGAGTAGCTAGGGCTATATATAAGGATTCAAAATGGGCTGAAAATGCAATTAAAAGTATTGAGTAAAAATAGTGAAAAATAGTGAAAAATAGTGAAACATCGATTAATTGTAAATCGGTGTTTTTTTAGTATATTTCTTAAATAAATATAGTATTTGCTATAAAGAGCACTTATTTCATCTGAATTATGGTATAATATAAGGTAAATAGAAATTGTGTACGGAAAGATAAAATGAACAAGGGATTGAAGTTTTCTATGTTTCCTCGCTAACCAAGAAGGAAGGAAAAAAAGATGATAATGCTTTCGAAAATATATAAACTATGTGAATGTTTTGAAAAACAAGATAGAAATACAGGTATTATGAAATTAATAAATAAAGGGTTTAGTGAGACTACTGCCACAAAATATTACAATATTTGGAAAAGGCATTATATGGACACAAATACTGATGACTTAATGGTTTCAGGTATTTATATAGAAACCAATAGAGTAAGAAAACTCTTAGAAGAGTGCACGTTTACGGAACGTCAAATGTATCTAGAAGCGCTGAGCAAAGAACAACTTATTAGAATAACTCAAGTACTTCTTAAATAATAATTTCAATAAAATTAGTAATGTAAAAGTAAATTATATCATTACATATAATTTAAAAAAATAATCACTATAGTAACTTGAATTTTAAGCGACTATGGTGATTAATTTATATTTCAAAATAAAATGGGTAATAATAATTTAATAAACTAAAGGGAGGGTTATTTAAATGGATGTAGAAAAATTAACAGTAAAGGTTCAACAATCATTAAATGAGGCTCAATTATTAGCTGTAAAAAATAATCATCAACAGGTAGATACAATTCATTTATTTGCAGCGCTTATAGCTCAAGAGGATGGGCTCATTCCTAATATATTCAGTAAAATGGGAGTGGACATAATTAGCCTTAATAATGATATTAAAAATACACTGGATAGAATGCCAAAAGTGTCAGGAAGCGGTGTTGATAGTGGGTCCGTCTATGCTACTAGAAGATTTGAAGAAGTTTTCGTCTGTTCTGAAGCAGAAGCTAAAAAATTTAAAGATTCTTTTATTAGTGTTGAACATGTAATGCTTGGATTAATGGGTGTAAAAACTAAAGAAATTGTTGATATATTAAAAGAATTCAATATAACTAAAGAAGCATTTTTAAGTGTACTTTCCAGCGTCCGTGGGAATCAGCGGGTAGAAAGTGCTGATCCAGAAGGTACTTATGAGGCGCTAGTAAAATATGGCTCAAATCTTGTGGAGCAAGCGAAAAAGCATAAATTAGATCCTGTAATAGGAAGAGATGAGGAAATTAGGCGGGTTATAAGAATACTTTCTAGAAGAACTAAAAATAATCCGGTACTTATAGGGGAACCTGGAGTAGGTAAAACTGCTATAGTTGAAGGACTTGCCCAAAGAATTGTAAAAGGAGATGTACCAGAAGGTCTTAAGAATAAAATAATATTTTCTTTAGATATGGGAGCTCTTATTGCTGGAGCTAAATTTAAAGGTGAGTTTGAAGAAAGACTTAAAGCTGTTCTAAAAGAGGTAGAAACAAGTGAAGGGAAAATAATTTTATTTATAGATGAAATTCATAACATAGTTGGGGCAGGAAAATCAGAGGGCTCTATGGATGCTGGTAACATGATAAAACCACTGCTTGCAAGAGGAAGTTTGCATTGCATCGGAGCAACTACTTTTGATGAATATAGAAAATATTTAGAAAAGGATAAAGCTCTAGAGAGAAGATTTCAGCCAGTAACTATTGAGGAACCAACAGTTGAAGATTCAGTATCAATTCTTAGAGGCCTTAAAGAAAAATTTGAAATATATCATGGGATAAGAATCCATGATTCAGCTATTGTTGCAGCAGCTAAACTTTCAGATAGGTATATAACCGCAAGGTTTCTACCAGATAAGTCAATAGATCTTATTGACGAGGCATGTGCAATGATAAGGACCGATATAGATAGCATGCCAACTGAGATGGACATGATTAAACGTAAGGTATTTCAATTAGAAATTGAAAAGAAAGCACTGTCAAAAGAAAAAGATGATGCTTCAAAGAAAAGGCTTTTAGTACTTGATAAAGAGCTAAGTAATTTAAAAGATAAAGATAATGAAATGACAGCAAAATATGAAAAAGAAAAATCTAAGATAGTGGAAATTAGAAATTTAAAAGCAGAACTCGATGTTTCAAGAGGTGAAATAGAAAAATCAGAAAGAGAATATGATTTAAGTAAAGTGGCAGAGCTTAAATATGGAGTAATACCAAAACTTGAAGCTCAGATAAAACAAAAAGAGGCAGAAATTCACCAAAATAACGAAACCGCTATGCTTAAAGAGGAGGTAACTGAAAAAGAAATATCACAAATTGTATCAAAATGGACTGGTATACCTGTAACAAATTTAGAAGAAGGTGAAAGACAAAAGCTTCTAAGGCTTGAGGATGAACTAACTAAGCGAGTAATCGGTCAAAAAGAAGCAGTAACTGCGGTATCAAATGCAGTTATAAGGGCAAGAGCTGGCATGAAGGATCCGAAAAGACCAATTGGTTCATTCATATTCCTTGGGCCTACTGGTGTTGGAAAAACAGAGCTTGCTAAAACTCTAGCAGAGGTTTTATTTGAGTCAAGTGAAAATATAATAAGAATAGATATGTCAGAGTACATGGAGAAATATTCTGTATCAAGACTTATAGGGGCACCACCAGGTTATGTAGGGTATGAAGAGGGTGGTCAGCTTACGGAAGCAGTACGTCGTAAACCTTATAGCGTAGTATTATTTGATGAAATAGAAAAAGCTCATGAAGATGTGTTTAATATATTTCTTCAGATATTAGATGATGGGAGGCTAACAGACAACCAAGGTAAAATTGTTAATTTTAAAAACTGTATAATTATTATGACTTCAAACATTGGAAGTAACTATCTCCTAGAAAACAAAGAAAGTGGAGGTATAGAGAAACATATTAGGGATAGAGTTATGACAGAGTTAAAGTCAAAATTTAAACCGGAATTTCTAAATAGGTTGGATGATATTATATTATTTAAACCTTTAGAGACAAAAGAAATAGAAGGAATAGTTGATATATTCCTTGCAGATATTCAAAATAGGCTTAAAGATAAAAATATATTAATGAAAGTAACAACTGCTGCTAAAAAGCTAATGGCAGAGGAAGGTTATGACCCAATTTATGGAGCACGACCACTTAAGAGATATATTGAAAATGTTTTAGAAACATCTATTGCGAAAAAGATTATAAAGGGAGATATAAATGATGGATCTACCATCGGTGTAGATGCCAAAGACGATCAAATTGTAATAGAAAAAGCTTAATAAATAAGTTATCTAACTGTATATTAAAAAATATGAAACAAGAAAAATTATAATCACTATAGTAACTTAGAAATTAGGTTGCTATAGTGATTATTTTATGTTTTGGCATAAAAACCACCTATTAAATATAAATCTACTATATATTAACTATATATTCTATATCAATTTTGTTATTATATAGAATGTATGAAATGTAGTGATATACTAAAAAGGAAGGAGATGGTAGTACGTATGTTAAAGGTAATAGCTATAAATTCAAGTAGTAGGAAAAAGAATACTTATGGACTCATTGAGAAAGTTAAAGAAATATTAATAGATAATAATATTGATGTAGAAATAATAAATCTTTTCGATTATGATATAAAAACTTGCATCGGTTGTGAACATTGTTTGGTTAAAGGTGGATGTGTATTGAATGACCAGATTGAAGATATCATTGATAAAATAAAATCTAGCGATGGAATAATCTTAAGTTCACCAGTTTATATGGAAAATGTATCTGGGATGCTAAAGACATTTATAGATAGAACCTGTAGATGGTTTCATCGACCAGAAATCTATGGTAAACCAGTTCTAGTTATCTCAACAACCAAAGGCTCCGGACTTAAATCTACTCTTAAATATTTAGATCGAGTTGTTATTCAATGGGGTGGCATTAATGCGGGTAAAATAGGTAGATCAATTGGAAACATAGATAATGAAATTTCGACAAGGGAATGTGAGAATTTTATTAAGTATCTTAATATGAATAATGAGCGCTATAAACCTTTACTAAAGGAACTTATAAATTTTCAAGTTCAAAAGGTACTTGCTTATAAATTAATAGGATTAGATAGTGAGTATTGGAAAAGTAAAGGTTGGAATTCCGAGGCATATTATTTTAAATGTAAAATAAATATTTTTAGGATGTTAATATCAAGAAGTTTTGGTAAACTTTTAAATAAAATCATAAATAAATAATATTTAAAAGTTAGTGTTGAAATATATGATATAAGGGTAGATTATTAGATATAATATACTTTTTTAAATGATAGCGAGCAAGCAGAGGAGAATGTGAAAATGATTAAATATAAATGGTGTGTATGTGATATGGACGGAACTTTACTTAATGCAGATAATAAAATTTCAAAAGAGAATGAAGTAGCACTAAAGAAACTTCAAGAGATGGGACTTTCTGTAATTATTGCTACAGGAAGAATTGATCTTATGGTGAAGGTTTATATTAAGCAATTAGAGCTTAAGGGACCTGTTATTTCTTGTAATGGCGGATTAATTAGAAACATTGAAACAGGAGAAATTATTTATTCAAAGATAATGGATAAAAAAAGTGTAAAAGAAATTGTTGATTATTGCGTTAGTAATAATGTAGATTATATTGTATATACAGATGAAATAGTATATTCTAATAAAAACAATCCCTTAGGTAAAAAATATGAAAGTCGCAATAAACTATTAGAAAAAGAGTTACGAGTACCAATAAAATATATAGACAATGATATAATTGAGAATATTAATGATATAGATGCTTTGAAAGTCTTATTAGTTTGTGAAAATCATGCAGATGTACTATTGTTAGAAAAATATTTCATAAAATATGATAATCTTACCGTAGTGAGTTCATCAGAGTGTCTTTTAGATATTATGGCATCAAACATTACTAAAGGAAATGCTTTAGAAATTTTATCACAAAAATTAGGTGTAGATTTAAATGAAGTCATTGTTTTTGGAGATAATTATAATGATATGGAAATGCTTTCATGTGTTGGTATGCCTATAGCTATGGGAAACGCAGTGGAGGAAGTTAAGTCAAATGCTAAATATATAACTAAGTCTAATAATGAATCGGGCATAGCTTATGCTATAAATAATTACATATTACAGGAATAAGAACAAGGCTTAATAAAATAAGCGGTATAAGCAAGTTAGATTATGACAATATAAGTTAGGAGATAAAAATGAAAAAATTTATAGAAGTTAAAAATTTAAAAAAGACTTACAAAACTGGGGAAGTTATCATTAAAGCCGTGGATGATGTTTCATTCACTATAGAAAAAGGTGAATTCGTTGTTGTTATCGGAGCTAGTGGAGCAGGGAAAACTACAATACTCAATCTTCTTGGAGGCATGGACCAAGTTACAACTGGAAATATTATTGTAGATGGTAATGATATAAGTGAATATAATAAAAAAAAGCTTACAAAATATAGACGTGATGATATAGGATTTGTGTTTCAATTTTATAATTTAGTACAGAATCTAAACGCAATTGAAAATGTAGAACTTGCAGTTGAAATATGTAAAAATCCAATGAGTCCTGTAGAAGTACTTAAAAATGTTGGACTTGAAAATAGAATGAAAAATTTTCCATCTCAGTTATCAGGAGGAGAACAGCAGAGAGTTTCAATAGCAAGGGCACTTGCTAAAAGTCCTAAGCTACTTCTTTGTGATGAACCTACAGGAGCACTTGATTATAATACTGGCAAATCAATCCTTAAGTTATTATCTGATACATCTAAAAAAGATGGGATGACTGTTATTATTATTACGCATAATTCTGCTATAACACCAATTGCAGATAAGATAATAACAGTAAAAAGTGGTAAAGTTGAAAGCGTTGTTAAAAACGATAATCCAATAGCAATTGAAAGCTTGGAGTGGTAGGAATGAAAAAGACATTTTTCAAAAATCTATTTAGGGATATAAAAAAAACTTTTTCAAGGTTTTTATCTATAGTAATAATTATTGCAATAGGAGTAGCTTTTTATGCTGGAGTAAGAGCCACTAGCCCTGATATGAAAAAGTCTGCAGATGCTTATTTTAATGAAGCTGGATTTATGGATTTTAAATTAATTTCTACATTTGGAATTACAAAAGATGATTTGTCAGAAGTAGGCAAGTTAAAAGGTGTAGATAAGGTTGAGGGCTCATATTCAATAGATGTTATAGTTGAAAAAGACAAACATTCACTTGTTCTTAATGTTAATTCAGTGCCTGTTAAAAACGGAATAAACCAAATGAAAATTGTTACAGGAAAAGCAGTAACGTCAAGTAATGAGGTTGTAGTTGAAAAAGGATTTCTAAAAGCTAATAACTTTAAAATAGGAGACGTTATAGAACTTAAATCAGGTGAAGATACTTCAATAGGTGATAGCCTTAAAATTAGTAAGTTTAAAATAGTGGGGGAGGCACTCTCTCCTTTATATTTATCGGCTCAAAGGCAATTAAGTTCTGTGGGAAATGGATCAGTAAAGGGATTTATTTATATACAACCTGATGTATTTAAAAGTGAGTTTTATACAGAAATGTACTTAAAAATGGACAGCGGCATATCAAAGAATAGTCTTATATTAAATGATAAGTATAAAATTGATTCAAAAAATATGGAGCAAAGTCTTAAGGATATAGGAGTTATTAGAAGTAAAGCACAATATACACAAATAGTAACAGATGCTAACAGCGAAATAAATACAGCGGAGGACAAACTAAACAAATCAAAACAAGAAGCAGCGGATAAATTTAAAGATGGTTATAAAAAATTAAGCGATGCGCAAACTAAAATTGATAAGGGCAAAGCTGAACTTGCAAAAAATCAAACATTATATAATCAAAAAAAGGGACAAGGAGAAAAGCAAATTGCTTTGGGGAAAAACAAACTTATTTATAGTCAGAAACAATTAGATTTAGGAAAAAAGCAAGTTGCATCCCAAATATCGGCAGAAATTGCTTTGAAAGTTGGTGATGCAAAAAAACAATTAGATTCAGATCCTAATAATGAAGTTTTTATCGCTCAGTACAATGGAATAAACAAAATTTATTTAGGAAACATAAAGGGAAAAGATTTTGAAACTATGTACAATTCATTAAAAGGTAGCGGAGCTTTAGTTCAAATGAAACCTTATTTTGATATGGAGCTTTTAAAAAATAATTTTGATCTTTCAAAAACAAAAATTGATTCAGGATGGACACAATTAAATCAGCAGGAAAAATCACTAAAGCAAGCGGGATTGGATCTTGCGGCAGCGAAAATAAAGCTTGATGATGGACAAAAAGAATTAAATGAAAATGTGAAAACAATCAAAGCAGAAGAAGAAAAAGCAAATGTTAAAATAAAAGATGGAGAAGCAAAAATTAAAGAAAATAAAGATAAGATTAAGGATATTAAAACTCCAGAGTGGTATGTCCTAGGACGGAGTGCTAATCTTGGATATGAGACATATAGGCAAGATAGTGACAGAATAGACAACATAGGAAAGGCATTCCCACTTATATTTTTCTTAGTAGCAGCTTTAGTTAGTCTTACTACTATGACTAGAATGGTTCAAGAAAATAGAATTGAAATAGGAACTTTTAAGGCTTTAGGATATTCAAGGCTTGCAATAACTACGCACTATTTGATATATGCACTATTAGCAAGTGTTACTGGAACGCTTTTAGGTATATCCTTTGGATTTAGGCTATTTCCGCCACTTATAATGAATGCTTATGGAACTCTTTATGCTATTCCAAATTCATTAACGCCGTTTAATGCGGGTCTTGCGCTTCAATCTTCATTAATCGCTATAATATTCACGTCGCTTGCAGCGGTTGCAGCATCTCTTGAAGAATTAAGAGAAGCACCATCGTCACTTATGAGGCCAAAGCCACCAAAGGCAGGGAAAACTATATTACTTGAAAGAATAACTTTTATATGGAAAAGATTAAGTTTTACAAATAAAGTTACTGCAAGAAATATATTTAGATATAAACAAAGATTTTTCATGACGGTTATAGGTATTGCAGTGTGCACAGGTCTTATGATAACAGGGTTTGGTCTTAAATCAGGAATACTCGGGGCTGCTAAGAGTCAATTTACTGATATATATAGATATGACATGTTGTCAACATTTAGAGATGATATAGCCGCAAATGAAAAAGACACTACAAAAAATAAAGTAATGGAAGATTCCAACGTAAAGTCAGTTTTATTTTCTTATACTAAAAATTCAACAGTTGATCTTTATAAATCTGGACGTGAAGATGCTTATATTGTGGTTGCAGAGGATAAAAATGAGATTAATAAGTATATTAATCTTACTATGAAAGGTGAGGATCTTAAACTTAATGATAATGGCGTAATTATCACTGAAAAGTTATCAAAACTTATGAATAAAAAAATTGGTGATACATTTCAAATAACCATAAATGATAAAGTGGTAAAAGCTACGATTTCAGGTATAACTCAGCATTATCTGCAACATTACATTTATATGAGTCCTGATTATTATAAAAAAATAACTGGAGATAGCATTAAATTTAATGGGTTTTATGGACTTTTAAAAAGTATTACAGATAGTTCAGAAGATAAAACCACGAAGACATTAACAGCTATAGACAATGTAGGATCTGTAAATTATAAAAATAAATCACAATTTAGTTTTAACAAAACTACAAATAGTATTAATTCAGTAGTGTTAGTATTAATAATATCAGCTGGGGTACTCGCTTTTGTTGTAATATACAATCTTACAAATATAAATATAAATGAAAGGAAAAGAGAATTGTCAACAATAAAGCTGTTAGGGTTTTATGATAGTGAACTAGCATTATATATATACCGTGAAAACATAATATTAACGGTAATAGGAAGTTTAACAGGAATAGCTGTTGGAATACTCCTAAGCAATTATGTTATTACTACATCAGAAACCAATGTAATGATGTTTATGAGAGAAATAAATCCTATTTATTTTCTGTATGCAGTTTTACTTACAATTTCTTTTTCTATAATTGTAAATTTGGCTATGTATAAGGAATTTGGTAAAATAGATATGATTGAATCACTTAAAAGCGCAGAGTAGTTCAATATTAAAAACGTTATTGTGATTTATTAATACAATAACGTTTTTTTAATCATGTATTTGAATATAATGTGGTATATTATAATATAATAGGAACTATAAGTAGGTTAAAGTAGGTTTATTTTGAGGAGGATTATATATATGAATAAACAGCAATTTGGAGTTTTAGGCGTTGGCGTCATGGGCAAAAATCTAGCTTTTAATGTTGAAAGCCATGCAGTATCTGTTTCGGTGTATTCAAGGAATAAAAATGTAGTAGATGATCTATTAATAGAGGCAAAAGGAAGAAATATTAAGGGCACATATTCTATAGAGGAATTTGTGAATTCTCTTGAAATTCCAAGGAAAATATTAATTATGATTAAAGCAGGTGCACCTGTTGATGAAACTATAGATAAATTAATACCATATCTATCAAAGGGTGACATAGTAATTGATGGTGGTAACTCATTTTTTATGGATACTGTGCGTAGAAGCAAAAAGCTTCAAGACTTGGGGTTTAAATTCATAGGTGCAGGAGTTTCAGGGGGAGAAGAAGGTGCGTTAAAAGGACCAGCAATTATGCCAGGTGGAGAGATTGAAGCATATAAGTTAGTTGAACCTATACTTATAGCGATAGCAGCAAAAGTAGATGGGCAGCCGTGTTGTACTTATATTGGGGAAAATGGTGCAGGCCATTACGTAAAGATGGTTCATAATGGTATAGAGTATGGAGATATGCAGCTTATATGTGAGGCGTATGCACTTTTAAAGAGCGTTTTAGGTCTCTCTAATGATAAAATCCATGATATCTTTAAAAATTGGAATAAGGGTGAGCTTAATAGCTATTTAATAGAAATAACAAGTGAAATATTTGCTCAAAAAGATCCTGAAACTGGAGAATATATGGTTGATGTTATTCTTGATAAAGCGGGGCAAAAGGGAACAGGAAAATGGACTAGTCAAAGTGCATTGGATTTAGCAGTTCCAATACCAACAATAACAGAGGCTGTTTTTGCACGTTGTTTGTCTGCAATAAAGGATGAACGAGTGATAGCAAGCTCCAAACTTAAAGGCCCAGAATCTAAATTTAATGGGGATATAGATGAGTTTATAGAATCAGTAAGAAGAGCTCTTTACACAAGTAAAATATGTTCATATGCGCAGGGATTTGCACTTATGAAAGCTGCATCAGCAGAGTATCATTGGGATCTCAAATACGGTGAAATTGCTAAAATATTTAGAGGTGGGTGCATAATTCGCGCACAATTTCTTAATAAAATAAACGAAGCTTATGAAAATGATGATGATCTTAAAAATCTAATGTTAGATTCATATTTTAATAAAATTATTAATAGTTATCAAAAAGACTGGAGGCAAGTTGTATCTACAGCTATAAATTTAGGTGTACCAGTACCTGGATTTTCAAGTGCTCTAATGTATTATGATAGTTATAGAACTGCAAATCTTCCAGCTAATTTACTTCAAGCGCAAAGAGATTATTTTGGTGCTCATACATTTGAAAGAGTTGATAAAGAAGGAATATTTCATCATGATTGGGTAAATGAGAATAAGAGAAAATAGTAAACAATGAAACCTGCAACTTATATTTTAAGTTGCAGGTTTTATTTATAAGAACTGTTTTTTAACATTATACAATGATTTATATCCTAAGTTTAGAGATAAAAAAACTGTTATACAAACAGAAGTACAAATTGCAATCATAATGGCTATTTGGTACATAATTGCGGTGGTAGGTAATGTTCCAGATAACATTTGACCTGTCATCATTCCAGGTAAAAAGATTATTCCCATTCCTAGCATGGAATTCATCGTAGGGATTAAGGCAGTTTCTAAAGCATTATTAGCAAAAGGTTTTAGAATATCTTTAGGCTCCACACCTAAATTGAGTAAAGTATTAATTTTATTTTTTTCTTTGCCTATGTCATCCATAAAGGTTTTTATTGCAATAGTTACACCCGTCATAGCGTTACCAATAATCATACCAGCTAAGGGTATAGTATACTGAGGGTTAAATATAGATTTCCCAACAACTACAGTGACAAAGAAGATTAGAACAAAAAGCCCTGAAAAGGTTAAAGAAACACCTATTGCTATTTTGAATTTAGGGTTTAAGTCTCGCCTACTTGTAATTACTCTATGAATAGAAAATGTTATCATAAGTATTAAAAAAATTATAGTTAATATTGGGTTTGGATTACCAAATATATATTGAAGTATGTAACCAACAATTACAAGTTGAACTGTCATTCTTAAACTTGCAACTAAAAGAAGTTTTGATTGATTAACCTTTGATTTTTTTAGAATTATAAGTACTATAATTAAAAGTAAATAAATAAGTGAAAACTGCAAAATACTCAGCTCTACTGCGCCTTCCATATTCATACCTCCTTAACTATTTCGATTTTATGTTCACAAAACTCATCAATAATAGTTTTATTGTGACTTACAATTACAAGGTCAATATCTTTAGTTTTGCAGAAATTTGTTATGTTTATCATCATTTTATGGCTGTTTGTTTCATCCAGTGCTGAGGTTGGTTCATCAAGCATTATAACATTTGGGCACATTGATAAAAAAATTGCGATATAAACTCTTTGACGTTCTCCGCCAGAAAGCGTGGATGCAATTTGGCAAAGCGGAACATTTACGCAGCAAAGCTTTGTAATATTCGTGATATATTCTTCATCAGGGATTGGTTTTTGTCTCAATGAATAAAAGGTTTTAAAATTGTCGGTTATACTCTCATCAAAAAGGAAAACCTCCTGAGAAACTAGACTTACTTCACGCCTAAGAGAGATGGGGTCATATTCATCTAGAGGTAAGCCTTTATATGATAATGTTCCGGATATTGGATTTATAGAGCGATTTAATAATTTTAAAAAAGTACTTTTACCAGAACCGCTTTCTCCAACAATAAAATTAACTTTACCTTGTTTAATCTTTACATCATTATAAATAAGATTTGTTTTGTATTTAACATTACTCGCTTTAAATAATAATTCACCCATTATAATTCCTTCTTTATTCATATTTTTATACAATAATCGCCAAGGATATCCTACATTTATTTCCTATATGTCCATTATAACATTCTATGTCTTTATTTTATATTAAGAGATAGAGATATATATTCCAGGATATGACGAGAAATTTAGAAAATTAGGTAGTTGAAAATAGAAAATAATAGTATAATACTATTAGGTCAGGTGACACTATATAAAGATATATTATTAAAGCAAGGCATTTAATAGAATTTTTAGGAACTAAATCAGCTATATATTTTGTTTAATTGTTAGGAGGATGAAGGATGGAAAATAGATTAGATAGAAAATATGTTAAGTATGTATTATATGTGACCCTTGCGGCGACATTAATTTTTATAAGTTATAACGTAGTCTTTAATTTTAAAGTATTTCTAAATAGTATTATTGCTATAATAAAAGGAGTATTTTCAATTATTTCTCCACTTATTATTGGAAGTATAATTGCGTACCTATTATATCCATTATCAAAGATTATAAATAAGTTTCTTGATAATTCTTTAAAACTTAAATACAAGACGCATTTAATTAGCATAATACTAACATATTTATCAGTGATTTTATTATTTATTATACTTATTTACAGTATTTATGCAATGATTGGTGGACAAATTAGCAGTAATGAAACCCTATCAGTTATGTTTGCAACTATTAGTGATTATGTAAAACGCTATAATGAGTTATTTGATTATATTAATAAAAAAATAACTGATAGTGGATTATCTATTGATCTAAAAGGCTATTTATCACAAGCTATACAGCAGGTATACTCTTATTTATCAGTTTCAATAAATAGCATAATAAATCTATTTGCGGGGATAGGCAATGGAATTGTAAATAGCTTCATAGGATTATTTATTTCTTTTTATCTATTAAAGGATTATGATTTTTTTAAAAAGCTATATTTAAATAATGTTAGCCTAATAATGAAAGAAAGTAAATTTAAGAGTATAAATAAAACTGTCCATGAAATTAATTGTGTTGTATCAAATTTCATAAGAGGACAATTGCTTGATGGTTTGATAGTTGGACTAATTAGTAGTATTGGACTATCAATTATAGGGATTGATTTTGCTATTCTTATTGGGTTTACTGCTGGAATTGCAAATATTATACCTTATGTTGGTCCAATAATTGGATGTGTTCCAGCGGTTATTGTGGGTATTCTTAGCCCAAATCCTATTATTGCTTTATGGGCAGTACTAGTGCTTCTTGCTGTTCAACAACTTGATAGCGCTGTTATATCACCGAAAGTTGTAGGGGATAGCATGGGACTCCATCCGATTTTTGTAATTATGGCAATAACTATTGGTGGTAGTTTAGCAGGTATACTTGGAATGCTTTTATCTGTACCTATTGCAGGTATAATAAAACTTTTCTTAATGAAGATTATAACAAAACGTACTTAACAACATTCTAACGAGTAATTTTCATAAACAAAGAAGGAATATTTAGAATTTTGTAGAAGACTATACTGTAGTATTTTAAAGAGATTAAAATGTGAAGGAGAAAACAATGGAAAAAGATATGAGGATTGCGGTTTTAATTGATGCTGACAATGTATCCGATAAGTATATAAAGTATATAATTGATGAAATTTCAAATCATGGCACACCTACTTATAAAAGAATTTATGGTGATTGGACTAAACCTCAACTAGCTTCATGGAAAAATGTATTACTCAATTATTCTATTAGTCCAATACAACAATATAATTATACAACAGGTAAAAATTCTACTGATGCTGCACTTATAATAGATGCTATGGATATACTTTATTCAAATAATGTTGATGGATTTTGTATTGTGTCTAGTGATAGTGATTTTACTAAACTAGCAGCACGCCTAAGAGAAGCTGGTATGTATGTTATTGGTATGGGAGAAAAGAAAACTCCGTCTCCATTTATTGCAGCTTGTGAGAAGTTTAAATATCTGGAAGTATTGGCGTCGATGGCTCCAATACTAAATGAAGCAACTACTAATAGAGGAGCAGAGTTAAAGGGTGGGATGTTAAGTTCGGCTAAATTAGTGGAGGCAATTAAAATTATTATTACTGAAATTTCAGATGAAGATGGATGGGCGTTTTTAGGTGAATTAGGTAGTACTCTTAACAAGAGGTATCCTGATTTTGATACTAGAAATTATGGGTATATAAAACTTACACCTTTTGTAGCATCGCTTAATCAATTTGAGATAAGATCAACCAAAACAAGGAATCCAAGTATAACGCTTAAATATATTAGAAATAAATTATAATTTAAACGAACGAAAAGGTTGTGAATTATTAATTCACAACCTTTTATTATTAAAGTAAAGGGGGACTTCACTTTAATCTACTAATCTACAATACTATAAATTAATGATAACATACAAATATGTCAAAACAATGAAGAAGGTGTGTAGCATTTGTTAAATATCAAACAAATGACTTTTATTTGGCAATATACTTGCAATATTATTTATTTTTCGTTAATTTAGTAAAAAATTTTGATAATTAGCAAAATTTATACTATAATATATGAAAGTAGAAAATAGTAGTATATACGAGGGGGGAAATTATGGAAGTTATAGTCGCAAAGTTTGGTGGAAGTTCTTTATGTAATAGCGATCAATTTAAGAAAGTAAAAGATATTGTTTTATCAGATTCTCGGAGATGTTATGTTGTGCCATCAGCTCCAGGTAAGAGGAGTTCAAGTGATTATAAAATCACTGACCTTTTATATCTATGTCATCAACATGCAAAAAAATCTCTTCCATTTGATGAATTATTAATATTAATTGAAGAAAGGTACACTCTTTTATGTAGCGAGTTAAAGCTTTCTATAGATATATCAAAATATCTAAGAGAGCTTAAGGCGGAGATAATTAAGGGAGTTTCAGAGGATTTTGTAGCAAGTAGAGGAGAATATTTAAATGGTTTAATACTTGCCGAATATTTGGGATATGAATTCATAGATGCTGCTGAAATCATTGTTTTTAAGAGAAGTGGAAGTTTTGATGAAGTGGCAACTTATGATGCTATAAAGAGTAGATTATCAAAGGTTCCAAAAGCTGTAATACCGGGGTTTTATGGTGCTTATAGAAATGGTATAATAAAAACATTTTCAAGAGGTGGCTCCGACATTACTGGTGCAATAATTGCTAGAGGAGTAGGCGCATCGGTTTATGAGAACTGGACAGATGTGTCGGGATTCTTAATGGCGGATCCAAGAATTGTAGCAAGTCCTAAGCCTATTAAGGAAGTAACCTATAAAGAACTTAGGGAACTTTCATATATGGGTGCAAATGTTTTTCACGAAGAGGCAATTTTCCCTGTTAAAAAGGATGGCATCCCAATAAACATAAAAAACACTAATGACCCGAAATGCAAGGGAACATTTATTTTAAATAACAAGTCAGAGGTTAAACCTGGAAATATTACAGGAATAGCAGGAAAAAAAGATTTTACAGTTTTAGCAATAGAAAAGACACTAATGAACAAGGAGATAGGATATTGTCGAAGGATTCTTTCAATTCTTGAGAGTAATAATGTATCTTTTGAACATATACCATCTGGAATTGATTCAATATCACTAGTAATTGATGATTTAGAACTAGAGAATAAGGTAGACAAAATATTAGAAGAAATTGAAGACCAATGCAAACCAGATTCATTGATAACGCACCCTAATATGGCGCTTATAGCAGTTGTTGGAGAAGGTATTATAAGAACAAAGGGGATATCTGCTAAAGTATTTGCCGCATTATCAAAAGAGGATATAAATATTAGAATGATTAATCAGGGTTCAAGTGAATTAAGCATTATTATTGGAGTAGAAAACGATGATTTTGAAGATGCAATAAGAGCAGTGTATAAAGTATTCGAAAAATAAGTTATAATAAATTTAGGATTTAGAAAGGAGAAATAAATATGGAAAAGGTGAAAATAGCGATTTTAGGGTTTGGAAATGTTGGTACAGGAGTGTGGAAAATATTACAAGAAAATAAAAAAGAAATAATGAAACGCTCAAGTTATGATATAGAGGTAGCTAAAATATTAGTAAATGATATAAATAAGAAAAGGGATATTGAACTACCTGTGGGAATTCTAACAGATAATATTGATGATATTATAAATGACAAGAGCATAAAAATTGTTGTTGAACTTATTGGCGGACGTGATGTTGCTAAGGAGTATATGATACGCTCAATGAAAGCTAAAAAACATATTGTAACTGCTAATAAATTGGTTATTGCAAACTGGAGTGAAGAGTTATTTAGGGTAGCAGAAGAGGAAAGTGTGTTATTTTATTATGAAGCAAGTGTGGCTGGCGGAATACCAATAATACGAGAAATTAACGAAAGTCTTACAGCAAATAGAATAGAGGATATAATAGGCATTATAAATGGAACAACTAATTATATATTAAGTAAAATGACAACAGAAGGCCTAAGCTTTGACGATGCGCTTAAGGAGGCTCAAGACAAAGGTTATGCTGAAGCAGATCCAACATCTGATGTAGATGGATATGATGCTGTATATAAGCTTGCTATAATGGCATCACTCGCTTATGGCACTAAAGTTGATCATGACTGCATCTATAGGGAAGGAATAAGAAATATTAGTGATGTTGATATAGAATATGCTAAACAATTTGGATATACAATAAAACTATTGGCAATAGCAAAAGAAGAAAATAATAAGTTAGAGTTAAGAGTGCATCCAACATTAATACCATCAACCCACCCAATGGCAAATGTAAATGATGCATTTAATGCGATTTTAATAAAAGGGAATGCGGTTGGAGAGCTAATGCTATACGGACAAGGTGCAGGAGATATGCCAACTGGAAGTGCAGTTGTGGGCGATATAATATCTATATTAAGGAACAATGTGAAACCTTCTGAATTAAAAGATATAGATGACAAAAAAGATTTTAAAGAAATAAAAAAATCAGATGAAAATGAATCAGAATTTTATATCAGACTTAACGTTAAAGACAGAGCAGGAGTTTTAGGAGATGCAGCTGCAATATTTGGAAGCAATAATGTTAGTATTACATCTCTTACTCAAGATGTAGTGCATAAAGAATATGTATTATTGGCATTTATTACACATAAAAGCGCAGAAAAAAATATAAGAAAATCACTTGAAAAAATAAAAAAACTAGACAATGTTAACGAAGTAGAAAGCGTAATAAGAATAGAATCTTTCAAATAAGAATATAATACAATAGATATTTTTACTCAAAAAAAAGTATATATTACGTATAAATTCGTAATATATACTTTTTTTATTTATTCACAATCAAATAATTTTCTTGCGAATTTAACAGTTTGAGTCGCATCTTTAGCATAATAATCTGCACCTATCATTTTTGCATACTCTTCATTTAAAACTGCTCCTCCAACAAGAATTGTGCAATCCAAATTATTGTCTTTAAGGGCTTTTATAGTTTCTCCCATGCTTCTCACGGTTGTAGTCATAAGTGCACTTAAACCAACTAATTTAATGTTGCCAGAGCGAACAGCGTTAACGATGACATCCTCATGTACATCTTTTCCTAGGTCGATTACATCAAAACCATAATTTTCGAGTAATATTTTAACTATATTTTTACCTATATCGTGAATGTCGCCTCTAACAGTTGCAAGCACAATGCTGCCTTTACTTATTTTTTTGTCTGTACTTTCCATCATTTTTTCTTTGATTACTTCAAATGATTTTTTTACCGTTTCAGCAGATTGTAATAACTGAGGAAGAAATATTTCGCCAGTTTCATATTTTTTGCCTACGATATCAAGTGATGGGATTAAGTAGGTATTTACAACTTCCATTGCTGGCATTGTTTTTAAAAGTTCTTTTGTTGTTTTTGAGGCTTCTTCCTTCATACCATCAATAATAATGGTGCTTAAATCTTTAGTTGTAGAAGGATTATGTGTGACGGATTTACCTTCAAATGATGAATAAATATTTATATATTTTGTTGAAGCAATATCGTTATTCCATAAAACATTAAATGCATTAATTGTGGTCATCATATCCTCAGATAGTGGATTGAGTATTGGTGCATCAAGACCGACTGTTAAGGCTGCGGCAAGAAACGTTCTATTTAATAATCCTCTTTGCGGCAAACCAAAAGATACATTGCTTACTCCTAGAGTAGTTTTGACACCTAATGTATTCTTAACAAGCTGGACAGCCCTTATAGTTTCTTTAACCTCACTTTGTTGAGCTGATGCAGTTAAAACAAGACAATCTATTATAATATCAGATTTATCTATTCCAAACTCAGCTGCCCTTTTTATGATTTTTTCTGCAACTTTAAGTCGACCTTCTGCCGTTGGAGGAATCCCATCCTCATCAATGGTTAGTCCTATTACACATGTGCCATACTTTTTTACTATGGGAAATATGGAATCCATTACTTCATCTTTACCATTAACAGAATTAATTAGGGGTTTCCCATTGTATATCCTAACTGCTGATTCAATAACATCAGGACGGACGCTATCAATTTGAAGCGGTAGATTTATAATGCTTTGAAGTTCTTTTATAACCCTTATCATAACTTCTTGTTCATCAATTTCAGGAAGACCAACATTTACATCTAGTATATGTGCTCCTGCATCTCTTTGATTAATGGCTTCTTGCAGTATATAGTCAATATTGTTATTTTTTAATGCCTCTTTAAGTTTTTTCTTACCGGTAGGATTTATTCTCTCACCAATAATTTTCACTTCTTCTCCAAGTAATATTGTTAAAGAAGGGGAACTAACTGCTGTAAATTTTTTAACGTTGCGTTTTAAAGGTGATAAATCGTAAAGTACATCCTTTATAGCTTTTATGTGATCGCTAGTGGTTCCACAACATCCACCTAAAATACTAACGCCCATTTCGGCCATGATTTTTGCATACTGTGCAAATTCATGTGCGCAAACATCGTAGACTGCTTCTGTGCCACTAAGTTTAGGAAGGCCTGCATTGGGTTGAACTATAACTGGGATACTTGAATATTTAAGTATTTCTGTAATTATTGGAAGCATTTCATTTGGACCTAGAGAACAATTTACTCCAAGTGCATCTATTCCTAGACTTTGAAGTACATTTACCATAGTTATCGGGTCAGTACCTGTTAAGGTTCTCCCATCATCCTGGTATGACATTGTACAAATTACTGGTAGGTTGCTGTTTTCCTTTGCAGCTAGAATAGCAGCCTTAGCTTCATAGATATCCGACATTGTCTCAATTAGGATTATGTCCGCGCCGGCTCTTGCCCCTATTTTGATCTGCTGCGTAAAAACCTCATAGGCACTCTCAAATGATAAAGTTCCAAGTGGCTCCATTAACTGACCAATAGGTCCAATATCAAGTGCAACAAGTTTATCCCCAGCAACTTTTTTTGCAATTTTAACAGCGCTATCAACAATTTGTTCAACAGTATATTGTGTATTTTTAAGCTTATATTTATTTGCACCAAATGTATTAGTAGTTATAACGTCGCATCCAGCATCTAAGTATTCTTT
Source organism: Clostridium sp. (assembly GCF_050717545.1). Lineage (GTDB taxonomy): Bacteria > Bacillota > Clostridia > Clostridiales > Clostridiaceae > Clostridium_AD. The sequence continues at coordinate 143,759 of NZ_JBOITN010000008.1, forward strand.
GTGTATTTTTTCAATGGTCTCAGGGTGAAGTACATTGTAGCTTTCTGGCAATTCACCTCTTTGAATTCCATATTTGTGGAGCATAGTTCCCATTGCACCGTCAAATAATAGAAAATTATTAAAATTTATTTTTTTGTACACAATATCCCCCGTCCTTTCTGAATTCACAACCTACATTTTTGCAACTTTCGCAACCTGCATGCTGTTTTGAACTTTTATATTTACTAAGTCCTATAAGTGCGGTTACCGATTTTCTTGGTAACATTATATTATTTTCAGTAATAGATAGGCCTATTTTTTTATAAGCATCTAAAACATTTAATATATCTTTCCCATTATCAATTGAAAAGTCTCCATAGCCTGGGCTATATCTAGTTGTGATATATAAGTTATCTATCAATGCATTTTTCTCAATCTCATCTTGAAGTTGATCACAAACATATTCTATTGCGGTGCTTGCACAGGCATCCATAATTACACCTTTTGTAATGTTAAATCTTGAGTAATATGCTATTTTACTATCTACTGTTGAACCTAGCGTTGCAGCCATAACAACACATTTTTTAGAGCTTGCAAGAAAATTTTTTATATCGTTGTCTTTTAGTGCAAGAGTGCTACCAGTAAGTAATATTTTATCATCTTTTGTTTCAATATCAAAAATTTCATATACAGAACGTTCTTTAGATATATCTATAATTTCAGCGCAACATTCACTTACTAAATTCATCATTTTTTCATCCATGATTTGGTTTTTATAACCTAAATATCTTAATACTTCTTTTTTATCAATTTCCATAGTAGCCTCCAATCAGTTTTATATTAGAATAAAGTATAAATATAATAATTGCAAATATTATATTTATTTAATAAATTATAAATATCTTAAAATTAGTCGTAAAGTATATGTTTGTATTGACATTTAATTCTATATGAGTTAAAATAAAAAACAAACAAAAATTTAATAAATTTCTTATTTAGAGAGGTGGAGGGACTGGCCCTATGAAACCCGACAACCGATATTCATTTTTGAATGCAGCGGTGTCAATTCCTGCAGAACTTAGTTCTGAGTAATAAGAAAATCAGTTTTTTACGGATAGTAATATGGAAAACTGCTTTCTTAACTGAAAGCAGTTTTTGTTATATGCAAATTAGGAGTAATATGGTAAAGAACAATGAAATTATAATATTTATAAAGATTTTAGATAATAAAAATCACCAGAAGGAGTGTTAATATGAAATATATTGTAGTATTAGGGGATGGGATGGCAGATTATCCTGTGAAGGAGCTTGCAGGCAAAACACCGCTTCAATATGCTAGTACGCCTACTATGGATTACATGGCAAAGCGTGGAACCTTAGGCATGGTTAAAACTGTACCTCAAGGCATGCCAGCAGGAAGTGATACAGCAAACATGGCTGTTTTTGGGTATGACCCATTTGTGTATTATAGTGGACGATCACCTTTTGAAGCTGCAAGTATGGGAGTTCCTATGAAAGATACAGACATAACATTTAGATGTAATTTGGTAACAGTGTCCGGGGATATGCCATATGAGGAGAAAACTATGATTGATCATAGTTCTGATGAAATAACAACAGATGAGGCAGGGGTATTAATTAAAGCATTAGGAGAGTATTTAGGCGGCACTCAGGAGATAAAATTTTACCCTGGCATTAGTTATAGGCACCTTATTATATGGGATAATGGACCATATGAGTGGAAACTTACACCACCACATGATATATTAGGTCAAAAGGTAAAAGATTATATGCCTAAAGGACCGGGTAGTGAAATAATTGAAGAGATGACGAAGAAAAGCTTCAAGTTTTTATCAGAACATGAGATAAATAAAAAAAGAGTTGAAAGAGGACTTAAACCAGCCAACTCAATCTGGGTTTGGGGTGAAGGAAAGAAACCACTTTTATCTAGCTTTTATGAAAAGTATAATTTAAAAGGTTCAGTAATTTCTGCTGTTGATTTAATAAAAGGCATAGGTATGTGTGCAGGAATGGATGTTATTGATGTAGAAGGCGCCACTGGAAACATTCATACTAATTTTATAGGTAAAGCAAAGGCAGCTCTTAGTGAAATGGTAAAAGGTAATGATTTTGTTTATATTCATGTTGAGGCTCCTGATGAGTGTGGTCATAGATATGAAATAGAAAATAAATATAAAGCTATAGAATTTATAGATAACCAAATAGTTAAGGTTATTAAAGATGAAATGGATAGAATAGGTGAGGATTATAAAATGATAATACTTCCTGATCATCCAACGCCTCTTTCACTTAGAACGCATACAAGTGAGCCAGTTCCCTTTTTAATATATCAAAGTAATGATGAAAAAGACAATGCATTCGAAAGATATAATGAATTTTCGGCAAGTGAGACTGGACTATATTTCCCAGAAGGATATAAGTTAATGGACTATTTTGTAAAAGGAACTATATAAAAGGGCTATATAATTAGGAGGGTAATATTATGAAGCAAGTATATTATAAAAGCACAAGAGGGAATGAAAAACTAGTAAAATCAGCAGAAGCTATTGCAAGGGGACTAAGCGATGATGGAGGTCTTTTTGTACCAACGCAGGTTCCTAAGTTAACTATAGGACTTGAAGAATTAAGAAAAATGAATTATAAGGAATTAGCGTATACTATAATGAGTGAGTTTTTGACTGATTATGAGGAAAAAGATTTATTAGAGTCCATAGATAAGGCTTACGATGAAAAGTTTGATACTGATATTATAGCTCCACTTACAAAACATGGACAATCATATTTTTTAGAGTTATATCATGGCCCTACACTAGCATTTAAAGATATGGCACTATCAATATTGCCATATTTATTAAAAAATGCAGTGAAAAAACTTAACATTGAAAAAGAAATGGTTATTCTTACTGCAACTTCTGGCGATACTGGAAAAGCAGCCCTTGAAGGGTTTGCAAATGTGCCAGGAACAAAGATAATTGTATTTTTTCCACAAGAGGGAGTTAGCGCAATTCAAAAAAGTCAGATGTTAACTCAAGCAGGAGATAACACGTTTGTAATAGGGATTGAAGGGAATTTTGATGATGCACAAAATGGAGTTAAACAGATGCTTACTGATGAAAATCTTCTTAAGTCTCTACAGAAAAATAATAAAATGTTCTCATCTGCTAATTCTATAAATATAGGAAGGTTAATACCTCAGGTTGTATATTATTTTTATGCATATAATCAAATGTGTAATAATGGAGAGATTGAAGTAGGTCAGGAGATAAATTTCTGTGTGCCTACTGGAAATTTTGGCAACATATTAGCAGGATATTATGCTAAAAAGATGGGATTACCAATTAAAAAGTTGATATGTGCTTCAAATGAAAATAAAGTTTTATTCGATTTTATAAATACAGGTACATATGATAGACTAAGGGATTTTGTAATAACAATGTCTCCTTCAATGGATATATTAATTTCAAGTAATCTTGAAAGGCTCTTATATGCCATAAGTGGAGAAGATTCTAGCAAGATAAAAGATCTTATGGATAAGCTTAAAAAAGATGGTAAATATGAGATTGATGATAAGATGAAAGAAGAACTTGCAGACTTTTTTGGAGGATACGCAAGTGAGGATGAGACTGCAGGTGCAATAACTGAGGTTTATAAAGATACTAATTATGTAATTGATACTCATACTGCAGTTTCTTATGCAGTTTATCAAAAATATTTGAAACAAACAAAAGATACTACCAAAACAGTTATTGTGTCTACAGCAAGTCCGTATAAATTTACTCCAGATGTTATGAAATCAATAGATGCAAAATATATTGGATTAAATGACTTTGAGCTAATAAAGAAACTTAGCAAAATAACAAAGGGAGATATTCCAGCAGGAATAAGGGATTTAGAAACAAGACCTGTGCTTCACAAAACTGTGTGCAAAAAAGATGAGATGCAAAAGCAAATTGAAAAGATTCTTAACATATAAATAATAGGAGTTAGTATGCGGCAACACTAGCATTTATTACACATAAAAGTGTAGAAATTGTAGCATCACTATCAAATTAATATGTGAACTTTATGTATTTTGCTTATGAAAAAAGGCTGCCTCGACAGGCAGCCTTTTAGGGTAATGAGATTGTTTAATATTTTATTATTAAAATTTAAATAAATTATATTAAAAGCTAACTAAATGACTTAAACTATTCTAAAAACAGATACTGTTCCAATAGGGCCTGCTAGACCTACCAATACTATACTAATAGGACCATCTGAATTGTTAACAAATCTGAAAGTTTCTCCTGCTGTTGCGGCATAAATTCTATTAGAACCAGTTATTAGTGGATTTGTTGCTGTAATAGATATACCGGCAATAGTGCCACGTAGGGATGATACTAAATCAACTTCTATAGAAACAGTTCCAGGATTTGGAGTTACAGAAAGTTTCCAGTCAATTACATAAACACCTGTTGTATTAACTGTAAATATACCTGTTGCTGAATTATAACTTAAATCAGTTCCTACAATGGCCACATTATCATAAATGATAGTGCCTCCAACTGGAATTGATACTTTTTGTGTTGTTATAATACCATTTGCATAGGAATTAAAACTTGGACCAGTTGCGCCAGTATTACCTTGGTTACCTTGAGGACCTTGGTTGCCTTGAGGGCCAGCGGGACCAGTTGCACCAGTGTTACCTTGGTTACCTTGTGGACCTTGGTTGCCTTGAGGGCCAGTAGGGCCAGTTGCGCCAGTATTACCTTGGTTACCTTGAGGACCCTGAGGTCCAGTTGCACCAGTATTGCCTTGATTTCCTTGAGGACCTTGGTTGCCTTGAGGGCCAGTAGGGCCAGTTGCACCAGTGGCTCCAGTGTTACCTTGAGGACCTTGATTTCCTTGAGGACCTTGGTTGCCTTGAGGACCCTGAGGTCCAGTTGCACCAGTATTGCCTTGATTTCCTTGAGGACCTTGGTTGCCTTGAGGGCCAGCGGGACCAGTTGCACCAGTAGCTCCAGTATTGCCTTGGCGACCTTGGTTGCCTTGAGGACCAGTAGGGCCAGTTGCACCAGTATTACCTTGGTTACCTTGAGGACCTTGGTTACCTTGAGGACCTTGGTTACCTTGAGGACCCTGAGGTCCAGTTGCACCAGTATTACCTTGAGGACCTTGGTTGCCTTGAGGACCAGTAGGACCGGTTGCACCAGTGTTACCTTGGTTACCTTGAGGACCAGTAGGTCCAGTTCTTCCAGTTGGGCCAGTAGGTCCCGTTTGACCAGCAGGTCCAGTTCGTCCAGTAGGTCCAGTAGGTCCAGTAGGTCCAGTAGGGCCCTTTGGACCAGTTGGTCCAACAATACATTTTACTTCGCAAGGATGGCAAGGATCACAACAAACATGTTTGTCACAGCAATCGTGCTTGTCACAACAATCATGTTTATAATCACAATCTTGCTTTTTATAGCCGAAAATATCATAAGAACCGTCTTCCTCGTCAGAATAATATTTGTTTTTACTCAATATAGACACCTTCCTTAATAAGAATATTTTTATATTTGAAATTCTTAAATTTTTATTTAAAAGAGGTTGTACTTTATAGTTATGAAGTTTGTACCTTATATTTATAATGCTTGTACCTTTCCTTACATAGTATGCAGATAATTTGATTTTGTTAAATATATATATACAAGTTTCAAATAAATTTCAAATATATATAAAGTCAATAATTTTTAAAAATATAGATTAAGAGTATAACCTATACTTTTAAAAAATAAGGTAAAATAATTATATTAGTTGACTAGATAAATAGATTTTATGATTAGTTAATAACCTTTCATTAGTGGGAGAAAGCTTAATAGCTTCTTTTGAAAATTCTATTGCTCGAGTTATCATATTCAAATTGTAACAGCCTAAAGCAGCTAAATCATAAGGAGTAGAATCCCAAGCATTTGCATCGTTTGCAAAAGAAAATGATTTTTCCTTGATTTTTAGTGCCTCGTTTGCAAAATAATAAACACTAATCCAATCCTTTTCATCGTAAGCTAATAAGGACAAGTCTATATAGGGCTCTCTTAATGAAATAGATTCACCTACTGCTTTATGAAACCATTTTTTGGCTTTTAATATTTCTTTTTTTTGATAATATGATTTCGCAATAAACCTCATAGCCGAGCATCTTTCATCATCCCAATTTGATGTTGGTAACTTTAAATACTTTTTTAAAGTTAAAATGCAATCATCCCAGTTACTATTAAACATATACTCGCGGCCTAGATAATATAGATTTCTACTACTATCAGGATTTTCTTTTAAAGCTAGTTTTAGAAGTGGAAGATTTAGACTTCTATTTTTGCTAACATCTGGTTTATGATTATAAACCAGACCTGTAATATAAACTTCTTTCTCTAAGCCTACACCTTGATATTCTAAAATTTCATGTGTTGGGTAGATCCATTTATATCCATGCCTTGCGTGGATTCTTGACCAGGTATATTGCACAGAGGGCGAACCATCCTCATTTAGGCTCCAATTGTATAGATATGATCCTCTTGTAGTTTCACTAGTCCATACATTCTCTAAATGCTCTCTCCAGCCGTCCTCAATAACATCATCAAGATCCGAGGATACGCAAATATCGATATCACTTGGAATATATTTCAAACATTCATTTCTAGAATAATCAAACCTAAAAGGATTAATATTCATAGAATAAACAATAGCTCCTCTTTCTTTAAGTTTATTAATAGTATTATCTGTAGAGCCCGTATCTACAACTACTACAATATCGGCGTTACTGACATGATCCATCCAACGATCAACAAATTTCTCTTCATTTTTACAAATTGCATATACACAAATTTTATATTTATTACTCATATAAAGACCTCCAATTTTACCAATTGCCATCATGCATATTATTATATGATTATGAATGATTAGAGGTTCCATAGTTATACATAGTATATTCTCAAAGTTATTTTCTATATTTTGATAGGAGGTGAAATAAATTTAGAATCACAGTGTTCTATGTTTCTATTCTTTTTAACATATGAGATAATATATGTATGGGCATATTAACTGGTTTTAGTGTTGTAGTTATTTTGGCATATAATATTACAAAGGAGGAATTAGTAATGAGACTTACTAGAGAATTTTATGCTAGAGATACTTTAGGAGTTGCTAAGGATCTTTTAGGCAAAATACTTGTACATGAGGTGAATGGAGTAATATTAACAGGAAAGATAGTTGAAACAGAGGCATATATTGGGTCAATAGATAAGGCATGCCATGCTTATGGGGGAAAAAGGACACCTAGAGTGGAAACTTTATATGGAATTCCAGGAATAGCATATGTTTATTTTATCTATGGCATGTATCATTGTTTTAATATAATAACAAAAGAAGAAGGGTCGCCAGAAGGAGTTCTAATTAGAGCAATTGAGCCAATAGATGGACTAAGCGAAATGGCAAATCTAAGATTTAATAAAGATTATAACGAACTTACAAAAGCTCAAATTAAAAACTTAACAACAGGTCCATCTAAGTTATGCATTGCTATGAATATAAATAAGGGAAATAACAAACAAGATTTATGTACAAGTGGTCTATATATTGAAGAGGTAGAGAATAAAAGTAAAATTACAGTTGCAGAAGTTAAAAGGGTAGGAATTGATTATGCAGAGGAGGCGAAAGACTTTTTGTGGAGATTTTATATAAAAGATAATATATGGGTATCTGTTAAATAGAAAATTAACTCTATATTTAACATGAAGGGGAGTAAGAAAATGAGCTTTTTATTTAAAGATAAAGAAAATATTAATGGACAGCAAAAAAACAAGTTGGGTAAAAATAATAAAACAATTAAAAGAGAAGTAACCTTTAGAATATTAAATACAGCGATTATATATAATGATTTAGAAGAGTATTATGATACATTGGCTACATGTGTTAATGAGAATAATGTAATAGAAACTATAAGCATAGAAGGATTTGAAATACATGAAAATGTAATAGAACTTAAGGGGGCATATATTGACTATGAAGAGGATACAAAAGTGAATATTACAGGAGTAATATATTATTTATAATTCAATTAACATAATTAACTTAACAAGAATAATATATCAATGTAAGATTATTATTTTGGAGGTATTTGAGTGGGGTATTATGTTAAAGTAGAAGGAAATGTAAAGATTTATGTAGAGGATATTAACCCAAATGGCGTGAAAACAATTTTGTTTCTTCACGGTTGGCCTGGAAATCACAAGTTATTTGAATATCAATTTAATGAACTTCCTAATATGGGATACAGATGCATTGGTATAGATCAGCGAGGATTTGGCGAATCTGATAAGCCTTTTAATGGTTATGACTATGATCGATTATCTGATGATGTAAGGGGAGTTGTTGATGCACTTAAATTAAAAAACTTTACACTTGCGGGTCATTCTACCGGAGGAGCGATTGCTATTAGATATATGGCCAGACATAAGCAGCACGGCGTATCGAAACTTGCTCTGTTTGCAGCAGCAGCACCTAGTCTTATCCAGCGTCCATATTTTCCTTATGGACTGCCAAAGGAAGCTGTGGATGACATCATAAAAGGGACATATAATGATAGACCTAATATGCTTAAGGGTTTTGGAGATATATTTTACTTCCAACATAAAACTGGGGCATTCTCAGAGTGGGTTTTTAAGTTAGGACTTGAGGCATCGAGTTGGGGCACGGCGGCTACGGCAAAGACTTGGCTTGGTGAGGAACGCTTATTTTATGACCTTGGAATGATTAGTGTTCCAACTTTAATTCTTCATGGTATTCATGACAAGGTTTGCTTATTTCCATTGGGACAGGCACAAAATCAAGGTATTAAGAATTCTAGACTTGTTCCATTTGAATTCAGTGGTCACGCTTTGTTTTTTGATGAGAAAGAAAAATTTAATGAAGAATTAGCTTCGTTTATCGAGGAATGAAATTACTAATGAATAGGTAATTAACGTATTAATTATTTTTATTATTATCCAATTATTACCAATAAATATTATGTCAATGAAAACTATTATGTGCAAAAGTTAGCTTAAATTAATGATGATCATATGACAAATAGCACCCCATTAGAATATTATGATATATACAAATATTAATATTTTAATAGTGCATAGAGGGGGTGTTTTTAATAATGCCTGATTATATATTATTTTGTATTTTAATTTTTACAACATTTCTTATTATTTCTTTTCCGATAATATTAGATATAATTAATATGAGAAAAACTCATGAGATTAGAGATACAAAAGGGCTAACTAGAAGAAGTATCACCTTAAGTTTAGTATTTATATATATATGCTTGCAAATTTATTTTATAGTTTTCAATAAGACAAATAATATATCAGAAGAATTTAAGACTATTTTAATATCTGTTATTGCATATTATTTTGGTAAAAGCACAGCATTGGATGATCCAAATAAACAAGGTAAATGACAGTAAAGAGGCGGTTGGTTACGCAGAAATATGGAATAAGTAGTCCTAAAATTAACTTCATGAATGCAGTGTCTTACAAGTAAAGTGATAAAACTGGCAAATTATATAAGACTTATGAAATGTCAGAATTCAAAGATTTTATGAAAACTATGAATTCACCTTATGATGCTGGTATTGATATGTGTATTACAGAATTGTAAACTCAAACGGATGTTGCATTGAAGAAATAAATTATGGTTTTATTAATTAGAACACCTGAATTTTTAGGTGTTCTTTTATTAACATACTTAGAAAATATAGAGAGTGTGGATTTCTATGATTAGAATATTAAAAAAGATAGCATGACATGTCCATATTAAGCGTAGACAGAAACTCAAAGAGTATCAATAGAAGAAAGTAGATTAGATATTCCTGTTATAAATGGTTGATATAGCAAGAGATACTAGGGTGGGATTATTGTATTTTATTACATTAGAATTTTATGGAACACACTATATTTACTATATATTTACTTAAATGTAGAAAACTTTTTTTAACGATAATTTTGCATAAATTGCGAACTCTACCCCTAATAGCCTTCAATGTAGTAGTATATGGTGGTGAATATACATATAAAACGTTCATTTAGTATATGGACTTTAAACAAACGTTTTAATATAATAAGCATAAAGACGCGATTACATGTAAACATACTTTTATGGTAGAATTAGTTGAAAGGGCTAAAATACCATTAGACAAGATGTTCAAGATGTACAAGGAAAACACTATAAAAGTGATTAATGTTATGAAAATATTGGAACTATAGAAAAGAACATTTTATAAATCAATTAATCAACATGATTAGAACAATTAAAGCGGAAATTTTGTACCTATCTGATATACCTCTTATAGGGGATAGGCAAAACTACTCATATTATTATTTATAATCTTAGATATATCAACGTCCTATTTCGGCAATTATATTATTTAATAATTATATAAAAGGTTGGTGAACTAATTGAAAAGAAAACATAATAACAGATCCTTTAAAAATATAATATTTTTGTATACATTTTCTACAACAATTATGGTTCTAACAATTATGTATTCTATTTACTACCTGAATTACAAAGAAAACATAATTACTCAAACAGATTTAGTATACAAAAACTATTTGAGTATAATTAGCAAAGAATTAGATAATAAACTCTATGATCTAGAAGTCGTTGCTGGAAATATTTCTGTAGATTATGATATCGTTAACAAAATAAAAGAATTACAGGCAAGCACCACAGACGAAGATAGAGCTATGCAAATTGCAAAAATGAATGCTGCAATTTCACCAAAGGAATATGTAAACCCTAATATTTTAAACATAAGAATTATAGTAGACAACAATAATTTGGGAAAGCAAATGAATAAAAATAGTTATTGTAACATTAATAACATGGACAATAAGGAAATCAACCAAATATATCAAAATTCCTCAGGGTGGATAAAACCAAGAAAAATAGATTTTAATATGGTTAGTTTTGATATGTTTGAAAATAAAGAACAAAAAATTGTAAGTTATTTTAAAAAAATTTATGATTCTAGTAATTACGACACAATTGTGGGATATGTGATGATAGACATTAAATTAGATTATTTAGAACGTGTTATTAAAAATAGTAATAGCAGTATTCTTGGAGAAGCTACAATTTTAGATGAAAATGATATTGTTGTATTTAGCAATGATAAGGGAAACGTAATAGGGAGCGCAATTAGTACTGATGAGAATACCTTAAAAAAATTGAAATTTAATAACCTGATATACTCAAAACAAATTGAAAGATATAATTGGAAAATTATTTTTATTGTTCATTCGGATTACATTAAAAGTAAGTTGCAAAGAATGAATATAAGGGTTTTAATAATAATATTTATTACGGTTTTATTAACTATTTTATTATCTCGAGTATTGTCTCAAATGATTTTTAAACCCATCTTAGAGCTTACAAATTTAATGAATAATTATAAAAGTAATAAAACAAATCTTAAGAAGTTAACTGGCGTAAGAGAGATTGAATTTTTGTATGATTCATTTCAAAATATGAATGAAAAGGTTAATAAGCTTTTAAAAGATGTTGAAAATAAGGAAAAGAGAAAACGTACTATTGAATTAAATGCATTACAGTCACAGATAAATCCTCATTTTTTATATAATACGTTAGACTCGGTAAACTGGTTAGCCTTAAGTAATGGTAACAAAGATATTAGTGCTATGGTTGTAAAGTTAAGTAAGCTTATGAGGTTAAGCTTAAATAAAGGATTTGAATTTTACACCTTTGAAGAGGAAATAGAGCATGTTATGGCTTATTTAGATATACAAGGATATAGATATCCAAACAAATTTAAGGTAGGTTTAATGATAGAAGGTGATGTTAAAAATGCAATAGTACCAAAGCTAATACTTCAACCGATAGTGGAAAATAGTCTAATACATGGTTTTGATGAAATTGAATATATGGGTAAGATTACAATAAAGGCATATAATAAGCAAGGGGTATTGGTAATAAATATAATTGATAATGGTGTAGGATGCAAAGGTTCAAAATTGAATGATTTAACCTATGTTAAAAATGGGTACGGATTAAAAAATATTGAAGAAAGAATAAAACTTTATTTTGGAAAAGGTTATGGAATTACATACATGTGTGATAAGAGTGGAGTAAATGTGGAAATAACACTACCATGCAGATATAATAATTTTTTTGTGGAGGGTGAGGATTATGGGATATAGCGCATTGATAGTGGATGACGAGGACATAATTGCGAATGGAATAAAAAAATGTGTAAATTGGAATAAATTTAAAATCAACAAGGTTAATACATGTAATAATGGTAAACAGGCTTTTGAGTTTATCAATGATAACGATGTAGATATACTAATAACAGATATAAGGATGCCAGGAATAGACGGAATAAATCTTATAAAAAATATAAGAGCAACCGGCTATGATAATATAGAAATACTTTTACTTACTGCTTATAAGGATTTTAACTATGCCAAAGAAGCAATAAAATATAATGTAATAGATTATTTGGTAAAACCTACGACTCCAGATGAAATAGAGAAAATTATAGAGAAAATGATGCAAAAAATCAAGGCTAGGAGCGTAAAATATTCATTTACAATGGATGAAAAAAACGATTATGAAGATATAAATGTCCATAATAAACACAAGCGGCTTTGTGATAACATAATTAAATATTTAGAAGAAAATTATGACAAGGAAATTACGCTTAATATTATAGCTAGTAATTTCTATTTATCCTCGAATTATATAGGGAAAATATTTAAAGATGTCGTTAATAAATCTTATAAAGAGATTTTAGTGGATATTAGAATTAATAGAGCAAAAGAATTGATTAAAACAGGAGAGTATAAGAATCTTGAAGTTGCCGATATGGTCGGATATAAAAACTATGAAAATTTCAGGCAAGGTTTTAAAAAAATAACGGGAATAAACCCCTCAGAATATTAAATGCATTTTTATAAAATATATATTACCATAAAATACAGAAAATATAATTGTAAACGTTGTTAAAATGTAATATAAGGCAAATAATCATTGTTTTTATGGAATTATTGTTGTTTTAGCTAGATTAAAATAAATTACCAACATGATACAATCCTTATGAAATCAATTACATAAGGAGGGATAGTATGAATGATAATGATTTGAATGTATCTGTCAAAAATATAAAGAAAAAGAATGTAAAGTATAAATCTACCTTAAGTAAAATGGCACCATATTTATTTTTAATGCCTTGGTTAATTGGAGTAATAACGCTTCAATTAGGACCAATTATATTTAGTTTTATAACATCGTTTACTCAATACAATTTAGGAAATAATATGAGTTTTATAGGGATGGATAATTATATACAAGCTGCAACAGATCCATTGGTAATTCAATCATTAATTAATACCGTTAAGTATGTATTTATAACTGTACCAATGAAACTAGTCTTTGCATTGTTCATTGCATATATTTTAAATAGTAAAATTAAGGGAATAGGCGCATATAGAACAGTTTACTACCTTCCATCAATCATAGGTGGTTCTGTGGGTGTTGCCATACTATGGAAAGCTTTGTTTTTAAATAGTGGAATGATAAATTTAATGTTGGCTAAAATAGGAATAACAGGGCCTTCATGGTTAGGAGATCCTAATTATAGCTTATTCACAGTTTCATTATTGGCAGTATGGCAGTTTGGATCATCTATGGTAATATTCCTTGCAGGGCTAAAACAAATACCATCAGAACTTTATGAAGCTGCACAAGTAGATGGAGCATCGAAAGTAAAATGTTTTTTTAATGTAACTATACCATTATTAACTCCAATAATTTTCTTTAATCTCATAATGCAAATTATTGGTGCATTTCAAACCTTTAGTGGACCGTTTGTAATTTATGGAGGACAATATGGACCTCTTAATTCTGTGCTTTTGATAGTTATGTATATATATAATCAAGCTTTCCAAGTATTTGATATGGGATATGCATCAGCAATTTCTTGGATATTATTAGCCATAATTGGTACATTTACTTTTATTTTGTTTAAGAGCGAAGATAAGTGGGTATTTTATAATTAATAATTAATAGGGAAGGTGATGGGCAAAAAAATGAAAAAGAATAAAACAATATTTAAACATATTACTCTAATAGTATGTGGATTGATATTAATATATCCATTTATATGGTTGGTATTTGCAGCACTTAAACCAAGCAAAGATGTAATGACTACAATAAATTTACTTCCTAAAAAGATTATGTTTAGTAATATAACACAAGGATGGAACATTATAACTGGAAGACCGTTTGGTATATTTATTTTCAACTCATTTTTGTTAACTATAGGATGCTTAGTAGGAAGCTTGATAGTAAGTTCATTAACAGCATTCGCATTTGCAAGGTTAGATTTTAGATTAAAGAAACCGTTGTTTACAATTTTGATTGGTACATTGTTACTACCGCCAGTAACTACCTTAATTCCCAGGTATATAATGTTTACAAAGGCTGGAATAACAGATTCATACCTTCCTTTTTGGATACCATCCCTTTTAGGAGCAGGAGTAGGCGGAGGCTTCTTCATATTTTTAATGGTTCAGTTTATGAGGGGACTACCTAAAGAACTTGATGAGGCTGCAAAAATAGATGGATGCAATACCTTTCAAATATTTTATAAAATTATACTGCCACTTTGTAAACCAGTATTATTTACAGTAGGAATATTTGCATTTATGTGGAATTGGGATGACTTTCAGAATCAATTGATTTATATAACTGGAGTGGATAAATTAACCGTTCCATTAGCATTAAGAATGACCATCGATAACACCGGAATAGTATCTTGGGGACCTATACTCGCAATAAGTTTAATTACATTATTGCCAAGTATAATAATATTTTTCTCAGCACAGAAATATTTCGTTGACGGAGTTATAAGCGGTGGAATAAAAGGTTAGTTATGAAAAATTAAATATAAAACTAAAAACAAATTAAAGTATTAAAGTATTACACGAGGGGGATATGTATGAAAAAAACACGTATTATTACTAGTTTATTATTAAGTACTTTGTTATTATCCAATGTAACATTATCAGGATGCTCAAGTAAGAAAAAAACTGACTCGTCAGCAACCTCAGATAAAGTAGTTGAAATTAGGTTTGCTTGGTGGGGAGATCAAATAAGACATGATGCTACAAATAAAGCATTAACACTATTTGAACAGAAAAACCCGAATATCAAAGTTATTAGAGAACCATCTGGTTTTGCTGGTTTTCATGACAAACTAACTACACAAATAGCAGCAGGAACAGAACCAGATTTATTTCAATTTGCAAACGATAAATATTTAGGAGATTTTGTATCAGCTGGAAGATTAGTTAGTATTGATGAATTTGTAGGAAAAGAAATAAATATAGACAATATATCATCAAGTGTACTTTCAGCTGGACAAATAAAGGGTAAACAGTACTGTATTCCAACAGCAATAAATAGTAGAGTAGTACTATTTAATAAAAAGATGTTTGATAATGCAAAGGTTCCATATCCTAAAAATGATTGGACGTGGGAAGATTTTTATAATATAAGTAAAAAATTAGTTGCAGGAAACCCAGGTAAGTATGCTATATCTGACTTTACGTTAACTGATGATTTAATAATTTATTCAATACAAAAAGGAGCCATTTTTGTTGATAAAGATTTAAAGGTAAATGCAGAAAAACAACTTAAGCAAGGCTTGGAGCTCGGCATGAAATTAAGGACTGAAAAATTAGCTCCACCAATTGATATTTCAATTATAGAAAACACACAACAAAACAATACATTCGTTACAGGCAAAAGTGCAATGAAAATTGATGCCACAGCTGCAGCTGATGGATATGCTGTTTCTCTAAAGGACAAAGGGGAAGTGGGAATAGTGTTGTTGCCAGATTCATCTACTTCAAATCCATCAGGAGAAGCACTTATAGGGACTAATCCACTAGCTATAGGCAGAAGTAGTGAAAATAAACAAGCAGCAGCTAAACTATTAGACTTTATGATAAATGATCAAGATGCTGCCAAAATATTAAGAACAGTAAGAGGAGTTCCTACATCATCAAAATCACAAGAAATGTTAAAGCCAACATTAGAACCAATTAATGCAATGGTTTTTACAGCAATTAACGATATTACTAAAATCGCAATGAAACCAGATGATTATTTCTTCGCAAAAGGTGCAGGTATAAATTTTGTAGATATTGTACGTCAAGAATCTCAAAAGGTGGCTTATAAGAAGACTACTCCAGCAGAAACTGCAAAAACAATAAAAGATCAAATGCAAAAATCATTAGATAAAGCAAATAAATAGTAAAATAATATGATAAAGGAGATGGAAATATGATAAGAGTGGCTATTATAGGAACAGGAAGTATTTCTCAGTCACATATAGAAGGATATTTAGCATTAAAAGATAGATGTGTAATTGTAGCTCTTGTGGATATATATCCTGACAAAGCAAGAGAAAAGGCAAAAAAAAATAATTTATTAAATGTAGAGATATTCGATGACCATAAAAAGGTTTTGGGCCGAGATGATATTGATCTTATAGATATATGTACTCCACCCTATGTACATGCAGAAATTGCCATAAATGCTTTAAATTCAGGTAAGAATGTACTAAGTGAAAAACCTATGGCAGCTTCATTAGAAGAGTGCGATAAAATGATAGAGGCAGCTAAAAAAAATAATAAAGTATTGTCAATAATTGCTCAAAACAGATTTAGAAATGAATTTATGAATTTAAAAAAGACATTGGATTCAGGACTTGCGGGAGATATAGTACATGCCCAGGTGGATTCATTCTGGTGGAGAGGACATTCTTATTATGATCTATGGTGGAGAGGAACTTGGGAAAAAGAAGGTGGTGGATGTACACTTAATCATGCTGTACATCATATAGATATGATATCTTGGATGATGGGCATGCCAGAGGAAGTACAAGCTATTATGAGCAATACCTCTCATGATAATGCTGAAGTAGAAGATATTTCAATCGCATTGCTTAAATATAAAGGTGGAGCGTTGGGACAAATTACAAGTTCTGTTGTCCATCATGGAGAGGAGCAACAAGTGATATTACAAGGTAAAAGAGCCAGAATATCCGCTCCATTTAAAGTAAGTGCTTCAAAGGAATTAGAAAACGGATTTCCTGTAAAGGATAAAAAAACAGAAAAGGCAATTACTGATTTTTATAATGGATTAACGACTTTAAAATATATAGGACATACAGCTCAAATAGACAATGTATTGACCGCATTAGAGACAGGTGAAGATGTGTTTATTGGTGGGCAAGATGGAAGAAATACTATTGAACTTATAACTTCCATTTATAAAGCTTCTATAACAAAGCAGCCAGTAAAGCTTCCATTACAAAAGGAAGATGAATTTTATACTGTTGATGGCTTACAGAGAAATGCACCTCATTTCTATGAAAAAGGGAAAAGTATAGAAAATTTTAGTAATGAGAGTATTACACTAGGTAGAGATATAAAATAAAAAAATATAATAGAGGAATGGTGGAGGTAAAAATGAATAACGCTAATGGAATGTATTATGTACCAAAGAGCAAAGTTGAAAAAGTTTGCGAAGAGGGTGATTTTAAATTTGCTGCTGTAGGTCTTGATCATGGACATATTTACAGCATGAGTGCAGGACTTATTGGTGCAGGTGCAGAATTAAAGTGGGTATATGACCCAGATCCTAAAAAAGTTCAAGCATTTTGCAAAGAATATCCCCAAGTTAAAATAGCAAGTTCAGAGGAAGAAATTTTAAGGGATGAAAGTATTAATTTAATTGCTAGTGCGACTATAACATCAAATAGGTGTGCAGTTGGTTTAAGAGCAATGGACGCCGGAAAAGATTATTTTGTTGACAAGGCTCCTCTTACAACACTTGAACAATTGGCTAAGGCAAAAGCAAAGGTCAAGGAGACTGGCAAAAAATATGCAGTGTACTATGCAGAGCGTATACACAATGAAAGCTCAGTATTTGCAGGACAATTAGTTAAAGAAGGAGCTATAGGAAGAGTAATTCAAGTGTTAGGTATGGGACCACACAGAGAAGGGTTAGGTAGACCAGAGTGGTTTTATGAAAAGGACAAATTCGGTGGAATCCTTTGCGATATAGGTAGTCATCAAATAGAACAAATTTTATTCTATACAGGGTCAACGGACGCAAAGGTACTTCACAGTAAGATGGGAAATTATAATCACAAACAATATCCAAATTTTCAGGATTTTGGAGATGCTACTTTAATAACTGATACAGGAGCCACTGGGTATTTTAGAGTAGATTGGTTCACTCCAGATGGTTTAGGTACTTGGGGTGACGGACGTTTATTTATTTTAGGTACTGAGGGATATATAGAGCTTAGAAAATATATAGATGTGGCAAATAAGAGTACAGCTAATCATGTTTATTTAGTAAATAAGGCTGGAGAAGAGCACTTTGAAGTAGATAACAAAGTTGGATTCCCATATTTCGGTGAATTGATTTTGGATTGCTTAAATAGAACAGAAAATGCAATGACTCAAGAACATGCATTCAAGGCAGCTGAACTATGTATTAAAGCTCAAATGCAAGCAGAAATAGTAGAGTAATTTTGTGTAGAGAGGGAAACAAGTGAATTCCCTCTCTATATAAAATTAATGAGTAAGTTGCAGGCTTTTTATTCTTACATAGTGTTAGCGCTATCTAGACAATTAGGGAGGATATTGTATGAAAAAGAAATGGTGGAAAGAAGCAGTAGTATATCAAGTATACCCACGTAGCTTTTACGATAGTAACAATGATGGAATAGGTGATTTAAATGGTGTAATTGCTAAACTTGATTATCTTAAAACATTAGGTATAGATGTTATTTGGTTAAATCCATGCTATAAATCTCCAAATGATGATAATGGATACGATATATCTAATTATCGCGAAATAATGGATGAATTTGGAAGTATGGATGATTTTAATAATTTGCTTTATGAAGCACATAAGAGAAATATTAAAATTATTATGGATTTGGTAGTTAATCACTGTTCCGATGAACATAAATGGTTTACTGAAAGCAGAAAGTCTAAGGATAATAAATATCGTGATTATTTTATATGGAAACAACCTAAAAATGGAAGAGAGCCAAATAATTGGGGATCATATTTTTCGCCTTCTGCATGGGAATATGATGATATAACTGGTGAGTACTATTTACATCTGTTTTCAAAAAAGCAACCAGACCTTAATTGGGAAAATCCAAAATTACGTGAAGAAATATATAATTCAATGAATTTTTGGTTAGATAAAGGGATTGATGGTTTCAGAATGGATGTTGTAAATTTGTACAAAAAACCAGCTGGATTAATGGATTCAGATTTACCAGCAAATTGTGCAGATGGTTTTTCTTTTGACCCTAAACTATATGCAAATAATGCAGGTTTACTGGAAATTTTGCAAGAAATGAATAAACAAACATTTTCAAAGTACAATACAATGACAGTAGGAGAGGCAGTGGAGGTTACTCCAAAAATTGCATTACCATATGTTGACGAGAATAATAAATGTTTGAATATGATATTTCATTTTGAAATCGTTGGAATGAAAGAAAATTTCACTTGGTCAAAGTATAAAAGGGTTCAAAGGAATTGGATTAAAGGGCTTGGCAGTACAGGTTGGAATAGTAATTATATGGGAAATCATGACAACCCTCGCAGTGTATCTGTGTATGGCAATGATAAAAAATATAGAGTAGAATCTGCTAAAATGCTTGCAACAATAATACATACACTACCAGGTACGCCTTATATATACCAAGGAGAAGAAATTGGTATGACAAATGCACCTTTCCCATCTATCCAAGCGTTTAATGATATAAATGCGAAATTTACGTATACTGAACTTTTGAAAAGTGGTAAAACATCTAAGGAAGCATTAGATTATTTAAATATATATAGCAGAGACCATTCTAGGACACCAATGCAATGGGATTCCAGTGAAAATGCTGGTTTTACTAAAGCAACGCCATGGCTTATGATAAATCCAAATTATACGCATATTAATGTTTCTGAGGCTATTTGTGACCAGAACAGCATTTACTACTATTATAAAAATTTAATTTCGTTGAGGAAAAATAATTCAGTTTTAGTGTATGGTGATTTTCATGAGTATTTATGTGAAAGAGAAGATGTCTATATGTACATGCGTACTTTTAATGATGTAAAGTGGCTAGTGATTGTTAATTTGACTGATAAACAAATTGATGTTGAAATTCCTATTAAATCGGAAAAAAGTTTTGAATATTTGCTTTCAAATTATGGACATAGTGGTAAATGTTCATCTTCAGTTTTAAAGCCATATCAAGCTGATATTTTATTAGTTATTTAACAAAGATTATACCTTTATAAAATATAAATAAAAGAGAGTAAAAAACATGGGAAATATAAATATATTAAAGAAGTTAAAAATTAAATTTAGTTTGCTACAAATAACATATTGGTGTAATGTGGGTGCATTTAGTGCATTTATTGTATCATATATGCAGTCAAAAGGTATGACTGCTACACTAATTGGAGTTATGTTAATGATAAGTACCTGTGGCGCTTTTGGGGGACAATTATTCTGGGGTAGAATGAGTGACAAACTAAAGTCGAATAAAAAGATATTTATTATTGCAAATATACTAATATTAATAATGCATGTTGTTGTATTTTATATGCCTAATTGGACTCTTATAATTATTACATTTGGTATTTTAGGATTTATAGAAATACCTGTTGCAGCAAATCTTGATACTTGGATACTGAAAATATATCATAAAACACCTCAAGCTTATGGTCCGATACGTGCCAGTGCTTCGATAGGATTTGCAGTGTTTACATTGTTTTATGGTGGCATACTTGAAAAATACGGATACTTTTTTATGATTGTATTTTCATCCTCTTTTGTAATTATGTCAATTTGCATTGCAATATTTATACCGGACGCAGAGATTAGTGACATTATGAATTTAGATAAATCAGCAGATAAAAATACATTTAAGAAGTTGATTTTAAATAAATCATTTATATTCATTTTATTTATAATTCTTTGTACTGGTATTTCTACTTCGCCAATGATGCAAATGATGCCATTACTCATGTCAAATGTAGGAGGTACAGTAAAATACGTTGGTTTTACAATGTTTGCAAGTGGGCTAGCACAGGTACCGTTTATGATTTTTTCAAATAAATTATCATTTATCTCAGCAAAAAAAAGGATGTTGTTAGCTGGTTTAATGTATTTTCTATCATTGATACTAACATCAATTGCTAAGACGCCTGACTTTATTGTATTTTGTAGCATTCTTAATGGAGTAGGATTTGGTTTAATGCTTCCTGCAATGCGGGAGTATATATTCCAATCATCACCGAAAGAGTTTCATACAACTGCACAAAGCATAAGTGATGCCACATATTTGAGTTTGGCTGGTATAATTAGTAATAGTTTAGCTGGACTTATGGTTGATAGTGTAGGTATAAGGGCACTACTTGTTACTTGTTCATTAATTCAAATGATTGGAATTGTATTATTGGTAATAAATATTTATGGGAATAAAAGAACTAATGGTTAGAGGTAGTGTTTACACTACCTAGTTACCAAGTTATGATTTAAAAGGTAGTTTTTTAATATTAGATAAGTATGGAGGAAATAATAGTGAAAACATTAATTTTGTTTGGATCAGCGAGAGGGTACGGACATACAAAAGATATGATCAATACTATTGATAGATTACAGGTATACTGGGCAGGAAGTTTAAGGAAAGATCATGTTAAGGAAGGCAGTAAAAAGGGTATTGCATTGATGTGTGGTGGGGTACCGTCCTTTCCAAGGCAATTTTTAGCAGGCAAAATAATATTAACAGGAGTATTGGGTGATTTGGGAGCGGATTGTATGGGCATAGTAACTGCATTTGATACAGATAACTCTCCAGTTAGTGAAAATGAAAAAGTTAAATCTCAGATAAAAGGAATTGCTAATAAATTAAATGAAAATAACAAATAACGTTTATGATTAGGCTACTATAAATATATTTAAGGGGTGGAAATAAATGAGAAGTGCAATTGTAGGATGTGGAGGTATAGGTAATGTTCATGCTTATAATATTAATAATTTGGAAGAACATAAACTTGTGGCCTTTGCAGATATTAATTTTGAAAAAGCGGAAAAGTTTGTTGATGATTATGGAGATATAGAAAGTAAAGCATATAAAAGCCTAGAAGAAATGGTAGAAAAGGAGAAAATTGATGTTTTGCATATCTGTACGCCTCACTATCTACATGTTCCTATGGCTATCTATGCAGCTAACCATAATATAAATGTTTTTATGGAGAAGCCACTTGCTATATCTGAGGAACAATTTCTTGAACTAAGAGATGTGAAAAACGATGTTCAAATTGGAGTATGTTTTCAAAATAGATATAATAAAAGTGTCCAATGTATTCGTGAACTCTTGCAGAGCGGTAAAACAGGGAAAATAATAGGGGCAAGAGCATTTATTACATGGAACCGCGCAGAAAAGTATTATACGCAAAGTGGTTGGAGAGGAAGCCTTAAGACTGAAGGTGGAGGGCTTTTAATAAATCAAGCTATCCATACCTTAGACCTGTTGATTTATTTTCTTGGAAAACCTTTATCAGTAGAAGGAACTGTTATAAACCACCATCTGAAAGGTATTATAGAAGTTGAGGATACAGCAGAAGCATATATACAGTTTGATAAAGCTACAGCAAGTTTTTATGGAACAAATGCATACTGCACTGATTCACCAGTATTAATTGAATTGGTTTGTGAAGATATGATTATTAAAATGGAAGAAACACAGGTAACTATCGTAAATTCGGATAAATCAGAAGAAAAATTATCATTTAAAGAAGAACAGGTAGTAGGAAAAAACTATTGGGGGAATGGTCATTTTAATTGTATAAGTCATTATTATGAGTGTTTAGAAAATAATAAACATTTTCCAATAGATATTGAAGAAGCACACAAAGCGCTACAATTAATGTTTGGTATTTATGAGTCATCTAAAGCTAACATTGTAATAGATTTTCATTAAAAACAACGGTTTATTTTAAAACTGGTGATAATATGCAAACTTCTAATACAACAAACTATGTATCAAACTAAGCCCTAAGTTAAGCATTTGGTCTCAAAAATTTATGCACTTACCAACACTAAATTTACAATACATTTTTATTTAATTATTTTTGACAAAGGGTAAAGATTATAAATTTCTAGTTTTGTTTGTGGTATGAACTTAAGGCAACTATAAATTAATAAACTCTGTATAGGCAACATAATTATACTTTTTATTAAACGTAAAACTAAAAGAGCTAGAACCCCTTTACCTGTAATAATCGAAAGCCAATAAGTATTTAATCCTAAATCAACAAATATTATGATAATAGTTACGGCCATAATTATTCTGAGCATAGTTTTTGGCTTTTTATAAAGCAATATTCCATAAATTATGCCAGATAATAATGCACTAAGAGTAAATCCTGGGAAATAAATTCCTTTGGGGAATAACATCATCCCAAGTATGTCTGAAAATGCTGCGGTTATCCCTCCTAAAACTGGACCAAACATAACTGAAGCTATAGCTATTGGTATGAACCCAAAACCTATTCTAACAATTGGGGTCTGTATAGCAAAAAAACGCGTTAAAACAATTTGAATTGAAATTAGTAATCCCATAAAGATAAAAGTTCGTGTATTTTTCAAATAAAGCACCTCTTCTTTTTTTATTTATGACAAATAGCCACACAAAGAGAATGGTGCTCTTCTGTGACAGCGGAATGCAAAAATTATACCGCAAATCATTTCTGATTTTTCGTCCAGTGGCAACTTCCCGTCCATCTGGCACTTAACGCACAATTTCCTACTCTGCACTTTGGATTATGAATACAATATTATTCTATATGTTTTTTATATAGAAATCAATATTTTAATTACTTATTTAAAAACTAGAGGCAATTATTTCTGAATGTTTAGACTTTCAATCATTAGAGGTAGACACAGTAACATCTATTTTATAATCCTTTTACCTATAACAAATCTTTCTTTGTAATATCCAGTTAATTCAGAGGTTTTTATAACTTCACCTGATTTTGGAGAATGAATAAACTCGTTATTTCCAATATAAATACCAACATGGGAAACTTGATTTGGCAGAGCTGGATTTGTTTTGAAAAAGACTAAATCTCCATTTTTAAGATCATTAATACTTATAGAGATTCCCTTATTTATTTGGTCCATGGATGTTCTAGGCAAATCTATGTCAAAATGTTTATAAGTGTATTGTACAAATCCAGAACAATCAAATCCACCACTTATATATTTACCAGTGGAATCGGATACTGCGGGCGTTGTGCCACCCCATAAGTAATTAGTGCCTAGAAAAGTATCCGAATACATTGTTATATCATTTCCATCTATTAAAACGCTGTATTGCTCTCCGTTTGTTAAATCTTTGTCGACTCTTAATGGATTTTTAGAATTCGAGAAAATAGTAAATATCATATATACTAGGGTTAATATTATTATTATTGATATTAAAGGCCAAAGCCTCAATGATTTTTTTCTGCTGAAAGATGTTCTCATATTTCAACCTGCTTTACAATCTTAATTTTAGAACATAGATAAAATAATAACCTAATATTAAATTACTATATTATCTTCAATAATATTCTAAAATCTTAAAGAAACTTAGTAAAACAGTAAATTATATTAAAATTATTTCATCCAATGCTCGTTTAGGTACATGGTGAATTTCTTTATCGTCTCGCCAGTATTTAACATCATCAGGTAATTCCATTTCATCAATAACAATTTTTTCTTTAGGTTTTCCCAGTGCTATTACTAAGGTGATTTCAAATCTATCATCTATGTTAAGTACAGAGTTTAGCTCTTTTTTGTTTATATTAGCAATCATGCAACCACCTAAACCTTTTTCTACAGCTCCTAGTAGTATGCTTTGCGCTGATATACCTGTATCCAAAGATGGATTTTTGCTAATAGAAGAATCATTAAGCATTATTATATATGCACTTGGTTTTTCACCTTCAATAGGACCTTCCCAATTTTTTAGATAACCAGCCCATCCTAATGTTTTAAATATACTCTCATTTTCACAAGATTCGTTAGAAATAATATATTTAAGTGGTTGAAGGTTTGCAGCTGATGCTGATAACCTAGCAAGGTTAATTAATTCTTTTATAACACTTAATTCTATTATTTCATTTTGATAAAATCTTCTGTAAGATCTATTTTTCAATACCAAATCTTTAATCATTTTGCACCTCCATAATTTAAAATCTATTAGAAACAGTATAGACCGTAGCGAAGCATACATCAAGAGAAAATAAAGTATTTATGAATATTTGTTTTTTTGTAGAGGAATCAAGGATTTAATGTAGAATATATATAATTGTACATATATGAAAATGTTTATTCTTGCTAAAAATTTTATTAAAACTGTAGAAGACAAAAACTATGGAAATGGATAATTAGGAGGGTGAAAATTTGAATTACAAAAAATTAAAAGAAGATTTGCTTAAAAAAGTAGGTACATTAACAATTACGGCTCTTGGCGTAAACCAAAGTAACGCAAGTGAAAAGAAACTTCTTAAACTAGCCAAAAAATATAATATGAAAATTTCAGATTATTAAAAAAGAAATTTGTGATTTATTTATTTTATAAAAAAACCAGAAGATTTATGAGCATAGCTCATAAATCTTCTGGTTTTAACTTTAATTTTAGCTCTGAAGGAGATAATTTAATTAACTTTTTTTAATTTTATATCATATTTGTTATTATACTTTGCCATTCGTGGATCATCTTTAAAATAACTTTCGTACATACCTTTAGCAACATCTACAGCACTACTACCAAAACCACCGTCAAATATAACTATAGATACTGCAATCTCAGGATTAGTAGCTGGTGCGTAGCCTACATACCACGAATAATCTCCCCTACCAATCTTATCTTGTATAAGGAGATTAGATTGTGCGGTACCTGTTTTACCACCTGTAGGGATAGGGAAATCAGCAAGTGATTTAGCAGTACCCCCTTCACCTGTAACGTCGTTCATACCTTGCAAAACTAAGTCTCTTGTTTCTGCACCCATATCAACTTTGTTCAAAACCTTAGGTTTTGTTTCAGATATTAACTTGCCATTATAATCCTTTACGTTAGCAACCAAATTAAGATTATATCTTGTTCCACCGTTTGCAATAGTTGCTATATAATTTGCCATCTGAAGAGGGGTGAAAGTGTCCATGCCTTGCCCAATAGATGCAAAGAACATGTTAGATGGTCGACTTAAAGAACTATGCCCTTCATTAACATGGTATTTCACTTCAGTTAGAACTGATTGAATATTAGCAGCTGTAAACTTTTTTCCTTTATACATGGGATCTGCAGCAATTAACTGCTTAAACAAAACCTCATAGTTAGTCTTTGAAAAACTTCCAGTTTTTACAGAGTCCTTTATAATATTTTTAATTTCGCTTTTAATTTCAGATAATTTCTTATTATTATAAACAATAATATTATCTCCTTCTCTATCGTACAAATCTAATGGGGGAAATTTAGTTCTATATTTGTCACTAGTAACTCCCTTAGTTAAAGCTTCCTCAATATTATAAAAAAATTGCGTTGCAGAAATATTTTTCTGAGATTCTTTATTATAAACTTGCCCGAAATTTTCACTTATTTCTATTCCTGTACCAGGGCTTTTTTCATTAGGATTAGCTCCTAGTCCAAACATCCATGCATATTTAGCTAAAATATCATCGCCAAATTTTTCTCTTAATTTTTGACTTACATTCATAAAAAATGGGTTACTGGATTTTTCTATTGCCTTTACTACGTTAACAACACCTTGTGCACCATCTGTAACGAAAGAAGTCCAATTATTACCTCTTATTTTATTTTCGCCACCAATGTCATAACCACCTATATCATTGTAGGTCGAACTAGCATTTATAACTCCAGTTTCAAGACCTGCAATAGCAGTCATTGGCTTAAAAGTTGAACCAGGAGGAATTAGTGACATTGTTGCATAATTATATAGATATTTTGGGAAGTAGTCATACTTATCTTTTCTAATCGTAGTATTTTCCTTTATGTTTTTATCTATTGGGAACATAAAATTAATTAAACTTCGTGACATTCCATCAGCTTTTGCTAACTTTTCGTAGTCAGGATTAAAGTACTTTTCTGATAGAGCCTGGGTTAGACCTTGTGATGTAGAAAAATCATTTGGATTGTACCCTGGCAGGCTAACAAGTGATAATACGTTGCCAGTATGAATATCTATGACAACAGCTCCACCTCTTGTAGCATTTGACGAATTTACTTTACTAGTAATTTGTTGTTTTTGTAAATTCTTCATTACTGTGTTTAAAGCGCTTTCCGTGGCATATTGAAGATTTGCATCTATTGTAAGTTGAACATTATTTCCAGGAGTTGATTCTTTATTAGAAGCACCATCCTTGGAAGTGACCTCATCATCAATAATAACCTCTTCTTCACCGTTAACTCCTTTAAGGCTACTTTCCATTGCAGCTTCAATTCCAGAAGTACCAATATAATCTACACTTGTATCATAACCTTTTGCTGAATATTTAGCTTTATCAGCAGGGCTTATTTTGCTTATATATCCCAAAACTGATGAGGCGAGCTCCCCATAGGGATATTGTCTCAAAGGTACATTTTCTACCTTAAATCCAGGTAATAATGCTAGACTTTGCTCAAGTATAAGAGCGGTATCTTTTTTCATATTAGTTGCTATGCTAATGGACTTGTATTGAGTATAAAAATTCAATTTTATAGCATCTTTTACAATTAAATATCTTCTAATTAAATTTGGAGTTGTTTTTATGTTTAAACTTGAAATTCCTTTTGTTACTCCATATTCCTTAAGTAGGTATTCGTATATTTCCTGGGGTGTTAATTTCAAAAGTTCATTATTAAGCACCGTTTTTTCAGACGTTGTTAAATCTTCTTCTTTTTTATTTTCAAAATTATTTTTTAATATATCATCTTGAAGTCCCCTATCTTTTAGAAATCTTAACAATAGGACTTGTATTGTCTCAGGATCACTTGAACTAAATTCAAATCTGTATGGATCAATCTTTAGGGGAAAACTATCAGTCTGAACCTCTTTATTTTCATCCAAGATGCTAAATACTTCTTGTAGATTTGCAAATAATTGCTCGCTTGATTTATTTGTATTGGTGTATGTAAGGTTATAACCAGGGGTTTCATTTGCAAGGTTAATTCCATTTTTATCGGTTATGAGACCTCTTGGTGCTTCTACTGAAAGCTTATGAGTATTATCAGCAGCTTTTGCCTTGTCTTTGTAATATTGACCATTGAATATTTGCAAATAATATAACTTTGAACCGATTGCGAAAAATATTGCTATCATAATTATGAGTAGGACATTGTACCTGTTAAACTTTTTTCCTTTTACCATTTTATCACCATTTAGCTTTCGTTTTTTTTTGTAATTCAGTTACTTGTAATGTCAAAATTTAATAGTATTAATTAAATTACATTTATTAATTAAAGTATATATAATTTAAGACATTTTGGCAACAAGAAATAGGTCCCAAGTTATAATATATTAGATAAGTACTAAATATTTAAACAAAACTAAGGGTAGCCTTATTTCTTCCTGTATTTTTACTTACAAATAGATTATTATCTGCAATTTTTATTACATCCTGTATGGCATTCACCATGGTAGTCGCGACTGCTACACCTATACTAACTGTAAATTTTATCTCAAATTCATCAACTAGCACAATAGAGTTTTCTATTGCTTTTCGAATTGCCTCCGCTTTAACAAATGATAATGTTTTTGAAGATACTCCAAATAAATATACTACAAATTCTTCCCCACCATATCTACACACTATATCATCTGTGCGGGTACTGCTCAGAAGAATTTCACCAAGCTTCTTTAATACAATATCTCCTGCTTCATGCCCATACATGTCATTTACAAGCTTAAATTTGTCTATATCAATCATTAAAATGCAATAGTCGTTTTCATAAATATGCTTAGTTTTTATCATGTTATAAAAAGCTCTTCTATTGCAACAACCAGTAAGTAAATCGGTATTAGCTTGTACCAATATTTTTTCATTAAGAGACCTATTGTCTAATATAAGTAATAATTGCGCACAGATGAGCTTTAAAAATTGTTTTGTATACTTCTGAGCTGTAGCGTCCTTATTTGCAAGTACCTCAATAGCACCAATAATTACATTGTTTTTAGTTATATACTCAACGATACAGTTAGTTTTTAAACTTTTAGTATCAAGCTTCGTACCTGTTTTATGATTACTTGAGGCCATTATTATTAACTCTCTATTTACAGTTATTGCTATAGTGCAATAGTAAACACCGAGAACTCCAACTATCATATCATTTAATATTTCGTACAAATCATTTGAAAACTGAAAGTTATTTAAATATTTGTACATTTCAAGTATGGCATTTAACATACCTACTTGCTTTTCATAATCGTTAATTATACTAATATGCTTTATGGTCTGTGATTCCATCAATTCTTGGTACTTATTATACTCTATAGATAAATCAGTATTTTCCACGCTCAACACCTCACAAAACTAATATAACCATTTCCATATAATGGCGTCAATATATCCTTTAATATTACCATATATTTAAAGAATTTACATTAATATTATATACGAATTTGACGTTTATTTTTTTTACAAATAGGTTCTCATCATTGTAAGTATAAAACCAGCAAATACAAAGGCATACATAATGCCATGAAAGCAAATGGAACTTTGATTCTTATGCATATTTATATTATAATGTGTATAATTAAGTTAAATAAGACTTGACTGTATTATTTTTAGGAGGTTATTATGAAAAGAATTTCACCATTTTCAAGAAAGATGTGGGCATTAGATGGATTTATCTCAGGGGGGATATTTCTGATAATTGCAGTTATTTTGAATGTGTTTTTAGAGTTTAATGCTTTATGGAAATACATATTAGTAGGAAGTATATATGGAATAGTATTATTAGTAATAGTATATTCACGGATTATGCCAAAATATAAATATGAAAAATTTAGATATGATATTGACGGGGAAAAAATTAGTTTGATATTTGGAGTGTTTAGCCAAAGAAATGTAATTATTCCTATGAAAAGGGTACAGTATGTCGACACAGAGCAAGGAATAATTATAAAAAGATATAATTTAATAAACCTAACAATTCATACAGCTGGGGGAGCTTATAAGATTCCTTTTTTAGGAAAAGAGATAGGGGATAAACTCCAACTGGATATAACAAATATTGTGCGAGATATAAGTATATGAGAGAACTTATACATCCTCATAAATTCACTATATTTTCTGAAATATTTAAATCTTTAAAAGACAGCATGTTTCCACTCATTATATTTTTAGTATCATTAGGATCTAAAATTCCAAAGAAGTACGGTGGGAATTATACTGAAATTCTTATAGTAATTATTTTTTTGATTTTAATTGTTGTTTTATCTATATTAAGATGGATGAAAAACGAATATAGCTTTAATAATGAAGGTATATATCTAAAATATGGAGTTTTTGAAGTTCATGAGAGAACATTACCTTTTTCACAAGTGCATAGTGCAGATATATCCTCATCTCTAGTTCAAAGAATATTTAATGTTTGTAAGCTTGAAATTGACACACTTGGAGGAGATAAAAAGTCTGAAATTTCTATTTTGTTATCTAAAGATGAAGCATTAAGAGTAAAAGAAGTTATATTTAATGCAAGTAAAGAGAAAAATAAGGTTGAAATTGCGCAAAAAGATAATACACGTAAATTTACTTGTTCTTTAAAAGACTTATTTGTGATGGCAACAATGTCTACAAAGATTATAGCAGGATTTTTTATAATGTTTGCATTCTATTCTAAGATAGAAGATATACTACCAGATGAGCTAAAAAACTGGGCTGAGTCGTCTATTAATGATAGCGTAAAAGACGTTAGTAGGGTCGACATAATAAAATATATAGTTATATTAATTCTTATTATTTTACTTATATCATGGATAATATCTGTCCTTATAACTGTAATAAAATATTATAAATTTGAGGTTGTACGCGAAGAGGATAATATTAAATTATCATATGGTTTATTAGATAAAAAAGAAGTAACTATTCCGGTAAAGCGAATTCAAAGTATAACAATAGTAGAAGGACTTATTAAAAAGTCATTTGGATATTTTTCGCTAAATGTTGAGACAATAGGGTATGGTAAAGACAAAGGTGAAAGCACAATGATTTGTCCTATTGCTAAGAAGAAGATTCTTAATAAGTTTTTTGAGGATATAATACCAGAAATGAATATTACCTATGATTTAATGAAGTCACCTAGAAGAGCCTTAAAGGGATTCCTTTTGGTTAATTTGATAGGTTATATTATAGCAATTGCTTTAATAGTTAAATTTGCGCCTTATGGATATTACGTATTTATACTGCTACCTATAATAGTGATCTGGCAATATATACAGTTCGGTGATAATGGCATGTACACCGGTGATGATTTAGTTGTACTTAGATATAGAAAATTATCAAGGGAAACAGTTATAGTTCAAAGAGAATGTGTTCAGTCAATGGAGAAGATACAAAATATTTTTCAAAAGAAAAAATCTATTGCTAAATTTAAAGTGACTATAGCCGGAGACATCGTAGGCAAATCATATCAGGTTGGGTATATGGATGAAAACTACATTAATAAGAACTATATTGATATAAGAGATATTAATTAAATAAGTATAATACTATTTGTTAGGGGGGAATGTAGCATTATGGAGTATATTGGAGTTATGGCATTTATATTAGAGATAAGCAATATTGGGTTAAGCGATAAAGTTAAAAGAAATAAAGGAGTCTATAAATTTTGATTAACAGAAATATTAATTTTATTAAAAAATATATTAGAAAGTTACATTCACAACATCCCGTCCATGAATCATTTAGATTTGGAATACTCCTGGCAATTGCTGGCGGATTTTTGGATGCTTATACTTTCATAAGTCGCGGCGGTGTCTTTGCTAATGCTCAAACTGGAAATATTGTACTTGTGGGTATATACGCTTCAAAAGGAGAATGGATTAGTTCTCTTACTTATATTCCACCTATATTAGCGTTTGTAATTGGAGTAATAGTTGTTCAGATAATAAAAGGTAATTCGTCTCGTCTATTTATACTTGATTGGCCACGAATTGTTTTAATTTTTGAAATTATAGTGCTATTTATAATAGGATTTATTCCTAAGACCATTCCTGATATTATTGTAAATGTTACAATTTCATTTGTTGCAGCAATTCAAGTATCTTCATTTCCTAAACTAGCTGGTTCATCATATAGCTCAACTATGTGCACAGGAAATTTACGAACTGCTTCGCGTGAAATATATATTGCATTTACCCAAAAAAACCATGAAGCGGCTATTCGCGCTATTAGACTTTTTATAGTTGTTCTATCATTTTTAATAGGATCATCTTTAGGTGGACTGTTAACATTAATTATTGGAGTTAAAGCAATATGGGGTGCTATGGTTATATTAGTTTGTGCTTTTGTTTTATACGTCATTAACATTCCAGAAACAAATAAGCACAATACAAATTAATTTTGTATTTTGCTTATTTTAATATATAGGGTTATATTCTGTCGTTATATCAGCTCCTGCGGAGCTGAAATGTCGTTAAAGTAGATAAGTAAAAAAAAATATGAAAATAATATAATTTTCTAATTAAACATTGTAAAATTAAAGCAATTTATGATATAATTGGATGAAAAAGTAGAAACGTAAATAAATTTAGGAAAATATGCCTTTAATAAGTACTCCCTAAAGATTATTAAGAATTAAGTGAGGTATTCAAAATGATAACAAGTAATTTGTATACAATTCTAGTAGTAGATGATGACGAAAATAATTTATTTACTGCAAAAGCTCTTATTAAAGAGTACATAGATGCTAGGGTGATACTTGCAGAAAACTCCACAAACGCATTACAAGCACTCATAAAATATCCTGTGGATTTAATAATTTTAGATGTACATATGGAAAGAGACTTGGAAGGTTTCGAACTAGCACAAATTATAAAAAGCAGAAAAAAGACACAACATATTCCCATTGTATTTTTAACTGCTTCATATATAGATGATGAATTTAAAAGAAAGGGTTTTAAAATAGGAGCAGTAGATTACCTTACAAAACCCATTGATGACTTTTTGTTTATAAATAGAATAAACGTATATTTAAGACTTATTGAAAAAGAAAGGAAAATGAATATATTTCTAAAGCAGCAAGCTGAAGAATTAAAAGCAGCGAAAAATGCAGCTGAGGCAGCTAATGAAGCCAAAGATATGTTTCTTGCAAATATATCCCATGAACTTAGAACTCCTTTAAACATTCTGCTTGGAGCTTCGCAATTAACAAAATATTATCTTGAAAATGATGAAGTATTAGATAGAGAAAAAATAAAGACAAAAACCAAAACACAGGTTCAAAATTGTTATAGGCTTATAAGATTAGTTAACAACTTGATAGATATCACAAAAATAGATTCTGGTAATTTTACTCTTAACAAATCAACATATAATATTATAAGTGTTGTGGAGACAATTGTAACATCTGTAGTAGGACATGCATCACTTAAAAATATTAAAATAACATTTGATACGGATATTGAAGAGATAATGATGGATTGCGATTTAGATGCCATTGAAAGAATTATGTTAAATCTTTTATCAAATGCTATAAAGTTTACCTCAGAGCATGGAAATATATACGTGAATATTAGTAATAATAATAATAAAATCAAAATCAAAATTAAAGATTC
This sequence comes from Clostridium sp., assembly GCF_050717545.1. Classification (GTDB taxonomy): domain Bacteria; phylum Bacillota; class Clostridia; order Clostridiales; family Clostridiaceae; genus Clostridium_AD. The sequence goes on from NZ_JBOITN010000008.1 coordinate 177,712, forward strand.
AGGTATAGGAATTTCTTTGGATAAGCAACAGTCAATATTTGAAAGATTCAAACAAGTGGACAAGCTTCTTACTAGAAGAAGTGAGGGAACAGGTATTGGACTTAATCTTGTTAAATCTTTAATTGAAATGCACGGTGGAACTATTCAGGTTAATAGTGAATATTTAAAGGGCAGTGAATTCATTGTTGAAATTCCTATTGTTAAAAATAGCAATGTTGAAATTTCTCAAAATAGTTCTAGTAATATTTTTAGTGATGTAGTTTCAAAAACTAAAGTAGAATTTTCTGATATCTATTTTTAAGGGGGAAAACAAATGAGAAAAATATTATCAATTACCCTTATTATCGCTCTGACAATGTCATTACTAACTGGATGCTATATAGAAGTAAATGATACATCGAAAGCTACCCAAAAGATTAAAATTGGTGTTTGTGTTTCGGATGTTAATGACAGATTCACTTCATATTTACTTGATGAGATGAAGAATTATTCTAAGTCTTTAGACGATGTTGAAGTAGAATATGTGGACTCAAAACATGACTCTAATATAGAATTGTCAAATGTTAAAGAGTTAATATCTAAGGGAGTGGATGTTATAGTTGTAAGGCCCGTTGATACGGATTCATCGAAGCCTGTAACAGATATTGCAAAGCGTTCTAAGATTCCAATCATAAGTATTGGCACTCCGTTTGAAAACCCAGATGATTCATCATGTTATATAAGTTCAGATTCAAAACAGGCTGCAATACTGGAAATGGAATATCTTTCAAAGAAAATGAATTTCAAGGGTAATGTAGCAATTATGATGGGTACCATGGGTCAAGAAGCAGAGAGATTAAGAACTCAAGGTTTTCGAGAGGTAATAGCAAAATACTCGAACATGAAAATTGTTGCTGAGCAAACAGCTGAGTGGGACATGTCTAAAGGGATGGCGTTAATGGAAAGTTGGCTTGAATCTGGCAAAGAGATTAATGTTGTAGCCTCTAGCAACTCTGAAATGGCAATTGGCGCATTAACAGCTATAAAGGCTGCGGGAAAACATGACAAGATATCGGTAGGTGGTATAGATGCTACTCCTGAAGCTCTTAATTATTTAAAAAGTGGCGACTTAGCTGTTCTAATATTCCAAAATGCGGTACTGCAGGCTAGGTGTGCCATAGATACTGCAGTTAAAATAGCAAAGGGCGAAAATGTAGAGAAAATAGTAGTTTTTCCAAATGAATTAGTTGTTCCAGAGGATGTCGATAAATATATTGCTAAATTAAAAAAATAGAATATTAACACAAATTCAAAGCGATATAGATTTTCTATGTCTACTTTTAAGGAGAAATTTATGAATAGGTTTAAAAACATTAGTATAAAGCAAAGATTTTTTATATTATTTTTTATTTGTATTATAACATTCATAGGGTTTGGAACCTTTGCTTTAACAGGGCTTAGTAACTTAGCACAAATAACTAACAATCTATATAATCAATCATCAAAGGTTTCTGACGCAACAGTCAAAGGAAAATTGAATTTGATTAAAATTGAAAGTTCTATTAAGGATGTAATTTTATTATCAAATAAGGATGAGATTCAAAGGAAAATAGATGAAGTTAATCAATATGAAATAGATCTTCAAAAAAACTTAGATACTATAGGAGCAAATTCAGCTGATGATAACACCAAAAGAAATTTAAAAGATGCTAATAATCTTCTATCTAAATGGTGGAAGCCACAAAGGGATGAAATTATAAGAAATGTACTTACAGGTAAGAAAGATGTTGCAATAGATATATCTCAAGGGATTAGTTCGGATTTCGTTTCCCAACTTGAACTTGATCTTAATAATATATATTCAAGTTCCGCGACTAATGAAATCAGTTTAATACAGCAATCTGATAAACTGCAATCTTCACAGAGAATAGCCTTGATTTTTACTTTAGTAATTTTAATAAGTATACTAATATTATCATTTATAATGGTGTCAAGAAGTGTTTTAGATCCTATTAAAAGATTAAGTAAGCATATGTTTAAAACAACTGAGTCAGGGGATTTAGAAGAATTTATAATCACCCAAAAGAATGAAATTTCTGCAATGGCGCAGGAATATAATATATTGATAAATAAATTAAAAAATGAATTTTGGATAAATGATAAATTAAACTTATTAAATGATGAAATGGATGGGAATATATCTGTAAAAGAATTATCGCAAAGGGCAATAAACTTTTTATCTAGATCATTAGATGCTGGAGCTGGAACGTTTTACTTATATAATGATTTAGATAAGAAACTTATGCTAAATTCATCCTTTGCTTTTACGCAAAGAGATAGATTATCTAACATATACGAGCTTGGTGAGGGAATAGTTGGACAAGTAGCTTTAGAAAGAAAGCCTATACTTCTTACCAATATAACAAAATCTGAAGCAGTAATTTGCACTGGAACTATATATGAGGCTCCACTTAATGTTTATGCTTTCCCATTAATTTATGAGGATACTTTATATGGAGTTATTGAGTTATCTTCCTTTGGAACTTTTACTAAATTAAAAAAGAAATTTATAGAAATAGCAAGTAACACCATTGCTATTAACCTATATACTACAATTCAAAATCAAAGGATTAAAGAACTATTAGAGATAAGTAAAAAGGCAACTAAAAAGGCACAAGAAATATCAGTTGAGTTAATAACTGCAAATGAAGTATTAGAACAGCAACAAGGACAACTTCAGGTTCAAACGGAAGAACTTCAGCAAACTAATGCTCAACTTGAAGAGCATCAGCAGGTACTTCAGCAGCAAAGTGAAGAGATGCAACAAACTAACGCTCAGCTTGAGGAAAATCAATCTCAAATAGAAGAACAGTCAAAGCTTTTAAATATCAAAAATGAAGAATTAGAAAAATATGGTCAAGAGATTTTGGAAAAATCAAAAGAATATGAAATGGCAAATATATATAAATCTCAATTTTTGGCAAATGTTTCTCATGAACTTAAAACACCACTAAATTCTATTATATTGTTATCTAAACTTTTAATAAGAAGTTGCACGGACATTACTGCGTTGGATGCACAAGAAAAAATAAAGGTTATTTTTAATTCAGGGCAGAATCTGCTTAGCTTAATAAATGATTTTTTAGACTTATCAAAAATTGAGGCAGGGAAAATAGATATAAATTATAGGGATTTTAATTCAAGTGAACTAATTTCTGAACTTAGTGGTTTGTTTAATGAAAATGCAAGAGAGAAGGATATCCAATTTATAGTGGAAGATCAATTTAAAGATAAAATTTATGGGGATAAAGAAAAAATTTCACAGGTGGTAAGAAACTTTTTATCTAATGCATTTAAATTTACGCAGAAGGGTCTTGTAAAGCTAAAGATTGCAAGAGATACAGATGATGAAAATAACATAGTATTTTCTGTGTTGGATACAGGAATTGGTATACCAAAAAATAACTTAGAGACAATTTTCGAAGAGTTTCACCAAGGAGATGGATCTATTTCAAGGAAATACGGTGGAACAGGGCTTGGACTATCTATAAGTAGCAAGTTATGTGCTCTTATGAAGGGGAAAATAAAAGTAACTAGTGAGCCTTTAATGGGAAGTACGTTCTTATTATATTTACCATGTATAGTCGCGCAGCAAGCGCTTGCTCATGAGCAAGAGTTTATTAATAAGCATGAGCAAGTTGCAAAGCAAGAAGTGGCAGCAGTAAGCGAGCATAATCAGAAAAAATTGCTTATTATTCAAGATGATATAAATTCAATTCAATCTATTAATACAATATCCGAGGGGATAGGTTTTGTAACAATTACATCAATTAGTGCAGAACTAGGTCTTAAACTTATAAAAGAAAATGAAAAAAACAATAAAATTGATGGTATTTTATTGGACTTAGCATTACCGTGCAAAGATGTAATTGAATTACTTAAAGAAATTAATAAAATATTAGAACAAAATAATTTAGTAATACCTATTATAATTTATACGGAGATGAACATAAGTAAAGAGCAGGAAAAAGAGATTCAGTTATATTCTCATAGCATTATCATTAAGACTACAAACTCCTATGAACGTCTACTTGATGAATTAACTTTAATATTTCATAATGTTAAAAATGAAGAAAAATATAACAATATTATTACTTCGAAAATTAATAAGGATATAGCCCTAAATCTTAATAATAAAAAGATACTAATTGCAGATGACGACCCTAGAAACATATTTGCACTTGCAGCCGTATTAGAAGATTATGGCGCAGAAATTATTGAAGCTGAAAATGGAGAAGTTGCACTAGAAAAGCTTAAAGATGAAGAAGTGGATTTAATTTTAATGGATATAATGATGCCTGTGATGAATGGGTATGAAACAATTAAAAAAATAAGAAATACTGATAAAATCAAACACATACCAATTATAGCGACTACAGCAAAATCTCTAAAAGGTGATAGCGAAAAGTGTTTAGAAGCTGGAGCCAATGATTATATTGCAAAACCAATTGATTATGATGTGCTAATAACCTTGGTAAAAGCATGGATTACTAAAGATTAAAGAGTGATGGAGGACAAATTTGGAGTTTGAAATAATTTACAATGAGGCAGAAGCTGATATAGTTGTTATGGGAGAGTTTGAAGACTCTAAGCAGGCGGTACGATTAATAGAGCTTTTGGACTATGCCAGCAAACAAAATTTTAATATAACGTTTCTAGGAGCTAATGTAATTCCTAAGGTTGTATTAGAAAAGTTTTTTATGATACAAGAGCAAGAGAAATGTACAGTTTTTGTTTTAAAAAGATATTTATACTCATATCTACAAAACATAGGACTAAAATGTAGATACATTGAAAGAAAATTCGATTTAAGAAAGTCATCATTAGAAAAGTCAAACTTATCTGGTAAAAATGAAGTTTTAGATAAGGAAGAAGTTTATAGCTTTTTAAAGGAGCTAAACAATGTCTACGGTTATGATTACACCGAATATCAAATAGATAGTATAATGAGGCGTTTAAACATAGCTATGATAAAGGAAGGTACCACAAGTTTTAACTTATTTAGAGAGCGAGTTTTGAATAATCAGTTATATTTTGAGAACTTGTTTCTTGATTTTTCAATAAATACTACGGAGTTTTTTAGAGATCCTAGCGTGTTTGATTTAATAAAAACCAAAATATTGCCCTATTTAAATTCATATAATCATATTAAAATTTGGTGCGCTGGTTGTTCTAATGGAAAAGAAGCTTATTCATTGGCTATAATGTTAAAAGAGGCAGGAATACTGGAAAAAACTCAAATTTATGCAACGGACATTAATCCTTTTGTTGTAGAGGAGGCAAAAAATGGGATATACTCCAAAACTACATTGGAGAAAGATATAAGTAATTACAAAAGCGCCCATGGAGAAAAAAACTTTACCCAGTATTTTGATATTAATCATACCTGCATAAAAGTTAAAGAGGAACTTAAAAGAAATATATTATTTTTCCAGCATAGCCTGATTAGTAATGGGACGTTAAACGAGTTTAATCTGATATTGTGTAGAAACGTATTTATATATTTTAATGATAGCTTACAGGAGAAAATGCTGAAAAACTTCCATAATTCTTTAGATAGTAATGGTTTTTTAGTTATGGGAAAGAGCGAAGGAATGATTAGAAATAACGGAGGAAAATATTTTTGTAAGTATAATGAGATGCTAAAAACTTATAAAAAAAGATAAACTAAATTAAATAAAAACTCTTTTAGTAGAGAGTGAGATATGTAAAAGTCGACGTTAATGTGTTGGCTTTTTTTTATACTTTAGTTTCATACTATATAAGGAATGAATTAAAACATCCATGAATATTATATAGTGGTTACTAATTTTGTTAATCTTGAAAAAAATTTAAGATATAGTAGAGAAGAAAATATAATTAAAATGAAGAGGGGGAACATGAATTTGATGTGTGAGGAAAAAGAAAAAGAAAATGGCGAGGGAAAAATTAGTTTTGTAGAAATCTTAAATGAAAATAAAAATATTATAAGAAAGGCAATCTTTAGAATATTAGACACAACAATAATATATAATGAAGAAGAGGATTTCTATTATACATTGGCCACCTGCGTTAATGAGAATCATGAAATAGAAACAATAAGTATAGAAGAATTTGGTATATATGAAAGTGTTGTTGATTTTAAAGGTGCGTTTATTGATTATGAAGAGTATGAGCAAAATTCAGAAACAAAATATAATGGAGTAATATATTGTTTATGATGTATAAAAAAAAATTATTTACTTGAATTTTTGGATGTTTCTTTAGGAACATCCAAATAATTTAATACTGATATTGACAGCATCAATTTATAATGCTAACATACTAGGTATACAAGATTTAAATATAAAGGGAGGTTTAATTATGGAAATTGAATTATTTGAAAAGAAACCTTCCGAGTCTATAAAAGATTATACATACAAGGTCTTAAGAAAAAATATTATTGATCTTAATCTTAAACCAGGACAAATTATTTCTGAAAATGAAATTGCAACTAGTCTTAAGGTTAGTAGAACACCAATTAGAGAAGCATTTGCTAGATTAGTTTCGGAGGAATTGTTAGAGATTTATCCTCAAAAAGGTACTCAGGTTTCGTATATAGATTTAAATCGTGTTGAAGAAGCAAGATTTATGAGATTAAAACTAGAAGAAGCGGTTATAATACTCGCATGTGAAGATTTTTCTGAAAAATCTTTATTTGATTTAGAAGCAACTATTAATCAGCAAGAATTTTTTATTAATAAAAAAAATTATATTGGAGCTTTTGATTTGGACAATTCATTCCATGAACTTGTTTTCAAAGGATGCTCAAAAGATCGAATTTGGAATGCAATTCATTTTATGAATGGTGATTTTGATCGTGTAAGGGCACTTAATATAATATCTAGCATGAACATGAAGACTGTACTTACCCAACATAGAAATATTATTAATGCTATTAAAGCCAAAGATAACGCGCTTGGCGTAAGATTAATTCGTCAGCATCTGACAAAAGTAAACGTTGATAAAATGATATTAGTGGGAGAGTATCCTACATATTTTAAGTAGGAAGTATCCTACATATTTTAAGTAGGAAGTATCCTACATATTTAATAAGACTTGCATACAAGTATACTTAGTATACAAAATAATATTAATAAAGTAACTAATATGAGGAGGAAAATTTTATGAAGATGACTTTAAGATGGTTTGGTAGTAAGTACGACGCGGTTACACTTAAGCAAATAAGACAAATTCCAGGAGTTACTGGGGTTATTACAACGCTTTATGATTCAAAACCTGGTGAGGTTTGGAGCACTGACGCAATAAAAGCAATGAAAGATGAAGTTGAAGCATCAGGTCTTGAGGTGTCCGGAATTGAGAGCGTAAATATTCATGATGATATTAAAATCGGGCTTCCTACAAGAGATCTGTATATAGAAAACTATATTAAGACACTTGAAAACCTTGCAAAGGAAGGAATCGATCTTGTATGTTATAATTTTATGCCTGTATTTGACTGGACAAGATCTGACCTTGCAAAGATGAGAACAGACGGGTCTACAGTTCTTTCTTACGATCAGGAAATTATAGATAAAATAGATCCAACTAAAATGTTCGAGCAAATTGATTCTAATTCTAATGGATTTGTAATGCCAGGATGGGAACCGGAAAGACTTGCAAGAGTACAGGAATTATTTGAATTATACAAAAATGTGGATGAAGAAAAACTATTTGAAAACCTTGTGTATTTCTTAAAAAAAATTATGCCAACTTGTGAAAAATTAGGAATGAAGATGGCTATTCATCAAGATGATCCATCATGGTCAGTATATGGTTTACCAAGAATTATAAATAATAAGAAAAACATCCAAAGAATGCTAGATGCGGTTCCTGTTATGAATAATGGTCTAACATTATGTACAGGATCTTTAGGATCTAACCCAAATAATGATATTCCTGATATGATTAGAAGTTTTAAAGGAAGAGTTCATTTTGCTCACCTAAGAAATATTAAACACCTTGCACCAGGTAAGTTTGATGAAGCAGCGCACTTATCATCTGATGGTTCACTTGATATGTTTGAAATTATGAAAGCACTTTATGATATTGGTATGGAAGGCCCAATAAGGCCAGATCACGGAAGAATGATATGGGGCGAAGTTGCAATGCCTGGTTACGGATTATATGACAGAGCTCTCGGAGCAACATACTTAAATGGGTTATGGGAAGCAATAGATAAATCATCTAAATAAAGAAATACAAAATTTTATGAAGAGGTGACTAGTATGAAATTAAATGAAAATGCATTAAAAGATGTTGCGACTTGGGAAAATGCAGGATTTAAACTCCCTAAGTTTAACCGCATGCAAATAAAACAAAATACTATGGCAAATCCTAATTGGATTCATTTTGGAGCAGGTAATATTTTTAGAGCGTTTACTGCTAATCTGCAACAGAATATTTTAAATAAAGGTAAAAGTGACACTGGGATTATAGTTGCAGAAGGATATGACTATGAAATTATAGAGAGTATGTATAAGCCTCATGATGATTTAAGTCTGCTTGTTACTTTAAAGGCAGATGGAAACATTGAAAAAACAGTTGTAGCAAGTATTGTAGAATCTCTAATTGTGGATTCAGGAGATGTTGTGAACTGGGTTAGATTAAAAGAGATTTTTGTTAATCCCAGCCTTCAGATGGTAAGTTTCACAATCACTGAAAAAGGATATAGCTTAGTAAGTCCTAAAGGTGAATTTCTTCCTTCAGTTATTGAAGACTTTAAGAATGGACCTAATGCTCCAGTAAGCTATATTGGTAAACTTACATCTCTTGTTTACTCGAGATATGTAAGTGGGAAGATACCACTAGCACTAGTAAGTATGGATAACTGCTCACATAATGGAACTAAACTTTATAATGCAGTTAGTACATTTGCTAAAAAATGGGCAGAAAGCGGCATTGTAGATGCAGGATTTGAAGCTTATATTAATGATCCCAAATTTGTATCTTTCCCATGGAGCATGATTGACAAGATTACTCCAAGACCTGATGAAAGCGTAAAAGAGATGTTAACAAAAGTTGGTTTTGAAGATGTAGAGTATGTTGTTACCTCAAAAAATACTTATGTAGCTCCTTTTGTAAATGCTGAGGAACCTCAGTATCTAGTAATAGAGGATATTTTTCCTAATGGAAGACCTAACCTTGAAGAGGGTGGAGTAATATTTACAGACAGAGAAACTGTTGATAAGGTTGAGAAAATGAAGGTTTGTACTTGCCTTAACCCACTACACACAGCTCTTGCTATATATGGTTGTTTGCTTGACTACAATTTGATTTATAAGGAAATGGAAGATCATGATTTGAGAGCCCTTGTAGAGCAAATAGGATATGTAGAAGGATTACCTGTAGTTGTAAATCCAGGTATTATAGATCCTAAGAAATTTATTGATGAAGTACTTAATGTAAGAGTTCCAAATCCATTTATGCCTGACTCGCCACAAAGAATTGCTACAGATACATCTGCTAAATTGGGTATTCGTTTTGGTGAAACAATAAAGGCTTACAAAGAAAGAGATGACCTTAAAGTTACGGACTTAAAGCTTATTCCTCTTGTTTTAGCTGGTTGGTGCAGATATCTAATGGGAATTGATGATAATGGAAATAAAATGGAGATAAGTTCTGATCCAATGCTTGAAGAAGTTACGCCTTTCGTTTCGGGTATAACTCTTGGAGATAAAGGACCATTTAATGCACAACTTAAGCCGATTTTATCAAATTCTAATATTTTTGGAGTAAACCTTTATGAAGTTGGACTTGGCGAAATAGTAGAAAATTACTTTGAGCAGTTGGTAGCAGGTAAAGGTGCAATTAGAAAAACTTTGAAAAAATATGTTGACTAATCAAATATACGTTTAGAAATATTTTCTAAAAACAAAAAAGTAGCCTCTTATTTAATTAAGAGGCTACTTTTCTATAATCTATATTTCATAAAAATGTAGATTAAGGTATAATGAAATTTAGAACAGTGTAATTATGATATTTGGTAATATAAACAACATTAATGATAAGGAAAAAGGTTACTTAAAATTAATTTATAGGAGTGGTATTATAATGAGAGTTTCTTTTGAAAAGATGAAAAATGAATTTAAAAGAGTATTAATAAAAAAAGGTCTTAGTGACGAAAGAGCAGATGCATCAGCTGAGTTATTTACGCAAACTAGCTGTGATGGAGTTTATTCACATGGATATATTAGATTTCCAAAAATAATTGAGTATATAGATAAAGGATATATAGATATAGAAGCTGTTCCAAGTAAAATAGAAGGAATGGGAGCTTTTGAAAAATGGGACGGAAATACTGGAATGGGTAATTTGAATGCTAAATTTTGCATGGATAGAGCTATTGAGCTTTCAAAAGCAAATGTAATTGGATGTGTGGCATTAAAAAACACTAACCATTGGTTGAGAGGTGGTAGTTACGGATGGCAGGCAGCTGATTCTGGCTGCATTGGTATTTGCTGGACTAACACTCTTCCAAATATGCCAGCTTGGGGTGCAAAGGATAGTAGAATAGGAAATAACCCTCTAATACTTGCAGTGCCAAGAGAAGGAGGTCATGTAGTAGTAGACTTAGCTATGGCTCAGTTTTCTTATGGTAAAATTGCAGTAACTAAATTAAACAATCAGAAATTACCAGTAGATGGAGGTTATGATTCCCAGGGAAATATTACTAAAGATCCAGAGGAAATTGAAAAAACAGGCAGAGTATTACCCATAGGATATTGGAAAGGCTCTGGAATGTCAATATTACTAGATTTAATAGCTACGATTTTATCTGGTGGTAACTCAACTTATAAAATAGGCAAAATTGAAGGCAATGTAGAATATAATGTGTCACAAATATTTATAGCAATTGATACAAGTAAAGTGTCCGAAAATGAATTTTTAAAAACAGCAGTTGATGAAGTAATTAATAATATTAAAAATTCAGAAAGAGTTGATGAAAAGAATGAAATCTTTTACCCAGGTGAGAGAACATTAAATACTAGAAATAAAAATTTTGAAAATGGTATACCAGTAGACGAAAAGATATGGAAAGCTATAGAGAATATGTAATAAAATTTTATATGATTTGAATGGAGAGTGTAATATGTCAATTAGCGAAAAATTTTTACTAACAATCCTAGAGACTAGTGATGTTCATGGATCAGTTTTACCTGTGAATTATTCCGATAACTCATATGCCAGTTTAGGACTTGCTGCTTTATCCAACATAATTAATTTAGAGAGACAAATAAACAGTAATACTTTACTTATAGATAATGGAGATATGCTTCAAGGCTCGGCGTTATCATATTTCCATGCTAAAATAAATAATAATTTTCCAAATCCAATGATCGAAGCCATGAATCTTATGGGTTATGATGCTGCGGTAATCGGCAATCATGAATTTAATTATGGTAGGGCATATTTAGATTATGCTATTAAAACTTCAAATTTTCCATGGTTATGCGCTAATATAACAAATAAAATTTCAGGTGAGCCATTTACGAGCAAACCGTACATTGTTAAAACCTTTGATAATGGATTAAAAGTAGGTATTTTAGGACTAACAACTAAGTATATTCCTAATTGGGAAAATCCAGAAACTATTATTGACTTAAACTTTGAAGATGTAGTGGAGAGTGCAAAAAAATGGCTTGATATAATGAAAAATGAAGGCACTGATATAAATATAGTATCCTATCATGGTGGGTTTGAAAGAGATTTAGAGACCGGTAAGGCCTCGGAAATACTCACAGGAGAAAATCAAGCTTATGAATTATGTATGAATGTGGATAATATAGATGTACTTTTAACTGGGCATCAACATAGAATTGTAGAAAATATACTTTTAAATGGTGTTTTGGTTTTGCAGCCAGGTCATAACGGTAGTGTTATTGGCAAAGCAAACATTGAGCTTACTAAAAACTCTGGGAAGTGGTCTATAACGCGCAAAAAATCTTCTGTTATTGAAGCAAATGGAACACAAGTTAATAAAGAGATTTTAGATGTGACCCATAACATAGAAGACTCAACGCAAACATGGCTTGATACTCCAATTGGACATATAGAAGGTGACATGGTTATTAAAGATACATTTGAGGCAAGGCTTAAAGATAATGCTTATACTGAATTTATAAATAATGTTCAGATGGATATTGCAAAGGTTGATATATCAAATGCAGCCATTTTTGACAATAACTCCCATGGATTTAAAAGCAATGTTACTATGAGAGATATCATAGCAAATTATAAATATCCCAATACACTTAAGGTAATTAGTTTAAAAGGCGTTGACATTAAAACGGCTCTTGAAAAATCTGCAGGATACTTTTGCATAGAGGATGGGAAAATAAAGGTTAAAATGAATGGGAAATATTCTAAACTCCATGATTATAATTATGACATGTGGGAAGGAATAGAATATGTTATAGATGTTTCAAAACCTATAAACTCAAGAATTACCCAGCTTAATTATAAAAACCAACCTCTTAATATGGAGGGAGACTATGCTGTTGTAATGAATAATTACAGAGCAGGTGGAGGTGGTAATTATTCAATGTTTAAGGGGAAACCTATTCTTAAAGATATAACTATAGATATGGCGGAGCTAATTGCAAACTATATCCTAGTAAGAAAAACAGTTAAGGTAGAGGTTAATAACAATTGGAAGGTTATATATTAAGTAACATTTTACAGTACGGGGAAATGGACGATGTCACAAGACGATATTATTAGAAATACATTGTTTGCAGTATTATGTATATGTTTTGTTTTTTACTTATTTTTGGGTATCTATAGTTACAAGAGTAAGAGAAAGGATGGAAATCAATACAAGACATATTCCTCAAAAATGGAAGAAGATTAGAATGGGCTAAATATTATGCGAATGCTGCAAGAGAAAAAAATATTATGTGTATTTGAAGAATGTGGCTTACCGCCTGGTAAGCCATTTTTGTATTTTGTGAATAATCTTATCCCTTCTTATATATATATATAGATATAAGAAGGGGTTGAGAGAATGATTTATAATGTTTTAATAGGAGGAGCTGCGGGTCAAGGCATGGAAACCCTTGCTACAATACTCGAGAAACTTTTAAAAAGGAAAGGGTTTGAAATTTTTACGTTGCAGGATTACATGTCAAGGGTTAGAGGAGGGCATAATTTTTTTCAAATTCGTTTTGGGGATGAAGAGATATGTTCTCATTGCGATAAAATCGATGGTATTATAGCTTTAAATAGTGAAACCATTGAATTACATGTAGATCAGCTCAAAGATAATGGTTTTATTATTGTAGATGGAGCGATAGATTATAAAGATGATAGAGTGTACAGTCTTCCTTTAATATCACTTGCGAAAACTCTAGGAAACCCAAAAGTTTTTGGAAGTGTAGCACTAGGAGCACTACTTAAATTATTTAATTTAGATTTAAGTTTTGTGGAGAATTTATTAAAAGAAACCTTTAAGGCTGAAGTGGCTGGTCAAAATTTTGCTGCTTTCGAGGTTGGATATAAAGAAGTTTCGCCTATTTATAATATTGTTTCTAATAAAAAGGACCAAAGTATATTAATTAATGGTAATGATGCCATTGCTTTAGGAGCTTTAGCTGCAGGGTGTAAGTTTTACTCAGCTTATCCTATGACACCTTCTACGACTATAATGGATTATCTTGCTTCAAAAATGGGGGAAGCTGAAATAGTAGTTGAACAAGCAGAAGATGAAATAGCTGCAATAAATATGGCCATTGGAGCGTCTTACTCAGGAGTACGTGCAATGACAGGAACCTCTGGTGGTGGGTATGCTTTGATGGTAGAGGCAATAGGACTATCAAGTATGTTAGAAGTGCCTCTAGTGGTTGCTGAAATACAAAGACCTGGTCCTACAACGGGCTTTCCAACTAGGACAGAGCAAGCAGATCTTAAGTTTGTTATATCGGGAACTCCAGGAGAAGTCCCAAAAATGGTAATAGCTTTAAGAGACCCTGAGGATTGTTTTTACCAAACTATGAGAGCTTTTAACTTAGCTGATAAATACCAAATTCCAGTTATCTTGCTAGGGGATCAATTTCTTGCAGATTGTCTTAAAACAGTAGTACCTTTTGATTTTAAGAGAATTAAAATTGAAAGATATTTAAGTGAGGAGGAGTACATCGGGGATAAGTTATATAGAAGGTACGAAGTAACGACATCTGGTGTTTCTCCTAGAATAACTCCGGGTAGATTGCCAGGTAAAACTGTTTTAGTGGATAGTGATGAGCATGATGAAACTGGCCACATAACAGAATCGGGACCTGTAAGAGTTATAATGAATGATAAAAGATTAAGAAAAATGGAATCTCTAAAGATAGATTTATTAGAACCAGAATATATAGGGCAAGAGGATATAGATACATTATTAGTTGGTTGGGGATCATTGTACGGACCGATTAAAGAGGCGGTTAAACTTTTAAACTCAGAGGGATCAGAGAAATATGGCGCTTTAGTATTTGGAGATGTTTGGCCATTACCTGAGAAATTACTTAGAGAGAAGAGTCTTAAAGCCAAAAAAACAATAAATGTTGAACAGAATGCAACTGGGCAACTTGCGTTACTTATAAGAGAAAATACGGGAATACAAATGGATGGAAGTTATTTAAGGTATGATGGAAGACCAATAGCCTCTGAAGATATAGTTAAAAGATTAAAGGGGGTTATATAACATGGTTGATTGTAATATTTCTACTTCAGAAACAGCATGGTGTCCAGGGTGCGGAGATATAAACATACTTTCGGTATTAAAAGAAACTCTTATAGAGCTTGGAAAGAAACCTCATGAGGTATTAATAGTAGGAGGAATAGGGCAGGCCGCTAAAACAGCGCAGTATATAAATACAAATGGATTCTGTGGCCTTCATGGAAGGGCCCTACCCCCAGCAGTTGCAGCTAAAATTGCTAATAAAGCAATGACAGTAATTGTTAATACAGGAGAGGGTGATGCATATGGAGAGGGGGGGAATCATTTTATTCATAATGTTAGGCGTAATGTTGATATAACTCATTTTATCCATAATAACCAGATTTATGGTTTAACAAAAGGTCAGGCATCTCCGACTTCAGATATAGGGCACGTAACCACGGTGCAACCATTTGGTTCAAATAATATACCAATGAATCCTGTTTTACTTGCAATAGCACTTGGGGCTGGTTTTGTGGCAAGGGCTTTTAGTAATGATAAGGTAACGCTCAATGAGATAATGCTACAAGCAATAAATCATAAAGGATATGCACTTGTAGATATTCTTCAGCCTTGTGTAAGTTTTAATAAAATCAATACGCATAAGTGGTATAAAGACAGGATATATAATCTTGATAAAAACTATGATAGAGCAAATAAATTAAAGGCAATGGAGAAAGCAATGGAGTGGGGAGATAAAATTCCAATAGGAGTGTTATTTGCAGAAGAAAAACCTCATTATACTGATAAACTAGATTTTCTTAAAAATGGTAAACCACTAGTAGATAGTGAAATTGATATAGATAAAATTAGTGGGTTTATGAATGAGTTTATGTAGATTGTTACTCCTTAAGACTACAATCGAATGTAGACAATAAAATATTATTTGAAGTAAAGTGGATAAATAAAGATTCTTATGTTAGTTTTAAGGCTAAAAGGCTAAATTAGGTGAAACAAAGGATACTGTCTTCTATAGCGATAGGGAAGAAGATCCATCTTTCTTATTTAAAAATTTTCATTTGCTTAAGGACGATTTTTAGTGGAGGTGCATGAGATATACATCACGCTCATGCCAGTTGTAGAGTTTCTAGGTTATATATTTATACCATTATCATACCTTTTTGGATTACTACAGTTTAACAGCTTTATAGTTTATCTTATTATTGCATGTGTAACATAGTCGTGATGATTGAATTTCAAATAAAATATTTATAGAGTACTTTAAGTAGGGCTATATAAGAGATTAGAGGATATAAATCCAGTAGGGGTTACTTAGATGTATAGTTTGTCCCTTTACATATTCTATATTTTTGTGTATTATAATATTTATGTGCAGTAATATATTTATGTGTAACTAATAAATATATTCACGGATAATATATTGTAAAATGAAATAACATTAGGGGATGAAGAATTGAATAAAAAAATTGGTTTAGTTATAATGGCAATTGGGGTAACTATAAGCATTGGTTTTACTAGTGTTGCACATGCAGATACTGCATCAGATAAGGCAAAAATTCAGCAAGTTAGAACTCAAAGAAGCAATCTTGAAAATAAAGTACAGATGATGGACAATCAAATTGAATCAGTTATGATTAAAATAGACAGTAATGAAAGTAATATAACTAAAACACAAAAGGACATCAAGCAAAATAAAATAGATATTTCAAAAGCAGAGGCTGATATTAAAGCAGAGCAAATTATTTATAATAAAAGAATGAGAGTAATGTATATGAATGGGTCATCAAGCTATGTAGAAGTTTTATTAGGTGCAAATGGTGTAGAGGATCTTATATCTAGATTAGAAGTTGTTAAAACTATAATAAAATTTGATCAAGCTGTTATTGATGATTTGAAAACAAAACAGGAAGAAATTGTTTTAAAAAAGAAAACGTTAGATGCAGAAAATACAAAGTTATTAGCTTTAAGAACTGATAATAAAAGCAAACTCGCTACTTTAACAAAACAAAAATCAGATCAAACAAAATTAGTAGCACAGTTAAATGCGGAGGAAAATCAATATACAGCTCAGCTTTCAGCAGATCAAGCTAGTGAAGAAAGACAAGCTGCCGCTAGTCAACCTGTTTTAGTAGCAAGTCAAGCTACGGCTCCTAGTGTAAGTCTTTCAAGAGGTGGAGCTTCAGTCTCTTCTAATGCAGTTATAGCATATGCATCAAAATTTATGGGAATTCCTTATGTCTGGGGTGGGACAAGCCCTTCAGGCTTTGATTGCTCAGGTTTTACACAATATGTATTTGCACATTTTGGCGTAAACTTACCAAGGGTTGCACAAGCACAACAAAACGTAGGAACACGTATATCTAGAGCTAACCTTCAACCAGGGGATTTGGTGTTTTTCGGAAGTCCTGCTCATCATGTTGGAATATATGTTGGAAACGGCAGCATGATAAATGCGCCACACACAGGTGATGTAATTAAAATTCAACCATTACATAGTGGCTTTACATATGGACGTAGAGTTAATTAAATCATCTCCTGCGGAGCTAAGCATTAACGACTTCAGAAGGAGGAGACTTTCCTTCTGAAGTCGTTAAAAAGGGAAGATCAAGTAAAACAAGGTACGATTTTAGCAAAAAATCGTACCTTGTTTTTTTTCGTCTAAAGAAAGAAATTGTTGTGCGTAGTATTTTAAAAATAGTCAAAGACAAGCTATATATATTATAACATTTCTGATATAATATAAGTAAATATCTGAATATTTTGAAAGTTAAGATGAAAGCTAGCGTATTAATGAGAATTCTTATTCAAAGAAAAGTAAATCTGAGACTCTTAACAGTATATTAAGAAGCTATTACATGATGAAGAGGAGGATTATTATGAAAATTCAATTCTATGGAGCAGCAAAAACTGTTACAGGTTCATGTCACATTTTACACATAAACGGAAAGACTGTTTTGCTTGATTGTGGTTTATATCAGGGCAGAGATGAAAAGGTAATTGGAAATGAGGAATTTGATTTTATTCCTAAAGAAATAGATTATGTGATTTTATCACATGCCCATATAGATCATAGTGGAAGAATACCGCTACTTTATAAGATGGGATTTAAGGGAGAAATTTTATCAACTGAAGCAACAAAGGACTTATGTAGTATTATGCTTCCAGACAGCGGACACATTCATGAATTTGAGGTTCAGTGGAAAAATAGAAAAAGAGCACGCCGAGGATTAAAAGCTTTAGAACCACTATATACAGTTAAATTGGCTGAGATGTCGCTTGATCTTTTTAGAGCAGTTCGCTATGATGAGATTACAGAGGTTTTTGAAGGGTTAAAAATAAGATTTAGAGATGCGGGGCATCTTTTGGGTTCGGCTATTGTTGAATTATATATCACGGAAAAACATGAAGAAGAAGTAAAACTTGTATACAGTGGTGATTTGGGCAATATAAATAAGCCGATTTTAAAAGATCCAACCATCATTAATAATGCTGATTATTTGATAATAGAGACCACATACGGTGATAGGGTTCATCCTGAGATTGTGGAAGATTTAAAGGATTTATTGAAAATAATTAAGGAGACCTTTGCAAGAGGAGGAAATGTTATTATACCTTCATTTGCAGTGGGGAGAACTCAGGAAATTTTATATGAATTAAATAAATATGTAGAAAATGATGAATTGAAGGATATTAAAGTTTACATCGATAGTCCTTTAGCTATTCAAGCAACAAAGATATTTGAAATCCATAATGAGGATTATGATGAAGAGGCTAAAGAATTTGTAATGAAGGGGGAATATCCTTTTAGATTTGATGGTTTGAAATTCTCAATTTCTGCACATGATTCAGTTGAAATAAATAAAGTTAAAAGAAATGCAATAGTTATTTCTGCAAGTGGTATGTGCGATGCAGGTAGAATAAAACATCATCTTAAGCACAATTTGTGGAGAGAAGAATCGTCAATTGTTTTTGTAGGATATCAAGCAGAAGGTACCTTAGGCAAAAATATAGTTGGTGGTGCAAAAATGGTTAAAATATTTGGGGAACTCATTGCTGTTAAAGCTCATATTTATAATTTAGAGGGGTTATCAGGACACGCTGATAGAAACGGTTTATTCAATTGGATAGAAGGATTTATGGAAAAACCAAAGGAAATTCTGCTTGTTCATGGAGATAAAGAAGCACAGGAGAGCTTTAAGCAGTTATTGGATTCTAAGGGTTACAGCTCTAGAATAGTTGAAAGGGGCGAGGAATTCTACATTAACGAAAAAACTAATAGAACTGATAAAACTGATAAACATTATATAAAACATGAAGATGATGAAAAATAGTAAAAACCCAATATAACTTATTGGGTTTATATTAGTTTAAAGCACCAGCTGAAGCAATTTTATATTTATTCTATCAAATTGCAGTTACTAGCAACGTGTATTTCCACATCTAAATCTTGAATTTTTTCTCGATATATTTTAATTACAAAGTACCCCGAAATTATTAAAGCAACTGCTTCTGATATTGGAAACGCTATCCATATTCCGGTTAATCCAATTAAATTACTTAGAATAAATGATAATGGTAATAGAATAATAATCTGCCTTGCAAAAGATATAACAAGGCTTGCGTTTGCTTTACCAAGCGCTTGAAAAGTCGTAGAAAGAACTATTACAATTCCAGAAAACACAAAACCTATACTGATAATTCTCAAACACTCAATCCCAATTACCTCCATCTGTGGTGTACTGCTAAACAAAATAAGCAGTTGCCTCGGGAATATTACAAATATAGTTGTACCAACCAACATTATTGCGCATGCAAATATGCAACCATACTTGACAGTTTCCAGGACCCTACGCTTATTCTTAGCGCCATAATTATAGCCAATTATAGGCATGATCCCCTGAGTTAAACCGAATACAGGCATATATATAAAAGACTGTAATTTGAAGTATGCGCCAAATACTGCAACAGCAGTTCCAGAAAATCCTGCTAAAATCAAATTGATACCAGATACCATTATGGATCCTAACATTGTCATAAACATAGCAGGGATTCCAACTTTGAATATTTCAACTGTGATGTTGCTACTATAATGAAATTTCTTTAAATTTAGTTTTAGTCCATTATTGTTTCTTAGTACGAGTTTAAGTGAATACAGCATAGCACATATTTGACCAATCACCGTTGCTAGTGCTGCCCCCTGTACACCAAATTCAGGAAAGAATAGCAATCCAAAAATAAGGATTGGGTCAAGAACAATGTTGGTTATTGCACCTAATAATTGTATTTTCATAGAACTTAACATGTCACCAGTAGATCTTAAAATATTCATACACACTTCTGCTATAATGCTACCAAATGAAAATAGCATAATAATTCTAGTATACTGTACTGCATACTTAATAACAACAGGGTCGCCTGTAAACAGTTTAGAAAACATTTCGGGTACAAATGTCGAACAAATCGCAAGAATAATCCACAAACCAATACCTATTGCAAATCCATGTTCCGCCGTATTTATAGCAACATCTTTGTTCCCCTCACCTAGTTTTCTTGACATAAATGAGTTAATTCCCAATCCAAGCCCCACAAATATTGATACTATTATCAATTGTATTGGAAAAGATATGGATAAAGCCGTAAGTGCCTTCTCTGATATTTTTGCAACAAACATGCTGTCTACAACATTGTATAGTGCTTGCACAATCATAGATAACATTGCTGGCAATGACATTTTTATTATCAGCTTCTTTATATCCATATTCCCTAGTTTATACATATTGTCTTTCATTGTTAATTCTCCTTTAATATGGTTATATTATCTACCATTTTGGCTAGCATACTTCTTATTTTTGCAATATCAGCATTAGGAATGTTATCAATGAGAATGTCTTCCCATCCTTTCAAGGCTT
Source organism: Clostridium sp. (assembly GCF_050717545.1). Lineage (GTDB taxonomy): Bacteria > Bacillota > Clostridia > Clostridiales > Clostridiaceae > Clostridium_AD. Next base: position 198,337 of record NZ_JBOITN010000008.1, read on the forward strand.
CTGTAATGCTAGGACATATATTTCTTCCTTTATCGGTTAAATATATGCCCTTTTCTCGTCTATCACTTTCACTAACTACTCTATTAACATAATTATAGTTTTCAAGATGGGTGATTATTTTTGTTATAGTAGCTTTATTAAATAAAAATAATTCATTTATGTCGGTTAGGTTAGCCCCATTATTCTCCCTTAAAAATAACAATATTTCCGCTTGAACTTTATTTAGATTATATTTTTTAAGCTTAGCATCTATAAAATTATTTTCATTTCTATATAATATTGAAATATTTCTTCCTATTAATTCACGCATATTTTCATCCTCTCATAATAGTTGCCTAAGAAACTATTATACATCATAGTAGTTTCTTAGGCAACTATTATTTGTAGTAGTCACTATAAGATACATTACTGAAAAATTATATTCATTTTTGTCGCAGAAGGTTATAATTTTCACTTTTTATATGGTAAAATAAAGGTAAATATAAATTAATATTCTATTAAGTTTATTAATAAAGGAGATAAAAAATTAAAGGCGGTGTTAGTTGACTATGTTAGGTAAGAATATGAAACAGAATAAAATATTAGATGTAAGTAGATATGCTAAAAAATTTTCAGAGGGTTCATTTTTTACTAAAATAAAGAATACAGCAAAAACCGCAGGAATTAGTGTGGTTTATGCCGGGTTATTATTATTCTACACTTTTAAAAAAACCACAACACCTCGTTGGGCAAAAACAGCAATAATTGGTTCATTGGGATATTTTATTTCACCATTGGATGCAATTCCAGATATAATTCCTGCAATGGGGTATACTGATGATCTTGGAGTGTTGATATTAGCTATTGGAACGGTTTGTATGTTTATTGATGATAAAGTAAAACATAAGGCAAAAAAAAAGCTAAAGGATTTGTTTGGGAAATACGATGAAAGCCTATTAGAATATGTGGATAAAAATATTAATAAAAAAATAATATAGCGTAATTACAGGAATATAACTTATTAAACAGGAAAAAGGGCATAATAAGCGTTATATAAAAAAAACTATAATTAATATTTTTTGATTAGGAGAGGATTGTTGTGAAAAAACTAATTTTAGTAACATCTCCACCAGCAAGTGGAAAAACTTATATCGCAAAAAAGCTTGCAGAGGAATTAAAACATGTTGTCTATCTTGATAAGGATACACTCATAACACTATCGAAACAAATTTTTGCTGCAGCAGGTGAAGAATACAATAGAAGTTCAGATTTTTTTAATAAAATTATACGTGATTATGAATACGAAACAATAGTAGCGATTGCACTGGAAGCCTTAAATTATGATGATATTGTGTTAATTAATGCACCATTTACAAAAGAAATACGAGATTTGAACTATATCAAAAATTTAAAAGCAATATTAAAAGATAAGAATGCATCTTTAGTCGTTATTTGGGTAGAAACTTCAATTGTAGTAACGCAGCAAAGAATGATCGATAGGAATTCTGAAAGGGATACATGGAAACTTGAGCATTGGAATGAATATATTGAAGGTATTAATTTCGATGTTCCTATTCCGTTGGATGATCCTAGTGTAAAAGATGATCTGCTTATTTTCAAAAATTCTTCTGATGAAGAATTCACAGATTCCTTAACAAAAACAATATGTATACTTGAAGAATCAACGGGTAGAAAATAAATAATATAACAACATGTTAAAAACATTGACTTAACTGGAGTTAAGTCAATGTTTGAAATGTTATTAAACTTAATTAAATTTAATTTTGTTAATCTATGCAAGTGTTATTCATTAGGATTAACTATATCTATATCTTCTTCCTCTATTATAATGGGCGGCGTTTGCATTAAGCTTTCTAAATAATCGGTATTTTCATTTTCGTAAGGTTCATAAATGCCATCGGTAGTAGTATTAATTTCACTCATGGTATTTATAAAATCTGAAATATTTCCAAAAGTTACTTGTCGAATCAAAAACGTAAAGCTTGGATTAAATTTATTTTTTAAATTATTAATCAAACTTGACTTAATTTCAGTTGTCTTATTTTCATGATTAATATTTATTGAGTTGTTTTTAGATATTTTGTCAATATTTTTGTTATAACGTGTTCGTTGTAAGAGTCTTAAAGTAATAAGAAATTTTGCCATACTTAATTTATCAGATATAGGGAGCATAAATTCTGAATCATTTTCAGGGATTTCTTGTTGAACTTCCGGTGTAAATTCTGTAGATGAATTATTTGTGTATCTGTTTTCTTGTTTGATATTTGTTGAGCCTTTTTTAGATGCTTTATTAATATTTATAAAACAAGATGGATCTTGTAACATATTAAGTATAAAATACCTTTTTATCAGCTTTAATTTGTCACGGTTATCGTATGCTTTCATATTATAAGTACTCCTTTATTATAAAAGTTAGGTATAAGAAACAAAATAGAGTAGACCTTCTACATAATATGTTGAAAATAAAAGAGTGTTACTTAACTTTAAAAAAGTTCCATTTGATCAATTGCTACTTCTTCTTCTTCTAATTTAAATCTCGAAGCAACTATATTTTCTATGAATTCTTCACCTTTAATATTCTCTGATTTTAAATACTTTAACCCGCTTTTAAGTTTTGAGGGTATTAAATCTAGTACATATATATTATCAAATCTATTTAACACAGATTCTCCACCGAGTCCTGACAAACAAATAAGTTGAGTGTTACTTTTTTTAGCTATATCCATAAGAGGTTTTAATAAGTGCTCTGCATTAGTTTGAGCAAAAGGGTTATCCATTATGATAACTTTTCCGCCTTCATTTCTTGCAAAGATATCTGTCTCATCTCTTCTCATATAAGATAACAAGCTTGATAATATTACAAAAGCTGAAAGAAAACCTTCTCCCCCTGAGTTTAGTGCAATTTCATTCCAACCCAATAGAATTTGTCTATCTTCTTCTACTTTGTATAGTTTAACCTCAATATTGCTTATAGAAACAACTTCATTATAAAGATCACGTGTGTTAATGCTCTTAGATATTAAATCTTCTATATTTTCGTTGTTTTGAAGTCTTTCAAGTGCAGTTATAGTAAGGCTTTCTAAAAAATCATTAACTCTTAATCTATAAAGTTCACTGTTTGAGTCCCATTCTGGTAGTTTTATGCTAAGCATCTTTACATATTTATCTCTTATTTTAATCGAAGAGTTATTATCAATTTTCCCTAAATTAGTATGAACTTCTAAAACATATTCGTAAATGCTTTGAGATACATTATCTTTTTCCCTAGTAATTAAATCAATGTCTGCTTGAAGTTTTGCCATTAACGCATTGTGCGCAGCTAGCGTAATATTTAAATTTTCTATTACAATATCAGGCTTATCAATACTTTTTGCAATGATTTCTAAGGATTTTTTAAAGAAATCATCATTTGAAAACAGCGGTTTTCTTGATACTCTGTTTATTTCATTACTTAAATCAAGACTCTTTTTTGATTCTTCTTCTAAAGAAAGTCTATAGTCCCGCCTAAGTTCTCCGCTATATTTGCTAAGCTCTTGAATTTCAACATCAATTGAAAGCGTGGTAGTTATAACAAAATCGCTAAACTCTTCTAAATTAGAAAAATTAGTTTCAAGTTTTTTTATAGCATTTTCTGTTAATGTTTTTTCTTTTTTTGCCAGTTCTAATTCGTGATTTTTCGCAAAGGTTCTTTTGTTAAAATCTATATCTAGTATCTCTTCTTTTGGTTTTGGAGTTTCTTTATTAAAATCATCTTTCATCTTTTGTAAAAGATTTTTTATAGTTGTTTCAATTTTCGCATATTCTATATTTAATTCATTTATGGTTTTATTGATTTTATATTTGGCTTCATCAAATGATTTTAATGATGCTTTTATTTCTTCTTCTTTAAATCTGTCATAGGTTACTTCTCTATATTCAATTTCATTTAAACAATATTCTTTCCCTTTGGCTATTAGATCTCTTTCTTTAACTATAAATCGTTCATTTGCACCTTGCAAGCTCTCTTCTAAAAGTTTAATATCAGTGGAGATTTCCTTAGTTAAACTATCATATCTAGCTTCTAAGTCTTCCACATCCTTTTGCAAAATTTCACCTTGATTATATTGATTGTACTTACTTACGTTATCATGAATTTTTTCTAACTTTCCTAATAAATTTCTAAATCCTTCTTGAAGATTTGACAATGACTCTTCTAAGTTAATTTTATTTTTTTCTTTAATTTTTTTATCATCATTAAGTCCAATTATATTTTCAGAAAGGTTATCTAACTTTTTCTTATCAAAAGTATATTTTTCATAGCTTTTTACCAATGAATTAAAATCTTCTATTTCTCTTGTTAGCTGTTGTAATTTACTTTCCTGGGTTCTTATAGTTTTATATGCCTTTTCTATAGCTATATTGATGTCATTTATGGTATCTCGAATATTATTAAGTTTATTTTTCTTTGATATTAATAACTCTTCATTTATTGACAAGTGTTTTTCTAAATTTTCATAAGTTTCTTTATCTAAAACAGAAAATTGTATTTCACTTCGGCTTTTTTCATAAAAATCAATATCGCTTAGTTTCTGAGTTATATACCCATCTAATGAAGTTATTTCACCTTGCTTTTCAATTAATAATTTTTTTAATTCTTCTTCATTTATAAGTTTATTATTAAATGAAACATAAAATGTGATATCATTTAGAGAACACAAGCTATTAACTTTTTCACTAGATTTATTAGTTAAACTCTCCCTTTTTACTATAGGAATAGGATAAGACGTAAAAATGCCTAGATCATCCTTTTGAAGTTTTATTAAATCCTCAGGCTCCATAATTAGAGAGTATGGTAAAAATGGATTATCTTTTATAAATTTTATATTTTCTTTTTCGCTGTGTTTATTTTTCTTAAGCCAATCAATACCATATATTATGGTTATATCTTTTTGGTGAAGTTTTTCCTCCATTTCTTTAGAAATTTCAAGTGTTCTTCCTGTTTGAAGTTTTTTCTTTTCTTCTTGAAGTTTATTTAATTTAATAATTAATTTATTTTCTTCTTCTTTTAAAACTTTAATTTTACTGTTAAATTCATTTATTATATACTCTTTGTCGAAAAGTTTACTCTCATCTATATTTATGTATTTTATAATGTGTTTTCTGTTTTCTATTTCTTTAAGGAAAATATTTCTCTCTTTTTTCATATTGGTAAGTTCATGAGATATATTGCTTATTTCTTGTGAAACATCTTCTTTTTCTCTTTCTTTAACTTTAACTTCCATAGATTTTAATTGACTTAACTTTTTACTTTTAGAAAGAATTTCACTATTTTTAGTTAGACTTTCATTGTATGATAAAGACTGCTTATTTATAAAATTGTCATTACAATAACCCATTAAGTTTCGAGTAAAAGCTTTTTTATATCTATTGTTAAAATTTTCTTCACTTACCGAAAATGATGCTATATTACTTTTAAGTCCACCTATTAACTGACTTTTTTGTTGAAGGAGCATATTTAATTCATCAATTTCATTTTTAATATCATTTATATTTACTTTTGTAGACTTTATGTTCCCATCATTTTCTTGTAAAAGATTTGAGGTTTCTTTTTCGCGGCCTTGATAATATTTTTTCAAACTAAACCCTGTATTCTCTCTTTCTGGTTGTAAATCCTTATTTTTTTCGTTTGCAAGTTCTAATTGGTTTTCAAGCTTTTGAACATCCCTTGATGCTTTAACATATTCCTCATATAACTTTGAGCATTCTAGTATGCTTTTCTTTTTTTCAAGAATAGCTATTTTGGAATGAGTATCTAATGCGTCTTGCTTAGCTAGTTCAATGTCTGAATTTATTTTATCAGAGGTGCCGTACAGTCTGTAAATCTCTGATGATATTTTTTCATACTTAATTTCATTAATATAGGACTCTATTTCTGAAATTTTATCTAGGACTTCTTCTTTTTTATGGTTTTCTAAATTTAAAGTGTCTTCTAGATATTTTATAAGACTCGCTATTTTATTTTTTAAACTTTCACTATAAATTTTATGCTCATTGCATTTTTCTGCAACATCTAATATTTCCTTTGCACAGATTTTAAACTCTTCAATAGCATCTTTTTTTTGTATTTTGGATTGATTATATTTGTATTGATATATGTATTTTTTAACTATTTCGCTAAAATTCTTTATTTTGTCTTCATCTTTATTAATCTTATCTTCTACAGCTTTAATAAACCACTTCTCCACAAGACCTGATACATTTTTAGCTTCTTGAAAAAGCTCCGATAACCCTGATTCTGTCATATTAATCTTTTTTATTATGCTTTCCCATTCTTTATTATTTATCTTGTACTGCCTTAAATTATCAAAATAATTTTTAGTCTGTGATGGCGTAGTCATATCAAAGTAATTAAAGTTTATGTTCTTATCTTTTTTAAGATCCTCAAGTAAACTCTTAATGCTCATAAAACTTTTTATTTTCTTAATATTTTTCTCAATTTCAACTGCTGGAAAATTATTAATATCATATTTGCTGCTTTCCCTATACTCATGTATAAAGGTTATAATATCTAAATCCTCCCCGGAATCATCATCTAATGAGACTAATCTTTTTCTAACCATCATACCAATAAGCACATAACCTACACCACCATCCAAAACCCATTCTGTTAATATGTAGCTTGGTGAGTTTTGAGTAAAGTAACTTTTGAATTTTCTATCTTTTAAATCTCTATACCTCTTATTTACAAAAGGGGCCATCATTAGCTGAACCATTACAGACTTACCCCCACCATTTCTAAGGCTCAAAAGGGTACTCTCTCCACCCAGCTTAAATGTCTCATCATCTATTTTCATTGAATTGTTATTATAATTAAAGTTTATGATCCTAATAGCATTTATTTTACTCATTAATTTCACCTCCAAAAGCTGTAACTACTCTACTGTAGTTATTTTTGTTTAATATGTTCCAATCCATAAAATTATCTAGTTTTGAAGTTGTAGTTATCATGTCATCCACCGGTACATAATTTATAAGTCCTTGATTCTCTAAAAAGTTAAGAATAGTATATATAAATCCTTCTTTAGTAGTTCTGGCAGTGGTTTGCTTATCAGAACTTTTAAGTGCTTCAAAACGTTCTAAAATATTAGCGTAGGCAATACCTGTTTTGATTTGTACCTCTTCTAAGTCCTCTTTTTCTACGCTTTCTTTTAATCTATTGCTTATTATATTTAAAAGTTCTCCTCCTTTTAGAAAATATTTGCACTTGCTGGTTCTACCTTGTGAGCCATAGAATTCAACTAATAGAGTAAGTATCACAAACTGAGATAGATAGTAATCCTTATCATTGCTATTAGACTTACAGAGTTCTTTTTTTAGTTCTCCTTTAGAATATCCTAAAAAGTCATTGTCCTCATTTGGTATAAGATATATAACCCCACTGTATTTTTCAACCTTGCAGTTACAGCTTTCCCCTTGGCTTTTGACTAAATTCATTATCTGTTCACTTTCAGAATATATTCTAAAAAAATCTTTCTCCTTTTCTTCTGAAAGCTCACCATTTTGAATTAAGTAATAAAATATTTTGTTGCTAGTATTTATATCGTATGTATTGTACATATCGTTTCATCACTACCTTTCTACTTTAAAAGCCACGTCTGAGCATATAACAGTTTTAACTATACCTTTGTCGCTTGGAAGTCCGTAAAATTTAATTTTTTCTTCGCTGCGCAATACTTTAGAAATATAAATATATTTAATATCATTGAGTTCAATATTGTCCTGGACTAAGTCTAATATAGTTTCATTTAATTCAAACTCAAACTTTTCTTTTACTGATATAGTTTCTTCTTTTTCTTTCTTAAGTTCAGATATATCAACATGATTATATTTTAAAAGTTCAATTATTATTTCCCTAAATATCTCAACGGTGGGTATTAATACTTCACGAGTATTTTGATCTTCCTTAAGTTTTTGAGATATTTCCTTAAGAGATACTTCTCCTTTTTCAGAGGCGAATTCTAGAATTAAGTTTAAAGAATTTTTGTATTTCGTTAGTTTTATTTTTGCTTTTTCTCTTTTTTCCTCAATCCAATGGCCTTCCTCAAAGGATACCAATTCATCTTCTTCAAGTTCTTTTGCTTTTATAGGCTTCTGATACTGCAAGCATTTATTAAGATTATACTTTTTATTAATAGGTGATCTATATAAAGATCTTAAAATATAATCGATAGAACCTAATTTTGAGCTGTCTGCACTGATTTTGTCGTAGAGATCTGATCCAATATTAAATCTTTTTATAAGAGACATAGAGGCCATTTCTTCTAATTCTTTTGAATAAACGCTTTTGAAATCAAAATGAGAGTTTAATATCTTTTGCTGCTCTTCAATTGCACGGCCAAGATACTGTTCAATTATTCCTAAGAATTTTAAGTTTTCAAGTTCCTTTTCATTAAGCTTTTTAATATTTATTCCCTTCTCTTTAATTTCTTGTATTCTAAGGTTAACCATAATTCTATATTCATTAAATTTCTTTCTTGTTGCAGTTAAAGAGTCCATATTACCCTCTAATAATTGTTTATATTCGTCTACAGAATAATTAAGAGCATTTTGCCTTATTCTCCTTATAGCATCATGCATTTTTTGAAGTTGTATTCGAAGAAGATTAAATATATTCTTAACATCATCTACAGCCTTATCATAACTAGCTTTTTCTAGGTGAAGTTTAAAAATCATTTCATGAATGGTGAGTTTCATGTTGCTTTCAATTTCTAAAGTAGATAAAAGGAGGGAATAGCCATCATCTGTTAAATAATAAGAAGTTCTCTTTACAACATCATCAATATAAACTATCTTATTAGAAACAAAACTTATGTATATATCAGCGTATTCTCCTTCTTTAAAGTCAAAACCTTTAAAATACATTGCTTTACCTTCATCACACAATACTATATTTACAATGAACTCACCAAGGTCCTTACACTGCTCATAACTTAGGGGTTTTTTGAAGTATTTCATATTAATATCATCAATGAAACTGCCTATATTATCCATAGTGCAGAATTCATCCTTTAAAGACTCCTCCATTATGTAAAGCATAACTGCAAAAATTAAATTTATGTATTCATGAGTCTCCTCAAAGCCATAATTCTTCCATGTATTTTTAAACATACTATTTTTGCAAAGCAGAACATAAGCTCCAACCTTTTTCATTCGTGCGTTAAAATCTTTAAGAAAATCTACTCGCATTTTTAAATCCTCCCAACTCTTCTAAGAATCTTAATATGTACTATCTCTCAAAAATCACTAATATTTAATATTTCCTGTGGAATATATTTATTTGAGGTAAGTATATTCATAATAGAATCTCTATACAACTTACTAAATTCTTTTGTAAATACTTGTCCTATATTTCTATTTTGCCCATCTTTTGTTTTTGGTAAACTTATATTTTCATTAGTAAATTTATCTATCATAAATTCATAGCCTTTAACAAAGGGTTTTATATTAAAATCATCTTTAAAAATTTTATATAACCCCTCATAAATTATTATACCCTCATAATCTAAATCTCCAAGATATAAAATTTCATTATCTTTATCTATAAGATATGGCTCAGCACAAACCTCGAAATCTTCAAAGGTTCTATATATATTTTTACCACCACCATATATTAATGTAGATATTTCCTCACCGAATATTCTGCTTTTCCCGCAAATAAGATGTTTTCTCATGCTATAAAATGTATCCTTGTTTTCAAGTATTAATATCTTTTGTGGTGAGTTTTTACTATAAGAATAATAGGAAAGAGGCTCTGTAGTATCATAAATATTTAGAAAATGGGCGGATAAGTTAAGGTTTTTGAGTATTCTTTTTCCACCTTCGCGGTTAAGAAACTTTTCTCTTTCCCAAATTTGAAAACTTCTTTCATTGGCTGATACTTGTGTATTAAGCAGAATCATTTGCGTGTCAAGAAAGTTACTCAAAGAAAGTATGAATTTTCTATCATCTTTATATCTATCAATGTTTTTAATATAATAAGTTTTATCTAACCTAATATTAATACCATATGATAATTCAGATATATACATAGATATGTCTTCTTTCTCATCTATTATTGTATATCTATTATATAAAGCAGGTTTTTTGCCATTTAGCTTACTACTTTTTATAGGCATTATAACTTCATCATTAATTAAATTCGCGACTGTACGTGCTAGTTCTATATATTCTGATATGTTAAGATATTGTCGTAATTCATCAATATCTATCCTTTTTTTATTGAGATTTCTTAGATCCTTCATTATAGTCTCCTTATATAATCTGATATCTTCTATTATACAATGATTTGTGATAAAAGCACACTCATTTAGGTTTGGAATGGATATTATTCATCTATTTTAAGTTTAAAAAACAACATAGAATTGTGACAAATTATGATACAATAAATGTATGGGAGTGATGTGTTGTATGAGCAGATATTATTATTTAAAATATTATGATAAAACAGTTGCAGAAATTGATATAGATAATAGAACAATGGAAATCATAAATTTAGATTTATTTTTTGATATGAGAGATAAAAATATAATGGACTCTGTCCATTTTGATAAATGGGTTAGAAATAGAATAAGACCAGTAAGCCAAGTTGGATTTAATTCATTCTTAGCATCATTAGATTTAAAGGAAGATGAAGAAGATTTATATTTTAAGGTGCTTATAGCAACTAGGGCAATAAACGTTAAAGATAAATTATGGTTAGCATTTAATGAAGATGAGAATTATGAGGAATGTTCACCTTGGGCATCAATAATGATAGATGATGGTAAGGTAATAAACCACTCTTTTGATGTAATAAAGTTAAATGAAACAAAGACAAGACTAAATATTGATGGAGCATGTAATAAAGACTTAGCAAGAATTAAAGGGAATTTATGTGTGGTTAAGGAAAGACTACAAACTAATTCATATGATAATATATCAGAAGAGTTAGCTTATGAAATAGCAAAGAGATTAGGTATAGAATGTTCACCAGCAGGGGCATTGCCCAGAGGTCTATGTTTCTCGGTAATAGATGAAACTAAAGACTTAATTCCTGCAAATGTTTTAATTAGACTCGACCAAGGAAGCTTTGAAGATTTTTATAAATTATTCTTAAAGATTAAGTCTCCTAGTAAGACTAAACTAGATGTACTCAAAATGGGGTTATTTGATGTTATAACAAGGCAGATGGATAGGAATTATACTAATTTTTCGTTCTATAAAACAAATGAAATTTTACAATTTTATAGATTGTACGATAATGGATTATCGTTATTTGCATCATCAAGGTATAAGGAAAATTTAGATTGTTCCTTAGGATATGGTGAAACTTTAGAAAGTAAACTCAGGTTCATAGTACGTGAACTAAAAAAATTAAATGTTGAATTTGTATTTTATGATAGATTAAATAAAGATTTTTTAGAGAAGATTAGTCAAAGTTATTCTTTTGATATAGAAGCTACAAATGGCAATAACCTAGACAATGTTATTGACTGGGTATTAAAACAACAAATGCATGTTGAAGAAATACTTAATGCACATAATATTAAATTCATAGAGTAGAGTAGTTAGAGTTATGCCGTAGTTGTATAATTATTTTTAATAGGTGGGGAATGGTGTGCTCGGTACTGTGGCTTATATTTTTTCCTAATTCTGTGTATATGGTTACTGATATGATTCATATACACAGTGAAGAATTAGTGTGGCATCAAGCAACTGCTGGGTATTCTTAATCGCAGGAGTATCCTTATTAAGTGGCTTTGCAGTTTATATTGGAAGATTTCTAAGATTTAATAGCTGCGATTTACTTATGCCATTGTCTTTATTTAGGAATATATTCACTAATATTAATATATTCGCAATTGAATTTATGTTTGCATTTGCTGGATTTATTTTGATATTGTTCCTGCTCTATGTTTCGTTTAGTAGGATTATGGAAGAAACTTCTAATTAGATGAATTCACTTGTTTGCTTTATTGAAAACAACACAATAATTTCCCTCGTTCGTTCTGCATTTAGAACAACTAAGACAGATAGCTGCCTTTCTATCTCCAGATTTCCATCTTTTTATTAAATTAGGTTCTGAAAGCAAAGGTCTTGATAGAGCAAAAAAATCGATATTACTTTCATTTAAGATATTTTCTATATTGATTATATTTTTAAATCCACCTACCGTAATTATTGGTATTCTAACTTCATTACTAATTACTTTGGCATACTCAACAAAATAACCTTCCTTTTGCAATTTATAGCCGTCAAATATTTCGCCAACCATTGAATTAGCTTTACCATGAATATTGCCAGTAATATCTATAGCATCAACGCCAATGGACTCTAGTTTTCTACAGATTAACTTAGTTTCATCAAATGTCATTCCACCTTCAAAAAATTCACTGGAAGTAAGTTTTACTAGTATCGTAAAATCATTCCCAACTTTTTTTCTTATCTTGTAATAAATTTCTATTAAAAATCTCATTCTATTTTCTAAGCTTCCACCATACTCATCAGTTCTTTTATTATAATAAGGACTTAGAAATTGATTTATTAAATATGAATGGGCACCATGTATCTCTATACCATCAAAGCCTGATTTCTGTATTCTTTGTGCTGCATCTGCAAAAGCATTTATTACAAGATCTATATCCTCTTTAGTCATAACTTTTCCTACTACACCTGTACTCCTCTGGGCAACTTCACTTGGAGCATAGATTAATCTTTTCCCAACATTATATGTTGTTTTTGTTCCACCATACGCTACTTGCATTATTATCTTCGAACCAAATTTATGAATTAACTTAGTCAAATTTTTATATTCATCAATGAAAGTGTCATCATAGATTCCCATCATTCCATGGTTAGGTTGTTCCTCTTTTATGATATTTGCATATCCTGTTATAATTAATCCAACTTCAGATGTTGCTAAGTTTTTATATATATTTAAAAGCTTTTTAGTGAGATGACCATCTTCTGTAGTCATATTTTCCCACGTAGCACTTCTAACAAATCTATTTTTTAATAAAATCTTTCCTAATTTAGCTTCTTCAAATAATAATTTCATTTTTTTCTCCTTTTTAAATATAATAACCTAATAAATTAAATAGCAATATGATCTAATATTATAGGTTAATTAAATTATAACACTTTAATATCTAATTTAACTATGAAATAAAAGGAACAAGAAAGTATATACTTTCTTGTTCCTTTTATTGTATGGCTTTTTACAATCTATAAATCGAGATTAACTATAGTTCTACCTTTGTGATTTCCACTAAGTATAGCATCTATCTCTTTATTTAATCCTTCTAAAGTTACTTCATTTACATCAGTATATAAATCAGTAATCTTCCAATCTAAGGATAATTTATCCCAAATTTCAAGTCTGATATCCATAGGGCATTTAACAGAATCTATTCCTAGTACTGAGATTCCTTTTAAAATAAATGGATAGACTGACGTTTTAAATTCATCAGATGCAACATTTCCACAACAAGTTACACTACCACCATAATTGGTTGATTTAATGGCTGTAGCTAATATATTTCCGCCTACTGTGTCTATTACACCGGACCATCTATTCTTTAAGAGTGCTTTGCCAGAAGTGTCATCTATTTCATTCCTATCAATTATGTTTTTTGCACCAATTTTAAGTAGCATATCTTTTTCAGAAGATTTTCCTGTAGCAGCAGTGACATTATAACCAATCTTGCTTAAAATTGAAATGGCCATACTTCCAACTCCACCTGTTGATCCCGTTACTAATATGTCACCGTCACTAGGCTTAACACCTGAGTTAACTAATTTATATACTGATAGTGCAGCAGTGAATCCAGCAGTACCGTATATCATACTCTCTCTTAGAGAAAGATTTGAAGGAAGTTCTACTACCCACTGCGCAGGGACTCTAATATACTCTCCGTAACCACCTGATGTACTCATTCCTAACCCATATCCTGTTACAAGTACCTCAGCCCCAATTTTAAAATTATCATTATTGCTTTGGACTACAATGCCTGCAGCATCGATTCCTGGTGTGTGTGGATAATTTCTAGTTACGCCTTTATTTCCTGTAGCGGAAAGAGCATCTTTATAGTTTAATGATGAATATTTTACATTTATTATTACATCGCCTTCTGGTAAATCATTTATATGTCTAGTTGTAATTTCTCTCTTAAATTCCTTATTTTCTGTTTCTGTTACAAGCATTGCTGTAAATTCGTTGTTATTCATTTCAAAACTCCTTTATAAATATAGTTTGGTATAAAACTAATTATAGTAGAAATATAGTTTTATGTCAAACCATGATTTAGACAATTTCTACTTATATTTATACCATACTATAATTTTAACAATTGCTATTTAATTTATACCATACTATAATTAAATCTATAAATTAAATTTAGTATAGGAGCCTCATTATGAATGATAAATATATAGTATATTTTATAAGTAAAACTAAGAAAAAAATGACTAGATTTATTGAAAAAGCATTAAAAGAAAAAGGTTTGGATGATTTAGTGCCATCATATGGCAATATCCTTACAGTACTATTTAATAATAATGGAAAATTAAGCATGAAGGAAATAGGAGAATCAATAGGAAAAGATAAGTCTACGATTACAGCATTAGTCAATAAATTATCAAAATTAGGATATGTAAAAAAGGAAAAATGTATAGAAGATGGAAGAGTAACATACGTAATTTTCACGCAAAAAGGTAAAGCAACAGAGGGGAAAGTAAATGATATTTCTGAAAAGGTTAATTTAATAGCATATAAAAATTTTTCGAAAGAAGAAAAAGATGTATTCCTTGAATTGTTGAAGAAGATGAATAATAACTTTGATGTAAAATAATACTTATATATAATCCTTGATATAAGAAGGGCGGTGAATACAACATGATTGCAAAGCAAAACACATTTCTCGAGTGTGTTATTGTAGCTATGACCACATGTGGGATAGCTTCTTTTATTCTATTCCCTTTTATGAGTATGAGTTCGTTATTATATAGCATTATATTAAATTTACTACTTATGATTTGGATGTCTATAGTGGAAACATTATTGAAACCAGAACTCAAATCATCTTATTTTAATTGTCACCGTATTGAAGATGAAGGTAGAATATACAGGTATCTTGGTGTTCATTTTTTCAGAAAATTGCTGGTGTTAAGTGGGTGGGAAAGAAGTAGAAAAAAAGAAACTCCTATCAGAAAATCTTTAATTTTATTAGAATACTATGAATACAGAACTCGAACTTCTGAGTTTGGACACGTAATTATTGCTATAATAATTTCAATCATTTCCGTATATGTTTGCAGGGTATATTCATTTAAAGAATCAATATGGTTAATATTTCTAAATATAGTTCTGAATATATACCCTATTATTGTCCAAAGGTATAATCGTCCACGGGTACGGCGAGTGATTAATCAATTTAAATTAATACATACTAATTATGCTAAAGAAATTGATAATGTAGTGAATTTTTATAACTAAGGTTGAAGCGTTATTGAGCTTCCAGATATATTTTATGAAAACTATGTAATAAATGCTGTTTGCAAAAAAAATAAAGGCATTCCAGGCGGACTAGCACGGATGGAAAAGAAAATAGAATTTAATATATATGGGGGTATTGAAGTGAAACAGGTAAAGATATTACATTGTGCAGATATTCATCTAGGAGCAGAACTCACAACATTAGGGAGGAAAGCTGCAACTCGCAAGTCTGAAATCAAAGGGACATTTATGAATATTTTAAAATTGTGTATAGCGGAGCAAGTTCAGCTATTGTTAATAGCAGGAGATTTTTTTGATAATGTTAATGTAGAGGATAATGTGCTTGAAGAGATAAAAAATGGGTTAGCAAGCATAAAGGGTACCATTGTGGCAATTGCCCCAGGAAATCATGATCCTCTTACGGAAGATTCCCCATATTTAAAAAAAGATTTTTGGCCTGAAAATGTCATTATTTTTAAAAGTGGTTTAGAGAGTGTAGAGGTTGAAAAATTAGGTGTTCGTCTTTGGGGGGCAGCCTTTACAGGAACCTATGTATCAACTTCAATGCTTGCGAATTTTACTGTTCCTAGGGATGAGCTAATTAATATCTGTGTAATTCATGGTGAGCTCGTTGCAACGAGTCAAAGAAGTAATTACAATCCAATTACTCAGACGCAGCTGTTAAAGAGTAGAATGGACTACGTGGCACTTGGACATATTCACAAACAGACGCAGGTGCTAAAGACTGGTGATACATACTATGCTTATTCTGGCTGCCCTGAGGGAAGAGGGTTTGATGAACTTGATGAAAAAGGCGTTTACATTGGAATAGTAGCCAAAGGAATTTGCAAGCTGGAATATCACAGGATGTGTCAGCGCATGAATATTGAACTTCATGTAGATGTTTCTGAAGCTGTTAATTCTAAAATGGCAGTTGATATTATATTAGATAAAATGAAATCAAAATATGGTGAGAATTACTCTGATAATCTATACAAGGTGATCCTCGAGGGAATGATTTCCGATAATGTTTGTATTAATATTGAGGATATGAAAACCTCCCTTAATGAAGTATATTTTATTAAGATTAAAGATCATACAACAATAAAAATTGATTTTGATTCGGTTTCAACAGAAACAACCCTTAGGAATACTTTTATGAGAAAAATGATTGAACGGGTAAATGATGCAGCTCCTAATGATAAAGAGGATTTAAACATAGCACTTAGACTGGGAGTAAAGGCATTTTTCGGGGAGGTAAAATATAGTGAAGATTAATAAATTGCAGATTGGCAGTTTTGGTAAGTTCAAGGATTACGAATTAGAGCTAAAAAACGGATTTCAGATAGTATACGGCAAGAATGAAGATGGGAAATCAACCCTTATGGCATTTATTAAAATGATGTTTTACAGCAAAATTGAAAGAGGAAGAGATATCGATAAAAATGCAAGGAAGAAATACCAGCCATGGGATGGTTCTATGATGAATGGCGCAGTTGAATTCGCACATGGTGGAATATCATATCGATTGCAGAAAGATATAGGTGCTACTGCGGGCGGGGATAAAGTGAAGTTAATTAAAATGGGTACGGGAGAAATGGTACCACTTGGTAAGAATGAGGAAGTTGGAAAAAGATTTTTTGGACTTGATTTAGCTGGATTTGAACGAAGCGTTTTTATAAGCCAGATTGGAAGTTTTGGCGCAAAGGTTAAGAGTGATGAGGTTGCAGAAAAATTAATGTCAAACCTAGTTCTCTCAGGAGATGAAAATGTCTCACAGCAACTTGTAATGAATCGTCTAAATGATGCAGCTGAAGATATGGAGTCAAAAAATCGAAAAAAAGGAATTTTTATTGAGGCTAAAAATGAACTTGAATTGTTACGCAGTGAAAGAGCTGAAACTCAAATTTTAGAGAATGAGCAACAGGAAAACATGGAAAAATATCATCGTTTGGATGAACAGATTAAGCAGCAAAAAAATATCCAAAATTTATTGGAATTAAATAAAAATAAAAATAAATTTCAGCAACTCACCTCCCTTATTGAAAAGATAACCCAATATAAAGAATTAGAAAAAACATTAGAAAAAGAAAATATTCCCTCTGAGAGTCTTACAGGATTTTTAAAGGATTGTAATTCTTTAATGGATGAAAGCGAGAAAACTAAGGGCAGCCTTGAAAAACTCAAAGGTTCAATTGACAGTGATATAAAAAATGGAGGTAGTTTAGTCCCTATATGTGAAAATGAGTACAAGCACATAAATGAGTTAGTCCTTGCGGAAAGAACACTTATAGAACTATTAAACAGAATAGATGAAGGCTTTATTCCAGTTTTTAATTCTTTTATAGAGGCAAAGAATAATCACAAAGCTTCCGAGACACTTCTAAATAAAGAAGAAGCCTTAGCTAAAGAACTACAAAAATTCCATGAAGAGTTCCAGAAGTACCAAGATGAAAAAAATATTAATATTAATGATAAAGTGAAGCTTATGAATAATTTTGACAGTGAAAAGGTTCAATGGAAATCTGATAAAAAGCTAAGGGAGCAGCAGATTAATTTTACTATTGAAAAACTATCAATTAAGGCCCAGGTAAAAAATACTGGGAGTGAAAAGAGTAAAAAGAAAAATACAATGCTAACACTTAGCATTGTAATAGGTATTATTTCTATAATACTAGCTGTATTTATCCCTCCGGCTTTAATTGGTGTAATTATTGCAATTATTATAGGCGCGCGGGCAGTGAGGTCCGATAAACAAAACATTGCAACGAAAAAGGATACTAATTCTGATGATATAAATAGCATAAAACAGGAATTAAAAACTCTAAGGGAAGAAAACGATAATGAAGAAGCCGCTATTATAAAAAAAACTGAAGACAATGAAATAATTATATCAACCATCTCAAACACTATTGCTAGCTTAGAAAAAAAGCTCAATTTTTTGACAGAAAAGAATAACAATTATCAAAATTCCCTAGCGGAGATTCCAAAATTAAAAAACAAGAAAGAGATGGCATTAAATCTTCTTAATGTTAGGCAAGAAACTTATCTTAAAGAAAGTAACTTGCTTATTGAGAAATATTCCAAGGATTTAAGCCTTAATGAAGATGCTAAAATTACAGTGTTACAACAAGAAAATTTGGAGGAAATTGTTGTTAGAGAATATAGAGATAGAGTGAAGCAGTTCTGCGATACTTTGAGTAGTAATATTGAGGGGAAAATGAAAGAAAAATCCTGCCTATCAGTGAAAGAGTTTGAAAATAAATATTTTGAGTATGCTTCTGATTCTAAAAATCGAAAAGCTATAACTGAGGTAGAGCAAGAATACACAAAGAAAGTTGAAGAATTTTTAAGTAAAGTGAATGAATACGAAATTGTACAAAGCTATGAAGAGGCTAAACTTTTAATGCAAGAGCTTTTGCAGCAAGTTACTCAATTGGAAAAAGAAAAAGATGAAACACTTAATATTGCTAAGGGTATGGGATATGTTGCGCCAACACTTAATTATTTAAGGTCGGAAACAAGTAAACTTGAACCATCAATTAAAGCACTAGAAGTTGGTGTAAATAGCTATGAAGTCGAAGAACTACAGCAAAAAGAAAAGGAATTTGCATCAGAAAATCTGGATCAACAATTTTTTGAGTTACGCAAAAAAATTAAAACACCAGATAAAAACTTAAGTCAGGTTCAAGAAGAAATAAATGATAAGGAAAAAGAGGTGAATGAAAAGGAAAAGTACTATAATTGCCTAAAAATTGCATCAGAGGTAATGCAGGAAGCAACAGATGAGATGCGCCAGAGTTTTGGACCAGAACTTAACCGGAAGACGGCCGGAATATTCAAAAGTCTTACTAATGGGAAATATGGAAACATACTTGTTACAAAGGATTATGATATATCAATTAAGTCAGGTATTCATTATAGAGAATGGAGATATTTAAGTGGTGGAACAGTTGATCAGGTTTATCTAGCATTAAGAGTAGCCATTACAGAACTAATTTCTGATAAGAACGCTCAGTTACCTTTATTTTTAGATGATGTGATGATACAGTATGACGACGAAAGAATGGATGCAGCCTTAAAATTTATAACAGATTATGCTGAGGAAAAAGGATCGGAATTCCAACTGATATTATTCACTTGTCATAAGCATATCATAGATAATTCGAAGCCTTATAATACTGAAGTAGTTAATATCTAATAATAATTAAGGGAACATGCAAAGAAACTAAAAATCGATTATAATTAGAATTATAACATTTCATAAGAAAGCTATACAAAACAAACAGAGCGAAGATTAAATTTGCACAGGGGAATTGTAATGGATGTACTAAATTGGGGAGGAGCTATATGGAGATAAAAGATTTGATAAACATAGCAAATAAATATTCTAAAAATACAGAATATAATTTTACTGGGTATTTGATGTATAAGGACAAACCGGTAGCTGAAATAAAAGATACAGAGTTTGTAAAATCTTTGGATGATAATTTATTGCCCATAATAATGATGAATAAGAATACAGGTTCTTTAGAAGCATGGCTGAAAACAAGAGTAATAGACACTCATAGGACAAATTCTAGGCAAGTAAGGCGTAGATTAAGTGTTAGATCAGATGTTCCTAAGGAAATAGTTATTAAAGCTAGAGCTATTTGTATAACAGATAGTTATTGGTTAAAATGGATTAATGAAGATATAACTTATATGCAGGTGAGAAGTAGATTATCAGATGGGCTAAATACTATAGCCTTATATGGTAATGCTTCGGAAATAGAATTTAACGAAGATGATATAAGTCCTGAACTTACCAACATAGGAAGTTTTGAAAAATGTTGGAAGCTCATTGATGGATATTGGTATATGATAAAAAAAGGTACGTATAAGGAAAATTTTGCTGAAGTATTAATAGCTAATATTGCTATTAATTTGGGATTTAATGCTGTTAAATATGAACCTATTGAAGATGGAGCATTAGTTAAATGTAAAGACTTTACTAATAATTGTGAAGTGGACTTTGAGCCAATGTTCAGCTTTGTTCGTGAGTACTGGGAAATAGATGACTCTATAAGTATTATAAAAGAACTTGGATATATAGAAGAATTTTTAAATATCACATTTATGGATGCATTGTGCTATAACATAGATAGACACACTTTTAATTTTGGTATATTAAGAAAAGATGGTGCACCAGTAGGACTTGCACCGAATTTTGATAATAATTTAGGATTATCAGGAGTACTTAATAATAAAGGTTTAGAAAACACATGGTATTCAACATCATTTACAAGAAATAATTATAAACCACTATTAAAAGAATATGATTATAATGTACCTAGGATTGATGTGCAAGAGATAAAGGAAATTATAAATGACACATTAAAAGGTTTCAAGTCGTTAAAGTCTGAATCTGGATTTAGTGAAGTTGTATTTAAAATAATAAAAAATAACTATGAAGAATTATTAAAGTAAGGACATATAATCTAATTATAATTTAGTTAAATTTAACAATAATATAACTTAGCATTCAAGTACAGCATTTAACAACATGTTGAAAGCATTGACTTAAGTGGAGTTAAGTCAATGTTAAAAATGTTATTAAACTTAATTAAATTTAACAATAGATTTAAAATATAGGTGTTGGTTATAATATGGTAAAAGAGAAGTTGAATATTAGATAGCAAAGGAGTTGATATAATGCTTGCTAATGAAAAAAAAATTTATACATACCAAGAGTATTTAGAAATAAGTGAAAATGACAGATGTGAATATATTAAGAGTGAAATACACATGATGGGCTCACCAAGTACTGTGCACCAAGATGTAGTTTTAAACATAGCATTTGAATTTAAAAAATATTTTAAAGGAAAACAATGTAAACCATATGTAGCTCCCCTTGATGTTAGATTTATAGATGAAAACAACAATATAAGTGTAGTTCAACCGGATATATTTGTTGTATGCGATACAGAAAATATTAAAAATAATCAATACGAAGGTATACCTACATTAATAGTTGAGGTGGTTTCACCTTCTAACAGTAGTCACGATTATATTACCAAGCTAGATTTGTATGCTAAAGCTGGTGTAGAAGAATATTGGATTATTAACCCAATGAACAAAAATGCTATTTGTTATAGCTTTAAAAATAATATGCCTTCTAAAGTAGATGGATATCATCACTTTGAAACTATAAGGTCAGAAGTGTTTGAAAAATTATCAATAAGTATTAAAGAATTATTTGAGTAGGCATAACAGCCTACAAAATCATTATCAAAGCTATCAAAATATAATAAATATTTTGATGGTTTTTTTATAGTGGGTGAGTCTTTTTTGGCTGTTTTATTGATTATTATCATATTTTATATTTTATGTATACTAGATAATATATATAGTGTTTTAAGAGAATCTGGAGGATTAATGAATGTTTTTGAATTAAAAATAATTATTTTACCTTTAATTTAACTTATAGGTTTAATGCTAATATTGAAGTGGAAAAAATTGGGACTGTACTTGTGTTTATCTGTCAACTTGATGTTAATAGTAGCAGGTTTTATAACTTCATCAAGTTATATATTAGGTGCAATTATGAATATGTTAGTTTACTTAATAATATCACTAATATTATATTATTTAATATGTCCCATATGGAGTAGTATGGAATAGTGAAAGATTAAATGTGGGTTGACTTAGGTGTTCTAACTTCGCTAATGCAATGGTATTTTGGAAATGACAGATATGATTTGCTAAAAGAAATGGCAAAAGTAGAAAGTGAAAACTGAAACCTTATATATGGTAAAATAAAAGAAGAATATAAATAAACATACAAATAACATAAAAATAAATATAATCAAATGATTCTTTAGCATTTAAAGAGCCACTCTAGATTATGATTCAGTCGGTCCTACAGTAAACAAAAACTGTAAGTTGATTTCCTATTATTGAAAGGTGCTTGTCATCTTTTAGATAGAAACGAAGAGAGAGGTAGTGCACACATGAAAAACAATTGGATTAATAATAAAAACTTGTATAATAATCATCAGTTAGCCTCAGATAAATTTATAGAGTTTGATGAAGAGATGCAAGCAGGATATCAATCTTTAACTGATAATAAATATGATAAAGCTGTTAAAAGTTGGATAGACGTTTGGAATAAATTAATGGATTATATGAAAAATGATAATTTAATAACATTTGCTAGTTTTGACAGTATTTATAACGGTACTCAATTTGTAGTAAATTGGTTAAATGATTTTGATGATTGCCTATGGAACGTAGTTTCAAACGCTAATAATGGCGAGATATTAGATGTTTATGGGAATCTGCGTATTAGCATGAATAAACAAATTATAAGTTTTACAGATGATAGCGAAGATTTAACTCTGGAAAATGCAAAACGAGCTATAGCAGAAACCCACTTTTATTTAGGAAATATAAAAAAAAGTGAGGAGTTATTTGGAAAATATTTATTAGAAAATCCAGGATGGGGATGGGGCTGGATAGGATGGTCTGATCAATATTGGCTTAATAGAACGATAGAACCTGATTTTTCTAAAGGTGAAGAATTGCTTTTAAAGGCTCTTAATGTATCTAATTTAGCTGATAGAGATGCTGTAGTAGGTAGACTTTTGAATCTGTACAGTGATTCAGAGCAGAATGAAAAACTAAATAACTTCGAGAAAGAAATAAATCAAAATAAAGGGACGAAAAATAGTTCTAAAGCACAGGCGACATTTAAAGATGAAAAAAATAATGATATTATGGGTTAGGGCTTTTTAGAGTTGTGAAAATATAAAACATATATGATATAATTGGTACAAATTAGTATAGATGATGAGTATGGGTGATACTTTAATAATGAAAGATTTAAGGAGGTATTTATATGAATATATTTAAAATAGTTCTTCTCGTAGTTGTTATATGTAATGTTATATCCTTAATTTATAGACATTTAATTACTGCAAGAAATTATAAACCTAGTAAAGTATCAAAGTTATTTTATAGAGATGATGAAAGTTTTAAAAAATCTTGGAAAAAAATAAAAGAAAAAGGCATTTTAAAGCATGTCATCAAAGGTACTATTATAATGACTGCTATGATGGGTGTAATAGGCTTATTCTTTTTATTTAACAATCTTAACTTGTATGGTGAGGCACAAAGCCAAACAGTGTATTATGCACTATTAATGGGTATTGTCTTAGGGGTTCTAACTTCGCTAATGCAATGGTATTTTGAAAATGATAGATATGATTTGTTAAAAGAAAAGGCAAAAGTAGAAAGTGAAAACTGAAACCTTATATATGGTAAAATAAAAGAAGAATGTAAATAAATATAAAAACAACATAAAAATAAACTTTATAGATAAAGGAGATAAGAATAATGCCTGAATGTATCTTTTGTGATTATAACGAATCAGAAATAATAGTAGAAAATAGATTAGCAATTGCAATACTTGACCATTTCCCAGTAAATAATGGACATTGCTTAATTATACCCAAAAGGCATTTTGCTAGCTTCTTTGAGGCAACTGAGGAAGAGGTTAAAGCAATATATAAATTAATGCATGAGGTAAAAGAAATGTTTGATATTCAATATGAACCATCTGGATATAATATAGGCATTAATGTGGGAACTTATGCAGGACAAACTATAAATCATTTGCATGTGCATTTAATTCCTAGATATATAGGTGATGTGGATGACCCAAGGGGCGGAGTGAGGAATTTAAAAGAGGCATTAGTTGAGTATGATGGATAAGGTTGATCTTGCTCATAAAGAACTAATCACAAGTGATTCCTTAGCATTTAAAGAAACTAATTAGCCATAGGTATTGAAAAACCATCTTAATATTAGATGGTTTTTTATTTTGGTGAAATAGAAAAATCAAATTAACTTTTTTTATTTAAAATAAGACAATTACAGTCACATTTATAGTTGAATATGAATATTATTATAATGAAAGGTGGAGTTATTCATGGATTATATCGAAAAGTATACCGGGAGCAAAGAAGAATTTTATTTTTTCTTAAAGGATGAAGTTATAAGGCTATTCAAGGATAAACTCAAAATAGATGGTACACGTGTTTTAATACCAGATAATGAGGAATTAAATTACGAATTTAAACTTGATAGTGATATTAATTATGGCGTTTTTACAATTACAGTTAATTGGGGAGAAAAACAAAATAAACCATCTAATAAATTAAATCAATATGAAGAATTCGATGAGAACTCTAAACTAGCTGAAAAATTTAAAGAAAACTCTAATACGAACTCTGAGGGCATGGAGATAATTACCAATATAAGTTTTGATTAGCTATACTCTATAAAAGCTCATTAATCAACCCATTTAAAATTTATAATAAAGACACTTAAACATATTAATCTGATTTAGTGGAACATATTTTTAACGTAGAACCTTTATGTTGAAAATATTTTAATGGTGCATATAGCTATAAGAAATCTAAATGACCAAATCAGTATTAATAAGGATTGCCTTGTTCTAAATTTAAAAAGGAGTTGTATTAAATGAGTAAAGATGATAATTGTAATAAGTGCAGTAAAAGTTCATGCGATTTATGCAGTGTTATTAATGCAGATCCAGTAGATATGGAAAAGCATGGTGCAAGATTACTAACTGTAAGAATAAAAGTAAGGAACGTATGCTTTGATAAAAAAGTAGCTGTTGCATGCATTATATATGATAGCTGTCATAGAATACTTGCATTCAGAGGTTTTATTACAGTTGTATGTAGAGAAAATGGATGTGGCGAATGTGGCACTATTGAACGTAAATTAGTGTTTGTACTTCCCGACGATATTACATGTGACCCACTTGAATTAGATGTTCGTACCGCAGCCAATTATATATATCCATGTGAGGACTTCTAAATAGATTAGTGTTAAATTTAGCCTAGCGTAATTGCTAGGCTTTTTTATCTTTAAAAAGTATAATCTAGTATAAAAATAGTCACTAAAATAGATAACTCTTAATATACTATATTGCGGACGAGTATATATTAAAATTAAAACTATAAATTCTATAGTTGAATAAATATAGACAAGCTTATTGAATTAAATTGAATAAATAAATTAGAAAGGATAAAATTTATGAAAACATCATTTAAGAAGAATTTAAAAGTCCTTATATCTATACTTGTTATATCTATTCTGACTTTCACAGGATGCACAGCATCTTTAAATAATAAAAGTAAAAATAATGATAATGATAAAATTATGGAATTAACTATCTATAATGGCCGTACAGAAAAATTTATAATTCCACTTGTTGAGAAGTTTCAAGCTGAAACTGGAATAAAAGTTAATTTAATCTCAGGAAAAGCAACTGAATACGCTCACAGAATTATTGAAGAAGGTAAAAATACACAAGCGGATATATTCTTAGCAAATGACGCTGGTGTGTTAGAATATCTTCGTATTCAGGATATGTTGGCACAGATCAATTCAGAAGAATTAGAAAAAGTTCCTATGAATTACAGAGGAAAAGATAACACTTGGACAGGCATAACTGTAAGGTCCCGTATTTTTATGTACAATAAGGATCTTATAACTGCAGAAGAAATGGCAAAATCAATGTTTGATTTGACAGACCCAAAATATAAAGGACAATTTGCTATAAACAGAGCCGGTAATGAATCTATGGTTACCTACTTTACTTCAATTAAAACAATAATAGGGGAAGAAAAAACACTTCAATTGATGAAAGGTATTATGGCTAATGACCCATTAATTCTGCAAAGTCATACAGATGTAAGACGAGCTATTGGCAGTGGTGAGGTTAAATTTGGTCTTGTTAATAACTATCATCTTAAAGAACAACTAACAGAAGATGGTATGAATAATGTTGCTGCAATTTATCCAGATCAAGGTGAAAACGGAATGGGTACCTTTGTTAATGTATCTGGTGCTGCAATAACCAAACATGCAAAAAATACTGAAAATGCTCTTTTATTTATAGAGTTTTCACTTCAAGAGGAGCAACAAAAAATGAATGAAGAGACTCCAATAATACCAAATATTCAAGGAATCGAATATGGTGAAGAATTTAAAGCCTCAGAAGCATCACTTGGAGAAATTGGTGCTGAATGGGAAGCAACCACAGAATTAATGAGAAATGCAGGTTATTCTGATTAGGGTGGGATTAAAATGAATAGTATTAAAAGCATGTGGGTAAAAGCCTGGCATGGTTCTCCACCTCGCTCTATGCTTTTACTTGTAAACATTATAACTGTACTAATAATGTCAATTCCAATAGTTTATATTTTCTCGCGGGCATTAACTGCTCCAATAGAAAAATGGGAAATAATATTTAAAACACGTATTCCTTTTCTTCTCTGGAATACCTTAAGCTTAGCATTAACAGTTACTTTAATTACTACAATAATTGGCGTTGCCCTTGCATGGCTTGTTGAACACTCAAACTTGCCGGGTAGAAAGTTTTTTAAAATCGCATTAAGTCTTCCATTATTAATACCGCCCTATATAGGTGCATTGACCTATGTTATTTTCTTTGGTCCAAGAGATATCCTCTACTCTTCCTTAGGAGAAAGCCCTATAAATATATATTCATTTTTTTCAGTTGCATTTATATTATCAATGTTCACTTTTCCTTATGTTTTTTTAATTGTTTGCGCTTCACTTAGAAAAATTAGCGCAAACTATGCAGAAGCTGGTCGTTCATGTGGAGCGTCCTACTATATCATATTTAGAAGGATTATTCTACCACTAATGAAACCTGCAATATTATCCAGTAGCATTATTGTTTTATTCTATATTGTATCTGATTTTGGTGCAATCTCCATGCTCAGATATACTACTTTTTCAAGTAGCATTTACTTTCAAATGGTAGGAAGTTTGGATAGATCCTCCGCTGCAATTTTAAGTATTGTTCTTGTTGCACTCGGAACGGCCATACTTTTGATTAAAGCATATATCCTTAATAAAAAAGTGTTTTATCAAAACTCGAAATCAAATAGGAAAATAAATCCTATTAATTTAGGAAAGTTCAAATATATTTCTTTAGCCTTTGTAGGGATTGTTTTATTATTCTCAGTTATTCTACCTTTATCAACCTTAACAGTTTGGAGCATTAAAGGTATTAATGATGGTGTTGTCACCTTAAAAACTTTAGGATATATCAAAAACAGCTTGACTGTTAGTATAGGAGCAGCTTTTATTACAATGATAATTTCAGTACCTGTTGCTTATCTAAAGTTAAGGAATCCTTCAAAACTAACTTTTATTATGAATAATATTTGTCACATGGGCCTGGTTATACCTGGAACACTGCTAGCTTTAGGTATGGTATTCTTTGTAAGTCAGTATTTTTCATGGCTTATTGGTAGTCAAATAATATTAATGGTAGGATTTAGCATAAGATATATGTCAAGAAATTTACAATCTACAGAAGCTTCAATGGCACTTATATCCAAAAATCTTGATGAAACTGCCTATAGTCTGGGAAAAAATTTTAATGTCGTACTGCTGAAAGTAATTCTTCCTTCAATATTACCTGGAGTCTTATCAGGAGGCGCTTTAGTTTTAGTAAGTTCATTAAAAGAATTGCCTATATCATTAATGTTAAGAGGCGCTGGTTTTGATACTTTAGCAGTGAGAATATGGATAGAATCAAGCGATGGATTTTATACTCATGCTGCCCCTGCTGGATTACTAATTGTACTTGTATCTATTTTACCACTTTATTTGATGTTGAAAAACTATAAAGGGGATTAATTATGGCATATGTTGAAATAAAAAATCTTTCAAAAAAATATAATAATGCTCCCGATTTCACTATAAATAAACTAAATTTAACAGTGGAAAAAGGAGAATTAATAACAATTCTAGGTAAAAGCGGCTGCGGTAAAACAACATTGTTACGATTATTATCTGGCTTTGAAGTACCTAGTGAAGGTCAAGTTATATTGAATGGCAACGTGATTTCAAGTAAGAACCTATGGATGCCTCCTGAAAAAAGAAATATAGGCATGATCTTTCAAGATTACGCTCTTTTCCCCAATATGACAGCATGGCAAAATATAGCATTTGCAATTAATAAAGATGCTGACTATAAGAATAAAACTAATGATATGTTGAAACTAGTAAGTCTTTATGAGTCTAAAGATAAATATCCCCACCAATTATCAGGTGGTCAGCAACAAAGAGTTGCCATTGGAAGAGCATTAATCCGTCAGCCTGATATTCTACTTTTGGACGAACCCTTTAGTAATTTAGATATGGAACTTAGAGAAATCATGCGAACTGAAGTACTAAAACTTTTAAAAAAAACAGGGACAACAGCGATTTTTGTAACTCACGATCAAATTGAAGCATTATCAATTTCCCAAAGGATAGCCATATTAAATGAAGGTAAGATTCAGCAAATAGGTACCCCACATGATATCTACAATAAACCTGCAAATGTTTTTGTATCTGAATTTATAGGAAAATCAAATTTATTTACTGGAAAAGTTCACGATTCAAATTCTATTTTGTGGGAAGATATTCTTATATCATGTAATGATGATATTCCTTATAAAAAGGGAACTATAGCTAAATTTATGATACGGGAAGAAGATGTGCTTATAAATAAAAATGGAGCATTAAAAGGTACTATTGTTAACTTTACCTATATGGGTATGAACTACAGTGCAACACTTAAGATTAAAACCCAAAATAATAAAACTTTTATGTTAAAAGCATTGTTACCAGGCTCTTCAGATGCAACATTAGGAAAAAAAATAAATTTAGACTTGTTTATAAAATCGAAGTATCATATTTTCTTGTATTAAATCATCTTCTTAGAAGCTGTAATTTGGATTATTAACCCAATGAACAAAAATGCTATTTGTGATAGCTTTAAAAATAATATGCCATCTAAAGTAGATGTATATCATCACATTGAAACTATAAGGTCAGAAGTGTTTTAAAAATTATCAATAATTATTAAAGAATTATTTGAATAGGCATAACAGCCTACAAAATCATTATCAAAGCTATGGAAATGTAATAATATTTTGATAGCACTAAGGAGGGGGTCTTGTATATGGTGGTATACAGATTTATATGCCATTTATTCCACAATGTATGTCTCGTAGGGTTAATAATAATCTAGTTAAATTTAACAATAATATAACTTAATATTCAAGCGCATCATATAACAACATGCTGAAAACATTGACTTAAGTGGAGTTAAGTCAATGTTAAAAATGTTATTATACTTAATTAAATTTAACAATAGATTTAATGTGGGCAGTGCAGGTATTGCGATTTCGCTTGCGGTAGCCATGTATGTGATGCTTTTGCGCTTGCAAACATAAATTGACCACTGAGTTACCAATATATGTAACGGAATCGACCCCATAGAAAAAAACGAAAAAGCTACGAATATCTTCATGGTTTTTTCGTTTTTTAAAATTAATTTGCAATATTCTTTATAACCCCAATCTCGATATCTTGTTTTTCTACCTTTGATGAAATATCCTTTAATTGTTTCTCAAGATCAGATAATTTTCATAATTTAAAGTATACCCGTCAAACAAAGCCTTGGAATTATTATCCGATTTATCTTCAATTCGAACAATATCAGTTTTGTCAGCTTTAGCATCAAGCTTTTTATCTATTATGTCAAACCTTGAATCTATTCCATTAAATCTTGAATTCATTTTATCAAACTTTGAATTCATTTCCGTATACAGTTTGCTCATTAGCTCAAATGATTTATCTTCCATTTACTTCACCACCTTAGAGATTATATGACTTATATATATATTAATTTTAATTTTTTAATCTTTATCATATCCCATAGTTTTTTCACTCTCCTAAGTATAACAAATTTTGCACTGAAAATGTTTGTTGCTTTTGAATATTTATTTAAATTGCAGAGTCATGTATGTGATGCATTTATGGACATGTTATAATATAAGTAGAAGAAATAATTTTATAATATAAGACGAAAAAAAAGAGTTTGGGCACAACAGATGTTGTAAGTGCTCAAATGACTATTAAAATCACCAAGAAAATTTAATAGTGGAGGTAAAATCAAAAATTGCACGATACTTTCTCTAATTATTGCTCATGGTTTTCATAATGCACTAATTACATTATTTGTATTAATACTATAACTAAGGTTAATTCAAATTGATATTATTAACTTTTATAAGCATATCATAGATAATTCAAAACCTTATAATACTTAAGTTAGTCGGAATCTGAATTTGCTGAAGTTGTATTAAAAAAATAAAAAACAACTATGAAGAATTACTAAAGTAACAACATTTAATTTAATTATAATTTAATTATAATTTAGTTAAATTTAACAATAATATAACTTAACATTCAAGCGTAGCATTTATCAACATGTTGAAAACATTAGCTTAAGCAGAGTTAAGTAAGTGTTAAAAATGTTATTAAGCTTAATTAAATTTAACAATAGATTTAATAATAAGAATTTATGAAAGGTGTTGAGCATATTGATTGAGGTAGATATAATTAATAAAGGGATAATTACAAGTGATTCTTTAGCATTTAAAGAGGCTACTCTAGATTGTGATTCAAACTGCTCTACTGGAGACAATGATTATTTACTTCCCAAATTAAAAGCATCTCTAAAAAGGGCAAAGACAATAGATATTATTGTAGGATTTTTAATGGAATCGGGAGTAAAGCTGATTATTAATGATTTAGTACAGGTGGCTGGTAGTGGCGTAAGGATAAGAATATTAACAGGAAATTATCTTAATATTACTCAACCTCAAGCTTTATATTTAGTGAAGGATGCTCTAGGAGATAAAGTAGATCTAAGGTTCTATAATATTGCTAATAAATCATTTCATCCTAAATCATACATATTTGAATATGAAGAGGATGGAGATGTTTTTATAGGATCATCGAATATGTCGAATTCTGCATTGACTAGTGGCATTGAGTGGAATTACAGATTAAATAAGAATAAAAACTTAGAGGATTTTACACATTTTAAGGGCGTTTTTGAAGACTTATTTTTAAATCATTCTATAATTATTGACGATGATGAGATGCGGCGTTATTCATCAGTTTGGAAAAGACCTAAACTTTTTAGCGCAATAGAGGCAATTGAAGATAACAAGGAAGAATTGAGAACGGTAATTCCATTATATGAACCTAGAGGGGCGCAAATCGAAGCATTATATGAGCTTAAAAAATGTAGAGAAGATGGATTAGATAAAGGACTAGTTGTAGCAGCAACAGGTATAGGTAAAACATATCTTGCAGCCTTTGATTCACTGAATTTTCATAAAATATTATTCGTAGCTCATAGAGAAGAAATATTAAATCAAGCAGAGGTATCATTTAAAAATATTCGGCCTAATATTAAAACTGGTTTCTTTAGTGGTGGAAATAAAGATAGAAATAAAGATGTGTTATTTGCTACAGTACAAACCATAGGGCAAAAGCAGTATCTATGTGATGAATATTTTAAAAAAGATGAATTTGATTACATTATAATAGATGAATTTCACCATGCAGCAGCAGGTAACTATAGAAACATATTAGATTATTTTACTCCGAAATTCCTACTAGGACTTACTGCAACTCCTGAGAGAATGGATAACAAAGATGTATTTGCACTTTGTGATTACAATATTGTTTATGAGGTTAGATTAAAAGGAGCAATAGATAAGGGCTGGCTTGTTCCATTTAGATATTATGGAGTCTTTGATGAAACAGATTATACAAAAATATCTTTTAGAAATGGTAGGTATGATGAGACAGAATTAGAAAATGCCTTGATG
This sequence comes from Clostridium sp., assembly GCF_050717545.1. Lineage (GTDB taxonomy): Bacteria > Bacillota > Clostridia > Clostridiales > Clostridiaceae > Clostridium_AD. Next base: position 230,638 of record NZ_JBOITN010000008.1, read on the forward strand.
CTTAATAAACGCTCAGATTTAATTCTAAGACATTATAAGAAATATAATAGTAGAAAAGCATTAGGGTTCTGCACAAGTAGGAGACATGCAGTATACATGAGCAAATACTTCAATGAAAATGGAATTAAGGCTTGTGCGGTAATGAGTGGCGGGCAATCTGAGTTTTCAATGGATAGGCGAGAAGCGGTGGATAAATTAAAGAAAGGAGAACTAAACATTATATTTTCTGTGGATATGTTTAATGAAGGATTAGATATACCTGAAATTGATATGATATTACTTTTAAGACCTACAGAATCGCCAACCATATTTTTGCAACAACTTGGACGTGGTTTAAGAAAGTACAAAGATAAAAAATATTTAAATGTTTTAGACTTTATAGGCAATTATAAAAAGGCTCACTTCATTCCATTTTTTCTAAGTGGAGATCTAAAGGATATTACGGGGAAATCTAGACAAGGTAAATTACCTAGGGAAGAAGATTACCCGGATGATTGCATAGTAGATTTTGACTTTCAAGTAATTGATATATTTAAGAAGATGATAGAGGAGCAAAAGAATATATTCGACCTAGTAGTTGATGATTTTAATAGAATAAAAGAAGACTTGCAAACTAGGCCAAGTAGAATTCAAATGTATACTTACATGGATGATAATCTTTATGATGTAATAAGGTCCAGAGGTGAATTAAATATTTTTAATGATTATTTGGGTTTTCTAAACAAGATAAATGAACTTTTAGAAGAAGAGAAACTTTTATTAAATACTGCAGCTTATGGTTTTTTAAATAATATTGAAAAAACCTCAATGACAAAAACTTATAAAATGCCATTGCTTTTAGCATTCTATAATAATGGTAATATTAAGACGAAAATAGATGAAGAAAAAATATTTCTAAGCTTTAGGGAATTCTATGCAAAACCTTCAAATGCAGTAGATCTTTTGAGACATAATTCAACTGTAAAGTATAAAGGCTTCAATAAAAAGCAATATCTAAAAATTGCAGAAAATCCAATAAAGGCATTCTTAAATTCTGCAAAAGATTTCTTTTATGGAGATAAAACAGGTTTTTGCTTAAATGATAATTTAGAGGAATTTACTGAGCATCCTGAGTTTAAAGCTCATTTCAAAGATATTATTGATTATAGGACTAGAAGATTTTACAAAGAAAGACTTGAGAAATTAGAGAAATGAATATAACTAACAAACCCACCATAAATAAATGCTATGGTGGGTTTGTCTATTCGTAAACTTGTTCAAGAACTATGCCTTTTTCAAAGCCGCCTCTTTCATCTTTCTTAGCATTTCTTTTGTTGATTAAATCTTCCTCAGAATATCCAAGAGCATTTGCTAGGCTAAATAAAACTTCCATAACGTCAGCAAGTTCTTCTAAGTTTCTAGCTTCTAGATATTCAGATACTTCTTCATTTAATTTGGTTTCAAGTAATGGTAGCAGCTCTTCTTTTTTAGCAAAGTGCACATCGAAGCTTTTACCAGTGTCGCCAATTATTTCAGGGATTTTGTCGCGGACTAGTTTGTTGTAGACTTTCATAAGTGGGGGGCCTCCTTGGTATGATATTATGGGTTTATTATAACATATGAGAGAATGATTTATAGTTTATTAGAACTGCATATGAACATTATTATTTTACTATAAATGTATAATACATTTAACAGGGGGTTGATAATTTTATCTAATATATGTTCATATATTAGATAAAATTATGGGGATATTAATAAAATGGAGACAAGTTAAGTGGGATATAATAGGGTTGTACTTGAAATGTGCTTTTTTGTTTTAGATTTGTCTTTAGGGACATATTCGGTATGCTTCTTTAGAAAAATCATTTCGATGTTTGTTAAGGTATAGCGATTTGAGTCTTTTCACGATAAAGGAGTGAAATAGCTATATTTAATCAGAAAATGAATTGTTGTGATTTATAGATAAATGGATGAATTGATAGTATAATCAATAGTATAATGATTTAATATTGGTGTGGTTTATTTTGTAGAATTACTAATGATTATCATGGGTACTTTTGTAAAACAAAAAACGAATTTATTAGTTTTTATAAAGTAATGCAAATAGTATACATTTATGAAGAACTGTAATTGAATGCTGAATATATATTTTAAAATGATGGGTAACAAAATTAATAAAAGCATGGAGGAAATAGATATGGATGAACAAAATTTACTTACTAAGTTAAAAGAGGTTTTGATTGAACTTGAAAATTTAGAAAAAAATTATCGCAAAATATATAATAGTGCAGTTGATATTGAAGAATTTGAAATTTCTCAGAAAACACAATCGGATGCATATCTTAAGATTCGAAAACTTAAGGACTGGAAAGGATTACTAATAGGCCTTAATGATAACATTCGAGATAGTAATGTCATAGAAATAATACCTTTAAACGAAAGTAATGATAAGTTAGATGACAAAAGTGAAATTATGGATCAAGTATCTGATAAAACTGTAGTTATTAATACTGCTTCACAAGAACCATCTGAATATGATTCTGAAGAACAAATAAAAGTTGGTAAATATGTGTGTAGAAAAATGTATGAACTTAGTAATAGTGGATTTATTTTCAGTGATAATGATATTGATGAAATGCAAAAAAAAACTTGGGCAAAAGAAAATTTAACATTGGATTATGAATTTATAAAAAAAATTACATATATTAATCATTCTATAACTGAACAAATGAAGAAAGAATTAGGATTTAACCGATTTTGGAAAGAAACTTTTAAATTTGGGAAATATAAAATATTAATGACTAATCAATTGTTTGAAAGAGATATAAAAAACTTCGATAGCTGGTATGAGAAATTAGATAAAGCGGAGTATATTACAAAACAAAATTTAAAAGATAACGGAAAAGGGAGTACAGATGAGCGAGCGAAAAACACTTGTAAAGTCCCAATAAGTATAAAATTATTTGATAAAATGTATCCAATCAAAAGTTGGAATGAAATCCTAATAAAAGTGTGTGAAGTTATGCTTTTAAAAAAACCTTATGTTGTTGCAACATTTGGCAGAGAACTTACATTAAATAGTGAACAATGGACTAATTTCAGCTATACGGAGAGCGAAATTAAGGATAACAAAAAAAGATTATCTAATGGGTTATGGATTGAAACGAATAGAAGTGCCAATGATATTGTGAATGTAAGTAAAACAATATTAAAACTATGCGGATTTAACGAAAAAGACTTAATCATCGATTGTTAATTGAGGAGAAAATAATATGGAGAATGTAATTGAAAGAATAAATGAATTGGAAAAGAAATCAAAAATAGGTAAGGCAGATTCTTTAGAAGTGACCAAATTAATTTATCAAGTATACTGCTCAAACAAAGATTATGAAATACTTGTAAATTATTTATATGATTTTAATTATAAAATATCTGGAATATTTGCGGGAAAGTATTATCTTGAAATTAATAAAGAAGAAAGAAATCAAATAGTACAATATTTTGTGAAAAGTGAAAGATTTTCAGAAACTCAAAATCTATCTTTGGCTTTTAGAGGATTTGCTATTTTAACTGAACTAATATGTAAAGATATCAAAGACAATAATATCTTTATAATAATTAATAGACTTGCTAAATTAGCCGAAAATAGTTGTATGTTTAATCAGACTTCATGTGGTATTTTCTTAAACTTTCTAAATGAAACAAATGGTAAAATCTTTGATTTGGATTTTTCTTCATTAGAAGATCATGAAATAAAAAGATTATTTAGATATACTTCTGCAACTATTACTGATATCAGTATTATTCCCTACGGTAATAAAATCAAGGGTTGGGCAGCTAAGTATTCGTTTGGTTTGCCTAAAGAAACTACTGTTACTAACGTTAAGCCTATAGAAGAATCTAGTTCCACAGATAAGAGCTGGAAGGTTGTTGAAACACCAAAAGCGAAAGTTGAGGTAACAAGTAAAGCAAAATCCAATGAATTTGATAGCGCAAAAGAACTTATTAGTACATTGAAAGTTGCCAATCAGGAGGCACAAAAATTATTTGATAACATTTTTAATAAGAACATTACAATACAGACCATGCAGGAAAAGTTAAATGCAAAAGAAAAAGAAATATATTTACTAAAAGTAGAAATTGAAAATAAAAATATAAGCATATTGTCATTAAATGATGAAATTAATAAAACAAAAGAAAAATCATTAAATACAGAAATTAAATTAATTGATTTAACAGAACGTTTGAAGGCATCATTCAATGCTGATGATGTTTCAAAAAAACAAGAACTTATAACATTGAAAACTGATATTGCAACATCAGTTAAATTACAATATGAGGATTTTAATGAGCATAAAAATGAAATTTGTAATGAAGATAATTATGAGGCATTAAAGGTTACATTAAATCAAGTATTTAGAACGTTAAAAAAGTATGGAATTGAACTATAGTTTGATAGAAAGGGGGGATTAAATTGAAAAGGGGTACATTTATTGGAATAGATTTTGGTACTACAAACACTTCGGTAGTATGTGTAATTAGTGATGAGCATGGAACTAAAACTATGTATTTAGGAGAGGCAGGCGAATATCCGTTTTCATCAATCGTTGCAATACCTAAAAATGAAGGAAATATGCTTTTTGGTAGAGATGTAAAACGACGTAGATTAGAATTGTCAGATAACTATACTATTATTACATCGATGAAATCTTGGCTTGGAACAGATAAAGAATTTATAGTTGATCATAAGCGGTATTCTCCAATTAAAATAACCACGGCTTTTTTTAGTCATGTAAAAAATTATATTAAAGAGCACTATAACATTAGTATAAAGGATGCAACTCTTGCTTTTCCGGTGGATTTTACTCCAGAAGCACGAACGGCATTAAAGTTAGCTGCGATGGCGGCAGGCATTAATGTTAAAGGTTTTATTAGCGAATCAACTGCTGCATATATTGCTAACAAGAATGATGCAAAAGCTTATTCAAAGGTAATGGTAGTAGATTGGGGTGGTGGAACTCTTGATATTTGTATTTTAGATTTAAATGGCACTCGAATATATGAGAATTCTGTTTATGGAGACAAGATTGGTGGGGACGATATTGACATTGAATTAGCACATAGAATTCATTCGAAATTGGTGAGTCAAACTGGAATAAAACTAAATTATGATGATATGACTTTAGCGGAAAAAGATATTATTATTTCGCAATGTGAAAGTGCTAAAATTGAGTTTTCTGATTATGATGATGCAGATATACTTCTTAGAAACTATGGTAAATTTGGGACTAAAACTGTCTCTCTTGATTATGATTATTTTGAAGATGTTGTTAGCCCAATTATTAAAAATAAAGTGCTTAAAACAATAAACATTGCAATGGAGAGGTCAAAGACATCTAAAGCAGGAATTGATGCCGTAATCATAGTGGGGGGAAGTTGTGGACTAAGACCATTTGCAAATGCTATGACTAATATATTTGGAAATGATAAAATAATTGTTCCAGAAAAAGTACAGTGGTCAGTAGCTATTGGAGCTGCATTCATAGATATTATTGGTAGCGAGTATTACCTTAATGATGATGTCGGTGTATTGCTAAGTGATAATACCATTTATCCAATTTTTAAAAAACATAGAGATAAAATTGGAAGTGTAATTGCACCAATTACATTTTCATTAACAGAAGATACCTTTGATGCTCATTTTATATTTACAAATGGAGATAATAGCATTAACTATGGTAGCACTGACGTATATACAAAAGGATTTTTAAAAGAAAGTTTACAGCTGAGTGCGTCAATTGACAATGATCAAATTGCTAAAATTAAAATTACTAACAGTTATATGGGGAATGAATATATTGAAAAGATAGAAATTAACAAATTGAAGTTTTATTATGATTTGTCAGAAATTAAAGATATTTAGTTGCTTTGTGAGGAGGGTAGAGTATGCTCATAAAATCAAATATAACAATTAGTAGTAACATCTATAATAGAACTAATAAGTCAGTTGAAAATGATGTTGAATTTGTAAAAAATGTATCTGGTCATGAAGCTCTGACAGTATTAAAATCTAAATTAAGAGGAGCACTTATCAATGCTAAGTTGAGTGATATTCAACTTGAGGAACAGCTACAAGGAACATCATGCTCTAAAGCAAAAAGCGGTGAAGTTACGCATGGACAAGTTCTAATTGATGGCAAAATAAAGTGGGTTTGCAGGTGTGAATATATAAATTGTTCCAAGTTATGTTCCGAAAGGAAATCGCATCCACAGATAGTAAGAAAAAAGACTGAAAATAATTTTATAGTAGAAAGTAGTTTTGAATTTGATAGTGTAAACTATGAATATCTTGGATTAGATTTTACTGTTACTGATATCGGAGAAATAATAGAACCACCAACATCTACACAAACAATATCAAGCAAAATTGATAGTATATATGTTAACAAAACTACTGAAGCAGAGCCTGCTGTGGAAACTTCAAAATTTGATAAAGTAGCAGAATCTACAATTATCATTAAAGCTGATATTAATAGTAAAATTCTTGTTAATGCAGGACCAGGTACAGGGAAGACTTATACGGTTATCCAAAGAATATTATACATTATTAAAAATGAACTAGCTAGTCCAGATTGTGTTTTAATTTTATGTTACACAAGAGCCGCAAAAGCTGTGATAATTGGCCGCATAGAACAAGGCATTGCTGAAGGTAGTTTGACTATTGAAGCTAATACGTTGAATGTTTGCACGTTTGATTCATTTGCAACAAGCTATTTAGCAGTTATCGAAGAACAATTTGAAAATCTAGATTATAATAAAAGAATTGAGCTTTTCAACAAAACAATTGAAAAAAATATGTTTGACTATTTTGAGTATTTAATAGTTGATGAAATGCAAGATCTAGTTAATGAGAGAGCAATAATGGTATTAAATATACTTAAGAGTATAAATTGTGGTTTTCTACTTTTGGGAGATAGATGCCAAGCAATATATGATTATGATTGTGGTGATGATAGAAATATTGATTCGACAAAATTTTATAAAATGCTGTATGACATTTTGCCAGATAGTACATGTAGATACGAGTTAATAAAAAACAATCGTCAGAATAATTTATTAGCTAATTTTTCACATGATATAAGACAAGTTTTATTAAACTCTGGAATCCTAAAGCAGAATGAGTTTGTTTCAGATGCAATGAAAAGTATTAGTGTTGTTCAACAAAATGCTGAAAAATTTATTCCGGAAACAAAATATGGCATCAAAACTGCAATTCTTTGTAGAAACAATGGGGAAGCTGAATATATAAGTAGCTATTTACATAGCAAAGGAAATGAACATACATTGTTAAGAGGAGCAAAACATTCTGTAAAATTGCATAGATGGATCGCAGATATGTTTTGGGATTACTGTGAAATTAAAATTGGAAAGAGTGATTTTCTCGAGAGATATTTGATTAGAGTAAATGATAATAGTTTAGAGGCTGAAAACAGATTTAATGTTTTATGCAGTGTTAGTAACAGCAAAGATAATGAATTGAAAATGAGTGATTTAATAACTGAAATACTAAAATCGTTTGATATTCCACTTGAATTAATAAATATAGAAAAAGATACACTTACAGTATCAACTATTCATAGAGCAAAAGGTAGAGAGTTTGATAAAGTATATCTTCTGCAGAGCGATTTCTTGATACAATCTCAAAATGCGGAGGAAGCAAGGGTTAGATATGTTGCAATTACTAGACCTAAAACAGAAATTGAAATTGTAAAAAAAGGTAAACCATACAAATGGTATTTTGCTAAAAGCGATAACGGTAGGGGAATAAGAACAGCTATTAAGCCCTATTTTAAAAATCAAACATACTGCACTAACATTGTTATAGGTTTAAATGATGATATTGACAATATCGGCTTTGTATCAGAAAAAAGTGCTGATTCATTAACAACTCAACAGTATATTGCAGAAAAAATCAATGTAAATGACAAGGTAGAACTAATTAGAGATCCCAAATCCAAAATCTATTCAATTTATCATAAGGGGAATGTTGTTGGGACTTTATCAGATGAAATTGTTAGTGATTTTTGGAATGCAATTAATAAAACTGGAGACAAGCGAAATATACCGGTTAGATTATATGATATTTATGTTTCAAATATTATCACTGTTGTTAACAAGCGATTTGATGAAAATATTCCACTTAGATTTAGAGAATCGAAAATATGGTTAGGAATAGAAATTACTGGGTTTGCAAGGACAGAATATTTAAGCTAGGAGTGAATTATGAGCAACTATTTTGATTTTTATAGTGCAATAGATAATATAGAAGATTTTCTTAGAAAAGATTTGATAGGTCCTATTGAAGAAAATGAGATAATAATAAATGAAGAGCCTTTAAATTATTATGCTATGGGTATTTTATGGCCACAAAGAATAACTACTCATTCCAAATTAAGTAATGTATCAGACTCGGAAAATGAAATTGAAGAAGAGAGTGAACTTGAGGATAATTTACAAACCCTAAATGATTCTATTAATTCAACTAATCAATACAAGCCATGCGCTATGGCTATATCTGCAATGATCGAAGCTGATACAAATACGATTAAGGTAAAGTTTGAATTTGCTAAGTATAAACATATTGAAGAACAGGGCGAGAAACGAGTAATTCATAAATTCCAACGTGAACCACATGAATATATGATTAGCTTCGAAGTTTCTAAAAGCTGTGGGTTTATAAAGAGTGTAAAAAATGAAGAATTAAGATCCTTTGAAATAGATATTGTATGCCATGTAAGAAAAATATTTAATGACGGGAGCAAATTGATAACCATATCTGTAACTAATGAAAAAACTGCACAACAAAAAAGTGTTTTGCAGAATGAACATTCAATATTTCAATGTCATTTAAATATTTCAGTTGAAAATAGTTTTATTCCAATTTATCAAAATGATGTTACTAATACTCAAGAAGAAGTGTTAATTAGTAATATGATTTATAGTAATGTTTATAATTATGCTTATGGTCACGGTTGCTCAGTAAAATATGATGATAAAAATGTAAATAATATTAATAGTGAATTCATGCCTTCAGAGCAAGTATTACAGATGATGCCCAATTCACTAAAGAAAGATGACTTTTTGAAAATGAGTTATTGGCGTAATGTAGATAAAAATTTAGCTTGTAAACAATTAAGCGAGTTTATTGATGAATATGTTATATGGTGCAAACGGCAAGAAAATGAAGGAGCAAAGTTATATAATCATAATTTTGCTGTTAAATCTTCTGTTGCAAAGATAAAAACCTGCATTAGAAGATTAGAGCGTGGGGTTGAACTTCTTAAAACTAATGATATAGCGTGGCAGTCTTTTCTTTTAATGAATGAGGGCATGCTTTTACAAAGAGTTAAAACCAAAATATGTAATGAAAACAGTGTGAAGTGGTATCCATTTCAGCTTGCTTACATATTGCAGATAATACCAGATATAGTTGAGGATAGTAGTGACTTTAGAGATTATGTTGATCTTTTATGGTTTCCTACTGGTGGTGGTAAAACAGAAGCTTATTTAGGTGTATGTGCATTTGTAATCTTTTACCGCAGATTGTTGCATAAGCCCTTACAGGATGGCGTAACAATAATTATGAGGTATACATTAAGGCTTTTAACAATTCAACAGTTTGAAAGAGCAACCGCTCTTATTTGTGCTTGTGAACATCTTCGTAAAATTTATAATATTAGCGGTGGAGAAATCAGTATTGGACTATGGATTGGAAGTAATATGACACCAAACCATATTTCGGATGCTGCTGAAAAACTGAAAGAACTTATAGACGAACCATTAAAAAAAATCTATGACGGAGATCCTATACAAATAACAACATGTCCTTGGTGTGGTACAACCATAGATGTTGGGTGCTATAACATTGAGAAAAATATGATAATAAGTTGTAAAAACAATAAAGAGTGTGAATTTCATCATGGATTGCCAATATATATTGTTGATGACGATATTTATGAAAAGTGTCCAACGCTTATTTTAAGTACTGTTGATAAGTTTGCTAGAATTGTTTGGGAAGAAAGGTCGAAAGCAATTTTTGGTAATGATGATATTAGGCCACCAGAGTTAATTATACAAGATGAATTACATCTTATATCTGGACCATTAGGATCAATAACTGGAATATATGAAATTGCTATTGAAAAATTATGCGAAAGACATGGGAAAACACCTAAAATAATAGCATCTACTGCTACTGTTAAAAATGCGAATGAGCAAATCAAAAGTCTTTATAATAAAAAAAAGTTTCAGTTTCCACCTAATGGGATATCGGCGAATGATTCATTTTTTGCAGTTCGTGCAGATATATCTAAAAGACCTGCACGGAGATATATTGGTCTTTGCGAAGCTGGTGGGAGTCTTGCAGATTTACTCATAAGAGTATATTCTAACCTTATATTTTCTAAAAATTTATTTATTAAGCAAGGGTTATCTTCAGATATCATAGATCAATACTATACAACGGTAGGTTATTTTAATGCTATTAAGGATTTAGGCGCCTCATCTAGTATTATTAATGACCGTGTTAGTTCTAATATTAAGTCATTAATAAATCATAAGTTTAATACTATTGCAGAAAAATATGGCTTAACAATTAAGGATATTAAAAATTATGAAAAACATGACGAGTTAACTAGTAGAAAGACTTCAAAAGAAATAAAAGAAACACTTGAACAACTTTCAGCGCCGTTTACAAGTGACTTATGTTACTCTTATGTACTTGCATCTAATATGTTATCAGTTGGAATAGATATAGATAGGCTTGGGGTTATGACGGTATATAATCAGCCTAAATCTAATGCTGAATATATTCAGGCTACTAGCCGAGTTGGAAGAAGTAATCCTGGGGTTGTATTAACGATGTACAATGCAATGCGTTCAAGGGATAAATCTCATTATGAGCAATTTTCGTATTATCACAAAACATTCTATCAATATGTAGAAGCAACAAGTGTTACTCCTTTTTCTGCAAGGGCTATAGAAAAGGCATTACATTGTGTTTTTATAGCACTTGTAAGACATACAATTCCTGGAATGAGTTCTAATAATGATGCAGTAAAGTTTAGAAACAGTTTAAGGGGTGTTGATAAAATAAAAATATACATATTGGAAAGAGTTCGTAGCATAGATAAATCTGCTCTTACTTTTGCTGAGGAGTGGATCGAATATTTTGCAGAAGAATGGGAAAGATTAGCTATCGAAAATAGAGATACCCTTGTTTACAGTGATTATAATGGTGGACTATGTTTGTTAAACCCTGCTGGTAGAATAAATGATATTGGCTTGCCAACAACATTAAATGCACTTAGAAATGTTGATGCATCATCAAATGTATATATACTACGTAGAGAGGAGTATTAACTATGGGTAATCCATTTGCAAGAAAAAGAGCTATTAAGAAACAACGGTTTGCTGGTGATATAAGACAAAATCAACTTATTACATCCTTTGGAGTTGGTTCAATAGTGGATTTTGTTAGAGATACTGTTACTATTGCTGGTGTAGACGATTGGGATGAGAACAATGAAGAATTACATTTGTATAATGAAAATTTGCAAAGTTTAACAGGAGCTAAATATTTTATTAAACCTAAAACAGAGGATGGTAATAAGATTTACAATAAAAGCAAAGATATCCCCTCATATGTTTTTCCAGAAAAACTATATTGTCCTAATTGTAAAAAAATTTATGATGTTAAAGAACTTCAAAACCAGAGCAATCCACATAAATGTTTTGCTTGTGGGAATCCACAACTTGTGGCTGCTCGTTTCGTTGTTGTTTGTGAAAATGGACATATAGAAGATTTTCCTTATTCATGGTGGGTTCACAAGGGCAATGTTTGTGAAAAAGGAAAGGAAAACCATAGAGTTGAAATGTTTAATGTAGATGGAAGAAGTGGTATTGATAGCTTAATGGTTAAATGTTGTGATTGCGAAAAAATAAGACCGATGCAAAATGCATTCCAAGAAAATGCTTTAGCAGGTCTAAATGGCTTTCATTGTAAAGGATACTTTTCACATTTAAAGAATCCTATGCATTTTTCAGGAAATGGATGTACTGCAATACTTAAGACACGATTAAGAACATCATCAAGTGTTTACTTCCCAGTCATACAGAGTGCTCTTTCTATTCCTCCTTGGAGTAGAGAAACTGTAAAAGCTATTATAGCGAAGTTTGATGATATTAAATGGATTCCATCTAATAGCATTGAAGCTTACTTATTAGAACGAATACTGCCAACGTTACCAAAACAGGTTACATTAAATGATTTAATAAAAGCATTGGAGTTAGTTACGACGCAAAAACAAGTTGGAACAATAAGAAAAGAAAAAGACATATATCAAGACGAATATATTGCATTATCAAAAGGAGATTCTGAGGATGGAGAATTTTCTTCGTTTACGGTAAAAACACAAGCTAAGTATAAAAGATATATAGATAAAATTGTTGTTGTTGATAGGTTGACAGAAACACAAGCATTGTGCGGTTTTACAAGAATAAAGCCATGGGATGGTAGAACTTTGAAAGATGAAAAAATTGCACCTTTATCTATGTATAAAAAGGACTGGTTACCTGCAGTTAAAATGAATGGCGAGGGTATATTTATTAAGTTTAACCAAAACCAATTAGATATTTGGGAAACGAGAATTGAAAATAGATACAAGCAACTTGCTATTAACTATGAAGAGTCATATTTACATAATAGTCGATTTTCTTCGAAGTATATAGCGCTGCATACTTTTTCACATTTATTAATGCGTCAAATTTCTAATGAGTGTGGGTATAGTGTTGCGTCATTAAAAGAAAAAATATATAGTACATTTTATGATGAGGAGTCTAATAATCTTGATATGCAAGGTGTTCTTATATATCTTGCTACAGCTGATTGTGATGGAAGTTTAGGTGGGCTAATTAGCATAGCACAAGATGAACATAGATTACAGAAAATATTAGATGATATGCTTGAAAAGGCTTTATGGTGTAGTGCGGACCCACTTTGTATAAATTCAATTGAACAAGGGTTTTCATCGCTAAACTATGCTGCATGTCATGATTGTACTCTACTTCCTGAAACGTCTTGTGAATTTAGAAATGTGCTTCTTGATAGGGTGTCTATTGTTGGGACCGTTGAAAATAGAAATTTAGGAGTATTTGGTGAAATTGTTTGAAAATTTAATTAAAAGGTACTTTGGGATATAATTTTTTAAACTTACCACCTATAATAAATATTATAGGTGGTAAGTTTATTTTACATTGATAGATTCATACATTTCGTTTATTAGAAGGTCGATATTTGTTTTCTAAGTAACAAATATTAGCGTTGCACTGTTTTTACTGATTTATAATGAATAGTGGGTTCTACCTCAATTTTAGTTAAACTAAAATATTTTATAAAATATCGGCATAGATCATTTTGCATTTCATAAAGAGGTTAACTTATGGTTTGATTAGAGCAGAAGAAGTTTAGATGCACTGAAAAAAATAGGAAATAGTAAAAGAAATTTTTTAAAACATATCTAGATTAAAATGAGGATACACATGATACCATGAAAAATATAAGGAAACTGAGTATTAAAATAATTTGTAAGTATAATATATATGTAAAAATAATAATTTGAGTTATTGTTGTAAAAAAGCGGTGGAAGCCTTTTTTATAACATAATTGAATTATAGGTGTGGAATATATTGTATGGTAAAATTCATAATATAAATAGAAAAATAAAGGAAATAGAATTGTTTTATAGAATAGATAGTTTAATATTAATTATAAATATATAAATAGGTAATATGGATGACGCTAATAGACATATAAATATAAAAATGAACTTTGTTGTAAAGGTTACCTAAATTACAGAAGTTCTTATTACTGAGGTAGGGAGGAGTTTGAAAATGTCAGGTGTATCACAATTATCAGGTTGTTCATGGCATGTGGAAAAGTTACAAAAAAAAGATGAACGAAGACATAATCATAACTGTATGTATTTTAGTAATTATAATAAATGTAATACATTAAAATCAGCATACTACAATTTGCGATGTGGAGGTTCTGCACAGTGCAAAAGTTATAAAAAAATTTGTGAGGGAGGTCAGATTAGGAAATCAACTAATAAGAATACTGATAGTAAGAAAGATGATGAATCGTATTGGTTTGATTAAATTATCTCCTCCGGTATCAAAACATAATCCAATGATAGTCCTTAAGCGATATAACGTTTTTGGACTTTTAATTTTGTATCTTAGTATGTTTAATATGGAATAAACCACCAATAGTATTATACAATGGAGGATTTAAACATAATATGTTACAATTAAGCAATTAATGAAAAGATGGGGGATATTATGGGCATTTTTGATACAATAAAGAAAAGCATACTTGGTGTTAGTTTTGAAAGTAAACTTATGAAATCAATAAATATGCCAATATTTATTAGCAAATTCGCTTAGCTCATAAAAACCCCCGGGGGGAACGTCTAGATAAGCTGGACCATACTAACTGGTGAAAGTCCAGTAAAGGTAATCATCAAGGAGCCTTTTAGCTATCAACTATGCATGTAAGAAATTATGTGTGTAAAGTGTGGTGACAAAGTGTTCAAAAGAATGCGAGCAAAAGTACAGGTTGTAACATAAAGTGAATCCTGCCGTATCGTAAGGTGAAAAAGAGGAAGTCGAGCCTTGCCCCTGAAGGCGAAGACCATGGAAGATGGGAAGAACTTGAATTGCACCATCAAAGAATCCTCCGGTATAATGGGAGCGACATGTACTGAAAGCATGGTTCGGAACTGGAGAGACCTTCCTTTGCACAGCGATAGCTGTAAATGTTAAACGTCAAATTATAACTAATTTAAAAGTCATTTTATTTCTATTATCAGTAGGTGATTTACGTCAGATTATATCTATAAAATCACTTTATCAATAAGAGAAAATCATTTTATTAATAAGATTTTTTTAGCCGGTAGGCTTTTTTTATATAAAAAAATGAGTAGCAATAATAGCTACCCAAGTATGTTAGTCTAAATCAATATGTTCAGCTACAGCTTGTAAAGCGTGAGCCACAGTTATAGCATCTACTTTGTTCATAATCTCACGCAAGCGTTCAGAGTTCCAAAATAAATCTTTTAAGGCAGAGAGATGACATCCGGCATCATTAGCAAACAGAAATTGTCCACTTCGTTACCAAATTTTGTAATGGGGTCGCATCAGCCACCTAGTATATGGGAATGCACGGTTAGTTAGGCGAGGATGGATAGCAAATTCGCTTAGCTCATAAAAACCCCCGGGGGACGTGAACAAATTGTAACCACAATTTGTTTTGCTATGCACCATTATGAATGTAGGTACCTCAATAGTTTGAGGTGCCTATTACTTTTTTGATGTTATTTATTGATTGGTACGTCACCGTGACGTTAATTTACATA
>NZ_JBOITN010000009.1:0-29811 GCF_050717545.1 Clostridium sp.
TTTGAATAAATTGAAAATATATCAATTGTTAATTCATCACTTACTGTTTTCATTTTATCAACTAACTTATTACATTCTTTACATATCTCCAAGTAGGATGATCTTTTATCCTTTGGATTGGCAACTTTAACCACTATACCTTTTTTCTCTAACCTATTTATAATCCCTGATATAGTTGGTCTGTCTGACCCTAGCCTTTGAGATATTTCCGCTGCAGTAATTGGAATAGTTGATGAATATATCTGAATTATAACTGAGAACTGCGCAGCAGTAATATCAAATTCCATTAATGCTTTATCTAGTTTGTTTTTAAGATGTCTTGATGCCTTGATTATTAGGTAAGATAAGTTCTGCATATGGTCCCCCTTATATAATTAGTATGCTAACTATATAATTAGTATACTAACTTAGTTTATATTTGTCAATTGATTATAAGGATTTATATTTCTTCAACATATAACTATTTTTCTCATGAAATATTTGTAGTATTAGGTAAAATAATAAAACTTACCCGATGCTTTTTATGAACAAGGCGAAATTGCTAATCCTTTAAAATGGCTACCGTAGTGAATCCATTTATTAGTTGCATATTTAGAGTTACGTATTTGCTTTATACAGGTAACCATTCATTTTTATGCAAATATTATATAGCGCAGTGATATAAATTGTCACTGCTAGGAGGTTAAAATTCAATAAGTCATTTTAATTGAATAAATCAATAACAATTATAAGGCTGTACTCATAACAAAGAGTACAGCCTTATAATATTCTTCATCTTTTTATGTAACCCGTTGACTTATATGAGTTATTAAACAATTTGTTCCCGTCCACCGGGAGTTCTTATGATCCAAGCAAATTTGCTAAAATCTCCTTTTTAAATTAAAGCATTATTTGATATAGCAACATAAATCCCGTCTAAATAAACAGATCAGAGGTATCAACTACAATGTCGCATCTCTCTTCTATATTAAGGGTTAAAAAATATTGTTCTTCCATAGGAATCCATTTAGAAAGATACTTTTGAAACATATCTTCTCCGCTACGCCTTAGAATACGTTCCTTCTGAACCTGTGAATTAAGAGTTAAAAAGATTTTTAAGTCATAATATTGTAAAAGTGTAGGATGTAAGCAATAAACGCCTTCAATAATAGTGACTTTTTTAGGTTCTACATGGATTGATTGTCCCAAAGTTCCGCTCACACAAGAATATGGTTGATAGGTAATAGCCTCCCTATTCTGTAAGTGCGTAATGACTTCTGTTTGAAATCTCTCATAATATATATTACCACCGGACTTAGCTAAACGTTCCTTAGTTTTCATCTCATACGGAAGAAAAAAATCGTCCATATGAAAGAGGTTACAGTCAAACATCTCTGCAAGTATAGCTGCAAGAGAGCTTTTGCCACTGCCACACCTACCTTCAATTGCTATAATTGAAGGTGTATTTGCCTTGGTCAATTTTTCCACTGCTGCAAACACAAAAGGATACTTTGCATAGCTTTCTTGCATCTCTTGATAATGTAAATGGTATGGACTATTATCCTTCATAATGTATTCCTCCTTATTATTTTTACTTTATACTTATTATTATAATACCAATATACCTCATAATGTTTGTAAAATAACTTTCTTAATTTCTATGAATTTTTCTGATATAAGTATATCTTTAGTTCTATTTTTAGGTAAATCAACAATTATTTCTTTTTTTATAGTTGCAGGTTTATCGGATAATATATATATTCTATCAGATAAGAATATTGCTTCTTCAATATCATGTGTTATAAATATTATTGTAGCTTGTAGTTCTTTAATCACATCTAAAAGCCAATAGTGCATCTTCGCCCTAGTAATAGCATCAAGTGCACCAAAAGGCTCATCCAAAAGCATAATATCAGATGATGACATGTATGTTCTAAGTAGTGCCACTCTCTGCCTCATTCCTCCCGAAAGCTGAAATGGATATTTATATTCAAAACCCTCAAGTCCAAAGGTTTTAAAGTATCTTAGTACCTGAGCCCTTGCCTCTTTTTTAGATTTCCCTTTTATAATAAGAGATAATGTAGTATTATCCACAATGTTTTTCCAGGGAAGTAGCAAGTCCTTTTGATGCATATAACTTACCTTTTTAAGTGTACCGTAGCATTCTTGCCCATGGATTATAATATCACCCGCATCTTGGATTAAAAGACCTGATATGATATTAAAAATTGTACTTTTCCCACTGCCACTTGGCCCAAGTAAACTTATAAATTCATTATCATTAGCATAAAAAGAAACATCATTTATTATGTTCATGCTTCCAAAGTTTTTTTTAATATGTGATACCCTTAATTTTTCCCTATTATTCTGGTAAGTACTCATTAGTGAATGCCTCACTCCCCTTCATATCTTTTTCTATGAGCTTTCTATCTAAAAGAAATTTGGTGTAATTATTCCAAACTGATTCTTTCATTTCACCCCATCTATTAGCTTCAGCTTTATACTGATCTTTTAAATATTCTTGACTCGCTATTGCAAGTGCTTCATCTGTTTCAGGTGCATTTTCCAATAAAATTCTAGCACTTTCCTCAGGTTTTTCCATGCAATATTCATATCCTTTTGTAACAGCTTTTAAAAATTTCTTTGCCATTTCTGGATCCTCTTTTAATTTATTTTCATTAGCTATAATTACTGGAGTATAATAATCTAAATCTGTATTTAATTTACCAATATCAATATAGTCAATAGGAATATTTTTAAGTTTAGCCTCTATTCCTGTCCATCCATAAAATATCCATTCAAAATCAATAGCTTTCTTAGTTACTGCGAAAAAGTCATCTGCTCCTGCATCAACCATCTTTAATTTTGAAAAATCAGCATTATCTTTTTCCATAACTGCTTCTAATATTGCATTTTCAGAAGGAGAACCCCATCCACCATAGGTTTTGCCTTCAAAATCTTTAGGCGATTTAATATTTTTTTGCACAGGTGCTGCAAAACCAGAAGTGTTATGTTGAATAATTGTTGCTATAGCCTTTATTGGAAGCGGATCTTTAGATGTTCTTGCATAAGTTACATCTTCTTGATAGCTTACCCCAAAATCTCCTTTGCCTGCTGCAATTAAAGTTGAAGTACTTCCTTCTGCGGGTTGAATAATATCCACATCCAGTCCCTCTTCTTTAAAATACCCATTATCTTTTGCTACATATAATCCAGTATGATTAGTATTTGGCACCCAATCTAAAATAACCGTAACCTTTTTTAAGGCTTCTTCTTTTTTTACATTTTGATCTTTTGCAGCACAACCCACAAATAAAACCGTAGTCATTGAAACTGTTAATAGTAATGAAATTATTTTTTTTAGCATAATATTACCTCCAATTAAATCATCTCCTGCGGAGCTGAAATATTAATAATATATAAATTTAGTCTTTCTTATCTGCTTTATTTCGACTCCAAGGAGTAAAATAGTATTGTAATAAATACAACAATCCAAATAGTGCCATGCTTAACATTACTATAATTATAATTACTGCAAAAACTTTATCAAGGGCATATGAATTTTTAGCTCTAATCATATATATCCCAAGACCCTTACCTCCGCCTAGCCATTCTCCAATAATTGCCCCCATAATACTATAGGTTGCTGCTATTCTAAGTCCTGAAAAAAAGTTCACTGTGGAGGATGGTAGCTTCACCATAGTGAAAATTTGAAAGTTACTGGCCCCCATAGTCTTTAAAAGATTTATCATATCTGTGTCAACTGATTCTAAACCATCAATCAAACTAACAAGTATAGGGAAAAAACATACTAACACTACCACAATAACCTTAGGCAATATTCCAAGGCCAAACCATATTATAAAAAGTGGTGCTAAGACAATAATAGGAATAGTTTGGGATACTACTACAACTGGATATATACATTTTTTTATAATTTTTACATTATCCATTAATATAGCTAAAATTAGTGCAAATAAAATAGATATTACGAACCCAACCATGGCTTCATATAGAGTTGCATAAATATGGTTAGTGATATTGGGGATTATTTTAAAAAATGTAATAATAATATCTTTTGGTGATGGCAATATATATTGTGGAATTTTCCAAATTTCTATAGATACCTGCCATATAAAAAGGACCAATAATTGAAAAACTATAGGGATAAGCTTATTTTCTATATTTATATACTTTTTCATTCATGGTCACACCTTCAGCTTTATAATCAATTTTCACCATAGAAACAACCCTTGATGCTCCATACTCTATACAAATTTCTTGAGCCCTTTTAACTATATCTAAAAGCTCATCTAGTTCACCTTCCATTGTAGTTTCCATTGGTCCCACCTCATATTTTACTCCACTAGCTTGAATATACTCTATAACCTTATCTACCACTGGATAAATTCTTTCCTCTATTACTACTGGTATAACTTGAAGACTGACATTTACAACTGACATTTTAATTCCTCCTTATTCATCACCTATGGTGATGCATTATTTAAATAAAATTTATTGTTATGATTGTACTATCTAAGTAATTAATGCAATAAAATAAACCCTTAGCTCATAATTGAACGAAGGGTTTTATAAACCTATAATTTTACACTATTTATATAGTCATGCTATACTCCAAATGTAAATCACGTATTCCC
This sequence comes from Clostridium sp., assembly GCF_050717545.1. Classification (GTDB taxonomy): domain Bacteria; phylum Bacillota; class Clostridia; order Clostridiales; family Clostridiaceae; genus Clostridium_AD. The sequence continues at coordinate 4,638 of NZ_JBOITN010000009.1, forward strand.
TCCGTTGGCATTATCCAATTCAGGTATAAGGGTCGAAACACAACTGTTTCCTCTCAGACAAATATATTGACTCCCCTAATTTTTAATATTTAATTACTTTACTCCTTCATAATACCTATAATATCTTTTAATGTCAATCATTTTAAAACACATCTATTATTTAATATGATTACATGGAAATGCACCCTATATGAACATTTACCTTGGAAAATTTAACATTATGATAATTTGAGGAATAATGCGTTTTTATGACCTCTTCCCCTATTATGTGACAGGAAAGGGTTACGTTTACATTTCAAAATTTGATTATTATAAATTTAAGTGTTAGAGTTTTTACATAACCAATTCGCCGAACTGATTATATTAAATATGAAGGAGGGATTTTTGTGAACAAGTATCAAAAACTTTTTGAACCAATAACAATAGGCAAGTTGAAATTAAAAAATAGAATGTCCATGGCGCCAATGGGATTGATTTTTTATTCTGACCCAAATGGTGGGTTTAATGAAAATGCGCAAAACTATTATGTAGAACGTGCTAAAGGTGGTATTGGGTTAATTACTACTGGTATTTGTAACGTAGATTATGATGAAGTGGAAGATTTAATAATGCCATGTCCAACATACAGACCTGCATTATTTTGTAGTTCTGTAGCATCTATGATTGAAAGAATTCATGCTTATGATACTAAAATAATGTTACAGCTTACAGGTGGTTTAGGTCGTTCTGCAATTCCAGGACTTGTAAAAAAACACATAGCCCCATCTATTAATGAAAATCGTTTTGATCCAAGTATAATTCATCGAGAAATGACAACTGAAGAAATTCAAGTTTTGACTAACAATTTTATAAAATCTGCTGCAATTGCTAAACAAGGTGGTTTTGATGGTGTTGAAATCCATGCAGTACATGAAGGTTACTTACTTGATCAATTTGCAATCAGTTTTTATAATAAACGTACTGATGAATACGGCGGAGATTTAAGAGCAAGATTAAAAATCGCAACTGATATTGTAAAAGGTGTGAAAAAAGTATGTGGTGAAGATTTCCCAGTATCTTTGCGTTTTAGTGTTAAATCCTTTATAAAAGCTCTTCGTCAAGGTATATTACCAGGAGAAGAAGCCGAGGAAAAAGGAAAAGATTTAGAAGAAGGCTTAGAGGCTGCAAAAATTTTAGTAGAAGCTGGGTATGATATGTTAAATGTTGATGCAGGAACTTATGATTCTTGGTACTGGAATCACCCACCAATGTACTTTGAAAAAGGAATGTTTCGCGAATTTGGAAGAGCTGTGAAAAAAGCAGTTGATGTACCTGTTATACTTGCAGGTAGATTGGATGATCCTGATATTGCAATGGATGCACTTAATGGTTGTTGTGATATAGTATCGTATGGACGACCACTTCTTGCTGATCCTTATCTTCCAGAGAAAATTCGTACAGGTAATTTTAAAGATATTCGTCATTGTCTTTCTTGTCACGATGGATGCATGGGAAGACTTGCTACAGGGTCTCCATTGTCCTGCGCAGTTAATCCTGCTTGCGGAAGAGAAGAAAAATATGGTTTAGTAAGCACTGACTTGCCAAAGAAAGTATTAGTAATTGGTGGTGGACTTGCAGGTATGGAGTGCGCACGCGCAGCAACAATTCGTGGTCATAAAGTAACCATAGTTGAAAAATCCAGTAAACTAGGTGGAAATATTATTCCAGGTTCTGTTCCAGATTTCAAAACTGACGACAGAGAATTAATTAAATGGTACGAATACCAATTAGAAAAACTTAGTATAAATGTTATAAAGAATACACCAGTAGATAAAGCATATGTTGAAAACTTTGATGCTGATGTAATTGTAGTTGCAACAGGTTCATCTCCAATTAGTATTGATTTTGGAAGCGAAAATAATGTATATACTGCAAATGATGTGTTACTAGATGTATCCAAAGCAGGCAATGAAATAGTTGTTGTTGGTGGAGGACTTGTAGGATGTGAAGCTGCCTTATGGTTAGCACAGACGGGTAAAAAAGTAAGTGTTGTTGAAATGAAAAGTGAAATTTTAGGTGGACCCCATGGAATGCCTATGATGAATTATTCAATGTTAGTTGAGCTTTTAGCATTTAACAATGTAGATGTTTATAAAAATACAAAAGTTGAAAAAGTAAATAAACATTCAGTAGTTATAACTAACAAGGAAGGTCAAGCCGAAATTTGCGCTGATACAGTTATTATAGCTGTTGGTTACCGTCAAAAGAATGATTTGTATAATAGTCTTAATGATGGTGAAAAGGTACTTTATAACATAGGAGATTCTAGAGAAGTTCGTAATATTATGAACGCAATTTGGAGTGGTTATGAATTGGGGAGAAGTATCTAGATACAAATTTAAAATTAATATATGAATACAAAGACCACAGAATGTAATATCTCTGTGGTCTTTTAGCAAGTAAAATTTGTCTACATAGAAAAAGGTATCCCTATGATTAGAGATCCCTTTTTCTATGTTATTCTTTTCAGGCCTTATCAATTTTTAAATTTAATTTACCCTACTAAAATTCTCATCAGATGTTCATTCTAGCCCTATAAACATACAAATCACCTTATATTACGCGCCTGCTGCAGCCCTATTCCATTAAATGGATTGCAACGTAGTGAATCCATTTATTGGTTGCTAACTGGTGGAATTGAAATAAAGGATGGTGAAGATTAGCTATAAGGTGCATTATATTTTCTTGAATTTAGTGATATCTATTCCACCTTTGCAATTTTATAGTTTCCTTTTTCATATATGACTTAGAGATTAGTGGTATTATTGCAGTTATAATTCTACCCCAACTATAAATTTTAGAAGGGTAAACATAGCTTTTCCCCTTCTTTATACCTTTGATAATGGCTTTTGCCACTTTATCTGGCGTTTGCATTGGCCATTCAATGAGTGCGGTATTTCCAGCAGTTTTGAAAAACTGAGTTCTAGTAGAAATAGGATAAATCATTAGTAATTTCCCCTTATTTTCTATCTCATATCTATAGGTTTTTACAAACCCATCCAATGCACACTTTGTTGCAGTATATAAAGCATATCCAGGAATAGGGAATTCCGACATAGTAGATCCAGTAAAAGCAATCATGTACTTTCTATTCTTATTCAGCGTAAACATCTTTTCAGCAGCATACATCGAAGAAAATACATTTGTCTGAAATATCTTTTCTATTCGATTCCAATCCTCTACTATAATTTTTTCATAGTATCCAAAACCTGCATTACTGATTAAAATATCAACAACACCTAATTTATTTACTGCAAACTCAAATAATTGATCAATATTTTCCTTTTTACTGATATCACATTTATAAGGAATAACTTTTGAACGAGAATATAGCAAAGGCTGTTCCTCTTTATCTACCGCTATGATTTTAACATCGTAAAAAGACAGGTGTTCCAAAAGGCTTTTGCCTATACCTGAAGCTGTTCCTGTTAAAATTATACATTTATTATCTAAATTCATAGTTACCCCCGTTCCAAATAGTAATACTTTTAGCTTATCATAAACTATATAATGGAAAAGTTTTTACTTTTAATATAAACTGCCGTATTTTATAGCGATTTTAGGCATTGCAAACTTCATGTTGATACTGTTTAGGTACCTGCTTTTATTGAAGCATTCTTGGCTGGACTTTTTAACTTCCTAAGTCCTAATAATGTCAATAAACCAAACCCCACCTTAGAAAAAATCGGAAGAATTATAAACAGATAAGTATCTACCCTCTGAGAAACTAATGCTAATCCAGATGGTCCAATTATCCACGTAGTTGGATAACCAGTCCATAGTATTAATAAATATCCTGATAAGATTAAGTAAAGCTTATATAGATTAGGATTTTGTTCACGTGCAATATTTCTAATAGGCACCCAAATTAACCATTGGATAACTAGAAATGCTATCACACCAATAGAGAACCAAATGTACCTATTGACGCCTATAGATAAATCAGCAATTAAACCACACAGTACCATTACTACATCAGCTGCCATAATTCCAATTATAATTACCTTGTTTTTAGGTGCATAATACATTGCAGTTAAACAAAGAGACAATAGTAAAAGAGGTGTAGTAACAACCCAATCTAAATAACGTGCATAAAATACTATTTGACTGCCTATTTCTATCATTCCTTGACCAATTGCCATAGATGTATAAGCAATTCCAGACCATATTGGTATCATAAAAGTAATAAAGTAATCCATTTTTGGAACACCTTTGGGATTTTTGCTCATAATAATTACCGCTATTGTACCACCAGCCATTGTGGCAACGTAAATCCAGTGCAATATAATGAACTCAGAATTCATAACCTCACAACCCTTCTAACAATTTCTTTAATGTTACATAGTTTTTCCATTTTTAAAGTTTTTATTCAACTTGATCTGCCAATTTTATATTTTTGAGTGTATTTTAATGATTTGTGTGATTATTTTCAAGAAAATCTACCCTTTGCTCATATATAGAACTTGGGAGTTAAAATAATTTGATTTAAAAATGCAACCTTCTTATACATAGTAATGAGGTTAATTCAGAATACATCAAGTTATGTATTCTGAATTAACCTTTTTAAATCTATTCGGGTACAGGAGTACCAGGTGCATTTGAAGAATAAGTATTAATTCTTTGGCAATTAAAATCTTGCAATTGAATTAACATTAATGTGCAATGCATATCGTTTTAACCAAGTCTAAGGCGTTGGGCTATAAATTGATAGTGTAAAACCTAGCTTCTTAAACTCTTTATGGGATTCTAGTCAAGAGTATTTCAAGATACTCACCATCAATATAAGTTATATGAGCTTCATCTATCATCATACCTATAAGAGTAAGCTCTGTATCTGTATCATTATCACCTGTAAGATTCCAATAGTATTCTTCCATTTCATGACATCTTGGCGCATTTAGTAATTTTTCCAAAAGTTCAAGCTTTTCTTTTGATATAAAAGAGATTTTTGCTCTTATAAATATGATTGTCTTTTCTTTATTTTTTTTTATGTCAATGTGAACATTATCTGAACCATGTTTATAACAATAACACATTAATTCGGTTACAATTTTTATATTTCTTTGATTTATATGCTTCAATATTATTCACTCTCCTTTCTAAATGCAATAATAATTGGTATAAGGATTATACATACCAATCCTCCAGCAAAACCATTATTGTATAAATTAAGACCCCCATGAAGATAGCCAACATTCATCACTAAACAAATGTGTAGAAAACCTGCAATTGCACCATAAACCCATCCAAATTGACCTGAAATAGGCGCTAATGTAGTACTAAATAAAATACCTAATACCATTCCTGGTGAATTAATTTCCCAAACATTTAGTAAAGATGCAAGTGTTGCACCTATCATTACAGGAAATACATTTCGCAAGTGCTTACCAAATGCGCCAAAACCAACAATAGTTAATATTCCACCTATAGTAGGTCCATTTAGATCTGCTCTAATTATAAGCAAGAAAATAGTTGAATATATTCCTAGAATGCCCATATTTATTATAGTAATACCCCGCCCAAATAAAAGGTAATAATCACTTACTAGTCTACCGGGTTGTTTATAAATTTTTAATAAATTCTTAATACTCTTACCATTATCTACAAACCCAACTATTATCATTACTATAAATAGAGAAAATAATGTTATAGAAAAGAACAAATTATTTCCCGTAGACCAAAGTAATCGACTTTCAAAGTTTATACCAAAGGCTCTTAATAAAGACATGAGTAAGGTAGCAAGAAGTCCAGCTGCGAAACCTATATTATAAAGATTATAACCTTGGTGAAGCTTTAGACAATAAGCTGCCATTGGAGGAAAAACAAAGCCAACAAAAGTGCTTAATAATATTCCTATAATAATATTTCCATCAAATGGTAAATGGTCTAAAAATGCTAATTGATTAACGGTAGGAGATAAAGTCGTTGCAAATAGTGCTATAAGAACATAATTTATAAACTTTTCTTTTTGGTATCTGGAATATAACCAAATTCCAAAGATTATCGGCCAAATATTTACGATGTTTTTCCCGAAAAGCGAGAAACCAGCCATTGTAAATAGTGCAGCTACAGTGGAACCATTCGGTTTTATTCCAACACATACAAGGAGAAATATAGAAGATAAAACTACTAATGACATATTAATAAAAGTAGCACCAATTCCTGCAAGTTCTATATAATCTGTTATTAGTATATTAGATTCGAAAAGTATTTTTTTAAAACCCAGAAAGATTTCCTTTGGTGTGTCTACAACAAATGCCAAAATCATAAAAGACAAACATAAACAAATAAACATAGAATAGGTTGAATGAATTTTCCGTAGCATTAAAAACCTCCTTCATGTATAAAAAATTAAACTCTTTAAAATTATTCTATAGTAAATACAAAATAAATACTAGTATAAATAAAATAATATATATAATATTATAAGAATTAAACAATAAGCAAAACAACTTGTGGTTACAATTTGTTCACGTCCCCTTTTCGCTCAGTCTGCCGGGGGTGAGTTATGTGAAAGTTGACAACATTCAATAAAATATTAATAATATTATCACAAGTATGTAATATATGGTTATGAGTTTGTCATAATATTATAAACATATAGTTAAACTTTACCCATACTTAACATTATGACAATATGCATTTAACATAACAAGGCTATATTTAAAGAGTACTAAATAAACACTTTAAAATTTTATCGGAGGTGAGTTCTTATTCTTGAATTAAAAGACATAAAAAAACAATTTGATGGGAAAGTAGTGCTAGATGGGATAGATTTACAGATACAAAAAGGTGAAATTGTATCTATGTTAGGGCTTAGTGGAAGTGGAAAAACTACACTGCTTAATATAATACTTGGTTTAACTCCAATGGATAGTGGAACTATTACTTTTGAAGGTGTAGATATAAGTAATGTGTCAATGAAGGATCGAGGGTTTAATATAGTTTTTCAAGACTACGCACTGTTCCCTAATCTTAATGCATACAAAAATTTAGTGTATGGACTAAGGAATAAGCCAAACTCAGTAAATAGCGAAGAATTAGATGCCTTAATAGATTTCCTAGAATTAAAACCCCATTTATCTAAAAAGATATATCAGCTATCTGGTGGTCAAAAACAGAGGGTAGCACTGGCACGTACTTTAGTTACAAAACCTAAGATACTTCTTTTAGATGAACCATTAAGTGCTCTTGACGGGGTCATAAAGGAAACTATAAAAGATAGAATTAAAGCTATTACAAGAGAGTACAATCTTACTACTATTATAGTAACCCACGACCCAGAGGAAGCCTTAACCATGGCGGATAAGGTACTGATAATTGATAAAGGTGTTATTTCACAGTTCGGTACACCAAAAGAAGTAATAAACCAACCGAAAAACAACTTTGTAGAAGAATTTATACTACGTCAATTAAAAATAAAGAGAGATAACATATACAATTTATTTGGAGAATATTGTGTATGAAAAAAAGATTAGAAATAAAAATCATATATATAATAATTGTATTATTATTTATAGCATTTTTATTTGTTCCACTTTTAATATTATTCATTAATTCATTTAAAAATGGAGATAAAATTGGAATTAGTAATTATGTTTCGGTAATCAATGATAGGGATATTTTAACTTCCATGATACACAGTATTGTGGTTTCAGGAATTAGTGCCTTTATAACTACAATTGTAGCTTTTATTTTAGCCTACGCTGTAAATTGTACAAAGATATTTGAATCTACAAAGAGCATGATTAAAATTGGAATTTCAGTTCCTATGTTTTTGCCTACAATAACTTATGGTTTTGCGATTATATATTCCTTTGGTAAACAGGGACTTCTAACCAAGTTATTTGGTAGAGAAATAATACGAATTTATGGGATTAATGGACTACTAATTGGATATATAATTTATACACTACCTATAGCATTTCTCCTTATCAATAATTCTTTTAAGTATATAGATAAAAAGTTCATTATTGTTTCAAAACTTATGGGAGATAGTGTTATTAGGAGTTTTACCAATACAATATTTAGACCACTTATAGGTACCTTAGGTGGAGCCTTTGTCCTAACTTTTATTCTTAGCTTCACAGATTTTGGTATACCTGCCTCTGTAGGAGGAAACTACAGCGTGATTTCTACTCATCTTTATCAGGTTATGCTTGGTTCTATACCAAATTTTAACAAAGGTGCAGTTATAGCTATATTTATGCTTATACCTGCAGTATTGGGAGTTTTATTTTTAAGCTATCTTGAAAAGTTTAATTTTCATTATGATAAATCTAATAAAGTTGAATTAATGAAAAATTCATTTCGGGATATTTGCCTTGGAACCATATCAATTTCAATAGTTGTAGGGATTATATCAATATTCGCAATAATGTTCATAGCGCCTTTTGCAGAAAACTTCCCTTATGATATGTCGTTTACCACTAAGTTTTTTATAAGCACTTTGTTTTCAGAAAGCATTTCACAGATATATAAAAATTCGTTTATTATAGCTATTATTTCAGCATTAAGTGGTACAGTGCTGTCTTACTCAGCAGCTATATTAAACGTTAGAACAAATATTAGTAAAAGTGCCAAGGTTCATATAGATATTTTTTCTATGATAACAAATGCTGTTCCAGGTATGGTTCTAGGATTATCATATTTATTATTTTTAAACAAAAGCGATATAAAGGGTACTTTCACAATAATAATAATTTGTAACATAATACATTTCTTCACTTCACCATATCTTATGGCTAAAAATTCATTATCAAAAATGAATCCAGCCTGGGAACCTACAGCAGAACTTTTAGGAGATACGTGGATTAAGACAGTGGTTAGAGTGGTTATTCCAAGTTCAATATCTACCATAATTGAAATGTTTAGTTACTATTTTATAAATTCCATGGTTACCATTAGTGCAATTATTTTTCTTGTAACTGCTAAAACTTCTGTTCTAACTAGTAAAATAAAAGAGCTTCAGCACTTTGGCAATTTTAATGAAATATTCGTTCTATCTATACTTATTTTTGTAACAAATATTATTATGAGATTTTGTTGTAATTATGCTAATAAGAAATTATCTATCCACTAACAAAGGTAGTTAATAAATAAACATTATATAAAAGGGAGAGATATTTAATGAAAAAAATATTAAAAAGAATTTCAGTTTGTTTTATGGTGATTTCAATGGTAGTAGGACTCGTAGGTTGTGGAAACAAAACTGCAGAGAAGGTGGTCATCTATACTAATGCAGATGAAGAGGCTGTAACAGCTATGAAAGATAGTCTTAATAGTTCTGGCTATGACGGCAAGTATGTGTTGCAAGCCCTTGGAACTTCTGAGCTTGGTGGGAAACTTATGGCAGAGGGTGAGGATATCGAAGCAAATTTAATAACTATGAGTTCTTACTTTATTGACAGTGCTCAGCAAAAAAATAAAATGTTTAAGGATTTAGATTTTGAAACAGAAGCTTTAGAAAAATATCCTGCATATTACGCGCCTATACTGGCAAATACAGGTTCAATATTTGTAAATACAGAATTTATAAAGGAACGTGGATTAGCTATGCCAAAATCTATAAAAGATTTAACTAAAGATGAGTATAAAGGCATAGTGTCTATTCCTAATATAATGAACTCATCAACTGCATGGCTTCTTATTCAAGCAATTATAAGTGAATATGGAGAAGATGAAGGCAAAGTTGTACTAAATAAGCTTATTAAAAATTCTGGGCCACATATTGAAACTTCAGGCTCTGGTCCAATAAAGAAAGTAAGAGTTGGAGAAGTAGCAGTAGGATTTGGACTTCGTCATCAAGCAGTTGCAGATAAAATTTCAGGAAAACCAATAGATTATATAGATCCAATAGAAGGTAATTTTTCACTTACAGAAGCTGTAGCAGTAGTTAAAAAAGACAATACAGCTACAACAAAGTTAGCTATGGAAATGGCAAAAATTATAACTACTAAAGCAAGACCGGAACTTCTTAAGTATTATCCTGTAGCATTATATGAAGGTGAAACTGTAGATGATGAAAATAAACCTACAAATTCTAAAATATTCGATACTGCATTAACAGTAGAGCTTCTTGAAAAGCATCAAGAATTCTTCAATGCTGCAAAATAAAAATGAATGTGAGGGCTGAATTTATGAATAATTATAAACTTTTAACACCGGGACCACTGACAACTACAAGTACAGTAAAGCAGGAAATGCTCTTTGACCGTTGTACTTGGGATGATGATTATACAGTAGTAACACAAAAAATTAGAACTGAGCTTCTACAGTTAGCAGAAGTTTCACAGGAATTATATACAACAGTGCTAATGCAGGGTAGCGGAAGTTTTGGAGTGGAGTCTGTACTAACTACAGCAATTTCTAAAAATGATAAATGCTTAATAGTTACAAATGGTGCATATGGAGAAAGAATTGTAACTATGGCAAAGTATATAGGTATTAATTATGAAGTTTACAGTTGTCCATATAATAGTTTACCAGACATGAATAGCGTAAGAAATATTCTTGATAAACATTGTGATATAACACATATAATTATGGTTCATTGTGAAACAACTACAGGTATATTAAATCCTCTTGAAGAAATATCTAATATATCTAAGGAATATGGTAAATCATTAATAATTGATGCAATGAGTAGTTTCGGAGGTATTCCAATAAACGTATCAGATTTAGGTATAGACTATTTAATAAGTAGTGCTAATAAGTGTATACAAGGAGTACCGGGTTTCTGTTTTGTAATTGCTAATATTGAAAAATTATCTAAATGCAGGGGAAACTCCAAAAGTCTGTGCTTAGATCTTTATGATCAGGAAGAAAAAATGAGAAACAATGGTAAATGGAGATTTACATCACCAACTCATGTAGTGGCAGCTTTTTCAGTGGCTATTGATGAGTTATTAGAAGAGGGAGGAGTCAAAGCTAGATATAATCGTTATAGATCAAATAATCGTCTTCTTATAAAAAGCCTTAAAGAAATTGGAATTAACTCATATATAGAAGAAAGCGTTCAATCACCTATAATAACAACTTTTCTTTTCCCAAACAATAAATTTAATTTCAATAGCTTTTATAAATATATAAAGAAAAGAGGTTTTGTTATATATCCAGGTAAATTAACAGATGTGGAGACTTTTAGAATTGGCAATATCGGCGAAATATATCAAGAAGATATAGAGGAAATATGCAGTATTATTAAAGGTTATATAAAAGGAGGCAGTGAAAGTGAATAAAATAGAGGGTGTAATATTTGATTGGGCAGGAACAACCGTTGACTTTGGATGTTTTGCACCAGTAAATGTATTTATTGAAATATTTAAAGCGAAAGGTATAGAAGTTACTATGGAGGAAACAAGAATTCCTATGGGAATACTTAAAAGAGAACATATAAAAGCAATGCTTACAATGCCAAGAATTAAAACTCTATGGGCAGAGAAATATGGCAAAGATTTTGATGAGAGTGATGTAGATTCATTATATTCAAATTTCGAACCGCTACTTATGGCTTCACTTTCAAAATATACTGATCCCTTGCCAGAAGTTATAGATACGGTTATATGGTTAAGAGAGAATGGATTAAAGATAGGATCTACTACAGGGTACACAGATTCCATGATGGGAATAGTAGTAAAAGAGGCAAAAGAAAAAGGCTATGTACCAGACTTTTGGATAACTCCAGATTCTACTAGTTCTATTGGTAGACCTTATCCCTATATGATATTAAAAAATATAGAGGCTTTAAAAATTTCAGAAGCTTTTAAGGTGATAAAGATTGGTGATACAACCTCAGATATAAAAGAAGGAATAAATGCTGGCGTATGGTCTGTAGGCGTCGTTGTTGGTAGTTCACAAATGGGCCTTAGTTTTGACGAATTTATTAATCTTTCAGAGAATGAAAAAAATGAAGCTATTAATAATACTGAGAAGTGTTTTTTAGGTGTTGGAGCAGACTTTACTATTAAGACAATGAGTGAACTTCCACAGTTAATCCAAAAGATTAATAGGCTCATTTCAGCGGGTATACGACCCAATGCACAATGAAATTGATTTAAATCATAGACTAATTCTCTAGTATAAACCTCGTTATTTATAAATATATATAAGGTTAAGAATTAAATTCTTAACCTTATTTTATTTAAAAACGAATATTGGATGTAACGTAATTTGTTCACTTCCACCGACAGACTGTGACTTCTCTATTAATTATGGTTTGCTTTTATAATATCTACTAATTTGCCCATAACTCTAACTTCACTATCATCATGTACATATTCTTCAATGGATTCAATAAGAATTTACTCTCTTTGTTTTCCAAATACATAATTCATTTTATGGGATATACAAATTGGGTTACAATTTGTTAACGTCCCCGCGGAGGTTTTTATGAGCGACGCGAATTTACTACAGGGATTGGAAGTGAAGAGAATAATCATTATTGCTAAAAATTTTTTTCAAAAGTTCCAATAACTACTACCTTTCCCTCAGACACCATTTCTACCCCTTTAGCAAAGACTGTTTGTATAGTTAAGTCACTTTTGTTAACTATTACAAGGTCAGCATCTTTATTCTCCTGCACTACGCCTTTATTATATAGTTTTAAATTAGTAGCTACATTTGATGTAATCACTTTTAGTGCTACCTCTAAATCTACTCCGTCCTTAAGTACTGCATCTCTGACCTCTATATATAGAGACTTAGTAGACCCAATTCCTAGGCCAATAAATTCTCTTTTTTTATTGAAAATCGGTAAACTTCCTTGTCCATCAGAGGTAAATTGTATTTGTTCTACTGGTATTCCTCTTTCTAATGCTATTTTTAGTGCTGTACTTGCTTTAACTTCATCCTTCCCAAGGTGATCTGGATCTGAACTAGTAGTAATATCAATGATTCCACCAAGTTTTGCAAATTCTATTCCTGCTTCAAACAGAGAAGTACTTCTGTTTATATGTGTTGGTATAACTTGTTTAATTGGTATTTCAGTTTCCTTTATCATTCTTACTAAATATTGGAGCCTTCTCTCACCATATCCAAGATGAACATTCACAACACCAGCTTTACCTGAAAGCAATCCACCAACTCTAGCATCTGCAACAACTTTTATAAATTCTTCATAAGTTGGCTGTGAGGATCTATGGTCTGAAATGGCTACCTCTCCTATTCCAATAACTTTATCTATAAGCATAATATCTGATTTACAGCTATTGGTCATTGTACTTACAGGTATTTCATAGGACCCTGAGTAAATATAAGTACTTATCCCTTCCTCCTCAAGTGCTCTTGATTTTGCAAGAAGTGCTTTTAAATCTCTACATACACCATCTGTTCCTAGGCATCCTACTACGGTGGTAATTCCGCTAGCTACAATATCAGAAAGATTAATTTCAGGTGTCCTAGTCTTAAATCCTCCTTCACCTCCCCCACCTATAATGTGCACATGTGCATCTATAAACCCTGGAAATACTAGTTTACCTTCTGCATTAATTACTTTTACAGGAGCAAAATTTTGTGGGATTGTTATATTTTCAACAATAGCTTCGATTTTTCCTCCCGCAATTATAATATCCTTTTTCCCAATATAATCGGGTGCATAGACTTCTCCGTTTTTAATTATTGTAATCATAAAATACCGTTTCCTCCTTATATTTTTACTATATTATTCTTTAGTTAATCAATTATTATGGGAAGTGAAGACAAAATATCTATAAACTATATAGATTTAACAGTTAAAAGATGGCTACCATATGTGGCAACCATCTTTTAAGTATAGGATAACAAAAAAATCTATTGTACTTTTTTATTGATATAATTTGAATGATTTAATAATTTAGGTTCACTTTTACCTTCCTCAATTTTGTTATTTATTATATCTATAAGTTGTTCTAGTTGCTTTTCAAAGAAAACTATAAGAATGTCGCCTGGGCTGGCAAAATCCAATGCCATTTTAAATGCATCCCTCTCTTTTAAAATCTTCTTGATGTTAAGGTTATGAAGGTTGGATTTTTGAGCTCCTCTTAGTAGAATGTTTGCTACTTCCCCTATAGCTCTGCCTCTTCTATCTTCATCTTCTTTTATAAAAATATAATCAAAACTTTCTCCTGCACATATGCCAACCTGTAGAATGTGACTGTCTGGTCTATCTCCTGGCACACCTATAACTCCTATAAGTTTATTATGTTTTATCTGCTTAAGTCCATCTAGTACACACCTGTAGCCATCAATGTTGTGCCCATAATCTAATACAACCATTACATCATTTACGTAATATGTATTAAATCTTCCTGGATTTTGCTCATTAGTACATTGAAATGAAGTTAAGCCCTTCTTAATAATATCATAACTTATTCCAAGTCCTACGCAGGCCGCGCATGCTGCCATGGCATTTTCAGTGTTATATTTTAAAGCGCCATTCATTGTTATACCTATCATTTTTATGTCAATTAAGCTTTCAGAATGAGTGTTCTTTTGGATTATAATTTTACCCTCGTCTATATAAATTGCATATCCACCCTTATCAAGGTTACTTCTCATCACTGCATTGTCCTTTTCATTAGAAAAAATTATAAGATTGCCCTTTAGCCTAGGCAAAATACTTATACACATTTCATTATCACCATTAATTACAACATATCCATCTTCTTTAACTGCTTCTCCAACCAAAGCCTTAACTTTAGCTAAGTCTTCAATAGTTTCTACACCATCTACTCCAAGGTGATCCTCAGTTATGTTCGTAATAACGGCAACATCAGCAAGATCATAAGCTAATCCTCCTCTTATCATTCCACCTCTTGCAGTTTCAAGTACTGCTGCGTCTACTTTTTTATTCATAAGAACGGCTAGAGCACTTTTAGGGCCTGTAGTGTCCCCCTTAAATGTACATTTTCCATCAATATAGATTCCACTTGTGGTGGTCATTCCAACTGTATATCCTGCAATGGAAAGTATGTGTGAAATGAGTCTTGTAGTAGTAGTTTTTCCATTAGTTCCTGTCACTGATATTAGTGGAATATTTTTTGGTATATCTTTAAATAATTTATCAACTATATGACCTGCTACATTACGTGGTAATCCAATACACGGATTATGATGCATTCTAATACCAGGTGCAGCATTTATTTCTATAATTACTCCGCTTTCAGTTATTGGTTTACTTATATCCTCACATATTAAATCAACCCCACAAATATCAAGCCCTATGGCACTTGCAGCTCTTTTACATATTTCTATATTTTCCTCACATATTAAATCTGTACAATCCAATGCGAATCCACCTGTAGATAAATTTGCATTATCTTTTAAAAATAATTTTTCTTTTTCAGGTAGGACAACCTTTAATGTGTATCCTTTTTGTTCAAGATATTCTATAAGTCTATCATCTACTTTAATTTTAGTTAATTCTTTTTCGTGACCATCACCTCGCCTTGGATCATCGTTTGTGATATGAATCAGCTTTTCAATAGTACTTATACCATCACCTATAATGTATGGAGGAATTCTTTCTGACACTGCAACTATATCTCCGTAAACGCTACATACTCTATAATCCCTTCCGCTTATGAACTTTTCTATAATTATATCTTCATAATCATGAGCTAAAAGTTCATATGTATCTGATAACTGTTTTTCATTTTTTATATTGACAGTAACTCCCTTGCCTTGGTTTCCAAACTCAGGTTTAATTACAACTGGGTACCCAATATTCTTTGCAAAGGAAAGAGCGTCTACCCTATTTTTAACTTTAATTCCACTTGCTACAGGTAAACAATGCATACCTAATATTTGTTTGGTTAGCAATTTATCCTGTGCAATACCTACAGCTATCGCGCTTGTATCATTTCCCATTGTCGCTTGGATAATTTTAGAATGCTTACCATACCCTAATTGAAAAATACTATCTTCACCTATCCTTAGAATAGGAATCCCTCTTTTTTTTGCCTCATTACAAATATTAAGTGTACTTACCCCAAGTTGTTCGTCCATAAATATTTCCTTTAATTCTTTAAATTTTAAATCTATATCAAATATTTCCTTATTAATTAATGAATTAACAATATTAACTGCTATATTGGCAGCCGCAAGTCCTGTATTTTTATATTCATATTGATATATAACATAATAATTATCACCAGATATCTCTCTAGACTTTCCATAACCTAATTCTATGCCCACCATATTTTGGAGTGCTATTATAATATGTTCAGTTATATGTGCCAAATAAGTTCCTTCTGTAAGTCTTTTAATAAAACCCCTATCTTCATCTATTCCACATCTATGTTTACTAAGTTCTGGCAAAAGTCGTACTAAACTTTCATTAAAATCATAAATATCTTTGCTAGGAATTTCACTATAACCCTCTAAGTCTAGGTCAAGTCTTATACACTTTTTATGTGAATATATATTTCTACCGTAAAATACCCTATGATTAATTATTTCCATGTAATTCTCCTCCTAATGAGATACTACCCTTTATATTTACTACCAATACAAATATTAAGAAATACTGGCAATAAATTATTAATAACATATTTATGCAATTGGTATTCTAGATGTTAGGTCAAATCTATTTCCATCCTTTAATACATGCATTTTAACATTGAAGATTGACAATATATTATTTTGATGTTGTTCCGACACATTTGTATCGCTTATATTACTTCCATCAATAATATAAACTGCGCCAGAACCAACTACTCTTAAAATATTATTTTTATTTACAATAATTGCAGTATCTTCATCAATACCAATCCCTAAAACTTCTGGATTTTCTGCTACACCAACTAATAACCTTCCTACCCTTCCTCTTTGAGCAAAATGTTGATCTATTATAACCCCAGTAATTAATCCTAACCCTGGAGCCATTTTAAGAGTACATTTTTTAGGAGATTCATCATCGAGTCCTGTTACTATCATAACATCACTCATTACTGATGCTCCAGCAGAAGTGCCAACAAAGGCACAATCTTCTGAATGTCTACGCTTCAGACTTTTATATAATGGCGTACCTCCAAGTATACTAGTTATCCTAAGCTGATCGCCTCCAGTAAAGAATACTAAAGAAGCTTTTTCAATTAATTCCACATTTTCAGTTTTTAAAGCATCCGCCCTATTTCTTACATCAAGTACTCTGATATTTTTAATACCTAACTCATGAAATATATTCGTATATTCATTACCTACTTCTACCGGTAACTCTGTTGCCACTGTTACTATAACTAAAAGTTGATTTTCCTCTTTAATATGTGAACTTACCTCTTTAAGTATTTTTTTATCGCCTTTTTTATCTTCTGCTCCACCTATTATAATTAACCCATCTTGTATATTAATTGACATTCACCATCCTATAATAAATTTTAAATTACACCAGCCTAATCTTATTTTGCTTATTTATTATTTGGATAATTGAATAAAAATATACATCATTTAGAGAAATTAGGAGAGCTCTTAAACTTAGAAAAAGTTTTTATAACCTTTCACCATAATTTAGTTTGAGTATTTATTTAATTTATATTTTTCTCTCATTATATCTATAAAAGGTTTAGGATGTTCAATAAAGATTATAATAATATCTTTAGGTTCTGCAAGATCTAAGGCAGCTCTGAATGCATCAGCTTCCACTAAAATCTTCTTTATGTTTGTACTATTTAACTCCGATTTTAACACTCCTTTTTCTATAATATTCGCTACTTCGCCTTTAGCTCTACCTCTTTTATCTTCGTATTCCTTTATAAAAATGAAATCTAAATTTTCTCCTGCATATTTACCAACTTCAAGTATAAAACTGTCAAGTCTATCTCCTGGTGCCCCAATAACTCCTATAAGTTTATTATGTTCTATATTCTTAAGTGCACTAAATACAGCCTTGTAGCTTGCAATGTTGTGCCCATAATCTAAGATTACCATTACATCATTAACAAAATATTGGTTAAACCTCCCAGGATTCTGATCTTCATCACTGTAAAATGACGTTAACCCCTGCTCTATAATGTCATAATCTATGCCTAGCCCTATTGCAGCTCCGCAAGCTGCCATGGCATTTTCTATATTAAACTTGAGTATACCTTTCATTGTTATTCCTATTTTATTTATGTTAATCAACCTTTTAATATCAGTATTTTTTTGTACAATCATATAATCTTCATCTAAATAAATTCCACATCCGCCATTTCTAATGTTAGCTTGCATGATCACATTGTTCTTATCCATAGAAAAAATAATAAGCTTACTCTTGAACCTATTCAAAATATTTATACTAATTTTGTCATCTCCATTGATAACCACATAACCATTAGTTTTAACTGCTTCACCAACCAAAGCTTTAACTCTTGCTAAGTCCTCTATGGTTTTAACTTCATTTATCCCAATATGATCCTCTGTTATGTTTGTAATAACTGCAACATCTGCAAGATCATAACCAAGACCTTCTCTTATTATTCCACCACGTGCAGTCTCAAGTACAGCTGCATTTATATCTTTATTTGTAAGAACAACTAAAGCGCTCTTAGGACCTGACATATCACCCTTACATATACATTTTTCATTTATATAAATCCCACTAGTTGTGGTCATTCCAACTATATATCCTGAAATTGTAAGTATATGTGTTATTAGCCTTGTAGTAGTAGTTTTTCCATTAGTTCCTGTTATTGCTACTATCGGAATATTCCTAGGTATATCCTTAATTAATTTATCCTGTTCACTAATTAATATTTTTCTTAGTTCAATTAATCTTAAATCTAAATCTAATTTAGACCTATGAATTAATGAATTAATTATATCCACTGCTATAATTCCGGCCTCTATCCCTGTATCCTTAAATTGGTATTGATAAATTACATAACAATTATCCCCAAATACTTCCTTTGCCTTTCCATAACTTACTTTAACACCAATCATATTATGGACTGCAAGTATAATATGATTACATATATGTGCCAAATAAGCGCCATCTGCATGCGCCTTATTAAAATCTTTATCGTTATTATCTATACCACATATATGCTCAGCAAGCTCCGGTAATATATTTACCAAACTATTATTAAATTCAAAAATCTTTTTACTTGGAATTTCACTATACCCTTCTAAGTCTAGGTTAAGCCTTATACACTTCTTGTGAGAATATATATTCCTTCCCTTAAAAACCCTAAAACTAATAATTTTCAAGTAGTAATCATCTCCTATGGATATTTATTTATGCTCATTACGATATTGTTATCTTATATTAATTATTTATTCATATTTTATATTAGTTAGATGAAGTGTGAGTTATTTTAATAGTTCTATAACTGTCTTAATTATAATAATAATTAATGTACTAGATTAATTATAAAATACTTGAAAAAAAGGAGATGATTATTTATGAAAGAGTCAATTACGCAAAATAATGAGCTTACTATTTCTAAGTGGCTAAAAAAAGAGATAGGACTTTTAGAAGGTATTACTATAGTTATAGGTATGGTTATAGGTTCTGGAATATTTTTTAAAGCTTCCTCAGTTTTTAAAAATGCTGGCACACCAATGCTAGGAATAATGGCTTGGGTAATTGGAGGGCTAATAACAACAGCCTCTGCTTTAACAGTTGCTGAAGTAGCTACAGCTTTTCCAACCACTGGTGGAGTTTTCGTTTATCTTAAAGAATTATATGGTGAAAAATGTGCATTTTTATTTGGATGGATGCAAACCTTAATTTATGTACCAGGAGTAGTAGCAGCATTATCAATAGTCCTAGTCACTCAATCCACTTATTTTATACCCTCAATGACAGCAATGCAGCAAAAAATACTAGCTATATTTATTTTATTTTTCCTCATGGTCATAAATATTATATCAACAAAGCTTGGAAGCAAACTTCAGGTTGTTGCTACTATAGGAAAACTTATTCCAATACTTGTTATCATAATAGTTGGTTTAGTGAAAGGGACTGCTCATGATTTTATAGCACCAGTAGCTTCATTAAACTCAGTAGGCATTGCAGGCTTTGGAGCAGCAGTTTTAGGTACCTTATGGGCTTATGATGGCTGGATTAGCGTTGGTAACATGAGTGGTGAACTTAAGAATGGTAAAAAGGATATTTCAAAATCTATAATTATAGGACTATTCGTAATAATAATAGTTTATTTATTTATTAATATAGCAATAATAAACGTAATGCCCATCACAGCGGTAATAGCGTCCTCTAAACCAGCTTCAGATGTAGCAGAAATCTTGTTTGGACCCATTGGTGCTGCCTTAATAGCCGGTGGAATAATGATTTCTATCTTTGGAGCATTAAATGGATATTTAATGACAGGGGTTAGGATTCCTTTCGCAATGGTTCAAGATAAGCTTTTACCTTTTTCAAAGTTTTTTAGTAAAGTTGATAATAGGTTTAAAGCACCTATCAATATATTTGCATTTGAAGTAATACTCGCATGCTTTTATATATTAAGTGGTTCCTTTGATACTCTTACAAATCTAATTGTATTTATAATGTGGATATTTTTTACTATGTGTGTTGCAGGTATCTTCATCTTAAGAAGTAAACATAAGGATATAAAAACATCCTATAAAGTTCCCTTTTACCCTATTACACCATTAATAGGGATTATCGGAGGTGTATTTATACTTGTAAGTACTTTTATAACAGATTCCTCCAATGCAACTTATGGAATAATTATAACTTTACTAGGATTCCCTGTGTACTTTTATATGAGAAAGAATTCAAAGTAGAATCCCACCTCATTACATTCATTTATTGGAACAGGGTTATATGAATGTGGTTCATGGCTGTCAACCTTATAATCGAATAATATTACAATGGCGTTTTAACAATTTAGAATTGCCTCAAAACTAGTATGAACATTATATTATTTATTACATATTATAATATTGATTAATGATATAAAGGGGAAATTCAATGTTTTATTGTCCATATGCTAACACCTCAGATTATTTCTACAGAGGTATGCAGATGAGTTCTCGTATTAGGGTATTCCATGCCTCTCCTAATTCGCCAGCTGTAGATGTTTATGCCAACGGAAATCTTATTGTAAAGAATCTTGCATATAAGGAATTATCACAATATCTGCCTGTTCCTCCTGGAGACTACAATATTAAGGTTTATCCTTCAGGTCAAATGACAAACCCTGTTATAAATACAAATGTATTTATCCCTAAAAATACTGTATTTACTGTAGCCGCTATAGGAACTCTTCCTAATATTAGTTTGCTTCCTATTCCCGAACCAATCACTGCTAACACTAGTGGCAAAGCTTGTGTAAGATTTGTTCATCTTTCTCCAAATGCACCAGCAGTTGATATAACATTAGCTGATGGTACAAAAGTATTCAATAATATCCCTTATAAAGATACTACGCATTATGTTTGCGTTCCTGAAGGAACATATACCTTCAAAGTCAGTCCTACTGGTACTGGCAATATAGTATTAACTGTTCCAAATGTTAAATTAAATCCTAATAATTACTATACTATCTATGCAGTTGGCCTAGTTGGAAAATCTCCACCTTTAGAAGCTATAGCAGTACCAGAGCCAAGATAATAGGGTAAAATTAAACCATAACTGATACCAATTTTCATCCTTATTAACGGCTAACAAATTACACTTATAAAAAGACTCATCTAAGTTATTAATAATTATTATGCAACGCAGATAAAAACATGTTACAACTGACATGTTTTTATCTGCGTTGTATACCCCAAAAATGAATTATAGCTGCAATTATTTGAAAAATCATTCCACAGCCACATACGCCAATCCAGCCAAACAATCCCCAAGAAAAGGTACCTAGTAATGAACCTAATGCACCACCGCAAAAGTAAAACGCCATATACACAGCATTATTGCGACTGCGGGCTGTGGCATCTAAAGTATTAATACGGGTTTGATTGGAAATTTGACCAGTTTGGATTCCTAAGTCCAACAAAATCACTCCACTAATGAGTCCCCAAATTCGATATCCGAAAATCCAAAAACAAATATACGACAACGTAGAGAGTATAATCGCTATAGTTAAGGTTAATCGAGATCCCCTTTTATCAGCAACTCTTCCTACATTAGAAGCTGCCAAAGCTCCTACAATTCCCACTAATCCAAAAAGTCCCGCTGCTTTAGCCCCTAAATTGTAGACTGGTGATTTAAGTAAAAAAGAGAGTGTGGTCCAAAATGCACTGAAGGTGGCAAACATCATTGCACCAATTAATGAACATTCCTTTAAAACTGGTTGATTTCGTAGTAGTACAGCTATAGATTTAAGTAATTTTCCATAACTCATCATAGTATCTGGAACAGATTTTGGAAACCAAAAATTGAATATCAGAATTAATAAGATCATCATTAAAGCAGCTATGCGATAAACACTCTGCCATCCTAAAATCGATCCTATAATTCCGCTAAACACACGGGATAATAGGATACCAATTAGTAGCCCACTCATGACGTTTCCAATCACCTTACCTCTTTCTACTGGTTTTGCTAGATGTGCCGCTATCGTCACAATCAACATTGGAGTAATCGAAGTCAGCCCAACTATGAAAGAACTGATTAATAACCACCATATGTTTGAAGCAAATGAGAGACCAAGTAGTGCTATTGCTGAACAAAATAACATCGTCATGATTAGGCGTCGGCGTTCTCTAATATCTCCCAATGGAACTATGAAAACAAGTCCCATTGCATAACCGATTTGAGTCAGCATAGCTGCAATTCCAATCATGGTGGATGGTACATTAAAAAATTTAGAAAATACTTCCAGTAAAGGCTGGGAATAATACAGGTTAGCTACGGTAACTGCACTGGAAACTGACATTAATATAATCAAAAAACCACTTAGTTCAAACTCTTTTTGTATAGATATATCTCCGCGCTGATTCATAAAAACCGATCCTCCAATTATATTTCACATTACTTTATAATTCCTATATTCATCATAGCAATGGGTGGATTATTAAATAATAGAAAAAAATATATTTAAAATGAATTGCTATCGTTAGCTCTACTTTTGCAACAAAAAAAGCACTGAAATATTTATGTATATTTCAGTGTTCTCACCTCACTCTGCTGCCGCCAAGTTTTTCATTTATATTCTTTCCATTTTACTGTAAATTTCAATTCCATCTCTAGCTACCTGTATTTTTATATTTTCATTTAATGTACCTATAAAAACAATATCACAAGAATAAATCCCTATTATATCGTTTATTTCTTCTACCGTACTCCCTTTACTTTTACCTGTAAACCCTATACATAAATCTATATCTGAATTTATATTTTCTGTTTTTTTTGCTCTTGACCCAAATAATATAACTTTATCAATACTACTATTATATTGGAAATAATTAATCAGATTTTTATATACTTCTTTCTCAATTCCATACATATCACATTACCACCTTCGAAAGATTGCATAATAGATTTTCTATGGCATCAGTATAATCACTTACTATCTTATTTTTAATATTATCATAATCCTGCTCGTCATAAATATGTGATGTGGAGTTTCTTGATAATAAGATGTCATTCCAGATTTCTATATTATTGATCAATCCTTCCTTAAAGGCTTGTTTATAACAACCTCTTGGATTATTTATTTCTAATCCGGAAACCTTAAAAATCTTTGAGAGTAACTTCCAAGTTAAATCTTCTAATGTTTCATACTTTTTAATAATAGAGTCTCTATATACCTCTATTGTTATATCATCTGGATCTTTTATATTATTAAAATTATCTGTGATATTCTTTAAATGAACTAACATTCTATATGCGTAATTATATGATAATTTTATTGATTCATCGTATTTATCTAATATTCCCATAATACTCAATCCACCTTTCTAAGTTATATATTATTTTACCATATATAAACCCATCAATTCTATATGTTTTTTAAACTCGTCACTCCTAAACGAATTTTACTTGATCAACTTTTCTTAGTAAGATGTGCTACTAACATCCGCAAAATAAAGTTATTTCTTTTATATTATGTCATAATTGCTATTATTATACTAAAGTTATATAATAGTTCTAATAATTAAAATTATTGAAAGAAGGACTATATTATGAAAGCATTGGCAAGGTTTTAGTGTCTGTTTAGTAATTGCTATTTTTATAATAGATTTATAATAATAATAATAAACTTTGTTATTTTAAGTATTATTTGTTATTTAGTATAACATTTATATTACATTTATATTGATAAGTACGGTTATACTAAATTTATAAATTAATATTTTTTAATAATAAGGAGGTTTTGTAATGAAATTTAAAAACAAATTATTAATGCTACCGTTACTAACTATATTTTTTGTGGGATGTGCTAGGCAAGCACCTGTAATGCCAAAAGTAACGCCACCGAGAACAGACATGGAAACTCGTAATGTAGTTCCAGGTACAGAATATCCAGATACAACTGTTAAACAGGGTACAGCTACAGGAGCAGGTACAGATATGGGAGAAAAAAATGGTACATCTACAGGAATAGGTACAGATGCAGGAGCAAAATATAGTACATCTACAGGAGTAGGCACAGATACCGGAGCAAAAACTGGTGCCGCTATTGGAGAAGATACCGGAAACAGGGTGGGAACTGGTACAGAAACTGGTACAAAAACTGAAT
The DNA here is from genome assembly GCF_050717545.1 of Clostridium sp. Classification (GTDB taxonomy): domain Bacteria; phylum Bacillota; class Clostridia; order Clostridiales; family Clostridiaceae; genus Clostridium_AD. The sequence goes on from NZ_JBOITN010000009.1 coordinate 29,288, forward strand.
CTAAAGTTAGTACTGGCAATAGTTTACAACATGGAACTTATAATGGTGACCTTTATGTTTCGACAAAGAACTTTAGATTAATAGATACTAGAGTTAACGGAAATGTATATTTTACTAGTAATGAAGTTAAATCCACATTTACAATGGATGCTACAAGTAAAGTAACTGGTAGACAGGAACTTAGAAAATAAATTAGTATAACTTGTAATGTGTAAATAGAATAAAAAGTACTCTTTCTTGGCAATAATTTAGATAAATAATTTTTCTAAAAATTGTAAGGGAGAGTATTTTTATGTCTAAAATTTCTTAGGATACCTAAACCACTACATATATCTACCAGTATCATATATCGTATTCTCATGATATAATTAATACAACATTATCCTATATAAAAAAATAAAGACCAGCTAGTTAAAGTCAACTATTAGTTTGAAATTTATTTAGAATTATTTTGATTAATTTTAAGCACAACAAAAAGACCATTGGTAAACACGAATGATTACATAAAATGGATATTAAATTGT
>NZ_JBOITN010000010.1:0-22724 GCF_050717545.1 Clostridium sp.
AAACATATTAATTTTGCGATACATACTTCATTCGTAAGAATGAAGCAGAGGCTTTGAGCGAGAGCGAAAAGACCAGCACTGTGCAATTTTCAGAGAATATTTATATTCTCATCTGGTAATTATGGCATGAAGGTAACACCCGTTCCCATACCGAACACGAAGGTTAAGCTTCAATGCGCCGATGGTACTGCAGGGGTAACCTTGTGGAAGAGTAGGTTGTCGCCAGGTAAATATGGTTTACTAGCTCAGTTGGTAGAGCACATGACTTTTAATCATGGTGTCCGGGGTTCGATTCCCCGGTAAGCCACCAAAAAACACTTCATAAAGAAGTGTTTTTTTTATTTATATTATAAAATTTACAATATAAACCATTGAGAAAATAGCATTATTAGATTAAAATGAATATATATATAAACGTGTGAAAAAAGGGGAGTGAGATTCTTTGTTTAAATCCATAACCAGTTTTTTTTCAGAAGATGAAATACAATATATGTTTGATAATATAAGTTCTTACAAAATAAAATATATAATTATGGCTATTGTAGTATTCATATTATTTGAATTGTTAAAAAAAATATTTGCTAAATATGTATTTAGATTAATTTTAAAACTTGTAAATAAAACAAAATTTAGTACAGATACAAAAATAGTTTCTGCGTTTCATAAACCTGTAACTAATTTCTTTGGGGTATTAGGATTTTATTTTGCGTCTAAACTCTTAATTATTGCAAGTATTCCAATTAATATTCTTTTTATAGATAAGCTTTTTAGCTCGGCTGTAATAATTTTGATTTCTTGGGGACTGTACAATCTTACGGAAGAATCTTCTGTCCTATTTGAGAAAATGCATAAAGCTTATGATATAAAGGTAGATAAGATATTATTCCCATTTATGTCCAAAACATTAAGAGCAGTACTGATAGCATTAGTTATTACTATGGTAGCTGAAACTTGGGGTTATAACATTCAGGGGTTTGTTACTGGACTTGGACTAGGTGGTTTAGCCTTTGCACTAGCCGCTAAAGATGCAGCAGCTAATGTTATAGCAGGTATTTTTATAATATTAGATAAACCTTTTACTATTGGGGATTGGGTTAGTAATGCGTATCTAGAAGGTAGTATAGAAAGTATTTCGTTTAGAACTACTAAAATAAGAACTATTGACGAGGCGTTAGTAATAGTGCCTAATACAATATTAACTAATGAGGCCGTAACTAATTTTAGTAGAAGAGGAAAACGGAGAGTTAGTATGACTTTAGAACTAACTTATAAAACACCTATGGAAAAATTAGAGAATTGTATTACAAATATTATAAATATATTACAAAATGACGAACAGGTAAGTAAGACAGGTATTATCGTTAGGTTTGATAAATTTAGTGCTACTAGTTTAGATATTTTAGTATGTTATTTTGCGGACACACCAGATTATGAAGAATACCTTAAGGTAAAAGAAAATGTAAACTTCAAAGTAATAGATATGTTGCAGCAAGATGGAGTGACAATGCCTTTTGAGTCTAAAACTATTTATTTGGAAAAATTATATGAACAAACACAAGACGATTTTAAATTAAAAGAAATGCTTAGCAAAAAGAAAATTGTCATAGAAACTAATAATGAAAATGATTAAAGAAAGCTAAAAAACAAAACATTAAAAAAATATAGCAGCAGTAACTTTTAAGTTGCTGCTGTTATATTTTTAATATTTTAAATAAGCCATTTTTTCTATCACAAGTGGGAATTCAATATCACCATGAAGAGTTTTTCCTTTGTCTATAATTACGTTTTTGTCTATAATAACATTCAAAAGTTTGGAGTCTTCTCTAATCTGGCAGTTATGAAGGATGATACTGTTTTTAATTTCGGCTCCTTTATTAACCAAAACTCCCCTTGATATAATACTATTTTCAACAAGACCTTCGATAATGCAACCGTCACCAATTATAGAATTTTTAACTTTGCTGCTGTCACAATATTTAGTAGGGGGTTGATCCTTAACCTTTGTATAAATAGGTCCATTACTAAAAAACAACTCTCTAGTTGTTTTCATGTTTAGCAAATCCATATTAATTTTATAATAAGAACTTATTGAATTAATACATTGAAGATAACCTTTAAAGGCATAAGCTGTTACTGATAAATTATCAAGATTTTTATATATTACATCTTTAATGGTTGGATAAGAACCAGTTTTTATGCATTTATTTATAAGTGATATAAAAAGTTCTTTTTTCATAATAAACATTTCAGTGCTAATGTTTATATTATTGTAAGCTCCAATATTTCTACCTACGCTTTGTACATTACGTTTATCATCTAAATTTAATACATCACAATTTATGAAATCTTCCATTCCATTGTCAATTTCTTTGTATATGACGGTTATATCTTGATTTTTTTCTTCATGATAGTTGACTGCTGCTATGTAATCTATATTGCCTATCATATAAGAGGGGGAAAGAATAACGTTTTTTTCTTGACTTTTATATAGGTACTCCATATTGTTGTATAATGTTTCTGCACTATTTATAGTTTCATTTGCAATTTGAGAATTAAAAACAAAGAGTCCGTCAAGCATTTTGTCTAAATTCCAAGGCCTACCTGTACCTAGATGATCTACTAAAGAACGTGATTTACTTTGAGTAAAGACACCAATGTTTTTGAGACCAGAATTAACCATATTAGATAAGGCGAAATCAATAATTCTATACCTAGAAGCTATAGGAATGGCAGCGAGTGACCTACTTTTAGCAAGATTTATTATATTTGTGTCGTTTTCGTTTAAGTTTAAGATTCCCATGTAATCATTAAGCATTTTTAGTTTAGTATTTTGTTCAATTGGTAGCAACATTTCAATCATATCTTTCTTTTGCACTTTAATACCTCCTTATCAAGCGCATCCTTTTAAAATAACCGTAATTATACTGAGTTAATTTTTTTAGCATGCCCAAAGTTTTATTATTACGCTATACTTATATATATTACACTATAAGTTACAAAATTACCATAAATATCAAAATATGAAAATAAATTCATAATAACTTATAATTTTTTATAAGGGGTCAAATGTATCAGAAGCAAATAAAGCAGATACATTCTTTAAATTATAATAGTACATTGTAATTTAAAAGCTGTTTTATTAACGATTTAATAATAGTAACACTAATTGTTTACTAAAAGTACACATGTAGATAAGTGATTTTTACTTGCATAATATAGTATTTATTAGGTAATGATGTTATACTTATGATAATGAAATTGCTTTATTGGAGTTGAATTACATAATGTAATTCAAACTAAAATAAAGTTTTTTTTCTTAACTTTACAATTTAACTGATTATTTTGTGAATTTTTGGAAATAATCAATAGTGAGCTTTACATTTTTAAGGTAAAGTTATTTTTAAAATTTATATATACAAAATGTTTAATATAACCATTTTGGTGGTTTTGAGGAGGAATATATTATGGCAATTAGTTTGAAAAAAGGTCAAAAAGTAGATTTAACTAAAGGAAATCCTGGTCTCATTAATGTTATTGTTGGACTTGGTTGGGATACTAATAAATACGATGGTGGCGCTGCCTTTGATCTAGATGCTGCGGCTTTCTTAGTTGGAGCAAATGGAAAAGTAACATCTGATAATGATTTTATTTTTTATAATAATCCTAAGGATGCATCTGGAGCTGTAACACATTTAGGTGATAATAAAACTGGAGATGGTGAAGGCGATGATGAACAAATTAAAATCGAGTTAAGTAAAGTTCCGACTTCTGTTGAAAAGATAAACTTTACTGTAACCATTCATGAGGCTGCCGAGAGAGCTCAAAATTTTGGACAAGTGTCTAATGCATTTATAAGAATACTTGATGAGAATAATAATGAAGAATTAATAAGATATGATCTAAGTGAAGATTATAGTATAGAAACAGCAGTGGTAGTTGCAGAGCTTTATCGTAACAATGGAGAATGGAAATTTAGCGCAGTAGGAAGTGGATTTGAGGGCGGACTAACTGCACTTTGCAAGAATTTTGGAATTAGTGTAAATTAATAATAGTGTATATCTGATAATGTATACTCAAATATATAGAAATTAATAAGTTCACCATATAAGAATAGGAGAGGAATAAATATGACAATTAATTTAAGTAAAGGTCAAAAAATAGATTTAACTAAGTCAAATCCGTCTTTAAAGAAAGCAGTTATAGGACTTGGGTGGGATACCAATAAATATTCAGGTGGAGCTGAGTTTGATTTAGATGCTTCAGCGTTTTTAGTAGGTTCAAATGGAAAAACTAATAATGACTTAGATTTTATATTTTATAATAATTTAGAGCATTCTACAGGAGCAGTTATACATACTGGTGATAATAGAACTGGTGAAGGTGAAGGAGACGATGAACAACTAATTGTTGAATTCGGTAAAATACCAGCAGATATTGATAAAATAGCAATTACAGTAACTATAGATGATGCAATAGCTCGTGCTCAAAACTTTGGTCAGATTTCTAATGCTTTTGTTAGGGTTGTAAATGAAGAAACTAATGAAGAAATTTTAAGATACGACCTATCAGAAGATTTCTCAGTAGAAACTGCATTAGTGTTTTGTGAAATATACCGTAATAATGGTGAATGGAAATTTAGTGCAACAGGAAGCGGATTTCAAGGCGGATTAGCGGCTCTTTGTAAAAATTATGGTCTTGATGCCTAAGATATATAATTAATAAATTAATTAGTGTGTTTTTATAAATACTAAATATTTAAAGGAGATGGATAAAGTGGGAATAAATTTAACAAAAGGTCAAAGAGTAAATCTTACAAAAGATAATCCAGGTTTAAAAAAGACAATGGTAGGACTTGGATGGGACCCAGTGAAACAATCACCAAAGGGCTTACTTGGAGGACTATTTGGAGGTAAGCAAGCAGAAGTAGATTGTGATGCTTCTGTTCTTATGCTAGATGAGAATGATAAGCTTCGTGGGAAAGACCATATGGTTTATTTCGGAAATTTAAAGAGTAAATGCGGTAGTATACAACATATGGGCGATAACCTTACTGGTGATGGTGATGGAGATGATGAACAAATCATGGTTGATTTATCTATCATACCAAAAGATGTATTTAAGCTAGTTTTTGTAGTTAATATATATGCTGCAATTGAACGCAAACAACATTTCGGTATGATAGAAAATGCGTTCATACGTTTAGTAAATATTTCAGACAATAAAGAAATGCTTCGTTTTAACTTAACAGAAGAATATTCTGGTAAAACTGGCTTGTTTGTTGCTGAAATTTATAGAAATAATGGAGAATGGAAATTTACAGCTGTAGGAGAATCAGATGCCTCCGCTGGTTTAGGTGAAATGGCTAAGAAATATAAATAGATAAATTTAGCTTAAGTTATATATCTATAATACACTAGTGATGTAGAAAATGATGAATTTATCATTTTCTACATTTTAGTTTAAAATAAACTTATACATATTACAGAAGGGTGGATAAAATGAAATATTTTAATAAGCAGAGCTCAGAAGTTTTACATGACCTTAAGGTTGATAGTAGCAAAGGATTATCGAGTTCTGAGATTGAGAAAAGACTTGCAAAATATGGTCTAAATGAATTTACTAAACAAGAAAAGGGATCTATATGGGATAGTATCAAGGAAGCAATAACCGAACCTATGATGGTAATACTTTTAGCGGCAGCTGTAATTAGTGCATTAGTAGGAGAGTTTCATGATGCTATTGGTATAGTGTGCGCTGTAGCAATAGGAATTGGTATAGGCATTTTCACAGAAGGAAAATCACAAAAGGCTGCGGATGCGTTATCAAAAATGACAGAGAATATAGAGGTAAAAGTATTAAGAAACGGGAAAATTGTTCAAGTTAATAAAAATGAGCTAGTACCAGGAGATATAGTTTCTATTGAGACTGGAGATATGGTTCCAGCAGATGGAAGACTTGTAAGTAGTATAGATTTAATGGTTAGAGAGGACATGCTTACAGGAGAATCAGAGGATGTTAGTAAAGACTCAGAACTTGTAATAGAAATGGAAAATATAAAGTCTAAAGACAAAATTATAGTTCAAGACCCAATTCCTGCAAAACAAAAGAATATGGTTTTTGGAGGAACACTTATTGCTTATGGTAGGGCTAGTTTTGTAGTTACTTCCACAGGGGATAGCTCTCAGATGGGAGAAATAGCTAGAAATCTTGAACAAGGAGATTTACAAACACCCCTTCAAGCAAAACTAGGAGATTTGGGTGGTAAAATTTCCAAAGTATCAAGTGCAATAGCTGCAATATTATTTATAGTTATGATTATAAAGATGCTTGTAGCTAAAGAGATATCACCGGATACAACCGGTGTATTTGCCTTTTTAGAGTCTGTTGGACCAATAAAAACTGCCTTTGTTGTATGCGTTGCTTTAATTGTTGCAGCTGTTCCTGAAGGACTTCCAACAATGATAAATATGACACTTGCAATAACTATGCAGAAAATGGCTAAAATAAATGCACTTGTTACTAAAAAAGAAGCCTGTGAAACAATAGGTTCAGTAAGTGTTATATGCTCAGATAAAACAGGTACACTTACTCAAAATAGAATGACAGTGGAAAAAGTTTATTTAAATGGTAAGTTTAAAGGCCGTGATGAATTAAGTAATACAAATAACTATTTTATAGATAACTGCCTTGTAAACTCTACAGCAGATATTGAAAGAGATGACAATGAAGTTAAGTATCTAGGTAGTGCAACGGAGTGTGCTCTTCTTTTATACAATGATGCCTGTGATTACGTACAAGAAAGGCAAAATGCAAATATAGCTCATCAAATTCCATTTAGTTCAAAACGTAAAAGAATGAGTACTGTTATAGAAGAAGAGGAAGGCGCCACAGTATTAACAAAGGGAGCACCTGAAATAATTCTAGAACTATGCAAGTTCGAACATGTTAACTGTGAGGAAGTAGAGCTCAGTCAGGTTAGGCGTGATGAGATATTAAACGAAATTGGAAAACTTCAAAAAAATTCTATGAGAGTTCTTGGATTTGCATATAGAAATATAAGTGAAGAAGTAGCTATGGCGTCTGAGCAAGGTACACTTGAGGATAATTTGGTGTTTACGGGGTTTGTAGGAATAAGGGATCCTCTAAGACTTGATGTTAAGGAAGCTGTGGAAACTGCTAAAAAAGCAGGGGTTTCTACAAAAATGCTTACAGGTGACAATATAATTACAGCTATTGCTATAGGAAAAGAACTAGGATTATTAACTGGTAATAATAGAGCAGTAGAAGCAACTTATATAGATACATTAACAGATGAGGAACTTAGAGAGGAAATAACTACTATATCAATAGTAGCACGTTCAAAACCTGATACAAAAATGAGAATAGTTGAAGCTCTTCAAGATAATGGAGAGGTAGTAGCTGTAACTGGAGATGGAATAAATGATGCTCCAGCACTTACAAGAGCTGATGTAGGTATAGCTATGGGTATAGCGGGTACAGAGGTTAGTAAGAATGCTGCAGATATAATTTTAACAGATGATAGTTTTGGAACTATTGTAAAGGGTATTAAATGGGGAAGAGGTATTTATGAGAACTTCCAGAGATTTATTCAATTTCAGATAACTGTTAATATAATTGCATTTTTAACAGCGATTTTATCTGTATTATTTGATTTCCAAATGCCGTTTACTACAATACAATTGTTATGGGTAAATATTATAATGGATGGTCCACCAGCGCTATCACTTGGACTAGAACCAGTAAGAGATGCAGTACTCAGGAGAAAGCCTACTAATAGAAAAGCTAGCATTATAACTAAACAGATGATTACAAGCATGATTGCTAATGCTCTATATATAACGGGTATTATCATGATTCAGATGAAGTTTGATATATTAGGAGCTGGATTCCCGAAAGATGGAGTTACAGGATCAAATGAAATGCAGACAGTTCTATTTGCGGTATTTGCTTTTAGTGCATTGTTTAATTCATTTAATTGTAGAGAATTTGGAAGCGATAGCATACTGCCTAATATCTTTAAAAATACTATATTCTTAAAGATAATCGGGGGAACAGCTGTGGCTCAAATAATTGTAACTGAAATATTCTCAGGGTTCTTTAATGCAGTGCCTTTAAGTGCTACTATGTGGCTAAAGATAATTGTATTATCTTCACTTGTAATAGTTATGAATGAAATCGTAAAATTGATTATGAGGCCTTTTGTAAAAAAAAGACAAGAAACGCAATTAGAACAAGAAGAAGAGGAAAATAAAGTAGCATAATAGCATAACAAAAATGCCAGTATTGACTTAAAAGTCAATACTGGCATTTTAATTGATAATGGATAATTAATGTTTTTAAGTTTATATTATATAGCGAACATACCTAATCATGAGAAGTTCCTTTAATTTCATGGAATTTTTGATGAACTACATCTAAGATTTCAGGACCTGCAAATATTCCAGATTCCTTTGTAATATATATAGAACCATCAAGTTCTATAGTCGAAAGAGTACGTAATAACTCTCCATGATATGGAATTATTCCATAATCTGAATTTTTAATCAAGGGGTAGTCAAGTATTGAATCACCCGCAGAGAGTAATACATTTATATTCTCGAGTTGTTTTATATAGCTTATGGGGTCATATTTATTAATGCAATAGGGTACTATATATACTTTTTTACCTTGCTTAGACACACTATAATTATAATCTTTGCAAAATAATCGTAATATTTCAAAATAATCTATATCAATTTCTCCCCTTAGCATAGAGTTTTCCATTTTATCCTCGTCTAAAATAGAGTATATAAAAAGATTTTCACAGGTTTTATATGTTTTTACGATGTCACTTTCTAAAAAGAAACCACATAATCTTATCATATCAGCAATTGAAACAACTTCTTTAATTTTACCATAGCTTATATCTGACCAATCAGTAAGTTCTACTCCATTTTTAAGAATAATACCTCCATTTGCTACAACTGCATATTTGGGTTTTAGTTCATCATATATGTATTTAATCCGCGAGTATTGAGCTAGTGACCTTGTGGTAACGGGTACAAAAATCATACTTTCATTTATATGTTCTAAGAGGCTTTGCATGGGTTTAGTAATGAAGCTACACATTTGATCATTATAAAAATCCACAGGAACAAGGTGTTTTTCATTAATTAAGGTGCAATGTTTTAAAGAATATATAAGGGTACTATCAAGGTCAGAGGCAAATATTATAAAAACACATCCTTTAATTGTTGGTTACATATCCTCTTTTTCTTTTGCTTTGATAATTCCACAGCAGGAATAACACATATCAGTATATATTTCCACAGGAATATCTTTCTCCTGGGCTAACTTAAATATATGTTTTAAGTTTGGGTTGTCAAAGGAATCTACAAGTATTTTCCATGGCAATCGTCTAAGGAGTACTCGCGTTGTTTCTCCAATTCCAGGTTTTATAAGATTAATATTATTTATATTAAATTTAGTTTTAATACTTTCAATGTCTCGGAGTCCCTTGCAACTTAGATAATTAGAATCAAATTCAATATCGATTGCTACTTCTTTAGAAGACTGCGAATTTATCAGTGACTGTTTATAATCTTCATTGATATCTTTAAAACAGTTACATATTTCATCTATATAGAAATTAGAAACATTCACGGAAATTAATTTTTTATAAAACTTTGTGCCGTGGAAATCATCCATGTGTATATACTTATCACTGAGCACAGTTCGGCTTACCAGACCTGAAACGGTGGAATTAAGGCAAGCACTTGGTATTAGAAAATCCTCTCTTGTACCGTAAATTAAAGTGCAGTGAGCAGGGTCAGATAATACTGCAAGGCTTGAGTTAAGTGTTATATTATATTCTTCATTATATTCTTTACATGCCTTTATTAAGGTATGCGCAATAACACCTTTGCCTGTCCATCCATCGATGAATTGTATTTCTGAGGTTGGATGTTTTTTTAATATATACATAAGTGCATTTTTATCAATGCCTTTATCACGTATTATCGAAATACTGTAATGAGCTGGAGAGATATTATATTTAAACTCTAAATATCTTTTAATTAATACTCCAATAGGAGTACCTGCTCTAGCAAGGGAAACTAAAATAATATTTTTGCCTCGAGTCTCTATAATTCTCTCACTTAGTATTGCAACGAGATTAGCTAGTTTAATTTTTGATCGCTCAAGCGTGTTATAGAAAATGTCCATATACTCTTTTGAGGGTGTATATTCTATAGGTAACATTTCAGAATAATGAACTCCACTTTGTATAGCGTTTTCTCTAAATTCATTGTCTTGTTCTACTATCAAATTTGATATGTCTTTAAGAAGGAATATAGCATCTTTTTTAGAGTAGCTGCCAGAAAAATCGCATTGATTCATTTAAATACACCTCTTTATTTATATTCTTTATGGATAATTTTTAATTATTAATTGGGCAATTATTTTTTTTCAAACCTTTCCAACATACAAAAATAATAGACTTAATATGGAAGTATGAAAAAATTCTATTTAATTCTTCTTCCTTTTTTATGGTTAAAGGTTTCTCAGAGAAAAAATATACTTGGTTATAAAAATTATCAGGTATATTGTAAAGGTAGTTAGTTATTGAATCATCACCAGGGCTTTGAAAAGCAACCTTATTTTTATTGCCATAATCATCTATGTTTCTAGAATGAACGGGACTTCTTGTAGTTGAATGAAAATAAACATTGTTTCCAAGCAAAGCGCTTATACTACAAGGCATATATATAAACTCGCCAGTGCCTATACAAAGGCAATTGCCTGTAGTTCTTTCTTTAATTAATACCTCAGACACTGATTTAATTTCCTCTATAATTTCTAAACTATCGTTTGAAGTAATTCCAAATCTACCAGTAGATTTGTTATAACCATCTATAGAGCTAGCCATTTTAAAAACATAGTTTGAAGATGGAATTAATCTGGTATTACTTGGCGCCGCGATGATATCATCGCTAATAATATCTTTAAGTTTATCACACTTAAGATCGCCTTTTATTAAAGAGCATACTAGTATATCTATATCTTTTTCATCTTTAAACATCTTATAGCTGCTAGCATCTCTCCAATCGAGTAGAGATATAATTCCAAAATATTTCCCGGGAAGGCAACGTATTAAATTTAGTGCAGACTTACCTGTAGTGAGTTCATCATCTATTAGGACTATGTCTTCAAAGTCATTAAAAAAATCACTTTTATAAGGGAAAAGCGAATGCTCTACAGCATGAGAATGTTCTTCGTTAAAAAATAGTGCAGGTTCTATAGAAGTTATGTTCTCGCGTGTTGTGTGAATGTATGCAGCGTTAGAAAAATTTTCAAATACGGATTGAGCAAGGCCTGTAGCAGTTTCTGCAAAACCTATAAAAAGAGTCTTGCGAGCAAGTTTAATAGGAGTAAATAAGTTGTTATCTATTGCACTAGTGCTGCGAGCTGTATCTAAATAAATAAGTTCATTAACTAGTTGGGTGGTAGGATAAGTATAAGAATGTTCTCGCGCATTAACCCATAGACGAGCAAGTAAGGCACCAACAATTTTTAGAGTAACTGGAACCATCGGTATATGTTTTCCTATAACTTTACTTACAAACAAAAAGTCTCTTTTTTTATTCTCCCTAGCGGACATAGTAAATAACTTTGATACAGGCACGGCACAATTGTTTTCGGTTATAGTAAGAGCGATTTTTAGGCTGTTGTCTATATTATAATTAATTGATCGATTGCAATAATTCCCGAAAAGATTTTCCATCTTCAAATACCCCCATTATTTTAGATTTTAGTAATATTTCGTTAGCCCATTTTTCATGGGGTTTTATTTCATTCATTTTATTTGCGTAATCACTTTTTATTACCCCATCAACGGATGAGTTAACAATACTTGCGGCATCAATATAATCTTCTTTAGAAACCACCATAAGTGAATTTACTATATTTACTTGAGTTGGATGTATAACAGTTTTACCTGTTAGTCCATTAGTTTTATCTAAAAGAGTCTCTTTTATAAGAATGTTATTGTGTAAATTTAAAACATTGCTATAGTATTCACAAACAACGCCAGAGATAATATAATTATCTCGTTTAAAGACATTTATTATATCAGTAATACAATCTTTTACTACAGATAAATCATATATGGTAAACTCCTTGCCTCGCCTAAGGTTATATAGTCCAGAAAAATCTGTTCCACCAATTCGAATATTTAAAATAGAGTCTTTATAATTATCTATGATATGTTTTACGCGAATGAGTTCTGCTATTCGAGTTTCCATGTGTATTATGTTAGGAGTTTCAAGGATTGGCATTGCATACAAGGTTCTTTTATTAGAGTTATTGTATTCTTTTAATGTAGATAGATATTTTTCGCCAAGGGTAGCATCAAATTTAGGGAAGATAAACCCACAAAGCCCTGTTAAACATGACGTGTCAAGTAGTTTTTGAAATTGACTTATGCTTCGGACTCTAATAAAAATAAGTGGTAGACTATCGATAAAAGAATTATCATCGCACGCTCGAGACTTTATGTCCTTAAACAAGGATATAATATTATTTTCAGCTTCAACAACTTGGGCTAAGGATACAGAATCTTCAAGACAAAGAGTAATTGTGTTAGCACCCATTTTTTTACCTATAAGTACATCATTAAGTAAATTTTTCCTTGTACCGGGCATATATAAACAGGCACCTATTGCATAGGATAATTCTTCCTTTGAGGAAGATAGCCCATAAGATGAAGGAACTTTAAAAAAGATATTTTGTAAATCATTAATATTATCAAAGTAACGCATAGTTGTCCTCCGTTTAGTAAAATTATGTTGTAAGTAGACAGGTGAGTAAAGTCTGCTCTGAATGTGATATATAATTATAACATAGTTGTTATAAAATTATAATAAAAGCCCAGGTAAATGAAACATGTGCCACAATGAGGCAGCGCGGCAAAATATAATATTTTCAAGTAATTACTTATATAAACAATATAACATAAAAGGATGGAAATAAGAATAATCAACGCGATTTTATCATGAATCTAACATTTAGATTCATAATAATTTAATGTTCAAGTAATTACGATTATTAGATTGTAAAAGCTACAAAGGAGAGGTTATTAACGTATGTTATAATGTAAATGTAGAATAAATAACATGGAATTATAGACAAAATATAGCGTTATTATAAATAAAGGTACATTAAAATGAAGGAAGGGGTCAATATGTATGATTAATTTTAAAAATCATCAGGAGCTTACTTGCATTGCAGAGGGTGATGGACAATTTTTTGCAAAATTGGGTGCTATGGTAGCATACACTGGTAGTTTCACTCAGGAAAAAGTATTATTGGATACAAATAGTAATAACAATATATTCAAATCTGTTATGAATCTAGCAGCTAGGAAGCTGTCAGGAGAAAACATTCCCATTATGAAGGTAACTGGTACTGGTAGTTATTATATGGCAAGTAGAGCTCAACATGTTAGTATAATTACGTTGCAACAAGGCCAAAGTATAGGAGTCGAAGGAGAAAATTTGCTTGCATTCTCAACGGGGTGTAAGTATGGTGTAAGATTTATGGGATCAGGAGTTATATCTCAAAAGGGAATGTTTACATCAAATTTAACAGCAATTGGTAGTAACCCTCAAGTAGTTATAACTACAAGTGGAAATCCAATTATTTTAGAAACACCTTGCGTTGTTGATCCTGATGCAGTGGTTTGCTGGACAGGAGCAGACCCACAATTCAAAACAGATGTAAATTGGAAGACCTTCGTTGGACAAACATCTGGTGAAACATATATGCTAGAATTTAATTCACCAGGAGAAACTGTAATTATTCAGCCTTGTGAAAGGGCTTCAGGACTCAAAGTTTCAATAGATTAGGTTGGGGGGCAAATTTTGTGGCTATGATTATTGATAATAGTAATAAAAAAACAACATCGCAAAAAAGGCAATATGGGAAATTAATTATTGAGACCTCAATTAGACCAGAAAACAATTCTGTAATAGCTTTAGGCGCTCTTAATAAGACAGGTGAAAGCAATCCACAAAGTATAAATAGTAACCAAAGTGTAAAAAATGTACAACCTAAAATTAATGATGAAGTTAACGTAAATACTCCAATTAAACCTAGAAAAAATATTGACAAAAGAAAACTTGTGGATGAGTCTAAAAGTATTAAAGTTAAAAAGGGTCAAAAACTAAGTTTAAATGAAAACGCTAAAAATGTTTCAAAACTTATAGTGACTTTGGATTTTAACGTAATGAATATTGGAGCTAGTGAATTTGATTTAGATGTTTCAGTATTTATGGTAGATGGAAATAATAAAACAGCAGAAAAAGATTTTATTTTCTATGAAAATACTAAGAGTTCTTGTGATGGAGTAATTCTTAAAAAGGATCACAATACATATCTTAAAGATGCATATGATGAAAGTGTGCAATTAGACTTAAAGCTAGTGCCTCCTAATATTCAAAAGTTAGCTTTTACTGTTACTATCTATGAAGCTAGTGACAGGAATCAAAACTTTGGACATGTGTCTGATGGATACTTTAGGATTATAGCAGGTGATAGAAAAGAAGAAATTATGAGTTATAAGTTTAATGAAAATTTATCTATAGAAACTGCTGTAGTGGTGGCAGAGATATATAGGTATAAAAATGAATGGAAAATTAATTGTATAGGTAGTGGATTTAGAGGTGGATTAGAAGCCTTGTGCGATAATTATGGTATAGAGACGATTTAATAGATTTTTTTGAAACTAACATCAAAACAAATAAGGCATCTTATTAAAATAGATGTCTTATTTGTTTTAATGAAGTTTTATATAATTAGTTATGATTAAAAATGTTTGAGAAAAAATTCTTTGTTTTTTCTTTTGTGTATTTCTTTTCATCATTTAAATTAGGTAAATCTAGATTAAAATTAACTTCTTCTAATTTATGATTATCATAGAACTTTTCTCTTATTTTTTGCTCTATATTGTTATAGCCAGTAGGAGTTAATATGGCAATATCAAGTCCAAATATGTTTAAAAAACATAAAACAATTGAGTCCTCATCACTAAAAGTGGTTTCATTATTATCATAAATAAGAAGTTTAGGTATTTTTGAAGGATAATCATACTGTGCAAGTAGCTGTAGTATATCTTTATTAAGGTCTAAAATAGTCATTAAAATTTTCAGTTTAAATTCTTTATCTATAATATTTAAAAACATATCGCTTTTTATCAAATAATTTGTTTTATCTATTATAGTATTTTGAAGAGAAGTTTTTAAATAAGAAAACTTATAACTCTTATGGGTTAGTAGTTTTTGCTTATCAATCAAACCATTTTTATCAAGTACAAAAGCTAAAGAGTATAAGTCAGTTTTAGAGTAAGTGGCGATGGTAAATGGAATTTCAGGTATAAATAATGTATCCTCAGCTGATTTCAGAGTGAAGAAATCCTTCCAATAGGATGTTAAATCAATATCCACACCACTTATTTTTGCAAATAAGTTTGGCATATATACTGTTTTATTCTCAACTTTAAAACCTGTGCGCAAACTTGCAGGCTCATTCCATAAACTTTTGAGTTCATAAAAGGTAGTTTTAAGTGTAGCAGGATGGCTTTTATATTCTTCAAATTGCCAAGGTTTATAAAAACCATCATCATCTGTATAAAGGGTCGCTTTTAATTCTTTTGAGGCTTTTAACGCCACGGTTTCTTGTCTTATTAATAATTCTTCCTTTGGGAACCCCTTTAATGGGGATTTATAATCAAGTAAAAGGCTCTTTGAAAATATCTCACTTGAACTTGAAATATCTGAAATAGAATCATTAGACGAATTTATAAATAAAATATCACAACCTAATTTGGATAAAAAGATTAAAAATAAAAGCTCATGTTTTTTTATATCACCATAATATATAACTTTAGGATTTATAATATCATCAGATGAAGTGTTTTGAAAATCAAAATTCTTCATAAGGGTTGGAACAAAGTCATTAATCCAGGAAAGTATTTTTAAAGAAAGATTTCTAATTTTAGATAAGGTTACATTTTTTTCTTCATTGCAGTATATATCTAACATATAATTAAAACTACTTGCCATAGTGTTATTTAAGTTATGATTAGATGTAGGGAAAATTTTATGTTCCATAAATAAAGTCGAAAGTTTACCAGTTAATGAAACATCAAAAGGATCTACATATTGCCATATGTTAAGGGTGCTAGTAACTAACTTTGGTACGGTACGTATTGGCAAGGGATCTGTAAATTTTAAATATAAATTTTCTAAAATACTTAGGGTTTTATCTAGTCTAAATATGTCATTATAATAATCATCTTCATTTTGTTTTACCCCTATATATCTATAAAAGTACACTGGAATGAAAGGCGAAGATCCACCTAGAAATCCTATTCTTTTATTGATAGGTATTGTTAAATCATCAAATATATTCATACTGCTTTTAATCATAGTATTTATAGAATCTTTAAAAACAATCTCGGTTGATATACTTTTATTATCTACATGTGTATCTTTATTTTCTATAATAGAAGGCTTTATCAATGTATCAGCCCTTGCAGGCTTGCGAGCATTGTCTTTTGTAGCATCTAAACTACTAGTACTAGTTTTAAAATTAAGTGGTACTTGCACAGAGGTTTTAGGCAGTGTTATCAGCTTTGAATAAACACCTTGCACGTCAACTTTAGAAAAAGTCATTTCGGGCATTGAATTAATATAAATTACGTCCGAACCTAGTTTAGATAAAAATATTAAAAAATATATTTCATGTTTTTTTATCTCACCATAAAAAAGCACCTTAGGATTAATAATATCCTTTTCAAGTTTTGGATTATAGTCAACAGTACTAAAGGCTTTTGGAACGAATGCAAAAATCCACCCTAAGAATTTAACCGTGAAATTTTTAATTACTGTTTCCGATGCATTAGGTTCATTTATTAAATAAAGAGCTAAGGTTTCATCAAAGCTACTCTCAATGTAATCATTAAAAAAATTGTTTTTTATATTTGGTAATAGACCTTTATTTTTAAGAATACTAAATAAATTGTTTCTTTGGAGCGGACTTGAACTTAGAAGAGCCTTCCAATCAATTTCAGATATAGAAACAGATAAAATTTTCATTGGTATTCCATTTGTGAAGTATAAATATCTAGCGCCTAGTGTGGTCAGTCTGTCATTAAGTTTATGTAAATTTTCATAATAGGTGTCTTTATTATCCAACGTACCAATATACCTATAAAAGTAAATAGGTACGTTTGGAGATTTTGACCTAATAAATCCAGATCTCTTATTTATAGGAGAAAATATATCTTCAAACAAATTTTGTGATTCTAAAATAGATGCATTTACTTGTTTTCTAGTATTAATCAAAGCTTAACCCCCAATATTATTTTTACATCTATGATAGGTATTAATATAGAAGTAAAAGTTGTCATATAGATCCATATAAAAAAATAATAAATAATACTCTATCTATTAAAACAAATATATATATATTATAACTAGTTTATCATTTAATGTATAAAAACACTATAAAACTCTAAGTCTAATAAGAATTACTTGAAAGTTAAAAAACAAATATATTAGAGAGGGAGTTATAAATTGAAAATAGATGAATCACTAGTATGCCCAAAATGTAATAGTAAAAACTTCGAAATGAAACATGAGGCCACTTATGTATATACATATAAAATAGGGACTGTAAATACTCCCAGAGATGAAGTGGGGTTAGAGAATCTTCCGTTTTTATTTGATAATAGGGAGCAGACTTGCTTTAGAGAATTTATAGTATGCAATAATTGTGGCGCAAAATATCCATGCTCATTTGATAAGGACAAACAAATAATAGACCTTACAATAATGAAAAAAGCAATAATAGCGGATAATGTAGAAAATTCTGAATTTCTAGGATAAAGGTTAAATGGTAAGTTTGTATTACTTGTTTTTTTTGTAATCTCAAGTAAAATATAGTTAAGGCAACAAACAAATTTTGTTTTATATTAACAAAAGTATTGAAATATACATATAATAATTACAAAATATGAATTATGTAGGGAAGTGAGGATTATGATATATTTCAATAGTATTCCAAGGTATCATTACAATATTATAAACACTTATCCACATGATGCTAACGCTTTTACGCAAGGGTTAGTATATGATACAGATTTTTGTTATGAGAGCACTGGTGGCTTTGGGGAATCCTCTTTGCGTAAAATAGATCTCAAAACTGGTGAAATTTTAAAAGTCCGCAGGTTAGAAGATGAATATTTTGGTGAGGGTATTACAATTTACGATAATAAAATTTTCCAGTTAATCTGGAAATCGAATATGGGTTTTATTTATGATAAAGAGAGTTTTAAACTGATTAGTAAGTTTTATTATAACACCCAGGGGTGGGGACTTACTCATAACGATGAGCATTTAATTATGAGCGATGGCACAGATAGAATATATTTTATAAATCCTAAAAATTTCAAAGTAGTATATAGTATCAAGGTTCATGATGGATTTAGACCAGTTACAAATTTAAATGAAATGGAGTTTATACAAGGGGAAATTTATGCTAACATATGGAAAAGCAATAAAATTGCTAGAATTTGCCCTTATACCGGAAGAGTAAGTGCTTGGCTAGATCTTAAGGGCCTTTTAAGTCCTAAGGAATTTAAAAATGCAGGACTACTTAATGGAATAATGTATGATAGGCAGAGGAATCGTATTTTTGTAACAGGGAAGTTGTGGCCTAATATATTTGAGATAAAGTTAATATGAATAACCGTAAGTAGAAAGTGTACAGATAAACAAACCTAATTATTAGAAATATGCGATATAATGTATATAATAAATAATTTCGAGATGAGGGAGTTAAAATGAAAAAAATCATTATAACTATATTTATAACACTTATTTTTGTTATAATATCTGGAGCTTATGCAGTAGGTATAATTAGTACAATAAGGCAGGAGGGGGGACCAGCATTCTTATTACCATTAGTAGTAATTATTTTAGTAGGAATTATATGGGTGTTAGGTTACAATATGTATGAAAGAATAAATGAGATAAAACAGGGGGATGAAAATGATATTAGTAAATACTGATTATATTAGTGGTAAAGAGATAGACACCATATCTGTTGTTAAAGGTTCAGTAGTATGGTCAAAAAATGTAGGCAAAGATATATTAAGTAGTTTTAAAACCTTAGTTGGGGGAGAAATTAAAAGCTACTCAGAAATGATGAATGAAGCTAGAGCGATAGCAAGCAAACGTATGGTGGAAGAGGCAGAGAGACTAGGTGCTGATGGTATTGTTAATATAAGATATGCAACGAGCGCTATAATGCAAGGATCTGCAGAAGTTATTGCATACGGTACAGCAATAAAAATTAAATAGTCATAAATTATTAACACTATAAAAACACCGGTAATAATTAATTATTGCTGGTGTTTTTATAGTGAGTGACATCAAAATATTGTATAACTGCTTATTGTACAAGCATTATATACTTATAAAAAAATTAAGTAGTTAATTAAAGGAGTAAATATATGAAATTAAAACATATAGATTGGATTTTAGTGATAGGTTGGATGGTATTAATATTTTTATTTTCTAGCCAACCGGGGGAAGTATCAAGTGGAAATAATAAATTTGTTATATATATGTTCAATTTGCTTGGCCTTGATTTAAATAATATATTTGGAACCATGAGTGATTTTATAGTTAGAAAAGCTGCGCATTGCACTGAATATTTTATTTTATACATTCTGTTATATAGAGCTATAAAAGCAGACAAAGATGCAAGTATTAAAGTTTTTATAAGTTCCATATTAATTATATTTTTATACGCATGCTCAGACGAATTTCATCAATCGTTTGTTCCAGGTAGAGGACCTGCATTTAGAGACGTAATGGTTGATACTTGCGGTGGACTTTTGGCATTTCTTGTTATGTATATTTCAGCAATAAAAAAATCTTCTTCTCTTAAATAAATAATCCACAATAATCAAATCAAATAAATAAGTTATCCACAGTATAACCATAAGAAGTAATTTTATTGTGGACAACTTGCAAAAGATTGAAAGGACGATTAAATGAATGTTTTAATAGATTTAATAATAAAAACGTGTTTAGATACTATATACATGAATGGAATGATAATAATTGTAGGATTCATTCTAGGATTTTTAAGGAATCATTCAATAGAAAACTTTCAAAGAAGTTTTGGATGGAAGGCGGTTTCAATTACAGCTATTATAGGAGTTCCAATACATGAAATCTCACATGCAGCCATATGTATTTTGTTTGGACATAAAATTAAAAAAATAGTATTAGTACAAAAGAGAGATGAAAATGGAGTGCTCGGGTATGTAAATCATGCGTATAATCCTAATAGCATATATCAACAAACAGGTAATTTCTTCATAGGTATTGCACCTATATTTGGAGGGATTTCTGTTATTATTGCTTTGATGCATATAATTATTCCACAGACATATAGTCAATTTATTAATATATCTATGAATAATTTGCTCATAACTAAAATAAATGCGGTTGCTATAAAGGGAATACTAAATTCTTATGTTGACTTAATACATATAATTTTTTCGGCTGATAATTTTGATAATCCATACTTCATATTATTTTTGTTTTTAGCTATCTGTATTTCGTCTCATATATCGCTTAGTTCCGCGGATATTAAAGGGGCCTCTAAGGGATTATTTATAATATTCATAATAATATTAGTACTTAATGTGCTTGGGCTTTCAAGATTTGTTATGGCGCAAAGTATATTGAAGTATAATATTGTTTTAATAGGGTTTCTCATTGTATCATTAATTTTTTCAATCATCACTTATGTAATAAGTTTACTTTTATCATTAATAAAGAACTAATTGTATGGATACATTTTTTAAAAGCTGGTATAAGTGGTATAATTTATATTAATTATAGAAGATAATATTTTAAGGATGTGAAAATTATGAAAGTACCTTTAATAATGACTCCAGGACCAACGCAGGTGAGAGAAAACGTCAGGATGGCTAGAGCACTTGCTACAACTAATCCAGATTTAGATTTACAATTTTATGAATTTTATAAAGAGACTTGTGAGGAAATAGGTAGTTTTTTAAATACTAAAAATGAAGTTAGGATATTAAGTGGAGAAGGAATTTTAGGTCTTGAGGCTGCATGCGCATCTCTTACTGAAAATGATGATAGGGTATTAGTAGTTGATAATGGGATATTTGGAGAGGGGTTCGGGGACTTTGTTAAGATGTATGGTGGAAAGGTAGTATTTTTTAAAGGTGATAGGAAACGCAAGATAGATATTATAGAACTCGAAAAGTTTTTAGAGAAAGACCATGATTTTAAATATGCTACGGTAGTACACTGTGATACTCCTTCAGGAGTTTTAAATGATATTGATAAAATATGCAAATTGCTAAAGAAGAATGGTATATTAACTGTAGTGGATAGTGTAGCGGGTATGGGTGGAGAAAATATACGAGTAGATGAATGGGGAATAGATATAGTATTAGGTGCATCACAAAAATGTATTTCGGCTCCATCGGGCCTCACTTTTCTAAGTATAAGTGAGGCTGCATTTAAATTAATGGATCAGAGAAAAAAGCCAATAGCATCTTATTATTGTAATTTACTTATTTGGAAGGATTATTATAATAATAAATGGTTTCCATATACGCCATCAATAAGTGACATTGTTGGACTAAGACAGGCTTTTGATAATATATTAGTTGATAAAGATATAATACAAAGACATAACTCTATTGCTAAAGCAACTAGAAAAGCTGTAAAGGAAGCAGGACTTAAGTTATATATTGAAGAGGGTTATTCTAATACTGTTACAGTTGTAGAAATACCTGTCGGTATAAATGGTAAAGAACTGTTAAAACATATGATCTCTGAATTTAATGTTTTTGTAGCTGGTTCATTTGCATATTTAGAGGGTAAAGTAATAAGGATAGGCCATATGGGAGAAAATGCTAAAAAGGATAAAATTGCATATACTCTATTAGCATTGCAAGCATCACTAAAGGCACTAGGATTTGAGTGTGAAAAAAACATGGTTGAAGTTTTTTTAAATGAGCAATAATTTAATGATATTTTAGCTCCGCAGGAGATGATTTAATGATATGTTTATAAAAGAAATATACGCGAGGGATATAGCGTAGATATCATCTGGTAAATTAAATATTATAGAAGTTCCTTGTGTATTTAATTAAAGCAGTGTATACGAGTCCTAGTGTATCAGTGTAACAAAAATCTAATAATTAGTAGTATTATAAAGGATATTGTATATAATTGTTGTAGATAAAAGATTAGAATTAATGGTAATTAGGCAATCGTGATACAATGTTACTTGTCGGCACGAGCTAGTGACGATAAAGGTAAAGCTTGGAAGTTAATTTTAAAAGAATTGTAAAATAATATTGACAAAACAGGAGAAGCCTAGTAGAATAGTAAAAGTCGTCACTTGATGACAAAGCAAGTTGGTCTTTGAAAATTAAACAGAGAAATAGGTAAACTTAGCAAAATAATATTTTGCTAAGCCAGTCAATTACTATAGAAAAGTAATATTAGTCGTAAGACTAAAAGTATGTAATGAGCTTGAGTAACAACTTAACAGTTGTCTCAGATTAATTATTTTAGTTAAAAAGTGTAAACTTTTAAATTGAG
>NZ_JBOITN010000011.1:0-22234 GCF_050717545.1 Clostridium sp.
CTGCATGAACTATTGCACTATTTGCTTTTGTAGTACCAGAAGCGACATCACTAGATCTTTCAATTACACATGTATTTAAATTATATTTAGATAGTTCTCTGGCTATGGAACAGCCAATAACACCAGCGCCAACAATTGTCACATCATACATTAAGTTTCCTCCTAAATGCAAATAAAAAGAGAGCCTTGACTAATAGGTATAAGAATACCAACTAGTCAAGGCTCTCTTTTCTCCGCCTTTACTTATAATTTTTATGATAACATATTAACCTAATAAGTACAAGTCTAAAATTAATAACTTTCATAGTTTTCTGAAAGCATGACAATGGAATAAAATATATTGAATCAAAAATAAGATTATGGTAAACTTATATAATAAAGAGTACTATATAAAATTTAGGAGGATATATTATTGGAAAAACTAGAAACATTATTAATAGAAAATCCGGTTATAGCGGCTATTAGAAGTGATAAAGATTTGGATAAAGTGATTTCAAGTAATGTACTTATTGTGTTTGTATTATATGGAAGTATAATTAACTTAAAAAGTATAATTGAAAAACTTAAAAAAGTGGGAAAAGTAGTATTTGTTCATGTTGATTTAATAGAAGGATTAAAAGGAGATCATACGGGACTCGTTTTTATAAAGGAATGTGGACAGCCTGATGGAATTATAACTACAAGGGTAACGAATATAAAAAACGGCAAAAAATTAGGATTCTGCGTTATACAGAGGATATTTGCTCTAGATTCACTTTCTCTAACATCAGCAATAAGAAATATACAATCTGTGCTTCCGGATGCTGTAGAGATTATGCCAGGACTTGCTAGTAAGATTATTAAAACAATGGGGACGCAAGTACGAGTTCCAATTATAGCAGGTGGACTCATTCAAAGTAAGAAAGATATAATGGAATCAATTGGCGCAGGAGCAATGGCTGTTTCAACATCAAAACAAGAATTATGGAGTTTGTCACAGGAATAGTGGGAGAATAAAATCTTTATATTGATGTAATTTTTTGAAAATTAACGCCTTGACAATTATCTCCTGCATGTTATAATGTTTTAATATTAAAAAATAATATAGAAGTAATTTGAAAGTTGTGAGGTATTATTATGAAAAACATCATTATTAAAGGAATCTCTAAAAAAGTATATTTTTATTTTAGCTGTGGCTATCGTTATTTTAGCGTCGGTTACTTTTTGTGTATAAAAATATATAAGATTTTATTAAATAATGAGTTTAACAATAAAACTATAATGCCAGTAATATGCTGATTTGTAGAAAGTGAACGAAGTCTGTACGCAAGGAAGACTCATTATAAGGGTTATTCCTTTTTTTAGGGAAGACCCATTATAAGGGGGTCTTCCTTTTTTTTATATTAATTTATCTGAAATAATAGGAATGTGTATTAAAAGTAATTTATATTAAAGTAGTTTTTAAATAATATTTTAGGAGGAATTTTATATGGTAATTGTAATGAAATCAACTGCAAAGGAAAATCAAATTTTGGCTATTAAGAAAAAACTAGAGGGATTAGGTTGTATTGTTCATATGTCAAAGGGAAATAATCAGTGTGTTTTAGGTCTAGTTGGGGATACAATTTTAATAAATGAAAGCCAAATTGAGGCAGAAGAATGTGTTGATAAAGTTATGAGAGTTCAGGCTCCTTACAAAAGAGGCAACAGACTTTTTCATCCAGATGATTCTATAATAAAGGTAGATAATCTAACAATCGGTGGTAAAGAGCTAGCAATAATAGCAGGTCCGTGCGCTGTGGAAAGTGAAGAGCAATTATTGCATATTGCAAAAGATGTAAAAAAAGCAGGAGCTAATTTCCTAAGAGGAGGAGCTTACAAACCAAGGACTTCACCATATAGCTTTCAAGGAATGGAAGAAGAAGGTTTAAGAATACTATTAGAAGCAAAAAAGATAACAGGGCTTCCAATAGTAACTGAAGTTATGAGTGTTGAACTAGTTGAAAAAATATCTGGGTATGCAGATGTATTACAAATTGGAGCTAGAAACATGCAGAATTTTGATCTATTAAAGGAAGTAGGAAGATGTAAAAAAACAATACTTTTAAAAAGAGGTATGAGCGCAACAATTGAGGAACTACTTATGTCTGCTGAGTACATAATGTCTGAGGGTAATGAAAATGTAGTTTTATGTGAGAGAGGGATTAGAACATTTGAAACTTTCACGAGAAATACTTTAGATTTAAGCGCAATTCCTGTACTTAAAAAGCTTAGTCATTTGCCAGTTATAGTTGATCCAAGTCATGCCGCTGGTAAATGGTGGTTAATAGAGCCGCTTGCCAAGGCTGCTATAGCAGTTGGTGCAGATGGTCTTGAAATTGAAGTACATTATGACCCTGCTAATGCATTTAGTGATGGTCCTCAATCATTGTTACCTGAGAAGTTTGATGCCCTAATGGATTCTATAAGAGTAATTGCAAAAACACAAAATAGAATAATATAGGAGGTGGTAAATTTGGATTGTACAGACTTTAATATTACAATTGTAGGAATCGGACTTATAGGTGGCTCATTTGCAATGGCACTAAGAGAGTTAAAACCTAAAAATATTTGGGCAATTGACATTGACGAAAAGGCTTTGAAAGCGGCGGAAAAAATGAATATTATTGATAAAGGATATACAAATCCAGAAATACCACTTAGTAATTCGGATATTGTCATAATAGCAGTTTATCCTCAAAAGACTATAGATTTTATTAAAAGCAATATGAATTTATTTAAAAGTGGAGCAGTGATTACAGATACTGCTGGAATCAAAAGTGATTTAATTCATGAAATTATGCCTGT
This sequence comes from Clostridium sp., assembly GCF_050717545.1. Lineage (GTDB taxonomy): Bacteria > Bacillota > Clostridia > Clostridiales > Clostridiaceae > Clostridium_AD. The sequence continues at coordinate 2,827 of NZ_JBOITN010000011.1, forward strand.
ACTTCGAGAGGACTTAGATTTTATTGGTGGTCATCCTATGGCAGGAAAAGAAGAATCGGGGCTAAAGGCTGCATCAAAAGATATGTTTAAAAATGCAAATTATATTTTAACACCAATTAATGGTAATAAGGAAGAAAACATACACATAGTTACAGAAATGGTTAGAGGTATGGGCTGCAAGAGGGTGGTCCATCTCTCGCCTAAAGAGCACGATGATATAATTGCTTATACAAGCCAGTTACCACATGTTATAGCTGTTTCTCTAATTGATTGTAATAGTTCAATAAAAGGAATGTCTCAGTTTATAGGAGGCGGATTTAAGGATACTACTAGGGTTGCTACTATAAATGTTGAATTATGGCCTGAATTACTTTTATATAACAAAGAAAATATAATTAGTAAAATTGAAGAATTTGAAAAAAATATAAGGGAAATAAAAACAGCAATACTTAATAACGATGAAATTTTTCTTAAGAATAGATTCCAAAGTGCAACAAAAAAGAGAAAGGAGATATGTGAAGATGTATAAGATAAAAGTTAATGCATCAAGCGGATGTTATCCAATATATATTAAGAATGGATTATTTTCCGAAATTGGAGAACGTGTTAAAAAAATATATAAAGGGAGTAAAATAGCAATTATAACAGATTCTAATGTTAATGAGTTATATGGTCAAAAGATTGTTAATTCATTAAAAGAATCAGGGTTTGAATCTTATAAAATTGTTGCACAAGCTGGAGAAGTAAGTAAGTCATTCGAAACTCTTCTTGAGGTATACGACAAACTTTTAGATTATAAGATAAATAGAGGAGATCTTATAATTGCATTAGGTGGTGGAGTAGTAGGGGATATGGCTGGTTTTGCAGCAGCAACCTTTTTAAGGGGGATTTCACTTATACAAATTCCGACTACTCTCTTAGCTCAGGTAGATAGTAGTGTAGGTGGTAAGGTTGCAGTAGATTTACCACGAGGAAAGAATCTTGTGGGTAGTTTTTATATGCCTAAGGCAGTTTTTATTGATCCACTATTTATGGGAACACTTAAGGAAAGGTTTTTAAATGATGGAATGGGCGAAGTTATAAAATATGGAGCTATTAAAGATAGTGAACTATTTAATACATTAATGAGGTATGATAATAAAGAAGAACTTTTAAAGAATATAGATAAAGTTATATATACTTGTTGCACTATCAAGGCTGATATTGTTGAACATGATGAGAAGGATACTGGCGAGCGAATGTTATTAAACTTTGGACATACAATTGGTCATGCAATTGAGCAATTCTTTAATTTCACTAAGTATTCTCATGGAGAAGCGGTGGCAATGGGAATGTATTCTATAACTAAACTAGGAGAAGTCCTTGGAAAAACTAAAGAAGGAACATCTATTGCTATAAAAGATATTTTAGTTAAATATAATTTGCCTTGGATGTTGCCTGAAATAAAGTCAGAGGATATAATTAAAGCTATAAGTCATGATAAGAAAAATATTGGTGATTCTATGAATTTCATATTAATAAAGTCTATAGGAGATAGCTTTATTGAAAAAATTAATGAAGATAAGATTAAAGGTTATCTACAAAAAATTCTTGAATAAATTATTATATTGAATTGAGGTGTTTATTGATGAAATCAGTCATAATAAAACCATTTCCGTTAAATGGTAAAGTTAAAATTCCACCTTCAAAATCATTATCACATAGAGCAGTTATAGCTGCTGGACTTAGTTATGGTGAATGTATTATTGATAATATAAGTATGTCTGAGGATATAATAGCTACTTGCGCAATAATGGAAAAACTTGGAGTTGATATTAAGCAAATTCCAAATAAAATTATAGCACGTGGGAAAGGTAAACCAAGATTTGTTAGTAGTAGAGGTGCAACTTGCGAGCTACAGTGCAATGAAAGCGGATCAACACTACGTTTTTTAATTCCTATAGCAATGCTTACTGGAGATGTAGTAACTTTTAAAGGTAAGTCTAAACTAGTTCAAAGAACACTTAAACCTTATTATGAAATTTTTGATAAGCAGAGTATTAAGTATACTACAAGTAATGGTAACCTTCCTTTAACAATAGACGGAAGCCTTAAACCTGGTATTTTTGAACTTAGAGGAGATGTAAGTTCTCAGTTTATTACTGGTCTTATTTATGCACTGCCACTATTAGATGGAGATTCAACAATAAAAATTACTACTCAAATGGAGTCTATTGGATATATAGATTTAACTTTGGATGTACTTTCAAAATTTGGAATTGAAATAGAAAATAATAATTACAGAGAATTTAAGATAAAAGGAAATCAGTACTTTATAAAAAGAGATTACAGAGTAGAAGGAGACTTTTCTCAAGCTGCATTTTACCTAGCTGCAGGCGTTTTAGGTGGCGAGGTTGAATGCCTTGACTTAAATATGGAATCACTTCAAGGAGATAAGGTGATTATTGATATAATTAAAAATATGGGTGGAAATATAAAGGCGATAGATGGTATTTTAAAAGCATCAAAATCAGATTTAAAAGGAACTATTATTGATGCATCACAATGTCCTGATCTTGTCCCAATAGTAGCGGTGCTTGCGGCCTTAAGTGATGGGACAACAGAAATTATTAATGCTGCTAGAGTTAGAATTAAGGAATCTGATAGATTAAAAGCTATGGCAACAGAGCTAAACAAAATTGGGGCAGATATTATTGAAAGAGAAGACTCACTTTTAATTCATGGTAAACCAATGCTTAAGGGTGGAGTTGTAAGCAGTTGGAATGATCATAGAATAGCTATGGCTATGGCAATTGCCTCTATTAGATGTACAGAGGAACTTATAATTGAGGATAGCTCCTCAGTTAAAAAATCCTACCCAAATTTTTATGAAGATTTTAAGAGCCTAGGAGGGAAAATTAATGAGCGGACAATGGGGTAAAAAAGTTAAATATTCAATTTTTGGAGAATCTCATGGAAGAGGGATAGGTATAACAATTGATGGATTACCACCAGGCATACAGCTTGATATGGATTTTATTAATGGTGAAATGCAAAGACGCGCCCCAGGGCGTGATGAATTTTCAACTAAAAGAAAAGAAGCAGATAAGGTGGAAATTCTTAGTGGGTATTTTAATGGGTATACTACAGGAACACCTCTTTGCGCTGTTATTTTTAACGAAAATCAAAATTCGAAAGATTATGATAAATTAAAGGACTTAGCAAGACCAGGTCATGCAGATTTTACAGGAAAGGTTAAGTACCAGGGATTTAACGATTATAGAGGTGGAGGGCATTTTTCAGGAAGAATTACAGCGCCACTTGTTTTTGCAGGTGCGGTAGCCAAACAAATTCTTTTTGACAAGGGAATTGTAGTAGGAAGTCATATTTTAAGTATTGGCAATGTCTTTGACAGTTATTATGATGGTGTTAAACTAAAAGTGCAGATGCTAGCTGATGTTTTAAGAAAAGATTTCCCCGTTCTTGATGATTTAAAAGGTATAGAAATGAAAAAAAGTATTATAAAGGCTAAGGAAGAAATTGATTCTGTTGGAGGTATAATTGAAGCTACTATTTTAAATGTGCCTTGTGGACTCGGTGAGCCATTCTTTGATTCGCTGGAAAGTAATTTAGCTCAATTGCTGTTTTCAGTTCCTGCAGTAAAAGGTGTAGAATTTGGTATGGGGTTCGAAATAACAAAACTTAAAGGAAGCGTCGCAAATGATGTACCTTATATTGATAACTTGAATGTGTTAACAAAAACTAACAATAATGGTGGAATTAATGGTGGAATCTCTAATGGAATGCCTATAGTTTTTAGGGTAGCGATGAAACCAACACCTTCAATTGCAAAACCTCAAAATACCATTGATATGGCAACAGGTATAGATTCAGAGGTATCAGTTACAGGTAGGCACGATCCATGCATAGTATTAAGAGCATTACCAGTGATTGAGGCTTGCGCCGCAATGAGCATTTTAGATTTTATATAAGGGGGTGTTTTAATGAGTGATTTAGATGGTCTTGACATAGATAATTTGAGAAATCAAATTGATGAAATTGATGCAAGTCTTGTTTTATTATTTGAAAAACGTATGGGAATAGTTGTAAATGTAGCAGAATATAAAAAGAAAAACAATATTGAAATCTTAAATAGCTTGCGAGAAGAGGCAGTTATAAAAAAGAATATGGATCTAGTTAAAAACAAAGATATATTGCTTGAGGTAGAGAAATTCTTCAAATCCGTTATGAAAATAAGTAGAGGTTTTCAAAACAAAAGTTTAAATATTGAGAATGTGTTGCTTAATACAAAGAAGCTAACAGTTGGATTTTATGGTGTTTCAGGTTCGTTTAGCGAACAAGCTTTAAATGAATATTTTAGTGAAAAGGTGGAGAAAAAAGCAATAAGCGAGTTTGAACAGATATTTCTGGAACTTAGTTATGGAAAAATAAATTATGGAGTTATTCCTATAGAAAATTCTTCTACAGGTGCTATATCTGAAGTTTATGATCTTCTTAATAAATATAATTTTTATATAACAGGAGAAAAATATCTCAAAATAAGTCAGAACTTAATGGGAATTAGAGGTTCAACCTTAGATGATATTAAAGAGGTTTATTCTCACTCGCAAGGTTTAAAACAAAGTATGGAATTCTTAAAAGGATATAAACACTGGAAATTGGTTCCATATCAAAGCACTGCGAAATGTGCAGAGCTAGTTAAAAACAGTCAGAACAAAACATTGGCTGCAATAGGGAGTACTAAGGCAGCAGAGATATACGACCTTGAAATTTTACAAAAGGATGTAAATTCAAACACAACAAATATGACTAGGTTTGTTGTCATTGGCAAGCAGATGGAGTCTAATGAACAAAGTAACAAGATTAGTTTGGTTTTATCTACTACCCACAAAGCAGGTTCATTATGCCATGTGCTAAAACATTTTGCAGATAATAATATAAATCTTTTAAAAATTGAATCGAGACCAATAAAAGATAAACCATGGGAATATTTCTTTTATATAGATTTTGAGGGCAATATAAACGAAAAAAAGATTATAACCGTAATTGATCTAATTAAAAAGAATAGCGGTTATTTTAAGATATTAGGCAATTATAGACGTGATTTGGTATATGCAAAATAAATTTTTAAAATAATTTATAAAGTCATATTTAAGAAATGAGTGAAATTTATGTCAGAGTTATATGGTCTACTTGGAGAAAAACTAACACATAGTATCTCGCCACAAATACATTCAATGGTCTTTAATAAATTAAGAATGAAGGGTTATTATCATTTGTTCGAATTTGAAAGTAAAGATCTTAAGGTGATAATGGAAGGGTTTAAAGTTATTAAACCAAGAGGTATTAATGTAACTATTCCTTATAAAATTAAAATTATGGATTTTCTTGATGAGATTAGTAACGAAGCAAAAGATATAGGAGCGGTAAATACCCTGAAATTTAAAGAGGGTAAAATTATTGGGTATAATACAGATTACTTTGGTATTGGGATGCTTTTCGATAAGTACGATATCAAAGTGAAAAATAAAAGAGCAACAATATTAGGTAATGGCGGAGTAGCAGTTACAATGGTACAGTACTTATTAAATAGTGGAGTTTCTGAAATTACAGTAGTCACAAGAAATGTATCAAAGCTTAAAGAAAATAGTAAATTTAATTCTTGCAAATTGGTTTCTTATAATGATATTGAAGAGATTAAAGGAACGGGGATAGTAGTAAACTGTACACCACTTGGTATGTATCCTAACTTGGACAACTCTCCCATTGAAAAAAAACATATTGGTAAATTTGAAAGCGCCGTTGACATGATTTATAATCCTAAAACAACTTTATTTTTAAAGTACGCTCAGGAGGAAGGGTTAAAAGCAGTAAATGGTCTCTATATGCTAGTTGGTCAGGCAATTGCTTCCCAGGAAATCTGGAATGATATCAAAATTCCTAAGAGCATAATTGATCAAATTTATGATGATTTAGAAAAGGGAGTAGAAAATTAGAAGATGAAAAATATAGTTTTAATTGGAATGCCTGGTTGTGGTAAAAGTGAAATTGGAAAAATACTTTCAAAAAAAATGGATATGGAATTCATAGATATAGATGCTTTTATTGAATCTAGTAATAAGGTTACTATTGCTGAAATATTTAAAAATGGTGAGGCGAGTTTTAGAGATATAGAATATGATGCAGTTAGGGAATTATCAAAAAAGAAATCTGTAGTTATTTCAACTGGTGGTGGAGTAATTAAGATATATGAAAATATTTTAAACCTTAAGAAAAACGGTTTAATTATTTACATAAATCGTCCAATTCAAAATATATTGGAAGACATAGATGTGGAGGGTCGCCCTTTACTTGCAAAGGATCCAGCTAATGTTTTTAGATTGTTTGAGGAGAGGAGTCCATTATATAAAAAATATTGTGACCATGAGGTTATGAATATTAGTTCAATTTATGATATAGTAAATAGCATTATAGAAATACATAAAAAGAATAAATAATTAAAGTGGATTCTTAGGAATTCACTTTTAATTTATAATATAAATATAATTGAATAATAAAGGAGTAGTTATTATGGAAAGTGTAACGCTTTTAAAATGCACAGATTATGATGTGGATCTAATAGAAAAAACACTAAGAGAAGGTTTTGAACTTCTTGGAGGGGATTCTTTTTTAAAAAAGCTTATTCCTAAAAATAGTAAAGTCTTGCTGAAACCTAATTTTCTTAGTATAGAGCAAAAAGGGTCACCAGTTGTAACTCATTATGCTGTTTTTGAAGCTGTAGTTAGAATAGTCAAAGAGTATAGCGAAAATATTACATTTGGAGATTCACCTGGTTTTGGGGATTCAAGGAGAGCAGCTGAAAAGTCAGGTTTGATGGAAGTTGCTAATAGATATGGGGTAGTTTTTAATGATTTTAAAGACGATGTTCATGTAACTCTTGAAAATTCTTTATTATGTAAATCATGGAATATAGCTAGGGCACCTTATGAAGCGGATGTTGTGATTACACTTCCAAAGTTAAAAACTCATGCTATGGCATATTATACTGGGGCAGTTAAGAATCAATTTGGTTGTATTCCAGGTGCGCAAAAGGCAATATGGCACACAAGAATGCCAGATGCTAATAATTTCAGTAAAATGCTATTAGATGTAAATTCATTGGTTAACACTAGCTTTGCAATTCTGGATGGAATAATTGCAATGGAGGGAAATGGACCTAAAAGTGGAACTCCTAAAAAGATGGATACTATAATTATGGGACAATGTTTAACAGCAGTAGATTCTGTTGCAGTAAGGTTAATTGGTTATGATGATGTTTTAAAACTCCCATTTTTAAAGGAAGCACATGATTCAAAGTGGGGAGCAGTTTTACCAGAGGATATAGAGGTATTAGGAGAAAAAATAGAAGCCATGAAATGTAAAGACTTTAAGTTATCAAGAAAAGGTGGTAGTTTTTATTTTATAAATCCGTCTGTAACTCATTTTTTAACCTCAATGGTTGCACCCAATCCTGTCGTAATTGAAGAGAAATGTATTGGTTGTAAAAGATGTGATGAAGTTTGTCCAGAGAGACCTAAAGTCATATCCTTCATAAAGAAAGGAAATAAAGTAATTCCAAAATGGGATTACAGTAAATGTATAAGATGCTTCTGTTGCCAGGAACTTTGTCCTCAGGGTGCAATAGAAACAAAGTATAAGACATTAGGTAGAATTTTAGGATTAAAATAAGAGCAGAGTTTTATTTTATTGTTTAACAAAAGTCAGTAATTAACACATTAATTACTGACTTTTGTTTTATTAATATTATTATGTTCCTAAACTAAATATATTTTTTGCTTCTTAATTTGTATAATGTTTAATATATTTAAAGGTACATATTAACAAATAAATATATTTATTTATATGCACATTTAATCAAAAAATATGCTATTATATTATTAATAACAATTATTTGTAGATAACAAGTATTAATTAGGGGGAATTAAAATTAATATTAATAATATAACAGGAGAAGTATTATATTACGCATTTTTATCAGGTGTAGTGCAAGTTAGGAAACAAAAGAATATTTTAAATAAAATGAATGTTTTTCCTATTCCAGATGGAGATACTGGTAGCAATCTTGTATCTACAATGAATGCAATTGTTGAAGATATGAAGATTCACAAATCTATTAAGGAGACAATTAATTCTATGGCGGATGCAGCATTAATTGGGGCAAGAGGTAATTCAGGAATAATTTTTGCTCAATTTATAAATGGAATTAATGAAGAAATTAGCGATAAAGAACCTTTAACTATGGCGAGTTTTGCAGAAACATTAAAAAATGCTGTACCTTATGCATATAAAGCTATCTTAAATCCTATTGAAGGGACTATGATAACTGTTATAAGAGAATGGGCGGAAGCCGTTTACAAATTGAAAGATGTAACTGAGAGTTTTGAAGCAATAATAATTAAAACCTTAGAGGATGCTAAGAGCTCACTTGCAAACACACCAAATATTCTTGAGATATTGAAAAAAGCATCTGTTGTAGATTCTGGTGCAAGTGGTTTTGTGAGTTTTCTCCAGGGAATTGTTTATTTCCTTAAGGATAAAAATATTACAAAATTAAGTCAAAATGAAGAGGAAATAGTATTTGAAGAAGAAATTTTTGATTTTACACCAAATATAACTTATAGATATTGTACAGAAGCTTTAATTTTAAATGAGAATATAAATACTAATGAAATAAAGAACGCACTAAAATATTTAGGAGATTCTTTAATTGTAGCAGGGAATAAAAGTAAAGTTAGAATACACATACACACAAATAAACCAGATGAATTATTTCATATACTAAGAGGAAAAGGTGAAATAGTTCAGCAAAAGGTTGATGACATGAAGAAACAATATGAAGTGGTGCATAACAGAATTAATAAAACGGCTATACTTACAGATTCAATTGCTGATTTACCACAAGAGCTCATAGAAAAATATCAGATTCACGTTTTACCATTGAATTTAATTATTGAAGGTAGCACATACCTGGACAAACTTACTATAAAACCGGATAAGTTTTATTCTCTGATTAACAATTTAAAGGAGTATCCAACAAGTTCTCAACCAACAATAAAAAGTGTACAAAATGTATTTTCTTTTTTAACTAGTCATTATGAATCAATAATTACAATAATGGTATCTAAGGAAATGAGTGGAACGTTTAATATTGTTAAAAAAGCTGCAGAGAAGTTTATAGAAGAAGGCAAAAATATAACAGTAATTAATTCGAAATTAAATTCTGGTGCACAAGGGTTAATAGTTTTAGAAGCAGCAAAGGAATTAGAAGCCGGGAAAAATTATGAGGAGGTTATAAAGATAATAGAAAATAAGATTAAAAAGGCAAGAATATATGTTAGCGTTAATACTTTTAAATATATGGTAAAAGGTGGACGGGTTTCACCAATGAAAGGGTTTATTGGAGGCGTATTAAATTTAAAACCAATAATATCAATAAACACAGATGGAAAAGGAATTGCATTTGGTAAAACTTTTAACGCAAAATCAAATATTAAGAAAATACTTGCGATAGTTAATAAAGCAAATGAAAATAACAAAATAGTATCCTATAATATTGTACATGCAAGTGCTCTTATCAAAGCTAATGAATTGAGCTTAAAATTAACAGCAATTTTAGGGAAAGAACCAGAATATATCACTGAAATATCACCTATTGTAGGTTTGAGCGCCGGAATTGGAGCAGTAGCTGTATCATTTATAAGTTCTTAATGTTTATAATATAAATTTAGGGGAGTGGTCAATATGAATATTTATGTGCAAAGCACAATACTAGTCTTTATATACATGAGCATCTTTTTTATTATTGCTCAAATTAAGAAAAACAATTCAATAGTGGACATGGGTTGGGGTCTTGGATTTGTTTTGATATCAATATATACATTATTTACTGTAGGAAATTATAATTTAAGAGCCATTTTAGTTACAACATTAGTTTTTATTTGGGGAATAAGATTGTTTTATCATATATTAAAAAGAAATTTAGGAAAGCCCGAAGATTTTAGATATGCAACATTTAGGAGGAATTGGGGTAGAAGGGTAATGCCAAGGGCATTTTTACAAGTGTTCATGTTACAGGGAGCAATTATGCTTGTAATAGCATATCCCATTATAATGAATAACGCTACATCTAAAGGAAGTTTAGGCATATTAGAATATATAGGCATGGCGATTTGGATAGTTGGTTTTATTTTTGAAGCATTAGGAGATAAACAGCTAAAAAACTTTATTACAGATAAAAAGAATAAAGGACATATAATGAAAAGAGGACTTTGGAAATATACAAGGCATCCAAATTATTTTGGAGAGGCTACAATGTGGTGGGGAATATTTATAATTACTTTATCATCAAAAAGTGGCATAACGGGAATCTTTAGTCCTATAATTATAACATTGTTGCTGTTATATGTTTCAGGAGTGCCGATGCTTGAAAAACATTATAAGGATAACAACGAATTTCAAGCATACGCCAAAATTACAAGTAAATTTGTGCCTTGGTTTCCTAAAAGAAATGGTTAATAACAACAATAATAAAATATAATGACAGTAGGAGTGGTTTTATGAAAATAGGAAAAATATTTTCTCTGATTGGGTTTTTAGTAATGATGGGAATGCTTATATATGGGTTTACTATTGGAGATTTTACTCAGGAGGGTAAAATCTTGTTAGGTATGCCATGGGGACAAATATCATTAGTAGATATTTATATTGAATTTATTATAGTATGTTCGTGGATAGTATATAGAGAAAATAATGTTGCTAAATCTTTAATTTGGGTTTTGCTCGTACTAACTCTAGGAAGCATGATTAGTTGTTTATATGTTTTTTTAGCATTTAATAGCAGTAATGGAAATTGGGAAAAGTTCTGGCTAAAAAATAGAGTTTAACAATATTTCAGAATGGGTTAATACTTAGCTTACTCCACTATAATATTATGGAGATTATTCTTGTAAATTATATCAAAACAAAGTAAAATAAAATTACAGATTAATATCTAGCATAACTTAAAAAGAGTATTAATAAAATAGTACTCTTTTTAAGTTTATTATTATATGTTTAAACGTAGGCGTAGCGCTAAATTTATCATTTTAAATAATAAAAAGCTTATATAAAATAGATACGAGCATTGACAAATAACAAAAAAAGGTGTATTTTTAAACTATATTTAGCACTCGATAGCATAGAGTGCTAACAAAAAGTAAAATAGATTGAAGCGAAAGGGGAAATTTTAATTGGAAAAAAAGCAGTTTAAAACGGAATCAAAGAGAATTCTCGATATGATGGTAAATTCAATATATACTCACAATGATATTTTTCTAAGAGAACTTATTTCTAATGCAAGCGATGCTATTGATAAAATTTATTATAAGACGTTAGCAGATGATACATTAAATTTTGAAAAAGATAATTATTTTATTAGAATAGCTATTGATAAGGAAAATAGGACAGTGAAAATTTCTGATACAGGAATTGGAATGACACAGGAGGAACTTAGTGATAACTTAGGAGTTATAGCTAAAAGTGGTTCTTTGGCATTTAAAAAGGAAAATGAAATTAAAGATGGATATGATATAATTGGTCAATTTGGCGTAGGGTTTTACTCCGCATTTATGGTGGCAGATAATATTATCGTTAATAGTAAAGTTTTTGGTAGTGATGATGCTTACAAATGGGAGTCAGATGGCGCAGATGGTTATACTATAGAGCAAAGTGAAAAAAGTTCTGTTGGTACGGATATAACACTTAAAATAAAAGAGAATACAGAAGATAATAATTTTGATGAATATCTTGAGGAGAATGGGCTAAAAACAATAATTAAGAAATATTCTGATTTTATTAGATACCCAATTAAAATGGATATAAGTGAATCAAAACTTAAAGAAGGTAGCGAAACAGAATATGAGGACATATCAGTTGAAAAGACTGTTAATAGCATGGTTCCTATATGGAGAAAAAATAAAAGCGAACTTACTGATGAAGATTATAATAATTTTTATTCTGAGAAGCACTATGGTTTTGACAAACCAGCAAGACATATCCATATAAGTGTTGATGGGGTTGTAAGTTATAATTCGATTTTGTACATTCCAGAAAAAACTCCTTATGATTTCTATACAAAAGAGTATGAAAAAGGATTAGAATTATATTCAAACGGTGTTTTAATTATGAGTAAATGTTCAGATTTATTGCCAGATTATTTTAGTTTTGTAAAAGGTATTGTTGATTCAGAAGACTTATCACTTAATATTTCTAGGGAAGTATTACAACATGATAGACAACTTAAACTTATAGCTAAAAATATTAAAACTAAGATTAAGAATGAATTAGATAGTCTGCTTAAGAAGGATAGAGAAAAGTATGAAGAATTTTATAAATCTTTTGGAAGACAATTAAAGTATGGTATCTATAGTGATTTTGGAAGCAATAAAGAGACTTTGCAAGATTTATTAATGTTTTATTCATCAAAAGAGAAGAAAAATGTTACTTTAGATGAATATGTTTCTAGAATGCCAGAAGATCAAAAATATATTTATTATGCTGCTGGAGAATCAAACGAAAGAATTGAAAAATTGCCACAAATTGAAATGGTATCAGATAAGGGATTTGAAATTTTATACTTTACTGATGAAGTAGACGAGTTTGCTACAAAAATGATAATGAAATATAAAGAAAAAGAATTTAAGTCTGTATCAAGTGGTGACTTAGGTATAGATGTAGAAGAAAAAGAAAATGAATCTAGCGAGGATGAGAAAGATAGTAAAGAATTATTTGAACATATGAAAACTATCTTATCAGGAAGAGTTAAGGATGTTAGGGCGTCAAAGAGACTTAAGAACTATCCAGTATGTCTTTCTAATGATGGAGATCTTACAATAGAGATGGAAAAGACACTAAATTCTATGCCTAATAATGAAAATGTAAAAGCCGATAAGGTATTAGAAATAAATATAAACCATGATATGTTTAAAATACTTAAGGATTCTTTTAACGTAGATAACGTTAAGTTAGAATTATATACCAATATATTATATAGTCAAGCTCTACTTATAGAAGGATTACCAATTAGCGATCCAGTAGAATTTACAAACAATATATGCAAAGTAATGGTATAATTAAAATATACATTTAATGAAAATTCAAGTATGAATTTGAGCTATAAATGGACATTAGTTCGTTTATAGCTAATTTTTATTATTTGAAACTAAGGTTAAATGTCCATATTAACATAAAAAGGGGGAGACACTTATAATAAAACTCATTGCAACTGATATGGATGGTACCTTATTAAACGATAAAGGAAAGATAAATAAAAAAATATTCGATTTAATACATTCTTTTAATAAGAAGGATATAAAATTTGCAGCAGCAAGTGGTAGATTTTATTCTCAACTAAGTAAAAATTTTGAAAAAGTTAACACAGATATGATATTCATTGCTCACAATGGCGCTCTTATTAAGCATAACCACAAGGGACGTACATTGTATTCAAACAGTATTAATAAAGAAGAAATAGAGCACGTTTTAAATTTGTGTCCAAGGCTTGGGGAGGAAATGTTTTTAGCAGCAGAAAATGATGCGTATACAGTTAACCCATCAGAAAATATGTTGAATCAATTTACATTTTCCCAGGTGCCTGTAATAGTATTAAAATCTTTTAGTGAATTAAAAATCCCTATATACAAAATTACTTATTATATGGATGGTGGTATAAATTCATCTATAGTGGATTACCTTAAAGACAAATTGGATGAAAAGCTTGAATTCGTTGTATCAGGAGATAAATGGATAGATATAATGAACAAGGGTATAAGTAAAGGAAATGCTATAAAAATACTCCAAGAAAAATTTGATATAGAGCAAAAGGATACAATGGTTTTTGGAGATTATTATAACGATTTGACTATGTTTAAGCAGGCTCATTATAGTTATGCGATGAAGAATGCACCTGAAGATGTAAAAAAACATGCTAAGTTTATAACGCAGAGTAATAATGAAGACGGAGTATATAACGTTATTGCTTCTTTGTAGACTCCATCAAAATTAACTATTATATATTAATAACAATCATAATATATAATAAAAAGGAAACGTATCATACAATTTATATAATAAGTTATAAATAGATAGTAATAAACATAAACTTTCAGTTTGTGCTTATTACTATCTTTATATTTTATAATTGAACAATACTTTAGATTGACCGGAAGTGTTCTATATAGTATCAGGAATGTTGATTTTAACCTCACAGCCAAGGTTGGAAGATCTTACAATACCATCAAGGATAGCCTGGTTGTAAAAAATCTGACTGGATGGTACAGGTGCTTCGGTGCCATTTTTGATAGCATCTGCAAAAGAACGTAACTTTTTATAGAAAAGTCCACCAAAGCTATCTTGCTGTGGGCACAGTGGAATTACTGTTTCTACCTGTTGGCCTGCTATATCTTTGTATACTTTCATAGGACCACCAACTGAACCATTCCAGCAATCCGTAGATGGAATTCTAAGAGCGCCTTCCGTACCCATGATGATGGTGTCACCAGGAGTGTCAATGTGCATTGCCCAAGCAATTCTGAAATCAAGTATGATTCCACCTTCAAGCCTTATAAATGCAGCAGCGAAATCGTCCACATTAAATCTTGCTGCATCTTGTGGGTTATTATATTTAGGATTAGTTCCAAAGAAATTAGATGTATATCCTGAAACAGTAAGTGGTTTTGGATAATTAATTGCATTGAGAACCATGTCTAGTGAATAACAGCCAATATCACCCAAAGCACCAATTCCAGCAGTCTTTTTTTCAATAAAGGTGCTGTTAGGAATACCTCGCCTGCGTCCACCGCCTGTTTGGATATAATAAATTTTACCGAGTTCTCCGGATTGAACAATTTTCTTTATCATCTTCATGTTATCATCCATACGTGGTTGAAAGCCTATGGATAAAAGTTTACCGCTCTGTTTTTCAGCTTGAATTATTTCTGTAGCTTCTTCAATTGTGATACACATTGGTTTTTCTAGTAAAACATTAATACCCTTTTTCAAAGAATCGATGGTACATTCTTTATGTGTGCTATTATAAGTACATACACATACGGCATCCAATTTTTCGCTTTCTAACATAGATTTATGATCAGTATAACATCTTACATTGGGAAGCTCATATTTTTTAAAGAACTTTTCAGCTTTTCCTGGAATTAAGTCAGCGCCTGCTACGATTTCAATATCAGCCATTTGTTTTAAGCTTTCAACGTGTGATTCCGAAATCCAACCAGTTCCGATTATTCCAAATCTAAGTTTATTTTTTGTATCTACCACAGGTTCGTTTTCAACTGGTGGTGTGAATTGATTTAATACTTCATCAGACATAAATATACCTCCTAATTATAGTTTTTTTAGATAGTTGATACTGATTTCTGCACATTCCATAGATGTTTTGCTCATTGATGGAGCATCCTGTTCCACAACAACCCAGAGCGCACCAGCATCTGTGCAAGCTTTAAGTATTTCAGGAAAGTTTTGTACTCCCAGGCCTAGTGGGCGAAATTCAAATGCCTTTACTTCATCTTCCTTGCTTTCATCCACTATACCGATGAGTTCATACATTTTTTCTGGCTTTTTACCTGGCATTACAAAATCTTTCAGATGGACAACAGGTGAGCGATTAGCATATTTTCGGATATAAGATGCTGGGTTTTCTCCTGCAACATTTACCCAGCAAGTATCTAATTCTGTTTGTAACAAATTACTTGATACGCTTTTATAAAGAATATCCAACGCGTATTCTCCATCTATTTTTTCAAATTCAAAATCATGGTTATGGTAAAGTAATTGAAGTCCAAATTCCTTAGCTATTTTGCCGATTACTTTTGCACCTTCAATAACTTCATTAAATTTTAAAGAACCTGGACGATATTCTGGGGTGAGATAGGGGATTGCGATGTATTTACAGCCTATTTCAGCATATTCGCTGATAATTCTATGTGGGTCTGAAATAAGGTCATTAAACGGAACATGTGCCGATACAGGTGATAGAGCGATATCTTGTAGAATTTTTTTGATGTCTGTGGGTTTGTGCCCATAAAGTCCCGCGAATTCTACGCCATCGTACCCTAGTGCTTTAATTTTCTTTAGCGTTCCTGAAAAATCTTTTTCTAGTTCATCTCGAACAGAATATAGTTGTAATGCAATTGGAAATAACATGGGTGATTCCTCCTTATATGATAAAGCTTATTATTGATTTTAATTGTATTTTAGACCAAAAAACGTTATAATACAAGACAAAACAGTGACAATATAAGACATATATTGCTGAATTTTATTTTTTGATTTTATCCATGTCTTATACAAGAAATACAAAAAAGGAAGGTTATTATGAAATTTTTTTACGAGAATAAAAAACTTGACGTAACAGCTAGGTTTGGAACTAGTTTGACCTTTGGTGCACATCTGCACAACCATATTGAGTTGGTATATATGATAGAAGGTAGTGTAAGAGCTTTTATAGATTCTAAGGAGTATATTGTATGTTCAGGAGATATTCTTTTTATTTTCCCTAATAAAATACACCAATACGAAAAAATAGATAATGAGGACTTTTTTGTTAGTATTTTTCCTCCGGAGTTATGTCCTGAATTCCAAAATATTTTTAAATATAAGGTGCCGATATCACCGGTACTTAAAAACGCTTTTGAAAATAGTAAGTTACTATCTCTCATGGAGAACATTGTTGAAGTCAATAAGGAACAGACACCTTTTTATGATACTATTATCAAAGGTTATTTTTTGATATTGATTAGTGAGTTGTTTCAGATGATGCAGTTTGAAGAAGCGAAGGTATCTGATGCAAATACAATAAAGGCGATTTTAAATTATTGTATTGAAAATTATACTAAAGATTTACAGCTTGAGACTATATCTCGTGAGCTACACATCAGTAAATATTATATTTCTCGCCTTTTCACTCAAAAATTGCATATGGGCTTTAACGAGTATATTGGAACACTCAGAATATCAGATGCCTGCAAGCTTCTTGTAAGTGAGGATAAAAGTATTACAGAAATTGCGCTTAGTGTAGGTTTTAATTCGACACGTTCATTCAATCGTCTATTTTTGAAATATATAGGCAAGACACCTCGGCAATATAAAAATCAGCAATATGTAGGGTTACATGGTTTATAAAAATTGAAAACATTAATTGGACAGTGCTTGAGATCGAGAAGTCGTGGAAAATATATCTATTCTAGCAAATAAATCGGATTCTATTGGGAAGATTACAAACATACATTTAAATAAAAAAGAGCCCTCGGGTTCTTTTTTATTTTGTGAAATTATTTACTATTTTTATTTCCTCTAAACCCATAATTAGTTGAAACTGTTCTTCCAATACTACTAATCTTGCCTGTTATACATCCGCGGCAATGAGAAGGGGTATCGCCAGTACAAATTTTGCCTGGATAAAGAGCATAATGTTTTCTATATTCACCTTCGGTAACATTAGGCATAACTACATTTGCACCACTTTGTAGTGCCATTAAGCGTCCGTTCTTGTTAATGGACTCCATAGCAGTTGTTGCAGGTATGTTTATATCAGGCAGGATCAAGCGCGTTATAGCCATAACCTTAAGTGCCATAGTTAGCTCCCTTCCCTTAGATTTTGCAAGGGGGGTGTCATCATTGGGAATAAAAGGACCTATCCCTAACATGTCGGCATTTATTTCTTTGAAATATAATATGTCATCGGCATATGATTCTATAGTTTGACTTGGCAGTCCAACCATAGCGCCTGTACCGACTTCATATCCTAACTCTTTTAAATTTTTCAAACAATTCAGTCTATTTTCGTGGCTCATACCTGGGTCTAAATCTTCATATAGTTTTTTATCTGTTGTCTCTATTCTTAAAAGATATCTATCAGCGCCAGCGTTTCTAAAAGCTTTATATTCTTCGTAAGTTTTTTCACCTATACTTAAAGTCAGAGCTAAATCTAAAGCCTTTATACCTTTAATTATTTTGATCATTTTCTCTTTAGTATAATAATCATCTTCGCCACCTTGAAGGACTATAGTTTTGTAGCCATAAGACTTAGCTTTAGTGGCAAAGTCTAAAATTTGTTCCTCGGTTAATCGATATTTAACTAAGTTTGTATTATCGCGTCTGAGGCCGCAATAAAGACAATTATTTTTGCATATATTAGTGAATTCGATAAGGCCTCTAAGATGCACATCATCACTTACATATTTTTTTCTAACTTCATCAGCAGCGTTAAATAGTTCTTGATTTATGTCATTACAATTTAAAAGAGCAATGATTTCTTTTTTACTTAGTTTATGTTCATTTTTGGCTTTGGATATTAGGTCTATTAAGTTAATCATTATTTGAATCCTCCATGTTATACGTGTAATTATAAAGAGCAATAATATAAGTATAAATTATTTTGTAACATAACTATAATGTTAAGACTATCATAATATTATACAGACTAAATGTAAATATAAAATAAATATAAATACATTAATAAATTTAAAGGCATACTAGTTAAATCATCTCCTTCGGAGTTGCATTATTAATCTAAATTAATAATTGCTATGAAAATTGGCAACCAATATTATTTGACCTAGAGAGAAAAAGATGTTATTATTAAGCTTGATTCAGTTGTATGCAATTGAATGCAGAAAAAAGAATTAAGGAGAGGATATTTATGAATAAAGTTGAGATTTACACAAGTAATTCATGTGGTTTTTGTCATATGGCTAAGGAATTTTTTGAAAAAAATAATATCAAATATATAGAGCATAACATTTCAGAAAATATAGAAGCAAAAAAAGCTCTTATAAAAAAGGGTTATAGATCAGTACCAGTAATAAATATAAATGGGAAAGAAATGGTTGGATTTGATAAGGAAAAAATTGTTACTATATTAGGTCTATAAAAATAATATATTGTATATTCAATAAAGAAGGAGCTATTACTTTAAAGAAGGATAGCTCCTTCTTTATTATGTAATCAATAAGCTAGTTGCACTATTAAGCTATTATTTAAAATAAAAAATCAAAAGAGAATAAAAGTATTGACATGTACAAGTTTAACTGATAAAATATTAAAAGTAGTCACTTAGTGGCAACCAGATAATATAAATTGGTCTTTGAAAATTAAACAGAGAAATAGGTAAACTTAGCAAAATAATATTTTGCTAAACCAGTCAATTACTATAGAAAAGTAATATTAGTCGTAAGACTAAAAAGTATGTAATGAGCTTGCGAATTAACTTAACAGTTATCGCAGATTAATTATTTTAGTTAAAAAGTGTAAACTTTTAAATTGAGAGTTTGATCCTGGCTCAGGACGAACGCTGGCG
>NZ_JBOITN010000012.1:0-19126 GCF_050717545.1 Clostridium sp.
CAGGCTCACCGGAAAGAACAAGTGGCTTAAAAAATTAATATTACAATTTTTATTCTTGAAAGATACCTCGAGGTTTATTAATTGACCCCATAAATAAAATGGATTATAAAGTAAAAGCACCAGAAAAACTGGTGCTAATGTTTAACGTTTATTGGGACATTTTCAAAAATGCTTGACACAAGAAAAAAACATTATACTTGGAGAAGTATAATGTTTTATGGAGTGTGAGCATCTCAGACAGTGTTTCTATTTTTATATACAAGTAAAGCAATTTAGTGTATAATAAAAGTATAGATGAGGAACGTTTAAATTAATATATTTGAATTAACTATATTGTAGAATGAATAGTTAGAAGGCAATATTTTATTTTTTTTTGATATTTGTGAAATAAATCACAATGATTTAATAATTTATAATTTGGGAGAGTGATATGTATGAACTTACAAGAAATTTATAAATCAAAGGTAATTACAGCAGATCAAGCGGCAGGGAAAATAAAATCAGGAGACAGGGTAGTTACAGGACATGCTTGCGCAGAGCCAACTGAAATTATAGCTGCAATGATTGCGAATTATGAAGCTTATGAAAATGTAGAAATTGTACACATGGTGCCTATGGGAAAAGCTAAATATACAGAAATTGGTATGGAAAAACACTTTACGCATAATGCTTTATTTATAGGGGGCCCTACTAGAAAGGCCTTTAAAGAAAAAAGAGTAGATTTTACGCCATGTTTTTTCTCTAAGATACCTGAATTATTTAAGAATGATTATCTACCAACCGATGTTGCTATAATTCAAGTTTCGTCGCCTGATGAACATGGTTTTTGTAGTTTCGGGTTATCTGTAGATTATACTAAAACAGCAGCAGAATGTGCAAAAGTTGTAATTGCTGAAGTTAATGATAAAATGCCAAGAACTCTTGGCGACTCTTTTATAAATATATCTGATATAGATTTTATTGTAGAAGTAAATCATGATATAATAGAGCTTAATCCTCCTAAAATTGGAGATATTGAGAAAGCTATTGGAAAGTATTGTGCTTCCTTAATTGAAGATGGTTCTACACTTCAACTTGGAATAGGAGCTATACCTGATGCGGTACTTTTATTTTTGAAAGATAAAAAAGATTTAGGGATACATTCAGAAATGATTTCTGATGGTGTTGCGGAACTTGTTGAAGCAGGAGTTATAACAAATAAAGCTAAAACATTACATCCAGGAAAAATAATAGTAACTTTCCTTATGGGAACCAAAAAACTTTACGACTTTGTTAATAATAACCCAATGGTTGAAATGCATTCTGTAGATTATACAAATGATCCAGTTATAGTTGCAAAGAATAGTAAAATGGTATGCATTAATTCAGCTATTCAGGTAGATTTAATGGGACAAGTTAATGCAGAAACTATAGGAACAAGTCAGTTTAGTGGAACTGGTGGCCAGGTTGACTTTATCAGGGGTGCATCTATGGCAAAGGGCGGTAAGGCTATAATTGCAATACCTTCTACAGCAAGTAAAGGAACAATATCTAGAATTACACCTTTGCTTGATGAAGGCTCAGCAGTTACAACTTTAAGGAATGAAGTTCAATATGTTGTTACTGAATATGGAATTGCAGACTTAAAAGGTAAAACATTAAAAAATAGAGCAAAAGATCTTATAAATATTTCTCACCCAGATTTTAGACCATCATTAATTATAGAATTTGAAAAAAGATTTGATTGTAAATTTTAGTAAGTAATTTATAATAATCATTTAAAATATTAGGCTTAAACTAAAGCAGGTAGTAGGATAATATAATTATCTTACTACCTGCTTTAGCTTAAGTTTTTTTTATATTATATGATTTTATGATAAACAACTTAAATAACTTATAAAGATGAAGATAAATTATTTTATTATAAAGAATTAGTTTAAATTCATAAATTAATAAAGATAAGATTGTAATAATTAGTATAAATATGGCTATTTTATAAAAAAATGAAAAAATATTACAAAAAAAGAAGGATTATCATATAAGTTATCGAATATAAAGTATGGGTACATTATTTAAACAATGCTGAAACGATATTTTAAATTCAAAAGATTCGGGAGGAAGAAAATGCATTTAAATTTTGAAAATAACGAGGATAAATTGATAGTTTATATGTCTGGAGAATTAGACCATCATAGTGCTGAAGAAGTAAGGAATATCATAGATGATAGGTTAGAACGAGGTAACTACAATAAGTTAATAATGGATTTTGGAGAAGTGACATTCATGGACAGTTCAGGCATTGGTGTAGTTATTGGAAGATATAAAAAGTTACATATGAGGAATGGTAAAGTATGTGTAACCAATATTAAATCTTCAGTAAAGAGAGTATTTGAATTATCGGGAATGTTTAAAATTATTATGTCATATGATGATGTAAATCAAGCTGTAAATAACATTTAGTGGGGGGATTAGTATGTGTTACAACAAAATTAAGATAGAATTTTTAAGTAAATCGCAGAATGAAAGTTTTGCAAGAGTAGCGGTAGCAGCATTCGCTTCACAATTAGATCCTACAATTGACGAAATTACTGATGTTAAAACAGCTGTATCAGAGGCAGTTACAAATGCAATTATACATGGGTACGAAAGTGAAGAGGAAATGATAACTATAGAAGCTATTATTGAGGGAACTCAGTTAACAGTGATAGTTAGTGATTTAGGTAAAGGAATTGATAATTTAGAGCTTGCTATGCAACCATTATATACTTCAAGACCAGATCTTGAAAGGTCTGGAATGGGTTTTACTGTTATGGAAACTTTTATGGACAGTTTAGAAGTAAAGTCTGATAAAGGTAGGGGAACAAGTATAATAATGAAAAAAATATTTAATCCTTTAAGTTAGGTGGAATATTATGGATCAAAAAATAGTAAGAAAAAATAATTATAATTATGAGGATAATATGCATCTTATTCAATTAGCAAGAAATGGAGAACCGGGCGCATTAGATACGCTAGTGGAGATGAACTTGCCTTTAGTTTCGTCTATAAGTAAAAAATTTCTTAATAGGGGCTATGAATATGATGATATATTTCAAATTGGATGTATTGGACTTGTAAAAGCAATAAATAACTTTGATACTAAGTATAATGTTAAATTTTCTACTTATGCGGTTCCTATGATAATGGGAGAAATCAAAAGATTTCTTAGAGATGATGGTATTATAAAAGTAAGCAGGAGTGTTAAAAATACGGCTAGGCAACTACATTACGATAAGGATACACTAACTAAAAAATTGGGCAGGGATCCAACGATTGATGAACTCTCAGTTTTTTGTAATATAGAAAAAGAAGATATAGTATATGCATTAGAATCTGCTAGCAATATGTTATATCTTTTTGATACTATACACCAAGATGATGGTGCACCTGTACTTCTAATAGATAAATTAAGTGAAAAATATGAAGAGGATAATCAGGTTCTAGACAAAATAGCACTTAAAGAAGCGCTTATAAAACTTGATGCAAAATCTAGACAAATAATTATGCTGAGATATTTTAAAGATAATACACAAATTCAGGTAGCGAAAATGATGGGGATTAGCCAAGTTCAAGTATCAAGAATAGAAAAAAAAGTTTTGAAAATAATGAAAGAAAAATTAACTTAGTAAGAAAAGGTTATAAGGCATATTAAATTAAGATAATTCGATTTTGAAATTACTTATTTATTTTATGCCTTATTTTTTTGACTAGAAATTATATTATTGCGAATACTAGCATAATGAACATGTATTTCATTTGTATAAAATAATTAGTCATAAAAAATATAGTAATAAAAAAATCTGCACCTACTCTAGACAATTATCAGGAGGATATATATGAAAGTGGATGAAAAAACTATAAGAAAAAAGTTTGATAATCTCAATTCAAATGACATACCTAAGCCTAATTTAGCGTTGCATTGTTTTAATGCTTTTTGGGTTGGAGGATTAATATGTGTAATAGGTCAAATTATCAGTGATATTCTCTCTGAAATGGGTGTTCCAAAAGATGAATTAGGAACTTATGTTTCAATAATTATGGTCTTCCTAGGAGCTGTACTTACTGGCGTTGGTGTATATGATAAGTTAGGTGATTTTGCTGGAGCTGGTTCAGTCGTACCTATTACTGGGTTTGCAAATTCAATTGTTTCACCAGCAATGGAATTTAAAAAAGAGGGTTTTATTTTTGGTGTAGCAGCTAAAATGTTTACTATTGCAGGGCCTGTACTTGTATATGGAATAGGTTCATCTGTTATTATAGGGATTTTATATTATTTTTTAAGGTGGTGATGTAAAACGGGTAGAAGAATTGGACTTCAAACAGTAGAAATTGAAAGTAAACCTAGAATTATTGGTACATACAATATAGTTGGTCCAAAGGAAGGACAGGGACCATTAAAAGAGTATTTTGATAGGATTATAAAAGATGATCTTAATGGAACGGATAGCTTTGAAAAAGCTGAGACTAGTCTTTTATATACCGCAATAACAGAAAGTATAAAGAAATCAAAGTTAAAGGAAATCGATATTAATTACTTGTTAGCAGGTGATTTATTAAATCAGCTATCTTCTTCATGTTTTGCCGCTAGAGATTTGAATATACCCTTTCTAGGACTTTATGGAGCTTGTTCAACTATGGCAGAGTCTTTAAGTGTTGGTTCAATGATTATGGAAGGTGGGCTTGCAAACTATGTTGTAGCAGCAACCTCATCGCATTTTTCAGCAGCTGAAAGGCAATTTAGGTTACCACTGGAAATGGGAAGTCAAAGAGCTCTAACAGCTCAATGGACTGTTACAGGTGCAGGAGCAATGGTTCTTGGTAAAAAGGGAAACTTTCCATATATTACTCATGTTACAACTGGAAAGGTAAAAGATTATGGTATTACTGATGTAAATAATATGGGAGTTGCGATGGCACCAGCAGCTGTAGACACTATTAAACAACATTTCTTGGATACAGGAAGAAAACCTTCAGATTATGATGTTATAGCAACTGGAGACCTGGGAATTATAGGAAGAGAATTTACGGAGAAACTGTTACTTGAATATAAGTATAATATGAAAGGACATTATATTGACTGCGGTGAGGAAATATTTGATGCAAAATTACAACCAGGGACTAATTCGGGTGGGAGTGGTTGTGGTTGCTCTGCAGTAGTTGCTACAGGGTATCTTCTTAAAAATATGCTAAGGGGAAAATTCAAAAGAATATTGCTAGTTTCTACAGGTGCACTTTTAAGTTCAAGTTCACCGCTACAAGGGGAAACAATACCCGGAATAGCACATGCAGTTTCCATAGAGTTTGGGGTGAGGAAATGAATAGTTATATTATGGTTTTTGTCGTTGGGGGTATAATCTGTGTAATAGGTCAAATACTTATGGATACTACGAAATTAACTCCAGCCAGAATATTGGTTTTGTTTGTTACTGGTGGCGTAATACTCGGCGCATTTAATATATATGATGTGGTAATTAAATATGGGAAGGCGGGTGGAAGCATCCCTCTAACTGGTTTTGGGTATACTTTAGCTAAAAGCGTAATGAAGGAAGTAGACGAAGTTGGTCTTATAGGAGCATTTACAGGAGGCATAAAGGGCACTTCAGGTGGTATTACCGCTGCTATTTTCTTTGGGTATATTATGGCATTGTTATTCAATTCTAAAACTAAAGTGTAATTAAAAAACTACTATCAAATATTATTTGATAGTAGTTTTTTATGTTAATTCATTTTAGAACCATTGTCTTTATCCTTAGGATTTTTAGTTTTAGGATCAATAACTGTGGGATCTACAATTGCAGGATCGATAATGGTCGGATCTACAATTGGAGGAATTACAGGAGGTATTATAATAGGTTTTGAAAATGTATCAACTGCTGTTGGTAACACATAATCAGAGTCTTTTAAATATACACTTGGTACATAATCTCGTTTTATAAAAATTCTTGTTTCAACTTTTCCTGGTGGAGTTAATTCTGAAGCTAGAACATATTTACCATTTGGATTTTTGGTAACTTTAGCTGAAACATGTATGCTATCAAGTGTAGTAGGCTGAGTGCCATCAATAAATAATTCAGAGTACACTCTACCACCTCTTGGATCTGCATAAGTTAAATCAGTAGGAGTATCACCTGAATCTTTTGATACAGAGTAAGGTGATATACCAGAAGGCATTTCTAAGTTTTTCACTGGAAGAGATGTGTGAGCTTCTTTCATAATTTGACCCCATATGGAAGCCGCGCCATTACTACCTACGTTTTTAACTTCTTTTCCTGAATCATTTCCAATCCAAATAGCAGAGGAGTAATAAGGCGTTAAGCCTACAAACCATAAATCTTTTGAATTAGAAGAAGTACCGGTTTTGCCTCGAACAGGCATGTCGCCAAAAACAGCACTTGGTCCAGTACCACCTGAGCTTATAGGACCCTTTAATAAATCATACATTATATAAGCACTTTGAGGAGATAAAATAGCTGTTGTTTCAGGTTCTGTTTTAAGGAGAACTTTACCTGTTCTATCGGCTACTTTAGTGTATAGTCTTGGATCGGTGTGATTGCCGCTATTGCCAAAAACACCATATGCCGCTGCCATAGTAAGAGGATTAGTTCCACGGATGTCACCACCATCTAATTGACCAAGAGACATAGCGGCCATACTACCCTTATCTTCGTTATCTAGCTGTAATCCAAACTTTTCACCATAAGAAACGCCGGTTTTAAGACCAATCATATCCTCGATTTTTACCGCGGCCACATTAACGGAATATTTTAAACAGTCTCTTAGAGTTAAATATCCCTTATATTCGTTAGGTGAATTTTTAGG
Source organism: Clostridium sp. (assembly GCF_050717545.1). Taxonomy (GTDB): domain Bacteria; phylum Bacillota; class Clostridia; order Clostridiales; family Clostridiaceae; genus Clostridium_AD. The sequence continues at coordinate 6,838 of NZ_JBOITN010000012.1, forward strand.
ATTATATGGTTTGCCTTTACTACCTAACCTAGTTGCTACGTCTTCAGATAAAGGTGAATCTTCAATAATAGTAGAAGCTGTAGCCATCTTTGAATCAATAGCTGGACTATATACGGTTAAAGGCTTAATGCTAGATCCAGGAGCCCTTAAGAAGTCATCAGATGCAGCTCTGTTATATGACATAGTAACGTTGCTACTTTTACCGCCTATAATGGATTTAACTTCACCAGTGTGATAATCCATTACAACTGATGCTGCTTGAACGTCTCCTTGAACTTTAGTATCAATTATTTTTTGTGAAGAGTCTTGTAAAGTTTTATTCATGGTTGTATAAATTTTTACTCCATCATACATTAACATAGAGTATGCTTCTTTATTGGTAATATTATATTCTTTCATTAAATCCTGTGCAACCTGAAGTATTACAGGTCTTGAAAAGTACTCATAATTCATTGATGCATCATTTTTAGAAAAATTAAATTTTAGATCCTCAGCCATAGCCTGATCAAATTTACCTTTACTTATTTTTCCATACTTATACATGTTATCAAGAACAGCTTTAGTTCTATTAGATTCAAAAGCTTCATTATTTTTATACGACTTAGATGCCATATTATATGAAACACTAGGACTCTGCGCTGCACTAGCTATAAAAGCAGTTTGTTTTAAGGTCAAATCTTTAATAGATTTGTTAAAATATTGTTTTGAGGCGGATTCAATGCCGTGAGCATTACCTCCTAAAAAAATTGTGTTCATATAAGTTTCTAAAATTTGGGATTTGGTCAAAACTTTCTCTATTTGTAATGATAAAGACATTTCTTGAACTTTTCTTTTTATTGAAGTTCTGTTTTCCATTGAATCTTCTAAAAATATTCTATATTTGACTAATTGTTGAGTTATAGTGGAGGCACCTTGAAGACTTTCATTACTTCCCGTTAACTTTATTTTAATATCATTTAATACGGACCCCGCGAGTCTTTTTATGTCAATACCGGGGTGAGTTTCAAATCTACTATCTTCAATACTTATAAAAGCATCCTGAAGGTTTTTTGAAACTTCATTTATTGGTACATTAATTCTTCTTTGTGAATTCACATATTCATCCATAGGTTTTTCTGAATCGTCTAATAATATTGTGATTTCATCTAACTTTAAAAACTTATTAATATCTAGGCTAGGAGCTGTTTTAACCATCGCTAGAACTATTCCTCCAATTGCTACACTAGATATTAAACCTATAATTAGAATAGTAAAAACAACGTTTTTAAAAACTTGTTTTCCAGTTCTTTTTTCCTTTTTTTGAGTAGTTTTATCATTTTCCATCAAGTATCCTCCTTGAGTTTATCTAGGGGTAAATTACAATTATTAAATGTAGCTGCATGCTAAAGTTCATATTATTTAACAATAATTAGATTATAATATTATACCATATAATTATATTATTTATTTGAATCTAATTTAATATAAAATATTGAATTTAGGTTTTATATTTAAATTCTTTACTACAAAGCAGTTACATATAATATGTATATAGATTTAAATGGAGGTAATGAATATTAAAAATAAAATTAAATTTAGAATATTAATAATTATAGCTATAATTATGATGAATTTTACAATATTCATATATATTTTTGATAAAACTATAATGCCAACTGTAATGGCAGTGGCTGATGCAGAAATGAGAGCTAAGGCTACAGAAATCGTAAATAGAGCAATTATAAATGAATATTCTGATCAATTTAACTACGATCAGGTTATAAGAGTAGATAAAGATTCAGAAGGGAATATCGTAATGTTAAAGGCGGATACTTTAAAAATGAATAAAATAGCCTGTGATGTTGCGCTTGAAGCCCAAAAGGAACTAGTTAAATTAGGAGAGGTGGGAATTAAAGTACCAATAGGTTATATAACTAAAAATAATATTTTATCTTATTATGGACCAAAGGTAACTATAAGAATGCTACCTATTGGTCATGTAGAAACTAAGTATTCTTCCGAGTTTGAAAGTGCAGGTATAAATCAGACGAGGCATAAAATTTATGTTAAAGTGAAAACTACGGTACGAGTAATTATTCCTTTAAACAGTAATGATATCGAGGTTTCTAATGAGGTACCAATTGCTGAAACCATTATAGTTGGAAAGATACCTAATACTGCAATTCAATTAGATTTAAATAGTGCGGGTTTTAATCTTGGCAATAGTGGCAGTAATTAATAAAGTCATAAAGAAATAAAGTACGTTAATACGCACTTTATTTCTTTTTAATCTTGCCAATTAAATATGTAAGGTATGTTTCTATAGTAGTCTCCATAATTTAATCCATAACCAACTACAAACACATCTGGAATATCAAAGCAACAATAATCGGGGGTTATATCAACTGAACGCCGCTCAAGTTTATTTAAAAGAACGCAAGACTTAACACTAGCTGCTCCAAGAGATTTAGCACGTGATATCATAAAATCCATTGTTATTCCAGTATCAACAATATCATCTACTATTAAAACATCAAAACCTTTGATATTGTCAGGAATGTCATTTATTACATTAATACATCCATTTGACTTTTCATTAGCGCCGTAGCTTGAAGTCGTCATAAAACCTATTTTTGTAGGCAACGTGATTTGACGAACAAGGTCTGCGGTATATATAAAGCTACCTCGTAGCAATGACAGAACATATAACTTCTTTCCTATATAATCCTTTGAAATTTGAGCACCAATTTCCTTTACTTTTTCATCAATTTGGTCTTTTGATATAAGGATATTCTTTTTTTTATTATCCAATGGTAATCCCTCCGTCTATATATATTTACAAGTTAGCTACAATGGTATAAAATTAAATGTATGTTGTCAAGTATAAGAATAAGAATATTTGTTAAAATATTAATAGAATGGAGTGATGTAAGATGATATATGGAAATATCGATGGTGTTAAGAATTCAGTTATAAATAAACTTGAAAAGGCATGTGAAATTAAAATTTCTAAAGATTGTATTTTGTCTGAGGAATTGGTGGATATACTAGTTGAGGTAACTCATAATTTAGACAGGGAGGTCAGTGCGGCAATAGATAGAAAAGGTAAGATAATAAGTATGGCAATCGGTGACAGTAGTACTGTAGAACTGCCGATAATTGATATACGCGAAGGCAGATTATCAGGAGTTAAAATAATACATACTCATCCAAATGGGAATTCCAGATTATCTGCTCTGGATATGTCAGCTTTAGTAAAATTAAAACTAGATTGTATAGTGGCAATTGGAGTTACAGCGCAAAAAGAAAACTTAAAATATAACATAGGGTTTTGCGTTATTGATAATGGTATTTTAATAGAAGAAGAAGTGGGACCAATAAATATAAATGAAGTTATAGAGTATGATATTTTAGACAAAATTAAATTCACTGAACGATTAATGAAAACAAATGAAATTGTTGAGGATGATATAGAAAGAGCTATTTTAGTAGGTATAGAAAGTGAAGAGGATTTAATAGAACTTACAGAACTTGCAAGAGCTTGTAATGTAGAAACTGTGGATGTAGTACTCCAGAATAGACACAAAATAGATTCAGCTTTATACATAGGTAGCGGTAAAGCTGAGGAAATCGCAGTCCTTAGGCAAGCGTTAAGAGCTAACCTTGTTATATTTGATGATGAATTATCAGGTTCACAGGTTAGAAATTTAGAGGAAGTTCTTGGATGCAAGGTTATAGATAGAACTACACTAATACTTGAAATTTTCGCGCGAAGAGCAAAAACTAGGGAAGCAAAAATCCAAGTTGAACTTGCACAACTAAAATATAGATTACCACGGTTATCAGGACTTGGCACAATGCTTTCAAGAACAGGAGCAGGAATTGGAACAAAAGGACCTGGTGAGAAAAAATTGGAAATAGATAAAAGGCGTATAAGAGAAAGTGTATTTGACTTAAATAAAGAATTAGAAAAAATAAGGACTACTAGAAGCGTGCAAAGGGAAAAACGCAGTCACGAGAGCATATCAAAGGTATCCTTAGTTGGGTATACCAATTCTGGAAAATCAACACTTAGAAATGCATTATGTGATGTAGCAGCATTAAAAAGTGTAGCTCAAAAGGGAAAAGTATTTGAAGCAGATATGCTTTTTGCAACTCTTGACGTAACAACAAGAGCGCTTTTATTACCAGATAATAGAGTTGCAGCTGTAACAGATACAGTAGGTTTTATAAGAAAACTTCCTCATGATTTAGTGGAAGCATTTAAATCAACCCTCGAAGAAGTAGTTTATTCTGATCTATTGTTACATGTCGTGGATGCATCATCCCCCAATGCAGATTTGCAAATAGTTGCTGTAGATGGAGTTCTAACAGAACTCGGCGCAATTAACAAACCAATGATATTGGTTTTAAATAAAATCGATAAAGCAACAGATGAAAATATATTAAAAATAAAAGAAAAATATAAAGATTTAAAAACCATTCAAATATCGGCTAAGGACGGTACAAATTTAGAGGAGTTATTGATAGATACTTGTAAAGAGCTTCCGTATACACTTAAGAAATTCAAGGTGCTTATTCCCTACACTGATCAATCGATAGTTGCATACCTTCATAGAAGTTCAAAGGTTGATTTAGAAGAATACACGCAGGAAGGAACACTTATGGAGGTGCAAGGGGACGATGAAGTCTTCAATAAGAGTCAAAAATATATTATAGAGTAGCATAAATCTCATGTTTAATTTTATGATGAAAAAAAGTAATTATATAAGTGTAATAAAACCTATATTATTTTTATATAATTAAATATTAGGTATATATCATTATCGCACAATTAGGAGTAAATATGGGAGATGAAAAATCAAACTCAGATAATGGCAATAGGCAAAACAAACAAACAAATAAGCAAGATGAAGCTAATAATTATTTGAAAAAAATTATAGCTGATATGAAAGAACAGTATAAGAATAGTAATGTGGGTGGATCTTTGCCGGAACAATATGCTAGCATTTATGATGCCGCAGTAACCAATGGAACATCTACAACTGCGAGTGCTTGTGATAATTATGATGTTAGAATACTTGCAGAAAGGGTTGCAAGTATAAATATTTTGAAATTTGAATTAGATAGGCTGCCACTTGATTTTAAGACAAGAGCTTATTTTGAAAATGATGTAAAACCACTAACGGATTCTCTAACCGTTTTATCATTTGCGTCTAGCAGTTATGCACTAACTGCAATTAATATAGCAAATACTAACTTAGGACGTAGTGCGAAAATAAAAGATGCATTGGATTTAGCTCAAGGAGTTGATGAAATTTCTGCAGATATAATTAAGGTATTGAGATGCAAAGTTGACAATATGCTTAAGTTTGCTAAGTATGATTGTAAATGAATTTTTATTAATTATTATATAAATTTAGGAACAAATATTTTATAATGAAAAAATATATTTAAATGTTAATTATCAAGATAAAATATTTGTAATAGTTAAAAATGTAGTGATATAATGAACAATAAAGGATTTTATGGCAATTGATCTTATAATTTGGGGGAATGAAAACAATGACAAAAACTATTTTGCAATATCAAAATGCTTTTAATAGTGTTTTAGATAGAATAAAGATTGATGAATCTGTTTTAGCGGTGATGGTTTTCGGAAGTATGGTAACAGGTGATTTGTGGGAAGAGTCTGATATTGATTTTTTTGTAATTGTAGATAAGAATTTCGAAAAAATAAGAGATATATATGCACAGGAGAAGGATGTGCCGGTACATATTAAACTCATGGGTAAAGAAAAATTCATTCAACTTTATTCTGATAATCTTAGAGGTGGATATATACATAGAATTTTTGCATCTTCAAAACTAATGTTTTCTAAAGATATGGATATAACGATAATGTATGATGGTGGAAGATTTTTTCCTGATATAGATAGAGAACGTTGGGGGATGTATTTTTTAGGAAAACTTTTAAAAGATATTGGGGTATGCAAAAAATATCTATCAAGCGATGGCATATATACTGCCTATAGTACTGCTATAATGTGTATTGAAAAATATTCCAGGTTATTTGTTAATTCATCAGGGTACATGATTAGTAAAGATGTAATGACTATGGCTCTAAATTTAAACGACAGTTTCAAAGTCTGCGTTGATAAATTATTTTTTGAATCAAAAACAGTAGAGACAATTCAAGAAACTATAATATATTTAGAAGATAGTATAAACTCAAGTATAAAGAGTAATTGCGCCTTGCTTTTAAACTATATGAGAGAAAAGGATACCTTTTTAAGTGCTGAGCAAATTATGGCTGAGGATTTGTTTAAGAATTTTAATATAGAAATGGAAGAAATTCTTAATAAAATGTGGGAAAGAGACATTATTAAAAAGGAAAGTAGAGAATTTAAGATAGACGAAGATAAAATCTTATTTAAACAAAATGTTTATTACGTTTAATACTTATGAAATAAGTAGGTGTATGTATGCTTAAATATGAAATTGAATTTATCAGTGAAATTCCTAAGTATGTTGAGATATCAAAACATATACAAAAAATGATTGATAATAATAATGTTGAAGATGGCGAAAAATTACCATCAATAAGAAAATTGTCAAAGTTACTGATGGTTAATGAGGGTACTGTAGTCAGCGCTTATAAAAAACTTGAAGTAGAGGGCTATGCATATCAAAAGATGGGCAGTGGCACATATGCTAAAAGAAGAGATATAAATATCAAGTTTAAAAAGGAATATTCCAATACTTTAAAAAAAATATTTGGTCAAGAGCTTAAAAATTATGTGGATTTTACAGGAGAAATTAATAGCAGTGAGTTTTTTCCAGTAACGATATTTAAAGATGTATTAAATGAGGTTTTAGATAGGGATGGTGCAGAGGCCTTTGCATATAAGGAATCATTAGGATATGAGGGGCTCAGAAATAGTATAAGTACTTTCTTTTGGGATAATAAGGTAAGTGCTGAAGATATACTAATTCTCTCAGGAGCACAACAGGGAATTGACATAGTTTCTAAATCTATAATAAACATTCATGATAATGTAGTAGTAGAAAAGCCAACATATGGTGGTGCTCTAACAGTTTTTAAATGGAGAAGGGCAAATATATTTGAAGTTGATATGTTAAAGGATGGTGTGGATTTAACGCAATTTGAAGATATACTTAAAAAGAATCGAATAAAATGTTTTTATGCCATGAGTTATTTTCAAAATCCTACAGGAGCAACCTATAGTTTGGACAAGAAACTAAGAATATTAGAACTTGCAGCATTATATGATTTTTATGTAGTAGAAGATGATTACTTGTCAGAACTGATATATGACAATAAGTTATACAAGAGTTTTAAAAGCTTAGATGTAAATGATAGAGTTATTTACATAAAAAGTTTTTCAAAGATATTTCTTCCGGGAATAAGGCTAGGATATATGATATCACCAGAGAAACACAAAGAGCATATTCAAAATTCAAAAATCAACACAGATATATCAACTTCAAGCCTTATGCAACGAGCTCTGGACCTATACATAAATAAAGATCTTTGGAAGGAACATATAAGTAGACTCAATACAGTATATAAAGACAAATATAACTTTATGATGAAATGTGTAGAAAAGAATTTTGGTAGTAAGGTTAGTTATTATACCCCTGGTGGAGGAATTCATTTTTATTTTAAGATAGATGGTAACTTGAAAATTAATTCAATGGAATTATTTTATAAGTGCAAATGTAGAAAAGTTCTTATAACACCAGGAATCTTATTTTATAAAAATGCTCAGGAGGGAAACAATTATTTTAGATTGAGTTTCTCAGAGATAAAGAAACCTAAAATAGAAGAAGGAATTAAGATTATATCAGAGATATTAAGTAGTGAGTAAAAATAGCTACAAGCTAAGGAGAGAAGCTTTTGAAAAAGGGATTAGTAGACATTGACTGGTTAAATATTGGTGAATATTCTCATGAAGAAATATCTTATTTTCTGTTTTTAGAGGGGAAAACAATGGAAGCAATATGCAAAATTAGAAATTTAGATATTGCCATTGTTCAAAAACATATTATAGATGGTAAAATAAAATATAGATTTTTAGTGCATAGCAATGACACTGATGAACTTTTTAAAAGCATTGTTAAAGCAGGAAAAGAGGATAAGATAAACTTTTTAAATTCAATTGGAGAAGATAATAAAAATAAATTGACTAATCTCATAAAAACAAATTATGTGGAGATGCATCCTAAGGACAAAGAGGCTGCGGTTTGGATAATTGGTGAATTAAAGGAAAAATCTTGTGTGAATATTTTAATTAAAGCTTCAGTTCATAAATACATAAATGTCCGCAGAATGGCTGTTTCAGCTATGGGAAAGATGGGAGATACAAAAGCAGAAGGGGCATTGCTTAGAGCACTTGTGGACGAGAATCCACAAGTGATAAGTTATGCTATAAAATCACTGGGTAAATTAAAAAGTGAGAAAGCCATTACAAAAATAAAATATATATATGAGACAACAGACAAAAAATACATAAGTGATTCAGCGCAAAGTTTTTTATTGCTAATGGAGCAGTTATAGATAAAAATATATGTACCTTGAATTTAAATCTAGAACATTTAGGGAGCGATAGGAGAAAATAAATGAGTTATTTTACTATAAAAGATGAATCAATCGCTGAATTCAAAGAGAAAAAATCCCTTTTTATTGGACATGGAAAAAGGGTCGAAAGTGAAGAAGAGGCCAAGGAGTTTATAAGTAATGTAAAAAGTAAGCATAAACAAGCAAGGCACAATGTTTATGCATATATAATTGGAGAAAACAGAGAAGTGCAAAGATACAGTGATGATGGAGAACCTCAAGGCACAGGTGGTATTCCAATGCTTGAGGTTTTAAAAAAAAGTGATATAACGGATGTAGCTATTGTAGTTACAAGATATTTTGGAGGAATTCTCTTAGGGACTGGAGGTCTTGCAAGAGCATATTCAAAAGGTGCTTCGCTAGCTATTAAAGAGGGAGGAGTAGTTGAAAAGGTTAAAGGTATTTTGGTAGAAATAAAAATTGAATATGATTTACTTGGAAAGTTACAACATGTTTGTGCTAAAGAAAACTTTCATATAGAACGCGTAGAGTATACAGGCAACGTAAAAGTTGAAATCTTATGCCAGTTCAGTAATTTAGAGAGATTAAAGTCGCAAATAATTCAGGTCACCTCAGGAAAAGCTCTATTTGAGGAAGGGAATATTAAAATGTATTTCAAATTAGAACATAGATTGTATGATAGTGAAATTATAAATTCTATCATTTAATATATGTATACTCTTTTGATTTGAATAGTGCTTTATTTATGTGATATAATGGTAGTGTAATGTGCTTATAACTAATCATAGAAGTATTGCTATTTATTATGATTTTTAGAAATATTTCAGACATAAAAATAATTAGTTGAGGGGGATTTCAAATGTCGGGACATTCAAAATGGCATAACATACAACAGAAAAAAGGTAAGATTGATGTTATAAGAGGTAAGGTTTTTACAAAATTAGGTAAAGAAATAATAATGGCAGCTAAAAATGGTGGATCTAAATTAGAAATTAACGCTCATCTTAGAGATGTAGTTGCAAAAGCAAAATCTAATAATATGCCACTCGAGACAATAACCAGAGCAATTAAAAAAGGTGCTGGAGAGCTCGAGGGAGTGAATTATGAAGAAATAGTTTATGAAGGATATGGAGCAGAAGGTGTTGCTATTGTAGTAGTTACATTAACAGATAAAAAGAATCGTAGTGTGGCTACTGTAAGACATTCTTTTGATAGACATGCTGGGAATATGGGAGCAGCTGGATGTGTAAGCTGGATGTTTGCTAAAAAAGGACAAATTATTATAGAAAGAACACCTACTATGGATGAAGATGAAATTATGATGGCCGCGCTTGAAGCTGGAGCCGAAGATTTTAATGCAGAGGAAGAAATGTTTGAAATTATAACTTCTGTAGAAACCTTTGGACATGTAAGGGAAACATTAGAAACATCAGGATTTACATTTGAATCAGCAGAAATTACAATGATACCTGATAATATGATACCTGTTAGCCTAGAAGGTGCTGGTAAAGTGCAGAGGCTTATAGAAGCTCTTGAAGATAATGAAGATGTTCAAGATGTGTATCACAATGCAGAGTATCCTGAGGAATTTGAGGGATAGGGACTTAAGGAGTATAGCATGATGGTAAACGTTTAAAAAATCCTTATATGATGGTATGCGAATAGGTTTATATATGTAATTTATGGATGTACAAGTTGAACACCTTATTATATTGATAAATTCAATGTAATAAGGTGTTTTTGTGTTAATGTATGAGGTGCTAAAATAATTTAAAGTCTCTAAAGATGAAATAATATTGGAAACTAAAAGAAGAGTTTCCACATACGATTAGTAAAACAATCTTTAACATGTTATTAGTCAACCTAATTTTGAATAATTATGAAATATTATGTAAATTATGATATAATATGGATATATAAATTTGGATAAAAAAATTATTTGAGAGGTGGATAACATGAAGGGTTTTAATAATTTCTTGAAAAATATGATAATTAATAATTTAAAACTTAAGGCATATTATGAAAGTGAGAAAATATTAAAAAAAAGAAAACCTATTTATATGTCAAGAGTAAAATGGCTAGATATTCGTAAAGTTGCTATACATGAATTTGTAAGAGAAAATAAAAATCCAAGAAATATTAAAGAACTTGAAGTTAGTACATGCTATAAACTCTTGAATAATAATAAACCTATTTATGTGAATGACAATGAGTGGAATTATATATTAAAAAAGTCTACTGAGATATTAGAAGTTCAAATCAGAAGAATAGTTTTGGAAATGAATTATTACAATAATTTTCCAGTGATATCAAATTTACATAAACCTCAAAATATTAAGCAAGATATATGGGATACAATACAATATAAAATATTTGATGTATTTATTTTGTTAAAAAAACATAATGCTAGTCAATATTATTTAAATATAGATAAAATACTGGATTTACTAAAAGAAAAAAAACAAAATGGAATACCAGAGGATAAATGGCTGGATTATTATAACTTTTTAAAAGAGTTATATTTACAAAATTTATTTAATAAATTATATTCTATAAATTCTCCAATTGTATTTATAAATAATAATCCACTTGAGTATTTGGACGCAGAAAAAATTTATAAATTAAAGAATGAAGCATATAGATTACAATTATTAGCATTTAAAATAGTGTGCTATACTAATAATCCCAAAGAATTAATTAAAACCCAAAAACCTAACTGGATTAAAGATATTGATTTTAAAATAATAGTATTAGATTTAAAGGGTAAAATTGAGATTGACCAAAAGAGAGAAGAATATAGGCAAAAACTACAATCAATTAATAAAATTATAAATTGCGATAAATTGCAGATGAATAGACCAAAATGCATAAATGAAGAAGACTGGTCCTGCTTATGTGATTTAGAAAAAAGTATTAGAGGTAAAAATGATAATAACAATAAAAAGGTAATTACATTAAATGATAAATTTAAAAAAATAATTGAAGATGAAGAAGAAACAAAATATGTAAAAAAAATTACAAAAATAATAATGGAATAAATATAATCCATATAATAAGGTGTTCTTTTGTATTTATATTATGGTGTATAATGTTGCGGAATATTTTACCTTTGCTAGAACATAACGGTTAAGATATAATTCTATAGGAGCGGAGGTGCTTTTATGAATGTTGATTTAACAAATATTAATCTTAATACTATTGTTATGCTAGCATTAGCAATATTTCTTGGATATCTTGGTATTAAAGTATTCAAAATGATTGGTAGTATATTAAGTATAGCACTTGGTATATTTTTATTAGTATATGTCCTTAAACAAATAGGAATTACAGTACCGGCACTTACTGATATTCTTAGTTATCTTATGCAGGCGGTAAATCTAATTATCGATAATGTGAAACAATTATTTAATTAAATAATGTGTCCAAGATAAAATGATATCATAATATTGCATCTGTTTTTAAAATCCAAAGGCGTTAATAAAAGAAGATAGAATAAAAAAAGAACAATAACACTTGTATATCACATGTGTTATTGTTCTTTGTGCGCCCGGCATGGGCGCATTATGCCAATCTTTGGATAATGCGCCTTATCCCAAGTTAATAATTATGCCAAGTTAGCAGCTATTATCCTGCATTTAAAACTTTATATCAGGTCTTACTTGGCATTATATATTCATGTTGTAGGGTAGAATAACATAAAAAGGGGAT
>NZ_JBOITN010000013.1:0-19001 GCF_050717545.1 Clostridium sp.
TTTTTAACTAAAATAATTAATCTGAGACAACTGTTAAGTTGTTACTCAAGCTCATTACATACTTTTAGTCTTACGACTAATATTACTTTTCTATAGTAATTGACTGGTTTAGCAAAATATTATTTTACTAAGTTTACCTATTTCTCTGTTTAATTTTCAAAGACCAATTTGCTACGCCATCATGTGATGACTTTTACAATTATAATTCTTTTTTCACCCATTGTCAACTGTTTTTAAAAAACTTAGATAATGAATTTACTTGAATTTTAATCCATCGCCATACACTTGAAATTTAACTACACTTACATGTTTCAGCGACAATTAATATAATATCATATGTATAAATCGATATCTGTTTATAATCATTCGTTTTAGCCATTTATTTTCATAATTATGCTTATTTCTCACATATATTCTGTTTTACTCATAATGATACGCTTGGAACATTTATTACTTGATTTTCATAAAGATATATATCATAATCTCACTACTTTAAATAAGATCCACCTAAATATAATCGCTAGGTCCTATACTATTGGGACCTAGCGATAATCAAAATTAAAACTCCAATAAAATCCAGCCTTTCTAAATTCTACGCTAAGACCCTAGAAATATATTTTATTACAATGCCATTACTATTTCCTTATATTTGTTACCTCTCGCCTCAAAGTTTTCAAACATATCAAAACTTGCACATGCTGGTGATAATGTAATAATATCTCCAGCCGTTGCAACTAACTTAGCCGCATCAATTGCATCACTAAAATTTTCACAAATTATAATATTCAAAGAAATCTTTTCCTTATCTATTACAGTATCAAAGACTTCTTTTATTTTATATTTAGTATCACCTACTAATATTAATGTTTTAATACTAGCATAAGCCTGGGCTAGTGATTCAAAGGGTAGTTTCTTATCATACCCCCCTGCAATTAATATAACTGGTTTTTCAAAAGCACTAAGACTTGCTACTGTTCTAGTTGGAGTTGAGGCTATTGAATCATTGTAATACTTAACTCCATCAACTTCTCTTACAAATTCGCTTCTATGAGGTACCCCCCCAAAAGTAATAGCAACTTCTCTCATGCTCGCAACTGATACTTCTCCCTGTGTTGCACAGAATGCAGTTAATAGATTTTCCACATTATACATTCCTTTTATCTTTACTTCTTCAAGCGTACATACTACCTGACCCATAATAAATAATTTATTATTTTGGAAATATGCGCCATCTTTTAACTTCTCATTTGTACTAAAATACATAGTTTTTCCTTTAGCTTCTTTTCTTAATCCATATGTCAAAGCATTATCTCTGTTTAGTATAAGGAGATCACCTGCACTTTGATATTTATATATGTTCTTCTTTGCATCTATATATTCATCAATATCCTTATGAATATCCAAATGATTTGGGCTCAAATTTGTCACTATTGCTACATCTGTGGAGACAGTCATAGTCATAAGCTGAAAGCTTGACAATTCTAGCACTACTTTATCAACCTTAGTTATTTCTTCAATATTTGCAAATAGTGGAGTTCCTATATTTCCTCCAACCCAAGTTTTATATCCTTCTTTTTTTAATATGTTATATATTATTGTAGTTGTAGTTGTTTTTCCATCACTACCAGTTACTCCATAAGTTTTTGCAGGGCAATATTTTATGAACTCCTCCATTTCAGATGTTATATATGTGCCTTCCTCTTTCGCTTTCAAAAGAGCAGGATTGTCAATTCTCATAGATGGTGTTTTAAATATAACATGGAACCCCGTTAAATCATTTAAATATTCTTCACCAAGGACTAGTTTGACCCCTTCTTTTTCAAAGTCTGTTGCTACGTTCCCAAGAACGCTATAAGTTTTCTTATCAAAAGCTGTTACACTAGCCCCAAGTTTTACCAAAAAATGTATTAAAGGAATATTACTAATCCCTATACCTAGAACTCCAACTTTTTTCCCTATTATAAATTCTTTAAACTCACTAAATTTTTTTTCCATATAAACCTCCATGCATCTTTATATATTTCATATTATATTATCTACCACTCAAATTTGTTTATACTAATTATAACACTTAAACCATAATCCGAGGCACTCTAATACCTATCTTAAAAATTTTTTATAAAAAAATAGCACATAGTATAACTGTAGACTATTTAAGCCCCAGTATATACTTTGCGCTACTTTATAACCCAACTTAAAAATTATAAGCTAAAATTGTAATTTTTCTTCTATAAACTTTTCCAGATCATCTATTTTTACTCTTATTTGACCCATTGTATCTCTATCTCTAATTGTTACGGTATTATCCTCTAAAGTATCAAAATCCACAGTTATACAATATGGTGTTCCAATTTCATCTTCTCTTCTATATCTTTTTCCTATACTTCCAGCTTCATCATAGTCTATGTTAAACTTTTTACTTAACATACCAAAAACTTCCGTAGATTTTTCTGATAATTTTTTACTGAGGGGCAAAACAGCTGCCTTAAACGGAGCAAGTGCTGGATGCAAATGAAGCATCGTTCTAACGTCCCCGCCTTCGAGTTCTTCTTCATCATATGCATTGGCTAAGAACGCTAGTACAACTCTGTCTGCACCTAACGAAGGTTCAATACAATACGGTACATACTTTTCATTAGTTATAGGGTCTAAATAACTTAAATCATTACCTGAATGCTCCATATGTTTTTTTAAATCATAATCCGTTCTATCAGCAATTCCCCATAGTTCTCCCCATCCAAAAGGAAACAAGAATTCTATGTCACAAGTAGCATTACTATAAAATGATAATTCTTCAACGTCGTGATCTCTAAACCTTATATTTTCTTTCTCCATTCCCAAATTAAATAAGAAATTAGAACATTGTTCTTTCCAATATGCAAACCATTCTAAATCCGTACCCGGCTTACAAAAAAACTCCAATTCCATTTGTTCAAATTCTCTTGTTCTAAAAATAAAATTTCCTGGTGTTATTTCATTTCTAAAAGCTTTACCTATTTGACCTATTCCAAATGGAACTTTTTTTCTTGAAGCCCTTTGAACATTTTTAAAGTTTACAAAAATACCTTGCGCAGTTTCTGGTCTTAAATATATATCAGACTTTCCATCTTCAGTTATTCCCATTGAAGTCTTAAACATCAAATTGAATTTTCTAATGTCAGTAAAATTATTCTTTCCACATTTAGGACATACTATTTTTTCTTTCTCCATGTAATCTTTTAGTTCTTCATTTGTCCATCCATCAGCAGTAGCTACTTCTGCTCCAAGGTACGTCATATGGTCTTCTACTAATTTATCTGCTCTAAATCTAGATTTACAATCTTTACAATCCATTAACGGATCTGAAAATCCTCCAACATGGCCCGTTGCAACCCATACTTGCGGGTTCATTAGTATAGCGCAATCTACGCCTACATTATACGGACTTTCTTGAACAAATTTTTCCCACCATGCTTTTTTAACATTATTCTTAAATTCTACTCCTAAAGGACCATAGTCCCACGAATTAGCAAGTCCACCGTATATATCCGATCCTGGGAATATGAACCCGCGAGTTTTACATAAAGAAACGATCTTATCCATGCTCTTTTTTAATTCCATGTTAAAGCCTCCTAAATTTTTAGTAATCTACCCTAGTCATTATTTTAAGTATAAAAAAAAGACTATACCCTAAGGGACGAAATTTACTTCCGCGGTTCCACCCTTATTGGCACAAGCCCTACTCTAAATTCTATACACTCAAAAGTTCCTTTCACAATAATACTTTGATTGTTTGCACCATCCACAATCTCTCTTAGAAAGCACTACTACTACTCTTCTTTGTCATAGTGAAATATTTCATTATATTAAATCATCTCCTGCGGAGCTGAGATATTATTATAAGTAATATCATACATAACCTCTGCGTAATAACTATATCAAATAAATAAATTAAATTCACTTATTATAATAGAGTCCAAAAAATAAAAAAAATGGCTCCGCGAAAAGGATTTGAACCTTCAACCTATCGGTTAACAGCCGAGTGCTCCACCGTTGAGCTATCGCGGAATAATATGTTTTCTAACCATAATGATATTATACCATATATAGTTAATAAATCAATAGTTTTTATTTTTAATCTAATTCCATGATTTTGTTTTTGTTATTAATATCTTTCTATCCTACATTATTATAATGCCTTTATATTATATATTTATTCATTATGTTTATATTTTATTTAAAATATATAGAAGTTTACAAAGCAAAGACTTATATATATATAACAAAAGATATTCTAGATTAACTAAAATATCTTTTGTTTTATATATATTTTTTTAAGTTATTGTAATGGTTTCATTGTAGGAAATAAAATAACATCTCTTATTGAATAAGAATCAGTTAAAAACATTACAAGTCTATCAATTCCTATACCAAGTCCACCTGTTGGAGGCATTCCTGTTTCTAATGCACTCATAAATTCTTCATCTATTAGATATGCTTCATCGTCACCAAGTTCTCTTTCTTTAGCTTGTTGCATAAATCTATCTCTTTGAACTACTGGGTCATTTAATTCTGAGTATGCATTACAAATTTCACGCCCAAATATAAATCCTTCAAATCTTTCAGTAAACTCTTCACTCCCTCTCTTTTTCTTTGTAAGAGGTGATATTTCTACTGGATAATCACATAAGAATGTTGGTTGAATTAAATGCTCCTCCACATATACTTCAAATAATTCATTTAGTATATCTGCTTTTGTACAATTATCTAAATCTTTTTTAAATTCCAAATGCTTTTCTTTAGCTATTATTCTAGCTTCTTCATTAGTAGCTATTTTCATAAAGTCTACTCCTGAGTACTCTTTCACTGCATCTACCATAGTAATTCTTCTCCATGGTGGTGTAAAATCTATTTCTGTTCCTTGATAATTAACCTTAGTAGTTCCATGAATTTTTTCACAAACGTAAGCTATCATATTTTCAGTAATTTCCATCATATCATTATAATCAGCAAAAGCTTCATATAGTTCTATACATGTAAATTCTGGATTATGTCTTATATCAGTTCCTTCATTCCTAAAGTTTTTACCCATATCATATACCTTTTCAAAACCAGCAACAATAAGTCTTTTCAAATATAACTCTGTGGCAATTCTAAGATACATATCAATGTCTAATGCATTATGGTGAGTCATAAATGGTCTTGCTGCAGCGCCTCCTGCTATTGGCGATAATATTGGAGTTTCAACTTCTAGAAATCCTTTATTATCTAAGAATTCCCTAATAGACTTAACTATGGATATTCTCTTTAAGAATGTATCTCTAACTTGTGGGTTCATTATTATATCTACTTCTCTTTGTCTATATCTTAAATCTGGATCCTTTAAACCATGCCATTTTTCTGGAAGTGGTTTAAGAGACTTAGCTATAAGATTGAAATCTACTATATGTAATGATATTTCACCAGTTTTAGTAACAAATGGTGTTCCTGTTATACTTACAATATCCCCTATGTCAAAGCTTTTATATTCTTTAAGCTTTTCTTCTCCAACATCATCTATCTTTATGTATAGTTGAATTTTACCATATCTATCATGAATATCAGAAAAACCAGCCTTACCGTGGACCCTTTTAGACATAAGTCTACCAGCTACAACAACTTGCGAGCCTTCTAATTTCTCATAATTTTCTTTAACCTCTTGAGACGTATGAGTTCTCTCAACTTTGTACACATCAAATGGATCATTGCCTTCTTCTTTTAATGCCGCTAATTTTCGTCGTCTTATGGTTACCTGTTCATTATATTTAGATTCAAGTTCATGTAATTTTTTCTCTTCACTTTTTTCTTCGTTCTTCTTCTCGTTTGACATTAGTATACCTCCTATTTTCCTCTTCGGCAGAAACAAATGTTAATAAATAATCTACCACACTGATTGATATATATTTCTTTAGGACACCTGCCAATTATTAATCGCTAAGTGCCCCTATTTATTATAACAACTTTTCCCTATAAAGAGTTGCTTTATACAATAAAGACTTAACTTTATATGAATTTTGAATAATTATCCACGTCTTACTTCAAGTACTTCATATTTTCCAACACCGTCTGGAACAGTAACTTCTATAATTGTTCCCGCTTTTTTTCCCTCTAGCGCACTTCCAACTGGTGATTCGTTTGATATCTTATTTATCATTGGATCAGCTTCTGCTGAACCTACTATATGAAATTCAATTTCTTCATCAAATTCATAATCCTTAACTTTAACTATAGACCCTATAGTTATTACGTCCTTTTCAATCTCATTTTCGTCTATAACACTTGCACTTCTAAGCATATTTTCTAATTGTATTATTCTGCCCTCTACAAATGCCTGCTCATTTTTAGCATCATCATACTCTGAGTTTTCACTAAGGTCCCCATACCCAAGTGCCACTTTTATCTTTTCAGTTATATCCTTCCTCTTTACGGTCTTAAGAAATTCTAATTCTTCTTCTAATTTTGTAATACCCTCATAGGTCATTACATGTTTTTTTAGGTCACTCATTCATTTCTCCCCTTTAAATTTTTATTAAATAAGTTAATGACTACCAATAAATTCACTATATACTAACAATATAATGACATACAAATGCCCCACCACCATAATGTTTTTCTAAAACTATAAAAATCCAAGTAACTTATATAATATGAGCCTATTAGTCCGTATTGATGATTTATTGAGTTTAAAATTTAATATTAGAATAACAATCCATGTAACTATTTAGCCATTATAAATCAGAGTGTTAACATTGTCAATATAATTACACTAAAATACACTAATATATTACATTATCGTTGAATTTTATTTTTTCTAAGTAAATGCCATTATATTTAAGAGCCTTTTCAATATCACTCTCCTCCATTTGACATAATATAGCCCCAAGAAGTTCAATAGAAAATTTAACTTTAAAGTCGCCCCAAGGTACTTTATAACTTACATCATTTATAGTTATGACATCATTTATGATATCATAAGCTTTTACCGCATCTATACTATTATTTAAAAGCCATACTGGCGACCCATAACTAAAATCATAATCTTTAGATGAAATAATGAAGTCTGCTATCTTTGTGGCATAAATTTCATCATTAGTTACAATAGGGGATACTCCAAAACTCGTAATAATATATTCTGCAAGTTTTCTTGACCGCGCTAAATTTGAAGATAACAGTACTATATATTTACACTGCTTTGCCAGTTCCAATATGATATCATAGTTTATTACATCAACAGCATCATAAACTACAACACAACAATTCTTTATACTTTTATTTCTCACCCTAAGCATAAGTTGTATACTTTTTATAACACTAAAAGCAAAAAAACGTTTTTGAAATTTATTAAAATATTTATAATCCATTGGTCTTAGTGTCTTAGGTGCTAATACTACTTGACCACATTTACATATTTTTTTAGCATAATCTAAATTATATAAATATGATTTTTTATTAAAATTAGGAGGTAATCTTACATTTGTAACTTTAATATCTAATTCTTTGATGTAATCGATGCTTATTAATTTCGTCTTTAGTTTATCTTTAATTTTACTTATAAACCCAAATTCATTATAAATATTATCTATATTTGAAGTTACACATAGTATTGGTTTCATCTTAATGCACCTTATCAATTAATGTACTATTATCTTATTCAGTACTAATCACAATATTCATGTTTTGGTTTTTAAATTATATGTTTATATCTTTCAAATATTCCTTATAATCTAAAAGTACTTGCTTTACCTCATTATAATTATTCTTAGTATTAATTTTATTCTTAATTTCAGAACATCTGCTAAGCCCTTTAATATACCAAGCTGTGTGTTTTCTCATTTCTCTAACAGCTTTACCTTCTTCATAATACTTAACCGTCAAATCTAAATGCCTTATGCACATATCTATTTTTTCATTGCTAGTCGGGTATATAACTTTTTCTCCCTTTATTATCTGCATAACTTCTCTAAATATCCATGGATTTCCTCTGGCCCCTCTTGCAATCATAATAGCATCACAATTAGTGATTCCCTTTATCCTAAGTGCATCCTCTACACAAAACACATCGCCGTTACCTATTACTGGTACTTTTACGTTTTCTTTTACGGCTCTAATAATATCCCAATCAGCAACGCCCTCATACATTTGCTCGCGAGTCCTTCCATGAATTGCAATAGCATCTATCCCTGCATCTTCCATGTATTTGGCAAATTCTACAGCATTAACGTTACCCTCATCAAAACCCTTTCTAAACTTTACAGTCACAGGCTTTGTTGAAACTTTTTTCATTTCTTTTATTATTTGCGCTGCTAGTTTAGGATTTTTCATCAAAGCTGATCCCTCACCATTTTTTACTATCTTGTGAACAGGACACCCCATGTTTACGTCAACCATACATATATCATCTCGAGCATTGAATATTTCACAGGCACTGGCCATAATTTTAGGGTCGCTTCCAAATATCTGAATGGCTACAGGTTTCTCGATTTGAGAAATTTGCATAAGCGCCTGAGTATTCTCACTTTCATAATATAATCCTTTAGCGCTTACCATTTCCGTATATACAAGGCCACAACCTAATTCTTTGCATAATCCTCTAAAAGCGATATCTGTAATACCTGCCATCGGTGCTAAAAAAACATCGTTTTTAAAATTTAAATTAGATATTTTCATTAAATCACCTATTCCCTATTCTTCTCATAAATCATTCTAAGTCCTTCTAATGTTAAGTTCGGATGGAACTCATCAATAGCTAAAGAATCTTCTGTTATTAGTTTTGAGAGCCCTCCAGTAGCTACTACAAAAGGTTCTTCTTCTCCCATAGCAATCATTTCACTTTTCATTTTATTAACAATATATTCTACTTGCCCAATATACCCGTATACTATTCCAGACTGCATGCTTGCAACAGTATTTTTACATATAACTGTATCCGGTTTCATAAGTTCAACTCGAGGCAATTTCGCTGCTCTTTCAAATAAAGCTTCGGAAGATATTTTAATACCAGGGCATATAGTCCCCCCTAAATAGTTAGCATCACTGCTTATAGCACAAAATGTTGTAGCGGTACCAAAATCTATTAAGATCAATGATCTTTTATATATTTCATGAGCTGAAACAGCATTAACTATTCTATCTGCGCCAACTTCTTTAGGATTATCGTATTTCACATTTATTCCGGTCTTTACACCTGGTCCCACAATCATAGGCACCAAATCAAAATATTTTCTTATCATATGCTCTAGTGAGTACATAATATTCGGAACCACTGAGGAAATTATTACCCCTTTGATACTTTCTGTTTTTAATCGCCTCTCATCAAATAGCTGCATAACTTGAATTCCATATTCGTCAGCCGTTCTATTAGAATCAGTAGATAGTCTCCACTCTACAAGTAACTCTTTATTCTTAAAAACTCCCAAAACTGTATTAGTATTCCCAACATCTAAAACTAGAATCACTTTACACACCACCTATAATAATATAAAACAGCCCCAAAGCCGCTTTATATTTTTTAATAAAAACGTAAGATTACTATGTTTAATATATTAAAACATTAATTTTAACTATTCACAATTTATCAATCTAATTCTAACAACTTGAACATATTTGTCAAGTTAAATCTTTATAATAAATTTTATATATAACTATTTTTTATAATAATAAAAACAAAATAACCTTAACTAATATCTTAGCTCTAATTATATATTCAAAAATAAGGTTGCTATAGCTATATCCTATAACAACCTTATTTTTCTAACCCAAATTAAAATAAACCAGATATAGTACCATCCTCTGCTATATCCATTTTACATGCTGCTGGAATCTTAGGAAGTCCTGGCATAGTCATTATATTTCCTGTTAACACTACAACAAATCCAGCTCCATTAGAAATTTTAACTTCTTTAACGTTTATAGTGAAGTTTGTTGGTCTTCCCAATAGACTTGGATTATCCGATAGAGAATTCTGAGTTTTAGCAACACATATTGGGACTTTATCTAACCCAAGTTTTTCTATTTCAGAAATTTGTCTGTTCGCAGCTGGACTATATTCTACTCCATTTGCTCCATATATTTCCGCGGCAATAATGTTTACCTTTTCTTTTATGGCTAACTTCTCATCATATAAAACCTTAAAACTGCTTTTACTATTTTCAATAGTATCAACCACCTTAGTTGCAAGTTCAAGTCCACCCTCTGCTCCTTTTTCCCAAACCTCGGTTAAATCTACTTTAACACCTTTTTGCACGCAGAATTCTTTTATATATTCAATCTCTTCCTTAGTATCCGAAACAAACTTATTTATTGCTACTATTACGGGAACTTCGTATTTTTGAATATTTTCTATTTGTTTCTCTAAATTAGCGATTCCTTTTGAAAGAGCTTCCACGTTAGGTTCATTTAATTTATCTTTTTTTACACCGCCGTGATGTTTAAGCGCTCTTATTGTAGCAACAAGAACAACACAATCTGGTTTAAGCTTGCCATATCTACATTTTATATCAAAGAATTTTTCAGCACCTAAATCTGCTCCAAATCCAGCTTCTGTTACAACATAGTCCCCGAGCTTCAGAGCCATTTTAGTTGCAAGTAAACTATTGCAACCATGAGCGATATTAGCAAAAGGCCCCCCATGTATTATTGCAGGAGTATTATCCAAAGTCTGAACTAAATTTGGTTTTATCGCATCTTTCATAAGTAGTGCCATTGCACCATTAACTAATAAATCTTTACAATAAATCGGATTACCGCTAAGGTCATACGCAACTAAAATCTTTCCCATTCTTTCTTTTAGGTCCATTAGATTACTTGCCAAACATAAAATAGCCATTATTTCTGACGCAACGGTTATCATAAATCCATCTTCTCTTAAAAATCCATTAGGTTTACCACCAAGCCCAACCACAATGTTGCGCAGAGCTCTATCATTCATATCCATTACTCTTTTAAATGTAATCTTTCTACTGTCTATTTCTAGGACATTACCTTGCTGAATATGATTATCAATAGCCGCTGATAGTAAATTATTAGCTGCAGTTATTGCATACATATCCCCTGTGAAATGAAGGTTTATATCTTCCATTGGTACAACTTGTGCATAGCCGCCACCAGCAGCTCCCCCTTTAATTCCAAATACTGGTCCAAGAGAAGGTTCTCTTAAAGCTATCACTGCCTTTTTACCTTGTTTTGATAAAGCATCCGCAAGACCAATTGTAACTGTGGATTTTCCTTCTCCAGCTGGAGTAGGGTTAATTGCTGTAACTAATATTAACTTTCCATCTTTTTTATTTTCATTTCTTTTAAGTACATCTAAAGAAATTTTTGATTTATATTTTCCATATAAATCTATGTCGTCCTCAGTTAATCCTAATTTCTGTGCAACCTCACGAATATGTAGCATCTTAGCATTTTGTGCAATTTCTATATCACTTTTCATATACTCCACCCCTTATATATAAACTAAACAAAAATACACCAATGAATGAATTATTTCTGTAATACAACACTTAAGAATTATATTACCTTCTCTCACTAATTCTTTATATTATATCACAATTTGTACCAACTGTTTATATAGAATTTAAGTAAAGATAGTAGCAACCTACAAATTTAATATATACCATCAAATTAATATACTTTATTTTACTTGACGTAAAAAAAGATATACAGTGCATCACTGTATATCTTTTAAATAAACTAACTCTTTGTTAAATCAATTTCACTTGACTCAGATCTTGCAATTATTGCTTCAAACTCTGCACCCTCAAGTTTTTCCTTTAACAAAAGTTCTTGGGCTACTGCATGGAGTTTAATAACATTATCAGCAAGAATTTTTTCTGCTTTTCCATAAGCTTCATCAATGAGAGATTTAACTTCTAAATCTATAATGTTTGCTATCTCCTCACTGAAATTCCTACTTTTACCTAAATCTCTACCAAGGAATACTTCGTTATGATCATTACCAAAAGATATTGGTCCAAGAACATCACTCATACCATATTCCATAACCATCTTCCTTGCAATTGCTGAAGCTCTATCAATATCATTTTTAGCACCTGTGCTAATATCTTTTAATATTAATTTTTCAGAAACTCTACCACCAAGTAATCCAACCATTTCATCTTTTAATTTTAATTTTGAAGTATACGCTGTATCTTCTTCTGGCAGGTGCATTGTGTATCCACCAGCCATACCTCTTGGTATAATACTTATTTGATGTATTGGATCAGATAATGGAGAATATTTCATTACTACAGCATGCCCAGCTTCATGATACGCTGTTAATTTTCTATCTTTTTCACTTATAACTTTACTCTTCTTTTCAGGTCCTGCAATAACCCTAGTTACTGCTTCATCAAGTTCCTTCATCTCTATAACCGTCTTTTTATTTCTAACTGTAAGTAGTGCAGCTTCGTTCATTAAATTCTCTAAATCTGCACCAGTGAAACCAGGTGTCCTTTTAGCGAGTACTTCAAGTTTTACTTCCTCTGCTAAATGTTTACCTTTTGAATGTACCTTTAATATCTCTTCTCTTCCCTTAACATCAGGCGCCCCAACCATTATATGCCTATCAAATCTGCCTGGTCTTAAAAGAGCGGGATCAAGTATATCTGGTCTATTTGTTGCAGCTATCATGATAATACCTTCATTTACGCCAAATCCATCCATTTCAACTAATAGTTGATTTAGAGTTTGTTCTCTTTCATCATGACCTCCACCAACACCAGCGCCTCTTTGTCTACCTACTGCATCAATCTCATCAATAAATATTATGCAAGGTGCGCTTTTCTTTGCTTGTTCAAATAAATCTCTAACTCTTGAAGCTCCAACTCCTACAAACATCTCTACAAATTCAGACCCTGATATACTATAAAATGGCACTCCTGCTTCTCCTGATACGGCTCTTGCAAGTAAAGTTTTACCTGTACCTGGTGGACCTACCAAAAGTATACCTTTAGGAATTCTTGCACCAGCTTCTAAATATCTTTTAGGTTGCTTTAAGAAATCTACAACTTCTGCAAGTTCTGCCTTTTCTTCATCTTCACCTGCTACATCATCAAATGTAACTTTTTTCTTATCTGGCGTGGCAATTTTAGCTCTGCTCTTACCAAAATTCATAACCCCTCTACCGCCACCGCCACCGCCGCCGCCACCTTGCGATTGTTGCATGTACATAAACCAAAAAGCTACTAACATTAAAATTATAAGTAGTGTTGGTATTACTTGCAACCACATTGGCATAGTTGCCGGTTTTACATATGTTTCTGTAACACTTGTATTTGGGTATTTATCCATTACTTGTAATAATCTCGTGAGTGGAACTACGGTCTCATAATCTGTTCCGTCATTTAGTTTCCCCGCTACAGTTTTATCTTCTCTTACCTGAATACTTTTAATCTCTTTTTTAACCCAATGTTCCTGAAACTGATCAACACTAATTGTGTTAACTTTTTTATCGGTTCCATATAAGGCTAATGAAGCAAAAATTAAAAGTACAAACACTACGACCCAAACTGATGCACTAGAAATTTTTTTCATTAGAAAACCCCCTCTCTTCTTATTTACTATAAAATTTTATCACATTAAAAAGGACTTGACAATAATATATTACATTAATAATTGATTAATATAATATATCTAATATACAATTTATAGATATTTATTTATAAATTTCATCTTTAAGTACTCCTACATATGGTAAATTTCTATATTTTTCTGCGTAATCCATTCCAAATCCTACAAGAAAATAATCTGGTACATCAAAACCTAGATATTTAACATCTATATCTACCTTTCTTCTTTCCGGTTTATTAAGTAAACATATAATTTCTAAACTATTTGGTTTTCTTGCACGTAAACACTTCATTAGATATTTAAGTGTAACTCCAGAATCTATAATATCTTCTACTATTAATACATCCTTACCTTGAATCTCAAAATCTAAATCTTTTAAAATTCTTACAACACCTGAACTCTCCGTAGAATTCCCATAACTAGAAACCGCCATGAAATCCATTTTACAAGGGATAGTAATTTCCTTTAACAAATCTGACATAAAAATAACCGAGCCTTTTAAAATTCCAATCAGTATAAGCTCTTTACCTAAATAATCATTACTTATTTTTGCACCCATTTGCCTGATTTTATCCTTTAACTCATCCCCGCTGTACAATACCTCTTTAATATCGTTGTTCATTTTTATTCCTCTCTTCCAATTCTAATTCGTAATATATTTTTAGTATCCTTTGAAACTTTGAATTTTTCACTAACCCTATATCCAACTACCCAACTAATATCATTCCCAAAACATATTAAAGGTATTTTATTTCTTTTAGATTTAGGTATTTTTAAATCAATAAATAAATCTTTAATCTTTTTATTACCCGTCATGCCAAGTGGCATGAACCTATCCCCATCTTTTCGATTTCTCAATATTATTGGTCCTGAAATTTTGTTATAGTCAAAGTTCTTAATATAATCAGTCCCCTTAAATCGTGAACATTCTGATTTAGAAATAACCTCCATATCTACTACCATGTTTAAAGAATGAATAATATTATTTTCATCAATATTTAACCTATACTGATTGCTATTATCAACAATTACTTTCTCCTGCACAAATATGTGCACATTCGCATAACAGTTTTCAACTATTATATTCGATGGAAGCATTATACTTTTGCCGGTTTCATGACTTTGAAGTTTTATAACACTAGTTATATGAACTTTTTCAAAATTATATAAATTATGATTTACATGAAGTAGCGCTGCTCTAACAATCCTACTTAGAATTGCTTCATGTAACTCAAACGCATTTTTGTTTATTATAACCCTTTGATTAACAATCTCACAATGCTTTTTAAATTCTTTTTGTGAAACATCACTCAAATAATCATTGTCTTTTTTTACAGTATCTGATAATCTATTTAATGTTGTAATTATATCTTTATTAAAGTTTTGCTCCATGTATGGAATTAGTTCGAGCCTTACTTTATTCCTGGCATATATATTTTCTAAATTAGATTTATCTATCCTTGGACTTATCCCCTTATCCTCGCAATATCTCTCTATTTCCTTTCTACTAAGGTGAAGTATAGGCCTTACATATAAATTATCCCGCACAGGTTTTATGCCTACCATGCCCTCTATACCCGTCCCTCTCATCACTCTCATTAAAACAGTTTCAGCTTGATCATTAGCATTATGTGCAAGCGCCACTTTATCAGCATTTAAACTAATTAGAAGTTCCTTAAAAAACTGATACCTTTCTTCTCTACCTGCCATTTCGCAAGATAAATTCTTTTCGCCTGCTATTTTATGCACATCCACTTTTTTGCTATAGAACTCTATATTTAAACTATCACAAGTTTTTTTAGCATACTGCTCATCTTTTTCGGCATCGCCCTCTCTAAGACAATGATTTAGATGAGCACCAACAAGCGTAATTCCAATTTTATCCTTGATATCATTTAAAATATATAACAAACATGTGGAATCAGGACCACCAGAAACCGCAACTATAACCTTATCTCCCTTTTCAAACATTGAATTTTTTTTTATAAAATCCATGACCTTCTGTGACAAAATTTTCACTTCCCAAACTTATTTTATAATATTTCATGAGTTTAATGCATTCATATAATTTTAATCTCATATCACTATATCATATTACTATGTAATATAGTAATCTATATTTTCTATTTTTTCTGAAATGTCGTTCAAAACAAAAATGAGAAAGCTTAAGAAGACTCTTACTTCTACAATGCTTTCTCATTTTAAATTTGTATATTAAGGCCTAAGTAACCTTAATATAAACTATATATCTTAGAAACAAGAACTGTCATGTCATCCTTAACCTTATTACCACTTAATTTTTTTGCTTCCCCTAAAAGTCCATCAGCTAACTCCTTAGGATTATTACAATTATTTTTACCTAGATAATCAACTACCCAATCTACTCTACCTACATTTTCGTCATTATAATCTAATACCCCATCGCTAAGCATAACCATAATATCGCCATTTTTTAACTTCATTTGCTGTATATCTATATCAGCCTTATCTAAAACCCCAATAGGAAGAGATTTTGATTTTATAATTTCTAAATTATCCCCCGATTTTAAAAATGTTGCAACAGCTCCTACCTTTAAAAAATCAATCTCTCCAGTGTATAAGTCTATGCTACTTAAATCTATAGTTGAAAATTTTTCTTCTTCTGAAAATCTCAACGTCATTATAGAGTTAACAGTGTTTATAGCCGTAATTTTACTAAAGCCTGCTGATGTAAACTTTTCTATTAGTTCCACAGCGGCCTCGCTCTCTCTACCTGCCCTAGGACCCGACCCCATACCATCGCTAATAACTGACATATAACTTCCATCGGCAAGTTTTCCAAAACTGTAACTATCTCCATTTGATTTTTCTCCATCTTTACATTGCCTAGCTACACTAGACACCACGTGAAATTTAGGGGTCTCTTCAATGGTTACCTTGCACATATTAGTCTTTGAATCTATAGAGCATCCATCATCACTAACACACATACTTTTACCTGTTACACCATTTATAATAGGCAATAAGTCCTTCACGCACATCTGTCTTCCACTACAAGCATTAAGTGATAATTTAATACTAAGCCTTCCAAGCTTATCATTTAAGCACATAAGATCATTGTGCTTAATTCTATTTTTATCTAAAGCCCTGCATATAAGTTTTTCCATAGAAGTATCTATTTGAATATCCGAATTAAACTCTTCGACTATTTCTCCTACAGAATCTGCCATATTACTGATTTGATTTGCTAAAAGCTCCCGTCCTTCACTAAGTCTTGTCCTCCACATTTCATTTATGATGTGTTTATTAACTATATCTTCTGTGTTTTTAAGTATTGCAGTACGCTTTATACACTTTCTTTCAATTTCAACTGGTACAGTGTTCGACTTTCTCTCAAAATTTTCAATCAATTCTTCAAATGCAGCATATGTATAGTGTAGTTCTCTCTTCCAACACATAGATTTCATATTACAATTGCTACACACCCTGTCCGCAAGATTTTCCACAAGCGCACTGCTTTTACCTTTCATTGCCAATTTCTCGTTATCTACTAAGTTATTTAATATATCTGACATATTTGAAAGTACATCTGAAAATTTATCTAATCTTCCTACAAATGTATCTTTAATTTTATTTATATAACCCTGCTCTATATTTTGCTTTTTCTTATCTGAATTAAACTCTATTGCTAACTGAGCATAAACTCTTTGCGGTACTAGTAAAAATATTACACCTGCTACAAACGCTTCAAATATCATAAATTCAGGTCCAGTCACGCAATATATCTTTATTATTGAAAAAGCCACTAAATAAGACGTAACATTTAAAAGCTTGCCCGTTTCCTTAAAAATACCCGTTATTAACCCGCAAATACCATACATACCTATAAACATAATCATATTCTCAGACGACATCCCTACAATAATACCCATGGCAACTCCAGATGCTGCACCAGCACCACTTCCGTTAATATAACCTATTACTATAATAAAGGAAAGTCCCAATATATTTGTAATAGATATATCGAAAATACTGATCCCCCAGGTACCTGCTATAATTAAAGAACTTATGATTGACATACTTATTATTTCTTCATTTAAAAATATATGTTTTGTTTTAATTTCTTTGAAGCATAAAAGACTATAATCTAGAATAAAATATAAAGGAAAGATACATAGAACTAGAAAAAATGAGTTTATAAAAGCCATTACCCCACTTACCTGAATGACAAATAAATTATAGGTAAACAATTCAAATATAATAATTGCAAACATAGAACCTAAAACCCTATTTTTAGCTTCTATCTTATTAAAAGTATGACTCAAAATAGCAATGGTAACTATCACTATCAAATATGATGGCAAATTCTTTACGCTATTATATAAGGTAATATATCCTAAAAGTGTACCACCGGTAGCAATCATTGAAATTTTATCATTTTTAATAAATATTGTAGCTATTAAAAAAGCTATACCAAATGGAGCAGTATTATTAATAAGCAAGACCCTACTTATTAATAAGCTTATTGCAAAATAAACGATTCCACTAATAATCAAATTAATATTTAATACATTTTTCTTTCGCGCCTCATCTTTTACCTTTCTAAGTCTTTCATAAGGAAATATATCAATTCCGTATTGCATACTACAAATCACCCGCCTTTCATAATTAGGACTTCATTATAACAATATAAGTTGGAAATAATTGTCATAAGGTGGAATGCTTGTACATTTTTTATTGGACAATAATTTGTATATTTTTTACATTTAAATTTTACAATTCCCTATAATATAAAAAAACCTACCATATTATTATGGTAGGTTTTAAAATATTAAATGAAGCTTGTCACTTCATGACATTGTATAACTAAGAAATTTATACTTATATGTTTTTACTACTTCTTATAGATATAATTCTATAGTTTTTTAGAGCATAAAAAAAACTCACAGGTTTAATTGTGAGTTTTGGTAGCGGAAATAGGACTTGAACCTACGACCCTTCGGGTATGAACCGAATGCTCTAGCCAGCTGAGCTATTCCGCCTTATTTGGTTGCGGGAGTAGGACTTGAACCCACGACCTTCGGGTTATGAGCCCGACGAGCTACCAACTGCTCCATCCCGCGATATTGGTGCTGAAGACCGGAATCGAACCGGTACGGTGTTTAACCACCGCAGGATTTTAAGTCCTGTGCGTCTGCCAGTTCCGCCACTCCAGCTTATTTTTTCGTCATACTTTTTATAAATTTTTATTCAACTTACTAATTTAGTTATTTAAAAGCTTATTGGTTGCGGGAGTAGGACTTGAACCCACGACCTTCGGGTTATGAGCCCGACGAGCTACCAACTGCTCCATCCCGCGATATTTGGTGCTGAAGACCGGAATCGAACCGGTACGGTGTTTAACCACCGCAGGATTTTAAGTCCTGTGCGTCTGC
>NZ_JBOITN010000014.1:0-17327 GCF_050717545.1 Clostridium sp.
AGAATTAAGACAAGGTTAATTAAAATAAAATTATGAGTTGCGAATATTAGATAAGATATGAGTGATAACATTCGTAGTTATTATTACTGATTTATTATCAATGCTTACAACTACATTATACGAGGAGTGAAATTAAATGGATGTTATTAATCTTCCAAGAGTTGCTTATTTTTGTATGGAGTATGGACTAAATTCTGATTTTAAAGCTTATGCAGGAGGACTAGGAATACTTGCAGGTGATCATTTAAAGGGAGCTAAAGACTTAAACCTGCCACTAGTTGGAATAGGACTTAAGTGGAAACAGGGGTATACTGACCAGCTTATAGATAAAAATGGGCAGGCATATGATACATATCATAATTATAAATATGATTTTTTAAAGGATACAGGAGTAAAGGTAACTGTTAAGGTTAGAAAAATAGATGTAGTGTGTAAGGTGTGGAAATTAGACGAATTTGGTAATAATCCATTATACTTACTAGATACCGATATACCAGAAAATGGTGATGCTTGGATAACGGGTCAATTGTATGGATGGTTTGGTGAAGAAAGAATAGCTCAAGAGATTGTACTTGGAATTGGTGGAGTAAAAGCATTAAGAGCTTTAGAGATTCCTATAGATGTTTATCATTTTAATGAAGGGCATGCAGCCCTTGCAGCTACGGAGCTTATTAAAGAAAAAATGGAATCTGGATTTAACTTTGAACTGGCTTGGGAAAAAGTCAGGAGTGAAGTTGTGTTTACAACTCACACTCCAATAGTTGAAGGTAATGAATCACACAATATTGAAAAATTAGAATATATGGGAGCTTTTAATGGATTGACTAAAGCTCAAATGATTCTGCTAGGCGGAGAGCCGTTTAATATGACAATAGCAGGACTCAGACTTTCAAGGAAGACAAATGCAGTAGCAAAACTTCACGGTCAAACTGCAAATAAAATGTGGAAAACTGTTGCTGGAAGATCTGAAATTATTGCGATAACTAATGGAATTCATAAACCTACTTGGGTAGATAATAGAATTACTAATGCATATGATAATGATGGAGACCTATGGGGCGTTCATTTAACTGTAAAAAAAGAATTAATAGCTTTTATTAAGGAAAGAACCGGTATTTTGCTTGACTCTCAGAAGTTAATTATAGGATTTTCAAGAAGAGCGGCGTCATACAAACGGAGTGATTTAATATTTACAAGTGAAGAGATTATTGCTCCTCTACTTAAAAGTGGAAAAATCCAGATTGTATTTTCAGGAAAAGCTCATCCTCTTGATGACGTTGGAAAAGAAATAGTAGCAAAACTTGTAAAAATGATGAAGAAATATCCTAATAGCGTAGTGTTCCTAGAAAATTATGATATGAATATAGGCAGAATGCTAACTAGCGGTTCAGACATTTGGCTTAACAACCCAAGAAGGCCTTTAGAAGCTAGTGGGACATCAGGAATGAAAGCGGCGATGAATGGTGTGCTAAATTGTTCCATCTTAGATGGTTGGTGGCCAGAGGCTTGCAAAGATGGTGTAAATGGATGGCAGTTTGGAGATGGCGCTTCTCTTGATGATATGTCAGTTGGAGAGTTAGATAAACATGATACGTCGGCTCTTTATGATACATTAATAAATAGAGTTATGACTACTTATTATGAAAATAGGCAGAAGTGGGTAGAAATGATGAAAGAAAGTATTAGAACTACAAGTTATGAGTTTTCAGTAGAAAGAATGCTTGACGAATATTATAATAAAATGTATATAAAGTAAAAAAACAAAAACAACTTCAAAATATTAATTTTGAAGTTGTTTTTGTTTTTTGTAATCAAATATCTAGTTTTTAAAATCCACTATTTAACCTTAACAATCCAACCTTCAGGTGCTTTTACATCTCCAAATTGAATTCCGTAAAGTAGATCGTAAAGTTTCGTTGTAATGGGGCCTACTTCTGTTTCACTGTGGAAAACATGAAGTTTACCTTTATACTCTATGCCACCAATAGGTGATATAACAGCTGCAGTTCCACATGCACCTGTTTCTTTAAAATCACTAAGTTTATTTATTGGAACATCTCTTTCTTGTATTGTAAGTCCTAAATATTCTTTTGCGATATGCATTAATGAGTATTTAGTTATGCTAGGAAGAATTGATGGTGATTTTGGAGTTATAAATACATTATCATTGGTAATTCCAAAAAAGTTTGCAGCACCAACTTCTTCAATTTTGCTGTGGGTAGCAGGATCAAGGTATATACAGTCTGCAAAACCTTTTGATGCAGCGTGTTCATGAGCAAGAAGGCTTGCGGCATAGTTTCCTCCAACCTTTACATCTCCAGTTCCATAAGGTGCAGCTCTATCATATTCGGTGGATACCATAAAGTTTACGGGGGCGAGGCCACCTTTAAAATAAGCACCAACTGGACAACAAAACACGCCAAATAAAAATTCAGGAGCTGGACCTACCCCAAGGTTATCACCAATACCTATCATATAAGGCCTAATATAAAGAGTTGCTCCGGTTCCGTAAGGAGGAACAAAGGCTTCATTTGCTTTAACAACTTGCAAACATGCATCAACAAACTTTTCTACTGGAACTTCGGGCATTAGAACACGTGAGCAGCTGTTTTGCATTCGCTTTGCATTCTCAGTAGGTCTAAATAATTGGATGCTACCATCCTTTGTACGATAAGCTTTTAAACCCTCAAAACACTGTTGACCATAATGAAGAGATGTTGAAGCTTCGCTTATAGAAAGATAGTTATCTCCAACTAGCTTCCCATCATCCCATTTCCCGTTTTTCCATATTGAGATATACCGCAAGTCTGTTTTGCTATAAGCAAAACCTAATTTGCTCCAATCAATGTTAACCTTTGTGCTCATATTAATCCTCCTACTATGTAATTTTATTGTTTAAAAGTTATTTTATATAGCATTATATCATAGAATATGGATATATAATGTGTTTTCAGTAATTTGATAAATTAAATGCAGAATAGTCTAAAAACGAATAAAAAGTTGCATTAATACTAAAATAATTTTTTGAAGCAGTTTTTACACAAGGAAGTTTTACCTTTGTTGGCTGAGATATAGTCATCCTTTAATACTGGTTTTCCACAGACTTCGCAAACAAGTTTTGAACTAAAACTATTAACCACAATAGTTTTTTTGTTATTTGTGGTGGAGTTTATTTTACAAGATTTAGAGCCTATGGTGTTTTTTTTATTTGAGGGTGGTTCATAACTTATAGGTTCTTGTTTTTCCTCTTTTTTAGCTATTGAATAATTAATCGAAAATATACTTTCACCAAAAAGCTCTAATTCGAATCTAGGATTTTGCTTATCGTAAAACTCTTCAATAATCAGTTTTGTAATTTGGGCATCATTTACTATAAGACCGCTTTTTTCTATACCATCAAAGATACTTTTTGTTATGTTAGTTGTATCAGGATGTCTTTTTATACTTTTATAATATACTTTTAGAACAGCAATAAGAGATTCTTGCAGG
The DNA here is from genome assembly GCF_050717545.1 of Clostridium sp. GTDB lineage: Bacteria > Bacillota > Clostridia > Clostridiales > Clostridiaceae > Clostridium_AD. The sequence continues at coordinate 3,490 of NZ_JBOITN010000014.1, forward strand.
AAAGTATTAGAGTTTTGAATTCTACATTGGTAAGCAATTTCTTCTTCATATAAAGCGTATCTATCATGATACTTACCAGAATTATATGGCAAAATAGCTCGTCCATTCATGTTTGAAAGTTTAAAATTAGATTTTGTTATAGGGGAACCCTTTATTATTACCTTTGCATATGTACTAATCATATGTGCCTCCGATCTATCTCGAACAAATAATATCATACATGATTATATCATAGAAAAAGAGATACATATGGGTTACACTTTAAAAGGCAGGGAGAACTTAGAAGTGTTTACAGTTCAAATAACATATAAAGATTTGAAATGACAAAGTTAATAAAGTATAATTAGTTGTAGTAGATAACTAATGTAAATATTACTAGAATTAAGAATATATTTATAAATATAGATAAGAAATTATTAAAGGTGGGTAAAAAAACAATGGAAAAAGATATTAAGATACTTGCGATTGAATCAAGTTGTGATGAGACAGCGGCTTCTGTAGTAGTGAATGGGCGCATAGTTCTTTCAAATATAATTGCATCGCAAATTGATATACATGAAAAATTTGGTGGAGTTGTTCCAGAAGTGGCATCTAGAAAACATATTGAGGTAATAAGTGCAGTAGTTCAAGAGGCATTAGACGAGGCTAATGTTACATTAGACGATATTGATGCAATAGGAGTGACTTATGGACCGGGACTTGTAGGAGCACTGCTTGTAGGAGTTCAATATGCTAAGGGACTTGCATATTCAACTAATAAACCTTTAATTGGGGTTAATCATATTGAGGGACATATAAGTGCTAATTTTATTGAGTATAAGGATCTTAAACCTCCATTTATGTGTTTGGTTGTTTCGGGAGGCCATACATTCATCGTCTATATGAAAGATCACGGTGAATTTGAAGTTATGGCTCAAACCAGAGATGATGCAGCAGGCGAAGCTTTTGACAAGGTGGCCCGTGCAATTGGTATGGGATATCCTGGTGGACCTAAAATAGATAAAATATCAAAACAAGGAAATGCAGATTCAATAAAGTTTCCAAGGGCTAAATTTCATGATGAGAGTTTAGATTTTTCTTTTAGTGGAGTTAAATCTTCTGTATTAAATTATCTAAATAAAATGAATATGAAAAATGAAATAATTAACGTTCCAGACGTAGCCGCATCTTTCCAAAAGGCTGTGGTTAATGTCCTAGTAGATAATGCACTAGCTGCCTGTGAAATGAAAGGTGTAAATAAAATAGCAATAGCAGGTGGAGTGGCATCAAATTCTTGCCTTAGAGAGACAATGATAAAAGAAGGTGAAAAGAAGAATATAGAAGTTCTGTTCCCTGAAATGGTGCTTTGCACTGATAATGCAGCAATGATAGGAAGTGCTGCTTATTTTGAATTTATTAAGGGTAGAGTTTCACCTCTAACGCTGAATGCAATACCAAACTTAAAACTTGGAGAAAGGTAGGATATTAAAAGAAAAGGATATTAAAATTTAATATCCTTTTCTTCAAGTTTTCTATTAATAAATCTTTCGAGTAATAATAAGATAATGGCCATTGTTGGAACTGCAAGGAACATGCCAAGAATTCCAAAGGTTCCACCACCAATAAGTATGGAAAGGATAATAAGTAAGGGGCTTAATCCAACTGATTTTCCAAGGATTTTTGGACCTAAATACAATCCATCGAATTGTTGAAGTATAATAAGGAATACAAGTAACCAAATAGATTTTATTGGACTAATAAATAGAGTGATAAAAAAAGCTGGGACCATTCCAATCAGTGGTCCAAAGTAAGGAATCATATTTGTAATTCCAATAATTAAACTTATAAGCAAAACATTAGGCATTCTGAAAATGCTTAATCCTATAAAACATATAATACCAATAATAAGGGAGTCAATGAATTTTCCTACAATGAAACCTGAAAAAATAGAATTGGCTTCGTGTCCAAATTGTAGAAAAGTATCTGCATTTTCTTCTTTGAAAATTGCATAAATTAGTTTTTTAACATTTAATATTAATTTTTCCTTGTCCTTTAAAAGATACAAAGAAACAACAAATCCAAGTAAAAACTTCATAAAAGAAGAAGTAAATCCTAATGCTGTTAGGAAAGCAGCATTAATGCCTGTATTTAAATATTTAGCTAAGTTAGACATAAGTGTTGATGTACTTTCATCTAAATATTTAGTTATACCATACTTATCTAGTAGTTGAACTTTGTCCATATTTTTATAGAACCAAATTCGAGTATTAGATATATATTCAGGAGTAGATTGAGTAAATTCACGAATACTATCACCTATATTAGGTGTTACTATAGTTATACTGAAAACTATAATGCATAAAAGGAAAATATACATAATAAGTAAAGTTATATAACGTTTTGTATGGAATTTGTTTTCAATAGAAATCATTATGGGGTTAAGTAAGTAAGCTATTCCAAATGCCCATATGAATGAACTTATGTATGATATAAAAACACTAGCAGCATTTGCAAATATTTCTATATGATATATAACTCTAAATAAAATGAATGTTAATAGAATTATAGGTATTAAATTTAAATAAGGGATCTTTTTGTATTTTAACAAACTTAATTCACTCCTTAGCTAATAATTATGTTAACAATAATACGATGATATTATTATATCATCGTATTATATACTTTAAAAGATATTTATAAGATTTTTAATATATTCTTCATATAAAAAAAAGTGGAGAATTTTATTATGTGAGGTATGCTTATAAATTTAGGACATGAAGTTATTATAAGCAATGAATTTACTCAAATTCTGTAAATATTGTGGCAAAAAGGTATAAAGTTTATTTAATGAGTATATGATTATTTATAATCATATACTCATTATTAAGTTTATCCACTGGAAATTATAGTATTCATATGATATGGTTATATTTATAAAAAACTGTAAAATTTTAAAAATAAGAAAAAAAATACATATAAAGATATAAACAAAATATTAATATATAAAATTGAGCGTAAAACTTATTGAATTCCAGTTGATACCCTAATATAACTAGAGTATAATAGTTTAAGTTTGAATGATTTAAAATGATAGGTATTCCTATCACTTTAGTGGGCGAGGAGCAAAATTATGGCTAAATATCATAAAAATACAAAGGGATTACTCAAACTACTAATTAAAGTAATGTGTTTATTTTTAAGCATATTTACTGTAGTGGCTTGTTCAAATATAAATGGGAAAACTAATAAAGATACAAATGAAAATAGTGGGCAAGATAAAGGCGCAAATAATACTAAAACAACAACTGATACAAACTTAGCAAATGATACAAAAATAACAAAGATAGCATTTGAAAAAAACAGTAATATTTATATTTATAATGAAATAAATGGGAAAATTATATCCCCGGGCGATGTATTAAAATCAAAAGATTTATTAGCACTTTCTCCAGATAAAATGAATATAGTATTTAGATCTTTTGACGAAGAAAAAGCAACATATCCACCGCACATAGTTGTTTATGATATCGAAACACAAGAATTAACGGACGTTGTTATAAATGATAAGAATGTACAACAAGTTATGGAGCTAAAATGGTTAGATAATGAAAATATTTTAGTAACTGGGCATATTAATCCGTCGACTTCAGGTTATGGAGTATACAACATAAAAAGTAAAGACGAGATAATGTCCTGTCTGGGTACAATATGGGATGTAAATATAAATAATAAAAAAATTATTTATAGTAATACTCCCCACATATTTCCTGCGCCTAAAGCCAACCTAATTATTAATGGTAATATGATTTTTCAAGCAGATGATATTAATGAAAAAATATTTGATGTGCTAATATCTAAAGATGATAAAATGATTGCATTTAGAAGTTGGATTGGGGATGATCAGGATTTGAACTCTGAAACAATTGCTTATCTTAATGTTGCTAAAATTAATAGTGATGGAAAATCAATAAGTGAATTTAAAAAAATAAGTATAAGTAGTGATACTTCGGGAAAATTAAAATTTGACGATGAAAATAATCTAAGTATTGTAGGGGATGACTTTATATATAAATTAAAAGATAATATTCTTATCAAAGAAAAAAGTAATTTCAAAGCGAAAGAAGAACTGTCAGTAGAGCAACTTAATAAGTTTAAACAAAGTTTAGCTAAACAATTTCCAGATGAAGTTATTTCAATTCAAACAATGTTAGAGGACATAGATATACGCAATATGTTAACATTTTAGAAGAAGTATAAAATATGGATAAGCGTATTGTAATTTTCTGCATAAATTATTTAAAATAAATATACAAATAATTTTAAATTTGTTATAATGACCCTAATAGTTTTAGAAAATTGGAGGGTTATTATGAAAAAGGGAAAATCTTATAAATCGTCAAGCAAAAATAAACATGTTAAGTCATTGCCAATATCGATAGCCGGAAAATTAGGTATGTTATTAATGGTTATAATACCGATAGCTATATTTATAGCTTATTCTATGAATGAAAACTTTTTTTCTGTTACGTTGATTTTATCGAGTTTTGTGTTAATTATAAGCATAGCTGCTTATTTAAAAGGTGAAATTATATATTATCATCCTGAAGTTGTGAATCATGGTAATGTTTTAGGAAATAAAAAAAATGTAGTTCATGAAATAGTAAACAAGAAATTTTCTTTATCACTTAATAAAGGAACCGTTCAAGTTATGTTATCTATACTGCTAATTATATTATGTGCTTTTATAGGGCAAGTTATATATAAATAATTGTATAATATATACAAGGAGAGTGAAAATGACTAATAGTTATAAATTTTTTAGAAACAATGATTGCAAGTATTTTCCTTGCCATAAAGTTAAAGATGACGAAAAGTTTAATTGTATATTTTGTTATTGCCCACTATATTTTCTAGAAGAGTGTGGAGGAAATGGGAAATTTAAAAATGGCATTAAAGATTGTTCGGCATGTTTGATTCCTCATTCAGAAAATGGATATGAATATATTGTGGGAAAGATAGTGCAAGCAAATAAAATAAAACGGAAATAGTTATTAACATTATTTCATTGTTTCTTATTCTTATAGTAAGCCTATACGGAAAAATTGCATAATTAACATGTGTTAATAGCATAATAAAAGCTATCAGAAGGTAAAATTCTCTGATAGCTTTTATTATGGATAAATATTATTAAGAACATGGGTTAAAATAACATTTTGGGATAGCTCTATTAAAATATATTGGTAATGTGTATAATATATGGTATATATGTTAATAAAGTAAATATTTTAACATGGAAGAGGGTGCAACATGTCAGAGTGGTGGAGTGGTATTGGAAGCTTTGAAAAATTGTTTTGGTTTATAGCATTTCCAGCTACAACAATATTTATTTTGCAAACTATTATGACCTTGATCGGAATTGACGGACATGAAGATATGCTTAGTGATACCTCAGATTTGATAAATGAGGTTCCACAGGATTCGGTTGAACTTGAAACTTATGATGATGCTTCGCAGTTTTTAGATTTAAAGTACAAATTTAAATTAGTTACTTTAAGAAGTTTAGTAGCATTTTTCACTGTTTTTTCATGGACAGGGATTGTAGCAACAACATCGGGAAAAGGAAAGATAACTTCGGTTATAATAGCATTGATTGCAGGGTTTGTGATGATGTATATAGTGTCATATATTTATTTTTTCTTAACAAAGTTTGCAGAAGATGGAACAATGAATATAAAAAATGCCATTAATAGAGAAGGATTAGTTTATTTAACTATTTTAGATAATAGAAAATCGGTTGGAAAAGTGGAAATAATAGTTCAAGGTTCATTAAGATTACTTGATGCAGTGACAGATGGAGAGGCTATACCTACAGGAAGTAATGTAGTGGTTATAGATATTGTTGAAGAGCAGCTTTTGCTGGTTGAAAAAATTGATAAAAGCATATGAAAATAAATAAGCAGTTAATATATTAAGTGTAAAGACTTATTATTTATTTGAATATGACTAAAAAAGAAGGGGGAAAATTTATGCCAACGGGAATATACCAAATTATTTTACCAATTATTATTGTTTTAATTATTTTCATAGCTGTAATAGCTGTAATTGCGAGGTATAAAAAATGTCCTTCGGATAAAATCCTTGTCGTATATGGTAAAACTGGTAGAGGAAAAGATGGAGAATCAAGGTCAGCTAAATGTATCCATGGTGGAGCAGCTTTCATATGGCCGGTTATACAAAACTACCAATTTTTAGAACTAACACCTTTATCTATTGAGGTTAATTTAACAAATGCACTTAGTAAGCAAAATATAAGAGTTGATGTACCTTCTAGGTTTACAGTAGGTATCTCTACAGAATCAACAATTATGCCTAATGCAGCTGAGAGGCTATTAGGATTAGCTCTAAGTGAAATTCAGGAACTGGCTAAAGATATAATATTTGGTCAATTAAGACTAGTAGTTGCTACTATGGATATTGAGGAAATAAACTCTGATAGAGACAAATTTTTATTAAATGTTTCTCAAAACGTAGAAGCAGAGCTTAAAAAGATAGGCCTAAAACTTATCAATGTTAATGTTACAGATATCAGAGATGAATCTGGATATATCGAAGCTCTTGGAAAAGAGGCAGCAGCTAAAGCTATTAATGATGCTAAGAAAACTGTTGCTGAGAAGAATCGTGATGGTGCTATAGGTGAGGCTAACGCTAAGCAAGATGAAAGAGTTAGAGTATCAGCAGCTAATGCCAAGGCAATAGAGGGTGAAAATATAGCGAAGATAACTGTTGCAAACTCAGAAGCAGAGAAAAAAGAAAGAGCAGCAGAAGCTAATAGGCGAGCAGATGCATCTGAAAAAGTTCAAGCAGCTAAAGCTCTTGAAGAATCGTATCTTGCAGAACAATTGGCAGAAAAAGCTCGTGCGCAAAGAGAAAAAGCTACAAAGGAAGCTGATGTAATAGTTCACGCTGAAATCGAAAAGAGAAGAGTAGAAATTGATGCAGAAGCTAAAGCTGAGACAATAAGAAGGGTTGCTAAAGGTGAAGCTGATGCAACATTGTCTAAAATGGAAGCAGAAGCTAAGGGTAATATGGAAATATTAAGTAAACAAGCAGAAGGTTTTCAGAAACTTGTGGAGGCGTCTGGTAATAGTGCCGAAAATGCAGTAATGCTTATGATGACTGAAAAAATAGAGGAACTTGTCAAATTACAAGTTGAAGCTATTAAAAATATCAAAATTGATAAAATTACGGTTTGGGATACAATGGGCGGAAATGGCAATGGAACACCAACTACAGCAAACTTTTTATCAGGTATGTTAAAATCAGTTCCTCCACTAGAGGACGTATTTAAAACAGCAGGTATGGAACTACCAAAATATCTTAAAGGGAATTTTAAAAAAGAAGATGAAATGAAAGAAAAAGTAGAAACAAAGGAAGAGCAACAAGAAAAAGAAGAATAAAATAAAGGTCTTCTAAAGATATCTTGCATTTTATTCATATAAAGACTATAATTAATATACAAATGAATAAAATGAGATTGTTTTACACAAAATATAAATGAAAATAAGAGATAAAATTTATTTTATCTCAGATAAAAAAGGCACTGTAGATTCAGCGCCTTTTTTATATCTAAAATTAATTTGTACATAATTTTACATGGGAAAAATAACTATACTACGGAGGTACTAACATGAAAGTTAATAGAAGGTTAGAGCTATTTAAAAATATAACGGATGAGCAGTGGAATGATTGGGAATGGCAAGTTAAAAATAGAATTGAAACTGTCAAAGAATTAAAGAAATACATACCACTAACTGTTGAGGAAGAGGAGGGCGCCGAGAAATGTCTTCAAACATTAAGAATGGCTATAACTCCTTACTACTTATCGTTAATAGATCCAAATGATCCTTATGATCCAATAAGAAAGCAAGCTATACCAACTGCACTTGAATTAAATAAGGCAGATGCAGATTTATTAGACCCGCTACATGAAGATACGGATTCACCAGTACCCGGATTAACTCATAGATACCCAGACAGAGTATTGTTATTAATAACTGATATGTGCTCAATGTACTGTAGACATTGTACTAGAAGAAGATTTGCAGGCCAAAACGATAACTCTATGCCAATGGAAAAGATTGATAAGGCAATTGAGTATATTCGTAACACGCCTCAGGTTAGGGATGTATTACTATCAGGTGGAGATGCACTACTTGTATCAGATGATAAATTAGAATACATAATTAAAAGATTAAGAGAAATCCCACATGTTGAAATAATAAGAATAGGTTCAAGAGTTCCAGTAGTTCTTCCACAAAGAATAACTACTGGGCTTGTCGACATGTTAAAGAAATACCACCCAATTTGGGTGAATACTCACTTTAATCATCCAAATGAAATTACACTAGAATCAAAACTCGCTTGCGAGAGACTTGCAAATGCAGGAGTGCCTCTAGGTAATCAATCGGTTCTTTTAAGAGGTATAAATGATTGTACTCATGTAATGCTTGAATTAGTACATGAACTTGTTAAAATTAGAGTAAGACCGTACTATATATATCAATGTGACTTATCATTGGGACTTGAGCACTTTAGAACACCTGTATCTAAAGGTATAGAAATTATTGAAGCGTTAAGAGGACACACTTCGGGTTTTTGTGTACCAACATTTGTTGTTGATGCTCCAGGTGGAGGCGGAAAAATTCCAGTAATGCCATCATATCTTATATCTCAAAGTCCTGAAAAGGTAGTGCTTAGAAACTTTGAGGGTGTTATCACTTCGTATGAACAACCGACCGAATATACTTCGGATTGTCATTGCGAAGTTTGCCAGGGAAAGAAAAAAGATCATAAAGTAGGAGTGGCAGGATTATTAAATGGTGAGAAAATGTCTATGGACCCAGTTGGACTTGAGAGAAATTTAAGAGTAAGCGAGGAGTAAAGTAGAAAACACTAATTTCATCAAAATTTGAAGGACTAAAATAATAAGCCTTGGGAGTAATCTCTAGGCTTATTATTTTGTAATTTAATTACTTAAATAAGGAACAATTATTAGCAAATTACATAAAATAGAATCATAAGTAATTTTAGGAGGGCGACAGTTTGGAAATCCTGAAGATAGGATCAACTGGAACTAATGTAATGGAAATACAATCATTACTTAATAAATTAGGATATAACCCAGGGGACATAGATGGTATTTATGGGACTAGGACTATGCAAGCAGTAAGCAGGTTCCAAAGATATTTTGGAATAGAGGTTACGGGAATGATAGATAATGTTACTTATAAACTCATGAATAGATTTTTATTAGGTTATGATACTTATAGAATTAGACTAGGTGACACCATATACCTTATAGCAAAACAGTATTATACAACCTCTGCAAGTATAATAACAGCTAATCCTAAGTTAAATCCTAATAATTTGCAGGTGGGAGAGGTAATCAATGTTCCCTACTCGTTAGATGTTGTTTATACAAATATAGATTATACCTATGACATTATGAAAAGGGATTTAGAAGGATTAAAAGCTAGATATCCATTTATTGAGCTTGGTAGTATTGGAAAAAGTGAACTAGGGAAAGAACTTTATTATGTAAAACTAGGCAAAGGACCTAATAAAGTTTTTTATAATGGAGCTCACCATGCTATTGAATGGGTAACTACGGTTCTTTTAATGAAATTTATTGAAAACTTTGCTAAGGCTTATTCATTAGGACGAAGTATAGAAGGGTATAATATCGAAAGTATTTGGAATAAAAGCACTATTTATATTGTGCCTATGGTAAACTCTGATGGAGTTAATCTAGTGCTTAATGGTCTGAGTCCGAGTAATCCATATTACAATGATTTAATTAAATGGAATAATGGAAGTCTAAATTTTTCAAGGAATTGGAGCGCAAATATTCGCGGTGTAGACCTTAATCATAACTATAATGCTATGTGGCAAGCATCTAAGGATGCAGAAGCAAGCTATGGAGTATATGGACCAGGACCGACAAGATATTCTGGTACTGCCCCAGAATCAGAATCTGAGTCAAAAGCCGTAGCTAACTTTACAAGAGCAAATAATTTCAGATTAGTAATAGCGTATCACACTCAAGGTGAAGTAATATACTGGAATTATCAAAATTTAGCAACTGCTGAAGCTAAGAGGATTGCTACAATATTTTCACAATTAAGTGGTTATGAATTAGGAGAAACTTACGGAATTACAAGTTATGCAGGATACAAAGATTGGTTTATAGATAAATATAGAAAACCAGGCTATACCATTGAGGTAGGACTGGGGGTAAATCCTCTTCCAATAAGTCAATTTAATAAAATATATAAAGACAATATCAAAGTATTATTAGAAGCAGCAATAATTTAGCTATCAATAAGTATCAGTGTTCATCATGTAGGCTGTTCTGATAGTAGAGAATTCGTTAACAGACTCTAAATTTATTCCATGAAAACTTTCCTAACGCACTTCCTGGGCTGCTTACGGAAAGTTTTCACTACATAAACTAAGATTCTGTAAAACTCATTAGATACTATCTGCTTCAACATGTTTATTACATACAGCTAATAATAAGCAAAAGATTAGAATTTGTTAATGGATTTTCAAGTTTAGAGCTCGGTTGCAAGTCACGCCGGAGAAGTTCATGCTTGTCTATAGCAACCCCTTCATTCTGACTCTGCTATAATGATTTCCCAAGTTTCATAAAGCTCTTCAAGCTTTGTTTTAGTACTTGCTATTTCATTATTAACTTCAACACTTCTACTTGAATTTGAATAAACCTCCTCAAGACAAAGGTCATTATTTAATTTTTCTAAATTCTCTTCCATTGATGTTATTTTATCTTCTAAGTCTTTAAATTCAATTTTCTTTTGTTTTTCTAGATTATCTTCATTTCTTTTCTTTTTTTTATCAGAATTAATTTGAGTTTTTGACAATCCGTCATAGGATTCTTCTGATTGAAAGCGCTGAGGGTTTTTCTTTTTTTCTATATAATAATTATAATTACCCAAATATTCTTTGAGTCCATTTTGATTTAATTCAAGTATTTTAGTTATAACTTTATTTAGAAAATATCTATCATGAGATATTACGATAACTGTACCATCATACCCTAGTATTGAGTCCTCTAGAGCCTCACGAGACATAATATCTAAGTGATTAGTTGGTTCATCTAGCAAAAGAAAGTTTGCCTTTGATAACATTATTTTAAGTAAATTAATTCTACATCTCTCGCCGCCACTGAGGGTAGAAATACTTTTAAAAACATCTTCCCCAATGAATAAAAATGAAGCTAGAGCAGTGCGGACCTCAGTTGTGCTGAGTTTAGGGAATTCATCCCAAACTTCATCGATTATAGTTTTTTCTGGATTTAAATTTGACTGTTCTTGGTCATAATATCCAACAAAAATACTTTTTCCTAGTATTTTTATACCTGTATCACTAGCTATTTTATCCATTATAATATTAAAAAGAGTGGTTTTTCCTCGACCGTTTTCACCAATAAGAGCAATCTTTTCTGACCTTTTTATATCTAAATCCAAGTTTTCAAACAAAAGATTGTCTCCAAATCGTTTTGATAAGTTTTCTATATGAAGCACATCATTTCCACTTTTAATTTCTGTTTCAAAACGAATTTTAGCTTCCCTAGGGTCAGTATCCGGAGAATCAATGCGATTCATTTTATCCAAGGATTTTTGTCTGCTTTCTGCGGCTCTTACACTTTTTTCTCTGTTAAATGATCTATATTTAGTTATAATATCTTCTTGTCTTTTTATTTCAGAGCGTTGCAAATTATACGCCTTTAACTGAATTTCGTAATTTATTTTCTTTAAGTCTATAAAACTAGTATAGCTTCCATTATAGCAATCAACATGACCATTAATAAGTTCAAAAGTTTTATTGGTTATAGCATCTAAAAAGAATCTATCATGAGATATTATAAACATAGTTCCTTTATAAGACTTTAAATAATCTTCCAGCCACTCTATAGCATCTAAATCTAAGTGGTTAGTAGGCTCATCCAGTAATAGGATGTCGGGACTTTTAAGTAATAATTTACAAAGTGCAACCCTAGTTTTTTGACCTCCACTTAATATATTTATTGGCTTATCATAATCTTCTTCCATAAAACCAAGGCCCTTAAGAATCCTGCTAATTTCAGCTTTGTATGTATAACCACCCCTGTTATTATAGAGCTCAGAGTTCAATGTGTAATCTTTTATTACTTTATTATGGTATTCTTCTTTTGAAGGTTCATAAGGTTCACTCATTTTTTTTTCTAAACCTTTAAGTTCATTTTCAAGTTTTATCAAATTATCAAATACCAATAAGGTTTCTTCATATATTGTGTTTCTAAAATCCAATGATAAATTTTGAGATAGATAGCCAACTTTCTTATTTTTATCTATAAATAGTTCTCCATTATCTTGATCTAGTTGTGATGTGAGTATTTTAAAAAGCGTAGATTTACCTGCTCCATTAGCACCAATAAAACCAACTTTTTCACCTTCATTTATACTTAAAGTAATTTTATTTAAGATGACATCTATACCGTAACTTTTGTGAATATCCTTGCAACTTAGAACTATCATTATCTTCACCTTCCCGTCATGTAATGTTAAAATTATTAAATTAAAGTTATCTTATATATTATTGTACTATTTATGTATAAATTATTGTAGTGAAAAATGAATTTATATCATTAATTTTAAAAAATAGTATAAAAACAAGATAAAATGGTAAAAATTTTATAAGAATTAGTAAATAATAAGATGTATGTTTGCATAAAAAATAGTTATACATTATACTAATATAGTAAAATAGTAAAATAGGTAATATAAATTTATGATAGTTGTAGGGGAGTGTGAAATTGTGGAAGCAAAAAAGAATATATCAATGGCAGTTATTAGAAGATTGCCTAAATACCATAGATATTTAAGAGAACTTTTAAGAACTGATGTAGATAGAATATCCTCCAAGGAATTAGGGGAGAGGATTGGGTTTACAGCATCTCAGATTAGGCAAGATCTAAACTGCTTTGGAGATTTTGGACAACAGGGATACGGATATAATGTTAAAGAATTGTTGAATGAAATTAGCGGGATATTAGGAATATCAAAAAAATATAGAATGATAATAGTAGGTGCAGGAAATATTGGTCAAGCTATTGCAAATCATACTAGATTTCAAAAATTAGATTTTAATATGATAGGTATATTTGATGTTAATCCAAAACTCATAGGACTCAAAATTAATGACGTTGAAGTAATGGACATAGATGAATTAGTTGGATTTTTAAGAAGATCGCCAGTAGATATTGGAGTGATATGTGTAACTAAAAATAATGCACAATCAGTTTCTGATATGATGGTATCAAATGGAATTAAAGGTATATGGAACTTTGCACCTGTGGACTTACAAGTTCCAAAAAATATAATAGTAGAAAATGTTCATTTGAGTGAAAGTCTCTTAACACTTAGCTGTTTAATGAATGGAAAGACACATACTTAAAATGCACATAAAACTTAATAAGGCTGCCTAGCACAATTCAATTATTAAAAATAATGATTTTTGTTGAATTATTGGGTTTAAAGAGATATAATGAATTAAAGAGATATAATGAATTAAAGCGGAGGAGCTTTGTTTTTATAGGCTCAATTGTTATATTATTAACAATAGTATATTATTACAAAAAAATTATTCGTAAGGGGTGTTAATATGGAATACAAGAATATTGTTCTTCAAAAGGAAGACAAGGTTGCAGTACTTACTATTAGTAGACCAAAAGCTCTAAATGCATTAAACTCAGAAACATTAAAAGAGCTAAATTTAGCAATAGATGAAGTTGCTAAAGA
>NZ_JBOITN010000015.1:0-16685 GCF_050717545.1 Clostridium sp.
CATTCACTCGATGTTGCCACATGAAATTAACTTTTGGTTCTGACATAAGAATAACCTCCTTGTTTTGAGGTTATTATCTCATGAATTAAAGTGCATAGGAATGTGGGTAGCATTTGACGCTTACTTATTATATGTGTTGTAAATAGTGTAAAAAGTAGGGAAAAAGGATATAATAAAGTAAAGCATAGAATAATACTACTTAAACTAATATGATATTGGAGGATTTAAAATGAAAAGAATGATATTAATTATTATATTAGCAAGCTTGGTGGCGGCGGGATGCTCGAGTAAATCCAATGAAATTAATAATACACCTCAAAAGACTACCAATACCCAAAGTGAAGATGTATCGCAAACAAGCAGTGAGCAAAAAACATCAAATTCAGAAAATGTAGATCAAAGTGTTAAAGATACTGATATTAAGGTAGATGCTAGCTTACTTAAAAATATAAATGAGACTAAAAGTATATTTGAAAAGGGATACTATGACTACGCGGGAACTATAAATAATAATATTGATATTCAAATGAGTATATATAAAAGTGGCAAAGAGTTACTTGGAACATATTTTTATGAGTCGCAGAAAAAGGAAATAAAACTTAAAGGAAAATCAGGAGGAAAGGATATTGTTTTATATGAATATGATGCAATAGGAAAAAACATAGGGATATTTCAAGGAACAATGAATACTGTTGATAAAATTGAAGGAACATGGATAAGCGCTGATAATAAAACCCATTATCCATTTACATTATCACTTAAAAGTAACGTTGCAGCTGAGGAATATGGGAAGAGATATGCTGTAGCACTAAATACTAAAGCCGACCAGGATGTGGAAAATTTTGCTGGCGAAATACAAAACTATATAGTGTATGATAATAAAGAGCAATTAGCCGCAAAAATAAAATACCCTATCAATGTTAAAATTGATGGTAAGCTTATAAAGGTAGAAGATAAAGATTACTTTATTGAGAATTATGATAAAATTATTAATCCAAGTTATAAGAGCGCAATAAGTAGTTCATTTACAAAATATATGTTTGTGAACTACCAGGGAATAATGCTTGGAAAAAATGAATATAATGTTTGGATTAATGAGATTACACCTACTGGGGGTAAGCCTGAACTTATGATTACGGCTATAAATAATTAAACAAAGATAACGTGGGGAGCTATTTATTATTAGTAGAAAGTCAATGTAATGGATAAGCTCCATGAAAACAGTATATTTTTTTATGAATTATAATAATAATTCATCCACGTGTTGCATAGCGGGGATTTTAATTTTTACTGTAGTTCCATGGCCATACTGGCTAATAAATGATAAACCATAGCTTTCACCGTAAGATAGTTTTAAACGCTTATTAATATTCTTAAGACCATAACCACTACCGGTTTTACTGCTTATATCATCTGTTAAGATTTTGTCTATTCTATCCACAGGAATTCCGATGCCGTCATCTCGAACAGATAAAGTTATATCATTATTTTCTAATTTACCACTAATTAGTATCATGCCACATGCATTTCCTCTACCAAGAATACCATGTGAAATAGAATTTTCTAGGATAGGTTGTAATGTGATTTTCAAAATACTATAAGAATAGATTTTCTGAGGCAAATCTATTGTTAGCTTTATTCTACCTGAATACCTCATGTTTTGGATACCAACATAAAGTGAAGCATGGGTTATTTCATCCCTAATAGAGACTTTAGATTTACCTTTATTTAGACTAAGCTTATAGAAACCTGCTAAGCTTTTAACTGCGCAGCTGATCTCTTTATTCATATCTTTGAAAGCCATCCAGTTTATCATGTCCAAAGTATTATATAAAAAATGTGGATTTATTTGTGCTTGAAGGGCTTTTAATTCCGCATTTTTTACCTCCTTGCCAGATTTATATTGCTCATCAATAAGCACTACCATTTTAGTAATCATAAAATTATAATTGTCTATGAGCTCACCAATTTCATCAGAACTTGAATCCTTTATAAATGTATCAAGGTTACCATGATGAACACTTCTCATAGCTTTGTTAAGTTTTGTGATTCTTCTATTTATTGAATTTGAAAAGTAGTAGGCAAGGGTAAAAGCTATTGTTACAATTATACTAAGTAACAAAATCATGTCATTTCTTATAGATTTAATTTTAACAAGAATACTATCATAAGGTATAACTGTTGTCATATACCAATCTGTATTATTTATTAAGGAACTTTTCAAAAGACATTTATTATCACCTATTGTTAATTTATGAAAATCTTCTTCTTTAGAGGATGGGTTACGGGTTACAGTATTGTCAATGCTATATTTAGTAATTAACGAATCATCAGTCGAGGATACAACAACTCCTTTAGAATTTTGTATATATGTAAAGCTACCGTCCACAGAATTTGTCTTTTTTATAATGTCATCAATCATTGATTTTTTAAAATCAACGCGAAGAAAACCGATATCCTCTGAAAAATCATTTGGATTTTTTATTGCAGATACGATGGAAAGTTCACTAGAACTACTACTAGGTTTATCGACAAGATAGGAACTAGGACACCATAAATTCCTTTTATTATTTTCTTTAAATATGGTATGCCATTTAGAACCTTTGGTTTGACTAAGGGCAAACATATTATATCCTTCAGTGGAATATAGGAAGTCGTCATTAACATAGAGCTTTAAGTTACTTATATCAACATTGTTCTCATAAGAACTAAGATATTTGCGCAGAAAATACATGTCTTTAATTTCTTCGTTTATAGGATATGTATTAGCAGTTTTATTGAGTATCGTAATCAAATTGCTTTCAGTTGTGGTAACATTACTATCATTAGAAATTATATTAGATACATCATTAATTCTATATAGTTTATAAGATAAAAAAGAATATGTTTGTTCAAAGGCTTGTTTTGTAGCTGATGTAATATAGGTTTCTAAGATGCTTGAAACATTTTTATAGGTAATAGTTGATAAAAGAATTAATGGAATTATTATCAGCATGAAGTAGGAAAATAGGAATTTTTGCATAAGTTTTAAGTTTGAAAATTTTAGTTTTTTCATTGCAAAAATTTCTTCTTGTATTTAGATGGTGTTAAACCTGTTTCTTTTTTAAAAATTTTTGAAAAATAATTTCCATCACTATACCCTACTTTAAGTGTAATATCTATAATTTTCATATTATGATCCTTCAAAAGATCTTTTGCTTTAGTTATTCGGTACTTAGTAATATAACAGTTTATGGTTGTCCCAGTTTGTTCTTTAAATATTGAGCACATGTACGCAGGGGTTAGATAAGTTTTATTGCTAATACTCTGTAGAGATAAATCTATATCAAAGTAGTTTTCATGTATATATTTTAGGATAGATGAAACAGGGCGTATATTCATATTTTTTTCTTCTAAAGCGCTAAAAATAGTGTGTATTTTTTCTAGCATATAAGTTTTAATATCCATAAGAGTGCAAAAACTTGCAAGGTGTTCGAAAGGGCTTTTATTATCTAAGTCCTTTTTATCATTGTTAAGGTTTCTTTCATATGAAAATTTTAATAATTGTTGTAAAAGTTTGTAATAGATATCTCTTACATAATTTATTGAAGTTGAAGCACTTTCTTTAATTTCGCAGGTAAGCCTATTAATTAGAAGAATGCTATTTTGCTTATCTTCATTTAAAAGATTTTGAGAGAAGTTGCAAATAAGTTTTTCATCTAAGGTGTAAACAAGGGTACTTATTTTATCATAATAAATTACAGAATTATAATCATAAAAAAAAGCTTTACTCAGTGCTTCAAAAGCCAAGCTATAGGAAATAGGTATATTCAGTGCACCTATAACTTTCTGACCTTGGCATATGAAAAAAATGGTGAGGTGCCTTAAATATTGAGATATAAGGCAGTATATATTTTCTAAGGTGTTTTTACTTGATAAAGAGCTTGTATCAGCATTCCAATACAGGTGAATTAGTATAAGATTATCTTCTTTATAAGATAAAATACAACCAAAGCCAGTTTCATTTATTAACTTTTTAAGTGTAAGCAAGGTGGTTTCCTTAATTAATCTCTCATTAGTTAAGGTCTTAATCAAAATCGTAATAAAATTAGTTTCATTTAGCGTGCTTGTAGGGTTTATGTCAATGTATTTACCTAAACTATTAATATCAGCATTTTCTTGAATAAGTCTTAGTGCAATATCATTTTTAATGTTTAGCGTATTTTTTGTTTCTTTTAGTTTTAAAGCTATTGCATTTTGAATTGCAATTTGGAGTTCTTTAATATCTATAGGTTTTTCTACATAACTTACGGCTTTAAGTTCAATGGCTGATTTTAGATATTTTTTATCTGAATATCCACTCAAAAAAATGATTTCACAGGTAGGATAGAGTTTTCTAAGTTCAAAAGATAATTCTATACCATTCATCCTAGGCATTTTTACATCAGTTAGTAAAATATCAGGCTGAAAGTTTTTAGCTATTTCAAGAGCATTTATACCGTCAAAGGCTTGTTCTATTTTAACAGTACCTAGTTTGTCCCAAGGAATTTCAGCTATGATACCTTCCCTAGTGAAAATCTCATCGTCTACTATTAATATGTTAATCATTTTAAACCTCCTGGTAATCATAGTGTCTCCAATTTGTGAGTTCATGTTAATTATATATTCAATCTCACTTTATTACAATGGGTGTAATCCAAACGTGACATGGTTTACAAAGAAAATATGATTTTACTACTATCGAAAATATTTACTATTAAATTGTAAACCATAAGGTGATATGATTGTGTAAAGAATATGAAAAGGTTTAAAAAATGAAAGGATGAGGATGATGATAATGAATATGAGACTTAAGAAGAAAGGGTTTTTACATAAAGTTAAAAAGAACAGAACTTTACTATTAATGCTTCTACCAGCTGTACTTTTTTTCTTCTTGTTTAACTATCTCCCCATTAGCGGAATAATTGTGGCTTTTAAAAGTTACAATTATAAGGAAGGTATTTTTGGAAGTCCTTGGCTAGGTATTGAAAACTTTAAGTTTTTCTTTATCTCAGGACAGGCTTTCATAGTAACTCGTAATACAGTTTTATACAACTTAGCATTTATAATTGTTAATACAGTTCTTCAAATATCAGCAGCAATTTTATTATCAGAGATAAAAAATAAATATTTTAAAAAGTTAACCCAATCACTTATGTTTCTACCATATTTTATATCTTGGGTTATAGTGGGAGTTATAACATATAATATATTTAATTATGAACATGGAAGTTTTAATTCTATACTTAAAATGTTTCATATTGGAGCAATAGACGTTTATTCAAAACCTGTGGCATGGATTTTTATAATAATTATATTCTGTGCATGGCAAGGACTTGGGTATGGTACTGTACTGTACTTAGCTTCAATAATGGGTATTGATACAGAAATTTATGAAGCATCTGAAATTGATGGTGCTAATATATTTGAGAGGATTAGGTATATCACACTTCCTTCATTGGTTCCAACAATTACAATATTAACATTGCTTGCAATTGGCAATATATTCAGAGGAAATTTTGATATGTTTTATAATATTATAGGTAATAATGGTACTCTTTTCAATGCTACTGATGTTATTGATACATTTACTGTTAGAGCATTGATGCAGAGTAATGAAGTTGGTATGGCAGCAGCAGCAGGCCTTTACCAATCAGTATTTTGTTTCATAACAATAATAACAGTTAATTCTATTGTTAAAAAGCATAACGAGGAAAATTCATTATTTTAGAATGGAGGGGTAGTAGCATGAGAAAAATATCAAAAGATAGAGTAATATTTAACATTTTTGCATATATAGTTATAACATTTATGACAGTATGTTGCGTAGTTCCAATTATTATCGTGGTTTCAGGTTCCTTAACCTCAGAAACATCTATTTTAAAAGATGGATTCAGCTTAATACCAAAAGAGTTTTCAACTTCAGCATACGCACTTGCTTTTAGGAATCCTATGGTAGTGTTAGAAGCTTATGGAGTTACAATATTTATAACAATCACTGGCACACTTTGTGGATTGTTTGTTACAGCCATGACCGCATATGTATTAACGCGAAAAGATTTTGAATGGAGAAATAAGTTTTCCTTTTACTTCTATTTTACTACTTTATTTAGTGGTGGACTTGTACCTTGGTATATATTAATGGTTAAATATTTACACATGAAAGATAATTATTTAGCACTTATAATGCCTTTACTCTTAAGTGTTTTCAATATATTGATTATGAAAAGTTATATGAGTAGTATACCAGATGCAATATCAGAATCTGCTAAGATTGATGGAGCTGGGGATTTTACTATATTTATTAAGCTAATACTTCCACTGTCTAAACCAGCCCTTGCAACAGTAGGACTGTTTATTGCCCTTAGATATTGGAATGATTGGTATAACGCAATGTTATTTATTCAAGATGACAAGATGTATAGTCTACAATATTTTCTCTATAAGATTGTTAATAACATTGATGCTTATAAGAGAATAGTAGCATCTGCCAGCGCAGGCGTTAACTTACAGATGGATTTACCAGGAGAATCTTTAAAGATGGCACTTACAGTTATTGTAACAGGCCCAATAATACTCCTGTATCCATTCGTTCAAAAATATTTCGTACAAGGTCTTACTATTGGTGCAGTTAAGGGTTAATACCCATAATTGAATATATATTACAAATTATATTATAAGGGGGAAATTAATTAATGAACAAAATCATGAAAAAATTAAGCATTACGTTTTTAGTAGCGGGGATTATTATGTCATCACTTTCGGGTTGTGGTACTAGTAAAAGATCAGTTCCATCATCAACACCAGCAACAACTGACGTAGCAAAATTGGATCCAGTAAAACTTAAAATGTATATTTTAGGAGATAAACCAAAAGATGCAGATCTTGTTTACGCTAAAATGAATGAATTATTGACCCAAAAGATCAATACAACAATTGATGTTAATTTCATATCTTGGGGAGATCACTCTACTAAATATCCAATGTTATTTTCTTCAGGAGAAGATTTTGACTTAATTTTTACAGCAACTGGTTGGTCTTTTTATAATCAGACCGCAACTAGAAATGGATTCCTTGAGCTAACTCCGGAAATGCTTGCAAAGTATGCTCCGCAAAGCTGGAAAAACGAACCTAAAGTTGCATGGGAGCAGGCCAAAGTTAATAATAAAATATATATGATTCCTAGTGATCAAGACGAGTATAGCTGTCAAGTTGTAGGTATTAGAGGAGATTTAAGACAAAAATATAATATTGATCCAATAAAAAGTCAAGCAGATCTTGAAAAATATTATGATGCTATAGCTAAAAATGAAAAAAATATGGTTCCTCTAATTATGGGAGGAATACAAAGTCTTGAATTTATTTTACAAACGCAGGCTGTTGGAATTGCAGGCCTAACGGGAACTTATATAGCTGATCCTCTTATCGGATATAAGATGGACGATACTTCAGGTAAGATTTTCTCAATGATTGATACTCCAGAGTATAAAAAGTATGCAGAAACAATGAAACAATATGCAGACAAAGGATATTGGTCTAAGAATTCTATTTCTAGCAAAGATACAAGAGATGACGGATTTAAGGCAGGAAAGGCAGCATCGATGATTTGGAATATGGCAACAGTTGCTAAAGATATGAAAATCATGAACACTGCACATCCAGAGTGGAAAGTAGAAATTGCAGATATATTACCAGGAACTAAAAAGTTTGTTAATGCTTATACTAATAATGGTATGGCTATAAGTGCAACTTCAAAGAATTCAGAAAGAGCATTAATGGCACTAGATCTATTAAGATATGATAGGGACATATATGACTTAAGCTTTTATGGAATTAAAGGTACCCACTTTGACGTAGTTGGTGATAATAAATTCAAAACTTTAGCTGCTACAGCTGATTTCCCAGCAGGATCAGTATGCCCATGGGGATGGCACACATCAATAAATCGTACAGATGTTGATGAACCAGCAGCAATAAATGAGTTTAACACATTGTGGGAAAAAGAGACTATTCATAATCCCTTAGAGACATTTACTTTTGATGACAGTAAAGTAAAAAATGAAATGGCAGCCATCAACACAATTGTTATTCAATATGGACTCCCAATTCAGCTTGGATTAGTAACTGATGCAGATAAAGCTGTAGAAACATACAAAGAAAAGTTGAAGAACGCAGGGTTAGAAAAACTAATGAAAGAAGCTCAAACACAAGCGAGTGCATTTGTAAAGGCTAAAAAATAAAGTAATAGTATAAAATTATAATCAGCGATAGATGACAGTTGTAAATTTATTACTATGTCATTTGTCGCTTTTCTAAAACCGTTAAATGTTAATGTTTACATATGGAGGATACAAACTATATATTTAAGGATAAGGACGGGGGAAAATAAATGAACATAATACCTAATTTATCAGGAACAACACCTAATTATTATTGTACGTGGACAACACAAAACTATGGTAGGAAGAATACAGTTGATGTAGATAATGCAACAGCTTTTGACGGTATTCAGGGAGCAAAAGGAGCAAGAAACTATTTAAATGAAGAGGTGGTTTTTAGTAAAAATGGGTTTATTAATCAATATGAGCTAATAAGAAAGGATTTATACTTTGTTTTTGATGATGGATGGGACGTGCCCTATGATGTTCATCCAGATACTCAAAGGTATCAATTTGGCTCTCTTGAGTTAAATGAAGAAAGGTTTCCATCTTGTAGTGGTAACCCTCAAGAGCGCTTAAAAAAATTGAATGAGAAGGTAAAAAGCTATGGATGGCGTGGTGCTGGGTTATGGGTTGCAGCCCAAGCTCAAGGTGATGGCAAAGAAGGGTTTATGTATAATTATCAAGAATTAGAAGATTATTGGCGAAAAAGAGCCATATGGTCTAGACAAGCAGGAATCGAATATTGGAAAGTAGATTGGGGCGTTAGAACATCTAAAAGTTTTAGAGAAATGTTGAGTCGTGTTACAAGAGAGGAAGCGCCTAGTCTTATTGTAGAACACAGTAAGCCGTGCGGACCTATTAATGATGATAGTACTATACCGTGGTCACCCATACCTTCTAGCGGACTTGGTAGATATGGAAATTGGGGTACTGTTCTACAAGAAGCATTAGAATTAAGCTCTTTTAGTGACGTTCTACGCACATATGATGTAACCAATCCTTTATCTACAGCTACTACATTGGATAGAATAGGAAGTTTATTAGGAGCAGAAGTTAATAAGGGAACAAAATGCATACTCAATTGCGAAGATGAGCTTTATATTGGAGCTGCATTAGGCTGTAGTATTGGGATTTTGAGATCAGGGCTAAATAAAATATTTACTGGTATGAATCATGATTTAAAAAACACTCGAAAAAGTTTGGATGAGGCTGTTCGAGCGGTTAGGTGGCAACGTATCGCACCTGCGTATGCAGTTAATCAGCAAACATTATATAGCAGTAAGAGAATTCATAATGATACTTGGAAATTTAACAGTGGAGAGTCATGGGCTTATTGGTTAAATGGCAACGAAATCACACAAGCTTGTCCTGCAATTATCAGTAGGGGAATGTCGTTGCCAATTGTAGAAAATGACGAAGATTCGCCATTTATAGTAGCGTCATGTCACCCAAATGGAGCGATTTCTATAGCGTCGCTTCCAAGAACGGATATGAATAAAGGTGTCTATACCCCAAAGGCAGTAGTTAGACTTTCGGTTGATGATATAAACCAGCCGATAGCTGTTTTCGGACACTTTCATCTTCTGATATGTGTTCTGAAGGAGCGTTTAGAGGGTGTTCAAATTTGGGCTCAAGATTTGGCGGGCGATGATGCAATTGATATAACGGATAGAGTTTGTATAAAAGATTATGAAATTATCCTTAAGGGAGATTTAATAAATGCAATCGGTTTAATGAACGCAACGGCTGGTGATACATCAGAACCAGGTATGGTCATGAAGATAATTAAAAATTAAAAAATATTATATAACCTTACAAATTTATAGAGAAATAGTAGATAAGAGGATATGAATTGATCGAATATACAGCATGAAAAATCTCACGGAAAGAGTGAGTTCCCACTTAATGTATATCACTTGAAAATTGAAAGACTACCTGAACCAAAACTCTTCCAACAAAAGCTAAATTATCTGTTACCTACTCTGATGAGTTAAAAAATCAAAAAATTAAGGAGTGAAAGAAATGAATCCGATATTACCAATAAATCATTTTGTGCCAGATGCCGAAGCACATCAATGGGAAGATGGACGAATGTATATTTATGGCTCTTATGATATAAGTGGAAATACTAGTTATTGCAGTCATGAATATCGCGTATTCTCTTCCTTAGACTTAGTTAATTGGACAGACCATGATGTGAGTTTTAGATCTATGGGAGAGAAAGGTGAAATTCTATGGGAAGGGAAGCCATTGTATGCTCCTGATTGTATCTATAAAAATGGAAAATATTATCTTTATTTCTGTACTGAAGGTAATGCAGAGGGAGTAGCTACTAGCAATTCTCCCTTTGGCCCTTTTAAGAGTGCAGTTCCTGTTCAAGGAGTTCATATGGATGCAATCGACCCTGCTATTTTTATAGATGATGATGGACAGGCATACCTGTATTGGGGACAGGTTAAGGCAAGAGGAGCAAAACTAAAAGAAAACATGTCTGAAATATATCCAGAGACTCTCTGTACTAGCTTAATTAATGAGATGGATCACGGTTTTCATGAAGGTTCTTCTATGCGAAAGAGAAATGGAATTTATTATTTAGTTTATGCTGATATCAGCAGAGGAAGGCCTACCTGTATTTCCTATGCAATGAGTAAATCACCACTTGGACCATTTGAAAAGGGCGGAGTTATCATTGATAACACAGGTTGTGATCCAGAAACCTGGAATAACCATGGAAGTATTGCTGAATTTGGTGGAAAATGGTACATATTTTATCATAGATCTAGTCAAAATAGCAAATTTAATAGACGTGTTTGTATAGAACCAATTACCTTCAATGAGGATGGAAGCATTGATGAAGTGGAGATGACCACTCAAGGAGTTAGTGGACCACTTGATCAAAGAGTAAAAATGGGTGCTTTTCGTGCTTGCAAACTTTCAGGAAAAACATATATAGATGCTGGTGAAAATATGGAGTACTTGAAGATTTTGAATTCTGGGGACTGGGCTACATATAAATATTTTGATTTTAAGGGAGATTTATGTACTTTTGAAGCTACAGCTGCAAGTATACATGATGCTGGAGAAATCGAAATAAGAATAGATAGTGAAGATGGCAAAGTAATAGGGGAATGTGCCATTGATGATACAGGAGACTGGAAAAATTGGGAAACCTTCAGCACTAATGTTGAAAATATTACAGGAGTACACGCAGTGTATTTAGTTTTTAAAGGAAAGTGGAGTAGACCTTTTAATTTGAAAGAATTTAGATTTAAAATTTAGAAGAGATTAAAAGAAGATTTCCTTTGTTAAAAGTATGGAGTGCGCATAAGAATGATTTTTTTTGGAATAGAAACAAATCCAGTTATATAGCATCAGAAAAGCTCTAGATTTGATGTTTTATAACAGTGAAAATTTAGGATGTATGGTATTTTTAACAATATTGTGAATGTTGTGATACTATAATAATAGTAAAAAAACTAATTTATGGGGTGAAATCAATGATAAATAAATTTCCATTAATAAATGACAAGTTAATGCACTTTTATCACGGAGCGGACTATAACCCAGAACAGTGGCTTAAATATCCTGGAATTTTTGAAGAAGACATAAGACTCATGAAACTAGCAAAATGTAATGTAGTATCTTTAGGTATATTCTCATGGGTTACATTAGAGCCTGAGGAAGGTGCATTTAATTTTGAATGGCTTGATAATGTTATGGACAAGCTCTATGAAAACGGTATATATACAATTTTAGCGACCCCAACAGGAGCAAGACCTGCATGGATGGCAGCAAAGTATCCAGAAGTTCTAAGAGTAGAATCAAATCGTGTAAGAAATATATTTGGTCAAAGGCACAACCACTGCTTTACATCTCCGGTTTATAGAGAAAAAACACAAATAATAAATACAAAATTAGCGCAGAGATATTCAAGTCACCCTGGAATAGTAGCTTGGCATATTTCTAACGAATATAGTGGCGATTGCCATTGTGACCTTTGTCAGGAGGCTTTTAGAAACTGGCTTAAAAATAAATATGTGTCCCTTGAAAATTTGAACAATGCTTGGTGGACTATATTTTGGAGTCATACCTATACTGATTGGTCTCAAATACAATCGCCAGCACCTCATGGGGAATCGGGAGTACATGGATTAAGTCTGGATTGGAAGAGGTTTGTTACAGATCAAACAGTTGATTTTTGCAAAGAGGAAATTAAACCATTAAAAGAAATAAACCCTAATATTCAAGTTACAGCGAATCTTATGGGATTACATTATGGGTTAAATTATTGGAAGTTTACGGATGTGCTTGACGTAATTTCATGGGATAATTATCCAACATGGCACGAAAATGCAGATGAGTCTGCTTTGGCCTCTGGCATTTCTATGACACATGATTTAAACAGAGCTTTAATGGGAGGAAAACCATTTATGCTAATGGAGAGCACTCCAAGCAGTACAAATTGGCAGGCAGTAAGTAAACTCAAAAAGCCAGGAATGCATTTATTATCTTCTATTCAAGCTGTGGCTCATGGCTCAGATACTGTGCAGTATTTTCAATGGAGAAAAAGCAGAGGATCAAGTGAAAAATTTCATGGCGCAGTTGTAGATCATTGTGGTCATGAGAATACTAGAGTATTTAAAGATGTTACCCAGGTTGGGACAGTTCTTGAAAAGCTAGATGAGATAATAGGTACCAGCGTAGAGCCTGAAGTTGCTATAATATTTGATTGGGAAAACAGGTGGGCTATAAATGATTCACAAGGCCCACGAAATTGTGGAATGAAATATGAAGAGACAGTGCACTCGCAATATAAACCTTTTTGGGAAAGTGGAGTACCAGTTGACATAATAGATATGGAGCAAGAGTTTTCTAGTTATAAACTTCTTGTAGCACCTATGCTTTACATGGTAAAACCGGGAGTTCAAGAAAAAATAGAAGCTTTTGTTAAAAATGGAGGAACATTTGTAGCAACCTATTGGTCGGGTATAGTAAATGAAAATGACTTATGTTTCCTTGGTGGATTCCCAGGGCCACTTAGAAAAGTGTTAGGAATATGGTCAGAAGAAATAGAGAGTCTTTATGATGATGAATCAAATAATATAATATTTAGCGATAACAATAAGTTAGGGCTTAAAGGTGAATATGAAACTGGAGAGTTAATTGATTTAATACATGTGGAAGCTGCAGAGGTACTTGCAAACTATAAATCAGATTTCTTTGCTGGAAGACCTGCTCTTACAGTTAATGAATATGGCAACGGAAACGCATATTACATTGCATCAAGAAACAAAGATGATTTTAATGAAAAATTTTATGGTGACTTAATTAACAGACTTGGAATTAAAACAGTAGTTGACGCAAAATTACCTCATGGTGTTACGGCGCAACTAAGAACTGATGGTGAAAATGACTTCATATTCTTAATGAACTTTAACAATTGTGATGAAAGTATAATATTAGAAAAAGATGTGTATGAAGATATGCTTTCTGGAATCAGGTTAGAAGGAGAAATTAACTTGACGCCATTTGGAGTTAAAATCATGAAAAGGAAGACCCAAATATAAATTAACTAATAAAACACAGGTTTAACGAGAATATCGTTAAGGCTGTGTTTTATTTTTGTTATCTCAATATAGAATATTCAAATAATTACATTATCATATTCTATGTATTAAATTCCTATATATTATTATAATAGTAATATAAACATAACAAAAACAAAGGTGGTGGGAGAAATGTTAACCAATCAAATATTTATGAGTACGGTTTTTGTAGCTGGAATTTTTTCTTTCTTTTCACCGTGCTTAGTACCGTTACTTCCAGTTTATATTTCTATTTTTGCTGAAGATCAAAAAAATATAAATCACGATAAATATATTAAAAAATTAGGCAGGTTAAATATAAACCTTAGAGTTATAGCAAAGACTCTAGTATTCGTTGGTGGAATATCTACAAGTTTTATAATATTAGGATTTGGTGCTGGTTCTCTTGGAAATCTAATTAATAGTAAATTATTTATAACATTTTGTGGGCTTATAGTTATTCTTTTAGGTATTCATCAAACTGGATTAGTACATTTAAAAAGTTTAGATAGAGAAAGAAGGTTAATTTTAAAGAGCGATAATGGAATACTTGGAATATTCCTTTTAGGATTCTCATTTAGCTTTGGATGGACACCATGTATTGGACCTATACTTGCAACGGTACTTGGAATTTCAGCAACAGGTGGTCAGGCATTATATGGAGTATGGCTTATGATAATTTACGATAAAAATTATAATATGGTTAGAACTGAGGTTAGAAGTAGAAGTGGGAATATACATTTAGGTCATGTCTTTGATGATGGGCCAAAAGATAAGGGAGGAAAGAGATATTGTATAAATAGTGCTTCTATAAAATTTATACCGATGGATAAAATGGAAGGCACAGGATATGGATACCTTCTTAATGTTATTAAATGAAAAGACTTTTAAAAGGTTGATTTAGGTCAACCATTGATTTGAAATTTAAAGATAGTTGAAATATAAGATGAAGTTCCCTATAAAATGAAATTACTAAAAAGAAGGGCTATCTACCAGTGAATTTTAATCACTGGTAGATAGCCCAAACCTATATTATCTTACCCTTAATATCCTTCATAAATTGAAGCAGATTCATCTTCATCTATAACATCTTCTTTTGGTATTACTAAAATGTTAGAAATTACAAAAGCTAGTAAGGAAGGTATAATCCATGAGAATCCAGCACTTGCTAGAGGAATAAATTTAATAAATCCAATGCTGTTTACATAGATACCATTTATAGTATCTAAAATACTTATAATTAGTGCTGTGTATGTAGTTATAGCAACAACCTTATTACTTTTCACTTTATCACCTAGCAAAGTAATGATTATCAGGACAATTACAATTGGATATAAAATTTGTAAAACGGGACCTGCTAGTGTAATGATACTATCAACGTTATTTGTAGCTATTAATCCACTTACAACGGCCATAATAACAGCAGCAGTTTTGTAAGATACTTTATTTTTGGTAAGGTTAGAAAAGAATGTTGCTCCACTTGCAAGTAATCCTATAGCAGTTGTTAAGCATGCAAGAGCAACACAAAAACTAAGGATAACAACTCCAATACTGCCTAGGTCTAACCTAACAAGCTGCGTAACAAGCTTAGTTCTAGCTATATCTGCTGGGAACAAAGTAGTTGTTTGTGTGCCAAGATACATAAGTCCACCATATACGAAGGTTAAACCTGCTACAGCAATTATTGCTGATTTTATAGTCATAGTCATTATATCATTTGCAGTGTTATAACCTTTTGATCTAATAGATGAAATAATTATTCCGGCAAATACAACAGAAGCCATAGCATCCATTGTTTGATAACCTTCTATTAAAGCTTTTGAGAATCCACCTTTGTAAGATGTATTTACAATTGGTCCAATAGGATCTATTATTCCTTTAAATATAATTATAGCAAGCATAAATAAAAGTGTAGGTGTAAGTATTTTACCTATATTATCAATTATTGAAGACGGTTTAAGTACAAATACCAGTGCTATAACAAAATAAAATATAATTACTATATTTTGCGATACTGATGGAAATATAGGATGTATTCCAAGTTCAAAAGTTGTTGCAGCAGTTCTTGGAATTGCAAATAATGGACCTATAACAAGTATTAAAGCAACACCGGTTATTATAGCAAATTTTTTGCCTACTCTATTAGCCATTTTCTCGTAGGTACCATTAATTTTGGCACAGGCAATTATACCAGTTAGTGGAAGACCAACTCCTGTAATGAGAAAGCCTATTATGGACGCGAAAAATGTGCTTCCTGCAGCTTTTCCCAGGAATGGTGGAAAAATTAGGTTTCCTGCACCGAAAAACATTGCAAATAGAGCAAATCCTATAACCACAGAATGTTTTGTAGAATTTTTCATTTATGTATACCTCCAGATGAATTATCTTATGTAATTTAAAAATGACCAAAGTAGTTCCATTATAACTATTTTTTTTTATTAATCAAGGTTTAAAAGTTATGAAGAGAGAATCTTAGATATAAAATAATTAATAAAATGCATCAATAATCAATTTCAAAAATGTCCTTTCATATATATAGTCAAAGTACAGTATAGACATAATTTTAGATGACAGTGTAAAGAAAGACATATTTATAACACTTAGCCTTGTGTATCTAAATGCGGAATGAAGAGTAATTTATTCATATATGTAGAAATATGAAGATAATTTGTATAGAATGGATATATTGTTGTATTGTGATTTTATTATTATGATAGAATACATCTTGTCGTCACAAACGTGCGGCACAGAAGTTAAATGTTAATGAGGATTCAAACAAGTTTTAAACAAAACTTAGTTTAAAAGAATTAGTTGACAAAACAAGAAATACCTAGTATTATAGTAGAAGTCGTCACTTGATGACAAAGCAAGTTGGTCTTTGAAAATTAAACAGAGAAATAGGTAAACTTAGCAAAATAAT
>NZ_JBOITN010000016.1:0-15512 GCF_050717545.1 Clostridium sp.
AGAATTAAGACAAGGTTAATTAAAATAAAATTATGAGTTGCGAATATTAGATAAGATATGAGTGATAACATTCGTAGTTATTATTACTGATTTATTATCAATGCTTACAACTACATTATACGAGGAGAGATGTTTATGAGCACGTATAAAAAAACTAATTTTATTATTGGAATTCTTATTATTTCTCTAATAACTAGTATTGTAAGTGTACTTTATATATCTTTCTATAAGAAAACTAATACTTTAGCCTCTGTATTTAATTCAAAAAAACACACCCAAGATGACATAAACGAAACTATTGTAAAACTTGAACAAGGTATTGTAATGATAACTTCTAAAGGCAATTCTACTACAGGAATTATATTAAATGATGAAGGTTATATACTAACACATGAACTTCTTGATAAAACAACTCATAAAGTCTTCCTTCAAGATGGAGTCCAAATTAATTACAAAAAAATAGAATCAAAAGACTCCAATAATCTAGGCTTAAATCTAATTAAAGTTGATTCAAAATATGCTCATTCATTTGTACACCTAGGGAACTCCGATAATATAAAAAAAGGACAAGTTATATATTCCATAAGCAATCTATTTGGATATTTTGGAAGCGTAACTCGAGGAATAGTATCAATTACAAATACGAGTATAGGTACATTTAATGGTCTTATGTTAACTGATGCTGTTGCACATGACGGTTCATTAGGAGGAGCAATTTTTGATGATACGCAAAAAATTCTAGGGATTATATTAGACTATTATGTAGATCTTGATACTAAATATAATTCAGGATTGGGTGTTGTATTACCAGTAAATAAAGTGAAATTATTTTTAGAAGATAATTTAGTTAATTACTTAGAATAGGTGGTGATTTTAATTGAAAATTAGTACTCGAATTATGGGTCTGCTTTTCGCTATGGTATCTTTCTCTTTAATAATTATCGGTTTCAATAATACAGAACTTGATACAAACCCAAATCTTTATGAATCTTCTGTTTCAATTAACTCCCGTGATGACTTAACTAATTCAAGCAAACTTTTGGGCTCAGGGGTCATAATAAGCAAAGATGGTCTCATCTTAACAAATTATCATGTAGCCTATACTGCCCCATCTTTATCTGTAAAGTTTAATAATGAATCCCTTGAACAAAGTGCTACAATTGTAAAATTAGATAAATACAATGATTTAGCTCTAATTAAAGTAGATAAGAATTTCTCTCAAAAAAGTGTTGCTAACTTTGAGACTTTTAATAATATTTTTAAAGGTCAAGATGTATTTGCAATAGGAACTCCTCTTAATAAAAAGTTCTTTAACTTAATTACACATGGAATAGTAAGCAATAAAAATGTTGCTATCAAAATGTCATACAATGACGGCACTAATACTTCAGTTCTTGTAAAAAATTTAACTATGCTGGATTTTAAAACAAATGGTGGGAATAGTGGTGGTCCTCTGTTTAATTCTAGTGGTAATTTAATTGGAATTATGAGCAGTACCAACCATGAGCAAGGAGTAAGTCTTGCAATAGCAATAGAGCAAATCAATATCTTTTTAAAGGATGCTTATGCACCAAATAAGACCATAATCACCAATTTGTCTGTATTTCCGACATACTGAAATTTCACAACAAAAAAGCACCTCCTAATGCCATAGATAATTTCCCACAAAATGTCTGGCCACTAAATGTAATTGCCTCACACCTTTTTCCTGTTTTTACTTCACTGTATTCAATAGTTTCTGCTAACATTGCAGAAATAATAGGGGCTGTTGCTGCATATAAAAATTGTGTTATTGTAATCATGACCATTACCATTGCTACATTCTTATATCCCATCATAAAAAATATAATTCTAACAACTATATCAATCATTAATATACTAGATAATACACTTTTTTTAGCGAATTTGTTTAGCAAAAACAATATTGACAATCTCTTAGTAATATGTTATATTTTTTTACAAGATAAATAATAAATTTGATGACGAGAAAGAGTACGTTTTAGTATCTGTTCAAAAGAGAGTTGACATTTGGTGAGAGTCAACGTTCAGTCTATAACCGAAAATCATCTCTGAAGAGTAAACCTGAAATGTAATAAGGTTTAATGGTCGTCCACCATTACAAGGAACAGATATCGATTGGTATCTTGCTAAGCGCTATTAAAGTTAAGGATTATAATTTTAGTGGATTTTGGGTGGTAACACGTGCATAATGCTCGTCCCTTTTATAGGGACGGGCTTTTTTTATTTTATAAGGAGGTGGTTTAGTGAACAGTGACATTAACGATATAATACTTAATCTTAAAAAAAATAATATTGATGGAGGAATTACTATGAATAAATTGTCACGAAAAAATTTACTGCTAGTTAGTTTAATGCTATTTTCAATGTTTTTTGGAGCTGGAAACTTAATCTTCCCTCCTATACTTGGACAAATGTCAGGTACAAATCTTTTACTTTCGTTATCTGGGTTCCTTGCCTCTGCAGTAGGTCTACCAATCCTTGCTGTAGCTGTTGTTGCAAAAGCTGATGGTCTTCAAAATTTAGCTGGTAGGGTTAATAAATCCTTCGCACTTATTTTTACATTATTAATATATTTATCAATAGGACCATTTTTAGGCATACCTCGTGCTGCTAGTTTATCTTTTGAAACAAGCATAGCACCATTTTTAAAAGCATCAGCTACTGGTGGAACTTTGCCTCTTTTTATATATACATTATGCTTCTTTGGTTTAGCCTTTTGGTTAAGTATGACTCCTAATAAATTAATAGATCGTTTTGGTAAGGTGCTAACCCCTACTATCTTAATGCTTATATTGATAATATTTATAGGTAGTTTAGTAAAACCTATTGGTAGCTTTAATGCTCCAATTGGAGATTATGGTAACTTCCCTATATTAAAAGGATTTTTAGATGGATATATGACTATGGATGCCATTGCTGCCCTTAATTTTGGAATAGTTATTGCATTAGTTTTAAAAAAACAAGGAATTACAGATAAAAAAGCTTTAAGCTCCTATACAATAAAAGCTGGGCTTATAGCTGGTCTTGTCTTAACTTTAATATATTTAATGCTTGCATGCCTAGGCGCCGCTGCTCAAACTAGATTTGGTACTACAGAAAATGGAGCGCAAACATTAACAAAAGTAGTTTCTTATCTTTTTAATTCAAATGGTCTTATAATACTAGGTTTAGCTTTTGGACTAGCTTGCCTTACAACTTCTGTTGGTCTAATAACCTCATGTAGTGAATACTTCTCAAGGATAGTTCCAAAAGTTAGCTATAAAGTTTGGGCTTCTGGAATAACACTATTCAGTATGCTATTTGCAAATGTAGGCTTAACTAAAATACTAAGTATATCTGTACCTGTTTTAACAGCTATATATCCTATGGCAATAGTGCTTATTGTACTAGCCTTCACCCATAACTTATTTAAAGGTTATAACTCTGTATATTCCTGCAGTATGCTATTTACTGCTATTTTTAGTATATCTGATTCATTAAATCAAGTTGGACTTAAAATGTCATTTTTGAGTTCTATGCCTTTATCAAAGGAAGGGCTTGTTTGGGTATTACCATCTTTAGTTGGTGCTCTAGTAGGATTTTTGTTTAGTACAGTAAGAAATTCTGATTTTTCAAAAGACGCTTCTTTAGCTTTTAAAAAAAGAAATTAATATAGTCACCAGTTAGTATGGTCCAACTAGGCAATTTAGTACGCAGGGATTGCTCAAACGTATGTCGATGATAAAAGATTCAAAGCATACTATGATAATGATCAACCTGATACAGCAGCTTTTTTAAGAGATGCTATTTTGATTTACACAGGTTTGAAAAAGCAATAAAATAATTGTGGACACATTATCATTAACACTTATTATTGATAATGTGTCCACATTCTTAAAATCTTAATTGTATTTTCATTTTCATAAACATCATAAATTAATCTATGCTTTATATTAATCCTTCGAGAATAGAAGCATTTTAAATCGCCTATAAGTTTTTCATATGGTGGTGGAGTTTGATAAGGATTTTCTTTTATTATCTTTAGCAGTTCCTTTGCTTTTTTATCTAAACTATAGGATTCTAATTTTTTAGCATCCTTTTGAGCTTGCTTGGTGAAGACTATAATATATCCCATCCTATATCCTCCAAAGACTTACACTCTTCAAGAGGCTCATTAGCTCCATCTAAAATACTTTCCCTCATGCCAGGTATTCCTAAAAGATATAAAATCTCTTGAATTGATGACCAATCCTCCAGTATAGTATATGAATTTGTTCTTTATATTCTAGCAACAAAGATTGAAGATATTAGTTTGCGTTAAAGAACTTATCCTCTTAAGCTTCTTTGATTGGGCCAAGGCTATAAATTTAATGTTATGCTCTGCTAGATTTATGTTGCTGCATTGGGTTGAAGTTAAAGAATATATATTAATTTGCATTATCAAATTGACACATCAAAGAATACTATATTACATTGTCAATCATTTGATTTAAGAGGAGGCTAAATATTCTATGAATACTAATCTAAATAAACCCATAATGAGAGTTGCAATCGCACTAGCTATTATAATTAGCTTAGTTATTCTAGTTTTAACATTAATTTTCGTTAAAAATTAAATAACAATTAAAAAAATTCATAAAAACATTACGCTGGGGTCAACTAATTTAGATTTAGGAAAAGTTACTGATGCAAAAAAAAGCTTTAACCGAGCAGTTTCCCTGAAGAAAGAAAATAAAGAAACATATATTCTAATTAAGTATCAGTACTTAAAGTCAGGAAGGTTAGATGATGCACTCTCAATTTTAAAAGAAGGAAAAAGCAATAAGATAACAGGACTTGAGAGTCTTATTGGTGATATAAAACAAAAGTTCGAGGTGTCAAAACTGGAGAATCAAATATATCAGAATGAAATTTATTCCTTTCCTGAAAAAGCCAAATTCAAAATAAACAATGAAGAAACAGAGCTGCCCGTTACGTGGAAAACTACAAAGATAGACGCTAGTAAATTGGGAGACTTTGTTTTCGAAGGTGTCGCTGACCAATATGAAAGGCCGATTAAATTAATTCTTCACATAACTGCTAAAATTGTATCAACTGAAGAAACAAGTACTTCTATAATTCAGGGTCAAGGATACAAATTACCTTTAGTTGTTAGCGCTACTTTTAGTGACCAAACCATTAAAGAAGTTTATGTTAAATGGTTTCCCCAAAAAGTAGATATTAGCAACGTAGGGACTCAAAATTTTATCGGAACTATTGTAAATTATGAGAAAAAGATAAAAATGCAGGTTATTGTTAAGCCTAAGCCAATAGTATACTCAAAGCAAATCGGTTATATATCTGAGACATATGAAGAAAATGGGAAAAGATATTTAAGATATGACGATGTAATATTTTTAACAGGAGATGCAGCGGTGCAAGCATCTATAAAAAATGGAACTGCTCAATATGAAAATGGAGAATATTACGTAGATGACGATTATTGCATTATTAATAATAACCCGGAGACAAAACGCTATGTTATATCCAATGATGCTTCAATAAATCTTATGGGGTGGGTACTATACCCTGATAATGGTGATATTAATAATCATCCTACTACCTATGCTACCTTTAAAAAATGTCTTTCTAATAACTATGGTCGTTTGTTATGTTATATCTATACCCAAAACGATGTAATTGTAAAAGTAGAAGGACAATATGTACCTTAAGTTTTAGAAAGAATTTCCGACATACTGAAATTTTACAACTATTTAAAATATTTTCTTTACACACTAATAAGTGAGAAACTAAATTGAAAGTTTCACTTCAAAACTTTGTAAGGGTTAAGTAGATACTAATTACAATGTATACTGCGCTACTATTCATAATGTTTTATAATATAACTTTTCTAATAATGTGGGCGTTTAATCATAGCACTAGCTTAGTGTTAAATGTTTTTGGTGTATCTGTTATAGATGAACATGAAGCAGCTCATACTGATGAAGAAATAAAATTATTAGTTGAGAAAAGTTATAATCATGGTTTAATAGATATAAAAGGGCACTGAAGTTTTCAGTGCCCTTTTTGTTGCCAACTAGTGCTATCCTAATTTAATTTAATTTAGTTTATAGACTATGGTCTTGCATGAACTACTGCACTCCAATTGCTATATACTCTTGTTCTTCCAACAGTTCTGTAAGATTTTATTTTATAGTAATACGTTCTTCCAGTTGTTAATTTTGAATTTGTATAATACTTATATGTGGTTCTTGTTAATAAACTATAGCTTCCTGTACTCGAAGTCGCTCTATATACTTCATAACCACTTGCTCCAGTTACTCCACTCAACGTAAGTTTAATGCTTCTAGAACTTATTCGAGCAGCTTTAACATTTGTAGGTGAAGCTGGTATTGGTCTTGCACTTATCACTGCTGAACAGACACCGTAAACTTTAACAGTGCCAACCATTCTATAGGATCTAACTTTATAGTAATAAGTACTATTTGTTGTAAGTCCAGTGCTGTTATAGCTTGTAGCCGTCGTGGCATATCTTGATGTATTAGCTCCTGCAGCAGATGTTGATTTGTAAACTTCATATCCGCTTGCGCTAGCTACTGCACGCCAACTAACTTTAATACTGTTATATGATGATGATGATGCTTTTACACTTGTTGGGATTCCGGGTATAGTTATCCACTTTGCGTAAAGTGTTATATTTGAAGTCACCTTATTAGTTGTAAAGTTCCATGCATTTAAACATCCAACCTCTTTATACCAACCTCCAAATGCATAACCTGTCTTTGAAGGCGTAACTGGGGCTGTAATTAGACTGTTATAATGTGTAGTCTTACTCGTTACTTTGCTTCCCCCTTGGCTATTAAATGTAACTAACACTTTTTGTACAGGGGTACTTACTGTTTTAGTAAATGCCTTTATGCATACATTTGAATTAGTAAGACCATAATCAGATACCAAGTCATACCAGGTTGACCCATTTGTACTTAAATAACTTTCTCCTGAATTTGCTTTGGCATTACTAGAATAATTACTAAGTGGCGTCTCAAACGCTACTGGATAATTGTAACCAGGAGTTGTAAGTTTAATAGTTACAGCAAATTTCTTATTTGATGTAAGTTGTACACCTGTACTTAATTGAACAGTATGATACCCCATATTACTTATAGTTCCTGATTTAGTTGATTTTAATCCACTAAATATTCCACCATTAACTGTATCATATATTTTTATTTCATAACAAGTATTTGGTGCTGTAGTATAAAAACCTGTTGCTGATAATGTCTGATTTGAAGTGGCAGTAAATACGTTTGCTGCATAACAAGAATTTGTATAAAGCCCTATAGAACTAACCCAACCAAGTGGATCACGTTGATATATGGAACTATAATTATTCACTGGTTCAGCATTATTGAAGGACATATTATTTAAACAGGAGTAGTAATCCTCATATGAAATATAGAAATAACCACCTTCTCCCCATTTTGACCCCCAACTATTTCTAATTATGAATGCACCATTATTTTTAGGTATACTCCCCCAGGGGTTATTAAATTTATTTTTACTATAGTTATCATCCCACCCTACAATTGTAACAGCATGGTTAGTTCTAAAGCCACCATAATCACAAAAATATGACTTATTTGTTTCATCATAAAAATAATTATTATAGAACATACTGGTATAAATAGCACCTTTATTGTTAAGAGTTTCTTTAATGTTTTTTTTGACATTATCCCAACTCGTACCTGTTATATAATCAGCATTCTGAATATGCTTTTGAGCCTTTAAATTGGTTGGAGTGTTAGGAGTATTATATGGATCGTCACTTTCACTTATTGCTCCACTCCATTTACTTAGATAAGCCATTGACATCTGCTCATTTCCTCCATCATTAGGTGTAAAATCATAACCATGAGTACGCATTAAATTATCTTCTGAAAAATCATTTATACTTGATGGACGTAAAGAGGATTCTAATGATCCATAAGTTGCAAAGGCCCAGCAACTTCCATAATTACCTTGATCTCTTACAGGTGAGAGTTTATTTTTTATAGTTCTTAAATCAAATTTTGATGGTAAGGATGAACTTGTTAATCCTTTGGATGAAATTTGTGTTTTCTTATCTATTTTAAAGAAATCTTTTGTTGGTGGAGGTATGTATCCAAGCTTATCCTGATTCATACCTAATACATTTGGAAGATTAGATTTATATAAAAGCTCACTATTTTTTTCCGTTTGATACTTAATAAACTCTGAATTCAGAGGTGCAGTAGATAAAGCTGGGATGCGATTTTTTGCAAAGATAATATTACTTGGCAAAATAATATTCGCCAAAAGTAATAGCATAACTAAAACAGAATTTAACTTTCTAAAATTTCCTTTTTTCAATGTTTAATAACCCCCATTCATAATCATACTTGGTTTAACTTTAGATGCCATTTTTATTATTTAATGTTGCGATTACAATATATGTATAAATTATAAAAATGTTTCCTAATTACTTACAATTATTTAAGAAACCTAATATAGATTATTAAATGCTTAGTTAATGGAGTATAGAATATTAATTAATAAGTTTGAATAAGTATTAAGTGTAAGGAATATTAATATTATATAAACTATATTATTGAAATAGAATAATTTATAATTAATAATAAATATGAATAAGAGGTGAATAGTTTGTCATTTAAATCTAAATGTGGTTTGATTATTGTAATTTTAGTTTTAGTAGGAATTCCTTTTATGTATGGTTGTGCAAATTCTAAAACTAAAAATCCTGAAATTGTTGGGGTAGATACTTTTAGCGGCGTTGTAAGAAGTATTGAAACTATTGAAACTAATGTTTTTTTAGTTGTTAGCAAAGATAGTAAAGATACCGTCTATTATGCAAGCACGGACAGTGATGTTGCAACGGAAGTTTTAAAGCTTAATGTTGGTGATTATGTAGATATAAAATATGTACTTGGAACTCCACAAAAATATAAAGAAATAATGGCCATGCCACTATCAAATGTTAAAGTTATAAAATAAATTAATTGACAGCTTTATAATGAGTTTAGAAATATCATTCTAAGTAGGAAATTTATATAAAATAAAAAAGCTCTTAGGCGACTAACGCTTACGGGCTTTTGATTTAAGTGCTTCTTGTATCATTACAGGTTCAATATCACACTACATAAAACCACACTTAAATACTAAGTACTTGCTGCACATTTGATTAAGATTAAAGTCTATGCCCTTGGCCTTTTTAATTTTAGAAAATAATAGCCTACATAAATGTTTGTAATTTAATTAAATTTCCGAAGTTAGCATATAGATAATAAGAACCTTCTTCATTACCATCGAAGCCAGCATAAGTTATATCATGTTTATCAATATGTTGCTTCTCTTCTGCTGACAATTCACTTGAAGAGTCATCCAACTCTCTATACATTTGTAACACATCATATACAAATTGTGATACTAATTCAGGTATTTCTCTATCAAAACCTAAAAAGAAACTTCTTTAACACCATTTACCCACCTATTCATAAACTCCCACTCCCTAACAGTTTGCATAAACCATTTGCATCATTATACCTTTCGAATCCATCATTGGATTTTCAGGAATTCGCTTAGTTCCATTTTCAATACCCATTTTGCCAATCACTGCTAAGCACAATGCATCAATAACATCATCAATCTTCTTCCTTGATGGTACATCATATAAAAACTTATTGATAACTTTGTTAGCCTCAGGATAATATCTTCTAATTATTTCAAGGCGTTTGTGTTGACCTTCCATTAGTTTTTTATTTTCAATCACTGGTCTATTATCATTTAACTTTGAAAAACAAAGTTCAGGATGACTTTCAACTAACTTGTTTTTCCATTGAACGTTATTGCGTAAAAATTCATCAACTTGCTTTATTGCTTTGCTTATACCCAAAGTTTGTTCTGAGAGACTTTTGCCTAAAACAGCAATATTTTGTTCTCTAGCAGTTAATTTATCCTCTGCATATACAGCTTGTCTACAAGGCACTTCAAATATACTAGAGCCTTTCTTCCCAAGTTCCTTCCGCGCAATATATTCTGGCCGTTTATCACTTCTACTCTCAGGAAGACCGATTGGAATATCAATTATATAACTATCAGCCCCAGGGTATCTATTGCATATCTCCATTATAGTATTAAATTTTTCCACCTCAAAATGCTTCTCGGTTATATAAACTGCAACCCACTTACCCTTGCAGGCATCTATTCCAACACTGCTGAAGCTATTATTTAATTGAATTTTCATTGACTTTCCCCAATCCACCTATGCAAAATATGTTCGCAAAGAATGTTAATCTGTTCCTCTCCTTTTACTGAAAATATTTGTTTCTGAATTTTTTCCAAATTATAGTGCTTATAACATGGTCGTTCCCAAGATTTTAGGAAACTATATTCGCCGCCATTTTCAGAAAGCTTTTTTAAAACATTTTTAATATTACAAACTGTTGGTATAACCTTTTCAGATTTTATCTTTTTCCCCCGTAACTCATAAGGTAAATCAAATGGTTTATTATACAATTCAATCCCTCCAATTTAACTATAACATTATTCCATAAATTTTTGCCTTTATCTTTTACTTACCATTAGAAAGTAAAACCTGTGCGTATACACTTCTAGATTTTACAACAGGTTCGTATCAGACAACCAATATATGTAAAGTTTGTATAAAGATTATATTGTGTAATTAAGGTCACACCCACATTAGATGCCCATCCTCGCCTAACTAACCGTGCATTCCCATATACTAGGTGGCTGATGCGACCCCATTACAAAAATTGGTAAGAACTCCTTCACTTGCCACGTGGATGGCACT
Organism: Clostridium sp.; assembly: GCF_050717545.1. Classification (GTDB taxonomy): domain Bacteria; phylum Bacillota; class Clostridia; order Clostridiales; family Clostridiaceae; genus Clostridium_AD. Next base: position 10,847 of record NZ_JBOITN010000016.1, read on the forward strand.
ATAATTGTTCCGCTAATAAAACTAACTCTTGAAGATTTCTCGCAAAACCATCCGCACCAATTTCATGCCATAGGTTAGGGTTCTTATCAAATGCATTTCCTCCTACGATAATTTTTACATTTTTAAGTTTTGTTTTACTCTTTATCAATTTAATAACATTTTCAATGGTGGCTACATTATATTGCATTGTTGCAGACATTACTAACAATTGGCACGAGTAAATCTCTAAAGTTTCTACTATGCTATATATTGGAGTATTATTACCTAAGTAATAGGTTTTCCATCCATCCATATCCAATAAATCTTTTGCCATCTTTAAAGGGATTTCATGTAACTCACTAGCAGGTAAAGCCATTAAGACATTACTACTATTACTAGATTTTTTTTGAATAAAAGCATTTAATTGATTCATATTAGTTTCTATTGTATGCAAAAAAAAATGTTCTTGCGCAATAGATACCTGTCCATTTTCCCATAGTACCCCAATCATCAAAAGACTTTTTTCAAAAATTACTCGATATATATCTTTTACTTGGATGCCACCCTTAGCTAGTTCCATTATTAATTCTGTGGCTGCATGATTATTATCTTCCATTAAATCCTTTAAAAAACTTTCTTGAGCTTCCTCTAATTTCAGTAGATATTCTGTATCATTTAAGTTATAATCCAAAATTTCTCTCCCTAAAAGCTCATCTAATGAAACATGAAAATAATCGGCTATATTTTTAAGTGTAGCTTGATTGGGAAATCTAATTCCACTTTCATAATTTGCCACAGTTGTTTGGGCTAAACCCAAAATATAGGCCAAATCCTTTTGTTTTAGATTTTTTCCATTTCTTAGAGATTTCAAATGTTCTCCTAAATAATGCATTATGCATCCTCCTATAAAATAAAGCTAATTTATAATTTTACTAAATATAGTTATATTATAATACAAAATGAAATAAAACTATACAGATAAACCTTTATATATTTCGTTGCGTGTAGTATACTCTAATTGAAGTTTTAAAAGGGGGTGAACATATCATTAAATACTCTGCTAAACAAATAGTTAGGATAGCTATATTTAGCACTATATCCTTTATATTAATGTTCTTGAATACTAGCTTACCTCTATTCCCACCTTTTTTAAAAGTGGACTTAAGTGAAATACCTGCGGTTATTATGTTGCTCACAGGAGGTGTTTATGAATCAATATTTGTTAGTTTAATAAAGAACATTATACACTTTACTGTATCACAATCAGCTGGAATTGGAGAATTAATTAATTTTATAATATCATCATCCTTTATTATACTTATTCATTTCTTATATAACAAAACAAAAAAAATAAAAATAAGTTTATTTTTATCTACAATTATTATCAGTATACTATCTGCACTTGTAAATTATTTTATTATGTTTCCATTATATAGTATCTTGTTAGGTGTTAACAAACAAATGATTCTTAATTTAGCTGCTACTTTCAATCCCATTGTAGTTAATTTAAGCCTATATTTTATCTTAATTATTATTCCGTTCAATTTAATTAAGTTTACCATTGTATCAATATTATCTTGTAATTTGTTCAACAAAATTAAAGGAGGATTTTAAAAATGAAAAACTTTTCAATTTATGATGAAATATTTAAAAACGTTGACGAGAATTTTATTAAAATGTCTAGTAATGAATCGGACAAAACCTTTTCTATAGCAAATATTAAATATGAAACTCAGATCCCAAATTTAGAAAGAATGTGTCTTATAATGGAAAGTGTGGCACTAAATAAGAAAAGAGAGGGTACCATATATGCAGGTTTTCAAAAAATATCTAGAGCTAAAAAAATCTGGGATAGATATTTGAAAATTGCTGATAATGTAGATAAAATATACTTATTTGGAGAAAAAGATGCTACCCTAGAGTCCCACCCAAACATTGAGTTCGTTTATTTACCTCCTAACCACAAACTAATGAGGGAATGGTTTTTGGTAATGGATATAAAGTTTAGTAAAAATATGATGGTAGCATATGATTTAGATGGCTTTGGAAATTTGCCCATTGATAGAGATAGGCACTTCAAAGGAGCAAAAACTGTTAACATTACTCACATTGATAATACAATAAAACTATTAAAAACTATAATATAATGTTTTAAGCTTTTTTTAAGATAAACTCAATAAATAATTCAATGGAAAATATCCCATATCATTCTTTAATATGGGATATTTTTCATGCTAAATTTCAGCTGAGAAATGATGCTTTATTTATATAATTCTTAACAGCTAAAACATATTTACAAATGTATTTTCCAACTTTTTCATCATTATAAATTATAAAAAGAGATAGTTGCTGTAAGGTAAAAGAAAAAATAATATGTAATAATGGGGCTGATAATAATGATTTTACAAGAAAGAATTAAAGTTTTAAACAATAAAAAAACAATTGATAATCCATATGTAGTTTACTGGATGCAATGTTCTCAAAGAACAGAGTATAATCATGCCTTAGAGTATGCAATAATACAAGCCAATGAACTTAAAAAGCCATTAGTTGTGTATTTTGGATTAACTGATAATTATCCAGAGGCTAATGAAAGACACTACTATTTTATGTTAGAGGGATTAAAAGAAGTGAAAACAGAATTAGCAAGAAGAAATATTAAAATGATTATTAGAAAAATATCTCCTGAAAGTGGAGCTTTAGAAATATCATCGCTTGCAGCCTTAATGGTTGTAGACCGAGGATATTTAGCGTTAGAAAGGAAGTGGAGAACATTTTTAGCTCAAAATGCGAAATGCTCTGTTGTACAGGTGGAAACTAATGTAATTGTACCTGTAGAAGTAGCTTCTATAAAAGAAGAATATTCTGCATATACCCTTAGAAATAAGATAAGTAAAAAATTAGAGGAGTTTACATTGCCACTTAACGAGGGAGAATGTGATGAATATTCTACTGATTTGGAGCTTCCTTTTGATGAATATAATCTAGAAGATATTGATAAGGCTATTTCAGAACTTAAAATTGATAAAACCGTGAAGAAGATCCTGTATTATACGGGTGGTACTAGTAAGGCCAAGCTATTATTAGAAGATTTTATTTCCAATAAATTATCACATTATAGTGAACTTAAAAATGAACCTTCAGAAGTTTATTCTTCTAATATGAGTCCATATCTGCATTTTGGTCAGATTTCTCCTTTGTATATATATATAAAATTAATGGATGTACATATTGAAGATAAAAAAGCATTTTTAGAAGAATTAATAATACGAAGAGAATTAAGTATGAATTTTGTTTATTACAATGATAAATATGATTGTTATGAATCTCTTCCATCTTGGGCTAAGAATACCCTTGAAAAGCACTTGGTAGATGCCAGGGAGTTTATTTATTCACTAGAAGAACTAGAAGAAGCTAAAACTCATGATGCCTATTGGAATGCTGCACAAAAGGAAATGCTTATTACAGGTAAAATGCATGGCTATATGAGAATGTATTGGGGAAAGAAAATATTAGAATGGAGTAAAACTCCAGAAGAAGCTTATAATTCAGCTATTTATTTAAATAATAAATATCTTTTAGATGGGCGAGATGCAAATGGATTTGCGGGGATAGCTTGGTGCTTTGGCAAGCATGATAGACCTTGGGGTGAGAGGGCCATCTTTGGAATGGTTAGATTTATGAATGATAAGGGATTAAAAAGAAAGTTTAATATGGAAAGATATTTACAAAAAATTAAAGCTTTATCTTGTAATTCAATCCCTGACAAGGAACATGAAAAAATTGAACAAACATCATTATTTTAAATTAGCATAGCTACTTACAATGAGGTCATTTTACTAGCCTATAAAATGTAAAACTCTGATTTTATTGTGAAGTTGCTATAAAATATTGTAGTCACTTTATATATTTTATGTATAATGAAAAAAAGTATGTGTTAGAATGTATTCAATATATATATTAAAACTAGTAGTTATGCAGTTTAATACATATAATTACAATTTTTAGGACACCGACATAAACTATTGCATAAATTAGAAATATTTACGGAATAGCATTGAGCGCATTTAGTAGTCATCTTAAGAGAAAGTCTATTAAAAAAAGTAATTTATTTTATGAAATTAGTATGATTTTGAGTATTATAATATTTTTTCCTGTAGCATTTATTAATGGCTTAGTTTTTAATGTATTGGGAATTCCAATCATTAGTTTTAAATAACGTGTAGGGTAATTCCACCATGGTAATGTACTCAAGCTAAGCATACACAAAACACCCTAATAATTTATAGGTGGTGATCATATGAGAGCGATAATTAAACTAGAGAATTATTTAAATAATTGTACTGATGGTGAAAGACAAGCTGTTTTATATATGGTACAACATACTAAAGAAATGGTTGATCAAGATATTCATAAAATAGCTAAAATATGTTATTGTTCAAGCGCCACGATAGTGCGTTTAGCTAAAAAGAATGGTTATAAAGGGTTTAGAGAATTGAAGAAAGAATTAATTTTAGATTTAAATAATATTGATAATATAGATAGTATAGATAGTATTGATATTGATAATTTAAAGTCAGAGGCTACTGATCAAGTGTTTGTTGATATTACAAATAATAATATAAGAGCTATTAAACAAACTGCAGAATTAATTGATTATAATATTTTATTAGAAGTTGTTCACTTA
>NZ_JBOITN010000017.1:0-196368 GCF_050717545.1 Clostridium sp.
CAACTACTTCATTTAGAGATTACTTAATGGGTGAAGTTAGATACTCTTCACTTGCTAAAACTTTCCCTGAAGTAGCAGAAGAATTATTTGTTAAAACAGAAAATGATGCTAAAGAAAGATTAGCAGGATACAAAAAACTTGCAAGTGAAAAATAGAATTTAAGATTATAAAGTAAAAAGAAGATGGAATAAACTCCACCTTCTTTTTACTTTACATTAACTTAACAAAAAGAATAAAAAAAACCCTTTTAATATATAGCAATTTAGGGTAGAATAAACTATAAACTGAAAGTAGGAGGTACTACATTATGAATGAAGATAAAAATGCACCTTGCGGATGCGGTGAGCACGAACATAATCACGAAAATGAAGGCTGTGGATGTGGAAGTCATGATAACGATGGTGAGAACCAAGGTTGTGGATGTGGTGGACATGATGAAGAAAGTGAAGGTTGTGGTTGCGGTTGTGGCGAAAGCGAAGGCGAAGCTTTAACAGTAGACCTAGAAGATGAAAATGGGAACGTAGTTCCATGTGAAATAGTAGATGGATTTACGTATAAAGATAATGAGTATGCGCTAGTTCAAAATCCGGAGGATGATTCAATATATCTTTTCAAAGTAATTGGAGATGAAGAAACAGGAGAATTAGTTATTCCTGAAGATGAAGAATTTGCAGAAGTAACAGCATATTACGAAGAATTAATTAAAGACGAAAAATAATTCTTTAAAAGAGTCGTTGCAAATGCAACGGCTTTTTTTAGTTGTTATATGGGCATTAATATTTAAATTATGGAAATGATATTAATATTGTAGCTCCGCAGGAGATGGTTTAAGGGAGGAAAAATAATGAAAGAAAAATTAGCTATTTTTGATATAGATTTTACATTAACAAAACGAGAGACATTACTCGAATTCTATTTTTATATGTTAAAAAAGAATCCTAAATTTATAAAATATCTGCCTAAAAGTGCATTTTCATCCTTGTTATACATTTTGAAAGTATACGATGCTTCAAAAGCAAAAAAAACCTTTATAAGATTTATTGATGGTATAGAGGAAACGAAAATGAGAAAATTCGTCAAAGAATTTTATGAAAAACGTTTAAGTAAAATATTATATAAGGATGCTATTGATACTATAAAGAAAAGGAAGTTAGAAGGATATAAAATTTATTTAATTTCAGCTTCTGCTGAATTCTATTTAAGTGAGTTTTACAATATAAAGGAAGTAGATAAAGTAATAGGAACACGTTTCGTAAGGGAAAATGGGCTACATAGAAATGAGATCTTAGGAGAAAATTGTAAAGGTGAAGAAAAGGTTCGCAGATTAAAAGAAGTGTTAAAAAAAGAAAATATAGAAGTTGACTTTGAAAACTCTTATATGTATTCTGATTCTTTATCAGATTTACCGCTTTTTAATTTAGTTGGACATCCATATTTAATAAATCATAAAAAAACACATGATAAAATAGAAATTTTAAAATGGAGATAAGTTTTTTTATTAAAAGTTTTAAAGCATAAACATTAAATTTTATGATATAAAAATGATCAATTACTATGTTATAAAAAATAGCAGGAGGGATTTATATGGATTCATCTATAAATGAATTTTTTTTATATGGAAATGATATTAAAATAAGTGGAGAATTTGAGAGTTACAACACTAGTACAGGTAAATCACTATACGAGGTAATAAGGATAAGTGATGGAATTCCTATTTTTTTTATGGAGCATTTAGAACGTCTTGAAAACTCTGCGAAAATAATGGAATACAGCTTAGTTATTACAAGGAATGAGATTATAAGAGGAGTTCTTAAGCTAATAAATAAGAATAGAGTACAAAATGGGAACATAAAATTAGTTGTAAATTATAGCTTAAATCATGAAAAAAATGATAATAATGATAATAATGATTCTGCTGAAAAGTTTTTAGCTTATTTTGTTAAACATTCATACCCTACAAAGCAGCAATATGAGTTAGGCGTAAAAACTATTGCTTATCACGCTGAAAGAAGTAATCCCAATGCTAAAGTTATTAATAATAGTTTCAGAGAAAAAATAAATCAGAAAATACACAATGAAAACGTATATGAGGCAATTTTAGTGGACGATGATGGTTTTATTACTGAAGGTAGTAAATCAAATATATTTATGGTTAGGGGGTCTAAGGTTGTAACCTCAGAAGTTATAAATGTATTGCCTGGCATTACAAGACAATTTATTATAAAAACCTGTAAAAGACTTAATATAGAGTTTGAAGAAAAAAATGTTCATCTAAATGAACTCGAATTATATGATGGTTTATTTATTTCTGGAACATCACCGAATGTTCTACCAATAAGAAGTGTGGGTGAATTAGACTTTAATTCATCACTAAATTCAACTATAAATTTAATAAAAGATGGATTTGATGTTGAATTAAAAGAAAATAAACAGAAATTTGTAAAGTATATTGAAAATAATACGATAACTAAATAAAACCTTTGAAATGTTATGTTATGTATACATAAGAATCAATTAAAAAATAATGTAAAAATTGAGGATGTCATAGTATAATTTTTTATGGAAAGGGGTGCTATTAGTGACTGATAAGATTTTCACCCGGAAATTTGAAGGGGTTAATGTTTCTGAATGTTTGCAAAATGCAAGTGTTAGTTTAGGGGTTAGTGAGGAAAACATTAAATATTTAGTGCTAGAGGAAAAAAAAGGTTTTTTTAAGAAACATGCTGTAATTTCCGTGGATGTTATAGAAGGGTTAAAGGATGAATATACTGTTAAAGATGATTCTACTTTAAAAGGCGATACTGATAAAATAAATGGAACTATAGAGGTTAAATCAGGTAAATTTATAATAGTAAATCCTAAAGAAGGTGGAAAGCCAGCCACAATAAGTACTACGGAAGATATTAAATTAATAGTTAATGGTGAGAAAATTAGTAAAAGCACTACAGTAAATGACAAAAGTCTTGTTGTGGTTAATATACCACAAGGTGAAGCTAAGAGGTGCATGAATTTAAGGACAAGTCCTGACAGAATGAAAGCTTATATCAGTATTATATATGAACCTGATATAACGTATATGATAAAGGACGTCAGCCCTAGAAATTCACTAATGTTAGAAGCAGATGTAAAAGAAAAGAAAATGCCCTCATTATTTACGGAGAATGAAATTAAGAATGAACTTTTAAATCATAATATCAAATATGGTATTATAAGTGAAAGTATTATGGAATGTGCAAAGACTTATGATGAACCAGAAACTCTTGTTGCAAGCGGTAAGAAAAATGTAGACTCTATAAATGACAGAATGGAAATTAAATATAATAAACAAAATGCAAAAAACAAGTTAGATGAGGAAAATGATGAAGATGAGCAGGATGAGAATTATAAGTCAGTAGACTATAAGGCTATAGGAACTGTTGATGGAGTAGAAAAAGGAGAAGTCTTAGCTGTTCTTTATCCAGGTAAAAATGGTGAAGATGGAATAGATGTTACTGGCATGAATATAGTGACTAAGGATGCAAAAAAGATAGTGCTATGTGTAGGAGAAGGTTGCAAGATAACTGATAAATGTACTGTTGTTTCAACAAACGAGGGTAGGCCATCATCAAGGGGAAATACATTTTTCGTTTATAAGACACATAAAATAGATGGAGATGTGGAACTCAAAACAGGTAATATCCAATTTGTAGGGGATATAATAGTTAGTGGCAGTGTAAATGAAGGTATGAAAGTCGAAGCAGGTAATTCTATTTTAGTTAAAAACAATGTAGCACAAGCAGAGATAAATGCAAGTGGTGATATTGTAATAAAGGGTAATGTAATTAACTCTAACATTGCAGCAGGAAAAGAAGATGTATTAACTCTGGACTATTTAAGTGACCTAAAGAGCATGAAAGACGATGTCTCTAAATTAGTAGCGTCTATAAGCCAAATAAAAGGCTTGAATGTTATTGGTAATGATACTACTGACGGGGAACTTGTTAAGATTTTACTTGAGACTAAATACAAAAATCTTCCGCTTACCTCGATTAAGGTGGCTAAAAGAATCCTTGCAGAGGGTAATCCTGAAGATGAATTACTATTTATAATTAAAAATAAGATACTTAATATTGGTACTCTCAATATAAATAGTTATGAGGAATTAAATGAGATTTTAGCAGTTATTGATAGTAAAATAGCCACTCTTGATATGAATTTAACTCTGCCGGTAGATGTAGTGCTAGACTATTGCCAAGACTCAGTAGTTAAAAGCTCTGGTAATATTATCTTCACTGGTAAAGGAGAATATGTATCACAAATGATAGCAAGTGATAGTATAATATTTAAAAAAGATAGAAGTTTAGCTCGTGGTGGAGTTATAAAAGCTGGAAAAGAGATTAAATGCAAAATAGTCGGAGGAACAAGGGGAGTATCTACAAAACTCATTGTAGAAAGTCATGGTCAGATATGGGCGGACATTGCTTACCAGAATACTAGATTTATTGTAGGTGATAGAGAATACATTCTAGAAGTAGCTAGCAAAAATGTCCATGCCTATTTAGACGATGCTAGAGAATTAGTTATTGATAAATTACAATTGTAGGGGGATTTATTATGAAGGAACAAGAAATTAAGATATTGATATTTAGCATAAATAATGAGTTTTATGCAACAAATATCATGGAGGTAGAAAGAATATTAGAGTATGAAAAGGCAACTAAAATTCCGGATTCTCCACAGTTTGTTGAAGGCGTAATAAATTATGAAGATAGAATTTTGCCCGTTATAATGTTATCAAAAAGATTTAATTTGCCTGATTCTGATGTTCAGAAAGAATCTAAAATAATAGTTGCAAAACAAAATCATAGTAAAATAGGAATAATAGTTGATTTTGTGTCAGAAGTTAGGGATGTTTTAAAAGAGAACATAGAAGATTCTCCGGAAATAGTAGGAGGAATATCTAAAAGATATATCAAAGGACTTGTTAAAATTGATGGTAAGATAATTATATACTTAAATATGTCAACCATATTGACGGAAGACGAAAAAATACAAATATTATCGTAGGGTGTAATTATGGAATATAAAGAAATAAAAGTAGGAATTTCAGATCTATTTGTATCACTTTCACCAGATAAATTAATAACTGTAGGCCTTGGATCTTGTGTGGGCATTGCGATTTATGATAAAGTTACACGAGTTGGTGGCTTAGCACATATAATGCTTCCAGATAGCCTTCAGTTTAACAAAATAACCAATGAAATAAAATTTGCGGATTTAGCTATACCAATATTAGTTTCACAAATGGTGAAAAAAGGCGCAAATTTAAGAAACATGAGGGCTAAAATAGCAGGTGGGGCATCTATGTTTAACTTCTCAGATAAAAGTATAGTGATGGATATTGGGAGCCGAAACAGCACCGCAGTGAAAAACGCTCTAAAGATTCTAGCTATTCCAATAGTCGCAGAAGATATTGGTGGTAACAAAGGGAGAACGTTAATATTTGATACCGCAAATGGATTGCTTTCAATTAGGACTGTAGGAATGGGAACCGTAGACATTTAAATTTTTCGTAAAGCTAAGGGCGTGATATATATTGATTACAAAAGTTAAAGTGATTGTAGTAGATGATTCAGCATTGATGAGAAAAATTATTTCTGATATGATAAATGGGCAAGAAGAAATGGAAGTTATAGACACAGCCAAAAATGGTCAAGAGTTATTAGCGAAAATAGTACTAAAAACTCCTGATGTAATAACTTTAGATATTGAAATGCCTAAGATGAATGGTATACAAACATTAAAGGAATTAAAGAAAATGAATATAAATATACCAGTTATTATGATTAGTAGTGTTTCGAAAGTTGGGACAGAATCAACTATGGAATCTCTTGCACAGGGAGCTTTCGATTTTGTATCAAAACCATCAGGGGCGATATCGATTAATATAGACATAGTTAAAGAAGAACTTTTGCAAAAAATAAAATTGGCGTTTATGAAAAACAAAGGTAAACTTACTAAAGCTCCTCAAAAAAAGGTTATATCTAGTAGAGAAGCATCTAATAGGAGTGCTAATAGAGTAGAAGGTACACTAGAACGCAATATAGAGGCCGTAGTAATTGGAGCGTCTACTGGAGGACCTAAAGCGTTATACGAGGTTATAACGGCTTTGCCAAGTAATTTAGGAGCGTCAGTACTAGTAGTGCAACATATGCCGGTAGGATTTACGAAGGCTTTTGCGGATAGACTTAATTTAAACAGCAAATTAAAGGTTACTGAAGCCGAGGATGGCGAACTAATTGAGAAAAATGTTGTTTATATAGCTCCTGGTGGATATCATATGCAAGTAGGAAAAAGTAAGAGGATAATGCTTAACACCGAGCCTACAATTTGGGGAGTGAGGCCAGCAGTAGATAAACTATTTATATCTGCAACTAATATTTATGGATCGAGACTTTTAAGCGTTATACTTACTGGTATGGGGCGAGATGGAGCAAACGGCACTGCGATAATTAAAGACAACGGAGGTATTACTATGGCAGAGCACCAGTCTACTTGTATTATATATGGCATGCCAAAGGCGGCTTTTGAGACAGGTAAAGTAGATGAAATTATACCTCTTGGGAATATTGCTCATGAAATTATTAAAATAGTAATGGGGAGATGAGCATAGCTAATGGATTTAATATATTTTCAGCAGTGGGTTTTAAAAGAGTATAATATAGATTTATCAGCTTATAAATCTAATCAATTGCATAGACGAATTTTAAGTTTAATGTCAAGAGTTGAGGTTAGTTCTGTAGAAGAATATATAAAGCTATTAAAAAAAGACCCAAGCCAAAAACAAAAGTTCTTAGATTTTATTACTATAAACGTAACAGAATTTTTTAGAAATTCTGAAATATTTGATGAGCTTACAAAAAAAATCACTTCAGAACTGCCATATAATTCAGGGCTTAAAATTTGGAGTGCAGCATGTTCTATTGGTGCAGAACCTTATTCACTTGCTATGATTATGGATAATTTAAGTCCAAGAGTCAATCATAAAATTATAGCTACAGACATAGACAGTACAATACTTTCGAAGGCGAAAAATGGTGAATATGTTTATTCAGAAGTTAAAAATGTGCCAAAACAATTTATGGATAAATATTTTGTGAAGAATGGTGACAAATACTGTATAAATCAAAAAATTAAAAAAATGGTGGAGTTCAAGAAACATGATCTTATTTTAGATAATTTTGAAGGCAATTTTGATTTAGTGGTATGTAGAAATGTAGTTATTTATTTTAATGGAGATGTAAAGGATAAAATATATAAAAAGATTGGCCAGTCACTTAAAAAAGGTGGATTACTTTTTGTTGGAGCCACTGAAAGTATTTATAATTATAAAGAATATGGATTTGAAAAAACATCTACATTTATTTATAAAAAAATATAAAGTGGATAATAATTAAGTTTAAAACAAATAGTGTGGAGGGGGATAAAATGGATACATCACAATATATGTCAATGTTCTTAGAAGAGTCTATGGAAAATTTGCAAACCTTGAATGAATCTCTTCTTGAGCTTGAGCAAAGACCTGAAGACATAGATAAGTTAAATGAAATATTTAGAGTTGCTCATACAATAAAGGGAATGGCAGCAACTATGGGATTTAATCAAATGGCTGAATTGACTCATAAAATGGAGGATGTACTATCTAAATTCCGTGAAGGTAAACTTAAAGTAACAGAAAAGGTGGTAACTGTTTTATTTAGATGTCTGGATACTTTAGAAAAAATGGTGAATAATATTTCAGAAGGAATTTCAGAGGAATTTTCAATTGATGATATAATAAATGATCTACATTCAATGGTGGATGGGAATGATACTGCTGAAAAAACTCCAAAAGTAAATGACATCCATAATGATAGTGAGAAGAATATTAATGAACGTATTAGTCTTAATGAATATGATATTAATGTTGTTAAGCAAGCAAGAGAGAAAATGTTTAATGCATATGAAATAAACATTTTAATAAGCGAAAATACGTTACTTAAAGCAGCGAGAGCATTTCTTATTTTCAAAAGTTTAGAAGATTATGGTGAAATAATAAAATCTATACCGTCATCTGAAGATTTAGAAAATGAGAACTTTGATTTTGAAATAAATTTGATATATATAACTACTAAAGATAAAGCAGAAGTTATTAATCTTTTGCTTGGCGTATCTGAAGTGGAAAAAGTAATGGTAGAAAATGTTTATATAAAAAATCATGTTGATAATGTAACGGAAGAATTAGGTGACTTTAAAACCATAGAAAATGCTACCAAAGTTGATACATTAACAGAGTCAGTTATTACTGAAAATAATATTAAAACTATAGAAAATAAAAGTACTGATAAAAAGGAAGTTGCTGTTCATAAAAAAGCTCATCAATCTGTGAGGGTTGAATTAGAAAGATTAGATAAGTTTATGAACATGGTATCAGAACTTGTAATTCATAGAACAAGGCTTGAGCAAATAAGTAGCAATCATAAATTAACTGATTTAAATGAAACATTAGAGCAAGTAGCTAGGGCAACTTCAGAGCTACAGGAATTAGTAATGAAAATCAGAATGTTACCTCTAGAAGTAGTCTTTAATAGATTTCCAAGGATGATAAGGGATTTATCAAAAGAATTAGATAAAGAAATGGAACTTGTAATTCAAGGACAAGATACAGAAATAGATAGAACAGTAATAGACGAAATAGGTGAACCATTACTACATTTACTTCGTAATGCGGCGGATCATGGTATAGAATCAAGAGACGCGAGAATTTCAAAAGGAAAAAATCCTATTGGAACAATTAAACTTATAGCTTATGCTGAAGGTACAAAAGCAATAATTAAGGTAGAAGATGATGGAGCAGGACTTGATGTTTATAAAATCAAAGCAAAGGCTAACAAAGTGGGTATAAATACTGATGGAATGACAGATGCAGATGTGAAAAATTTAATTTTTGCACAAGGATTTAGTACAAACGAGAAAGTAACTGATATTTCTGGTCGTGGAGTTGGAATGGATGTTGTTAAAACTAAAATTGCAGCTTTAGGAGGAACGGTAGATGCTATAAGTGAAATTGACAAAGGAACCTCATTTATTATAAGATTACCTTTGACACTTCAAATTATTCAAGCTTTACTTGTTAAAATCGGCGATGAAACTATGGCTATTTCTCTTGGATATATAGATCGAGTAATAGATTACAAAGACGAATTGATTAAGAAAACTAATAATCGGGAAGTTATTGTGTATAATGATACTGTAATTCCACTAGCACGCGTAAATGAAAAAATGCAAATAGAAACTAATGAAAACACAAAGAAATACATTGTTATTGTAAAAGTTGGAGAGAAAACAGTAGGGCTTTTAGTAGATTCACTTCTTGGTCAACAAGAAATTGTAATTAAACCACTAGGAAAAACTTTGCAAGGATTAAAAGAATATATAGGAGCAACTATTTTAGGAGATGGCTTAGTTACATTGATACTAGACGTTGCTGCTTTAGTGTAAGGAGGATATAATATGGATTATTGTGAACTTAGCTCCGTTCAATTAGATGTTCTTCAAGAAGTGGGGAATATTGGTGCAGGAAATGCAGCTACTGCATTATCAGAGTTATTAAACGAAAAAGTAGATATGACAGTACCTGCGGTAAATATTGTTCCTTTTGATGATGTTTTTTCTAAAGTAGGAGTTGAGAAAGTAGTAGTTAGTGTTATTGTACGAGTTTTAGGTGACATACCAGGAAATATTTTGTTTACAATAGATAAAGAAGCTGCGATAAATATTATTTTTAGGCTTATAGGCGAGGATCAAAAGCAGATAACGGAACTTGGAAACTCTGTGCTTTGTGAAATTGGGAATATTATTGCAAGTTCTTTCATGAATGCAATAGCAAAGCTTACAAATTTAACAGTTAAGGCATCTGTGCCAGCTATTGCAATAGACATGATGGCAGCTATACTATCAACAACTTATATTGAATCAGGACAATTCGATGAATATGTACTTGATTTAGAAACACAGTTTTTACAAGAAAATCAAAAAATGAACGGGCATTTTTACTATATACCGATGCCTGGATCACTTGAGAAAATTTTTAATTCATTAGGTGTAAATTAATTGGAGGTAATATAAAATGGCTAGAGTACTAATTGTTGACGACGCGGCATTTATGAGAATGATGATAAAAGATATATTAGAGAAAAATGGGTACGATGTTGTTGGTGAAGCAAGCAACGGGATAAAGGGAGTAGAGCTTTATAAATCAGAAAAACCAGATATTGTTACGATGGACATTACCATGCCTGAAATGGATGGTATTGAAGCCGTTAAATCAATTAAAGCTTTTGACCCTGCTGCAAAAATAATTATGTGTAGCGCTATGGGACAACAAACAATGGTTATGGATGCAATAAGAGCCGGAGCAAAAGATTTTATCGTTAAACCATTCCAAGCAGATAGAGTACTTGAGGCAATTAAAAAAGTATTAGGTTAGGAGGGAGAACGTTATGCAGGTAGTTATATTTAAAGTTAATGATGAACAGTTTGCAGTAGAAGCATCAAAAGTTCAAAGTATTAATGATATGATGGCAATTACAAAAGTACCCAAATCTGAGATATACATAAAAGGTTTAATTAATCTAAGAGGTAATATAATTTCTCTACTAGATATAAATCTTCTTTTAGATATTAAAAAAGGCGATGGACTCCAAGAAAATATTATTATATTAAATCTAGACGAAGAGTCTGTGGGGGTAACTGTAGACCAAGTGGATGAAGTATTAGAAATCAAAGAAGATTTAATTGAAAAGGTTGAAACTGATAGGAAAAGAGCATATATTAAAGGTGTTATAAATTTTAAAGATAGAATAGTTACGTTGATTGATATTGCAAAACTTATAGAAAAATAAGATCTTATTAAAAATATAAAATGAAGTATTAATAAATAGAAAACTAGTTAACAATAGAAGAATACTCCGTTCAGAGAGATGAGGTTGGAATATGGCAGAAGTATTATCGCAAAGTGATATAGATTCACTATTATCTGCCCTATCATCTGGGAAAATAGAAGCAGATCAAATCCCAAATGAAGAGGAAAAGCATAAAATAAAATTATATGATTTTAAAAGTCCTCAAAAGTTCTCGAAGGATCATTTGAGAGCGCTTGAGCTTATTCACGATAATTATGCAAGACTTATGGCAAGTTATTTATCAGCGCAGCTAAGAAATAATGTGAAGGTTAAAATTGAAAGTACTCAGCAAATAACATACGACGAATTTATTCATTCAATTCCTAACTCCACAGTCTTAACTATATTTAAAATGCCACCTTTAAGTGGGTCTATATTATTTGAGATGAATCCCCAGTTTGCTTTTCAAATAATCGATATACTCCTTGGTGGAATGGGAAGCCGAATGGTAAAAGTGAAAGAATTTTCTGATATAGATAAAAATATATTGAAAAATGTTAACGCTGGGCTTATATCTAATCTTAAAGTTGCATGGCAAGATGTTTTGGAAGTGGAACCAGAAATTTTAGCACTTGAGACGAATCCAGCACTTAATCAAACATTAGCGCCAAATGAACCAGTTGCCTTAATTACTTTTTCAGTAGAAATGAATAATAGCAGTAGTTTTGTAAATATTTGCATACCTTATTTAAGTATTGAAAAAGTAATTGATAAACTAGTTGTTCAGTATTGGTTTAGAGAAAATGATGATGAAACTATAACTGATTCTAGAAGTAAATTAAAGCAGCGATTAAATATAGTAAGTGTTCCATTAACCGGGGTTCTCGGAGGCACAAATATTAGTGTAGATGAATTTTTACAATTAACTGAGGGTGATGTAATAACACTGGATAATACTAGTGACAGCCAGGTTAAAGTTTTTGTGGAGGGACATCTGTGTTATACAGGTAAACCTGGTATCATAGGCAAAAACAAAGGGATCCAGATATTAGATATAATAGATAAGGATGTGGAAAATTATGAGTAACGGCTTTCTTTCGCAAGAAGAAATCGACGCTCTCTTAAACGGAGACGGAGCAATTGCTGCACAGGGCGAAAGTCAAGACAGCGATACAATACAGGCTAAAGAGATAAGTTCAGGATCAGTTCAAGCATTTGAGCTAAATGATAGTGAGAAAGATTTGCTAGGTGAAGTTGGGAATATATCTATGGGTTCAGCATCAACAGCTCTTTCCACAATAGTTGGTCAACCAGTTAATATTGCAACGCCAGTGGTTTCATTATGTACACTTAAAGAATTAAGAGCTAACTTTCAGGTTCCTAATATTGCTTTAGATGTAAAGTTTACAAGTGGTATTACAGGTGGAAACTTGCTAGTAATAAAAACTACTGATGCAGCGGTTATAGCAAGCCTCATGATGGGTGGAGATGGCAAGGTAGAAGGGAAACCAGAACTCTCAGAAATTGAAATTAGTGCTGTATCAGAAGCAATGAATCAGATGATTGGATCTGCTGCAACATCTATGGCAACAATGTTTTCAAGGCAAGTGAATATCGCACCTCCACAATCTATGATATGGGATGAGAAAACTACTCCTTTAAGTGAAAGCATTGATGATGATGAACAAGTTGTTCAGGTAGCTTTTAAATTAACTATTGGTGATTTAATTGATAGTGACATAATGCAAGTGCTCCCTGTAGAAACTGCTAAAAAAATAGTTTCTATTATGATGGGAACAGAAGTGGTAGAACAGGTGCCTAAAAAAGAAATACCAGTAGCTAAACCAGTACGCACGAAAGCTAAGCCTCAATATGAACCAGTTAATGAGGAACCTGAGCAAGAAGAAGAGTATTATTCAAAACCCATTGAAAGGCAACAGCCGCAAGTAGAGGTTCGCAAGGCAGCCTTTAAACCACTAACAGAGCAACCAGTTTATAACTGCCCTAAGAATATTGATTTAATATTAGATGTTCCACTAGAAATTTCTGTAGTGCTTGGGAAAACTAAAAAGAACATTAGAGATATTTTGAATTTGGGAACTGGGTCATTAATTGAACTTGATAAGTTAGCTGAAGAACCAGTAGATATATTAGTAAATGGTAAAAAGGTAGCATATGGAGAAGTTGTAGTTGTAGATGAGAATTTTGGAGTTAGAATAACTAGTATAATTAGTGGAGAAGAAAGAGTAAAGGCAATAGCAAAATAGTGCAATCAGTATGAACTTTCTCCTGAGTGGCACCAAATAAGAGTTTGAAACGTGAAATTCCATTAAGAAATTCTAATCTTTTGTAAATATAAAATTCTCTACCACTCACACTCGACGTCCTGTCTCGGGTTCGCTAGACTGCCTTCCTGGCAGTCTTACGAGAATTTTATATTTTCAAAAGAAGAATTTTAAATGGGATTTCAATATTTCTGCTCTTCTTATTTGGTGCTACTATCGGAGAAATTTCATACTATATTGTGTTTACCTAAGATGTATGTGATATGGATGGAGTAAAAAGAAAAAAAATTCATTAAAAAATCTTTTAGCCGTAGGCTGCAGATGTGGTACACATGATTTGAGATATGAAAAATCAAGGGATAAATAAATTTATCCCTTTTTTGTTTATCCTGTAAACTTTTTTAAATTATAGACGATAATAGAAGTAGAAGAAATAAAATCTAGGCTTAAAGATATAAAAAAAGCTAGGAGTGATTAAAATGAAAATAGATGGAATTAAACATGAAGTAATTAATCCGTATAAAAAAAGTACACCTAAAGCTGAGGTTAAGGTTAATGCTATGAAAAAAGATACGATTGAATTATCGACTGAAGGGAAAAAATTAAGTGCATTATCAATTGAGGGTAAGTCAGTTAATTCTAAAGAGAAGATAGAAATGATTAAAAATAGCGTGAAACTAGGGACATATAGTGTTGATCCAAAACTAACAGCTAAAAAAATGATTGAGGCTATGAAAGGAAGAGATATATAGTCATGGTGCAAAAATTAAATGATGTTATGGTTCAGGAAACAGAGGCTGTAAGTAATCTTTTATTAGAACTTGAGGAGCAGCATAGATGTATAATTGTAAATGATATTTTTGGAATGGAAGGCTGCGTAAGCAAGATTAAAGAAGCTAATAAAAATATAGCGTTTATGGAAGTTGAGAGGCGAAGAATTACTAAAAATAGGGCTATGGGACTTATAATTGAAGAGGCTAACAATTCAGAACTGGAAAAAAATTATAATAAAATTAAAATGTTGTTACAAGGAGTTGTACTTCAAAAGGATACAAACGAGTTACTTATAAGACAAGGACTTAATTTTACAAATAGAATGCTAAATGTGTTAAATCCATCAAGAGAAACAATGACTTACAACGCATATGGTAAAGTAAAAAATAGTATGAGGTGAAGGAATGGCAGGATTATTTTCAACTTTTAATGTAGCTACAAGAGGTATGAGTGCTCAACAAAAAGCAATAGACGTAACAAGTCATAATATAGCTAATGCTAATACAGAGGGATATACAAGGCAAAGGGCAACTATGGAAACTACGCGTCCATTTAGTGATGCTTCAGGTGCAGGCCAATTAGGTACAGGTGTACAGGTTTCCACTATAACAAGAATTAGAGATAGTTATTTAGATTATAGGGTAAGAGCAGAAAGTGGTACTATGGGATTATATGAGGGACGTGAGAAGTTTTTAACAGAACTTGAAGGGATTTTTAATGAACTTGACGGTACAGGTATATCAACAACAATTGATAACGTCTTTAAATCTTGGAATGATCTTTCATTAAGCCCACAAGTATCAAATACAAGAACCGTTGTAGCTCAACAATCTAAAGCGTTAACCGATCAATTAAATAGTACTTATAAACAATTAATAAAACTAAAAGATAATAGTAAGCAAGTTATTAAGCAGGATGTAACTGACATAAATAATATGCTTGACCAGATAAATAAACTAAATCAAGAGGTAATTAGCGTAAAAAATGGTGGAAATGAACCTAATGATTTAATGGATAAAAGGGATTTGCTAGTAGACCAGTTAAGTACAAAATTCGGAATTACAATTGATAAAAAATCATTATCAGGAGAAGATCTTAAACCAAATCAGGATGGTGGACCTGTGAATTCATACCTTATAAAGTCTGATCCTAATGATGAAGTTAGAAGATTTTCTTATATAAATAGTGTTGTGCCAAAAGCTGTACCACCAGCAACAGTTGCACAAAAACCGGGTGAAGCTGGAAGTTATGAAGTAACTTATTATAAAAATGGTGATACGACAACAGATGCAAATAAAGTAACTATGAATATGACAATGACTAGTAAAGAATATACGCAGTTAGATCAAGGTAGGGTTCTTTGGGCAGATAGTGATGGATATGCTATTGATACAGATGGAAATAGAATTAACGGGACTGATGCCTCTGGGACTGCTGTTCTGCAGGGAACAGAAGGTGGAAATGTAGAAGCCACTATGGATAATATTAATCTTTTTAAACCGGTAACAGGAGAACTAAATGGGTATATGTCTGTCCAAGCGGATATAGATGTATATATAGGGAAATTAAATGATTTAGCTAAGGGTATTGCTTTTTCTGTTAATGCAGTACATAGCGGTCAAAGTGATTCAACCATAGATACAGACATACTTAATTTTTTTGTTAACAGTGATGATGTAGATAAAGAAGGTGAAATTACAGCGGGGAACATTTCAGTTAATGAAGACATTTTAGAGGATGTTATGCTTATTAACGCGGGTAAAGATAGTACATCAGGAGATACAGATGGAAGTCGAGCACTAGCTATTTCTGGACTTAAATATGTTAAGTTAGAAATCCAAAGCATAGTTGCAGATACGGATACTACGACGGCTGTGCTTACTCCTACTACAAGGAAATCGTTTTTGGAAGGATTTTTTGATGATTCAAAAGATGATATGCTAATTAGTTCATCCTCAAATGGAACTACTATTGGTGGTTATTTTGCAGATATGGTTAGTACACTCGCAATTCAAAAACAAGTTGCTGAAAAAAACGTAACTAACTATGGATCTCTTTTAGCAAACCTAGAAGAATCGAGAACTTCTATTTCAGGTGTGTCTCTCGACGAGGAAATGGCTAATTTGATTCAATTTCAACATGCATATCAAGCAAATGCGAAGATTATATCAACTGTTGATGAACTTCTAGATCTAGTTATTAATGGATTAAAGAGATAGAGATTATAGGGATAATTAAGGGGTGAAGTTATGAGAATAACCAACAAAATGCTTTCAAATAATTTTTTAAGAGATATGAACACGAATTTAAATAATTTAAGTAAAATACAAAATCAAATGGCCTCTGGTAATCAAATAAATAAAGCATCAGACGATCCTGTTAAAGCAGCTAAGATAATGCAAATGAATTCAGATATAAATTCAAATGACCAATATAATGCTAATATCAAAAATACAACAAATTGGCTTGATGTAACGGATGGAACATTGGATAAATTTGGAGTGGCAATAACTAGAATCAATGAACTTTTAATATCTTCTGGAAATGCTAACGATGCATCTTCACAATCAGCTATTAAGGATGAAATAAATCAAAAAGTAGAAGAGCTTGCAGGACTACTCAATACGAATTTTGATGGTAAATATATATTTGGTGGTACAAGAGGTACAAATAAACCTGTGGACGCTGCAACAAAGGATATACTTGGAAATGCTAAATTAATGTATGCTAAGGTTGGTGGAGGAGAATTAGATATTTCTAATTTATCGGATTCTACAGATCTAGGTACTATAGATTATAATCAGATAAATTCTAAGTTACAAGTTGAAGTATCTCAAGGAGTAACTATGGATTACAACGTTACGGCATCGCAGGTAATAAACTATGGAGATGGTGATAACAATCTTATGAAATTACTTGGAAATATTACAAGCCACCTTGGTTCTACTGAGCCGACAGAAATTAAAAAATTAGCAAATGAAGACTTAACGGGAATTCAAGCTGTTATGACAAATGTATTAAAGTTACGCTCAGAGGTTGGAGCTAAGCAAAATAGAATGGAAAGTGCAGAATCTAGAAATACAGATCAGAATTTAAATATGATAGAAATAAGATCTTCAATAGAGGATATAAATATTACAGAAAAAGCAATGGAGTTTGCAACTATGCAAACAATCTATTTAGCATCACTGCAAACTAGTGCAAAGGTAATCCAACCTACTTTACTTGATTATCTTTAAAGGTGTAGAAAAATAAAAGTAGTTATTTACAAAGGAGTTGATTTGAACTATGGAGTTAGTTACTAAACATCATGGAATTAGAGTTTATAGTAATGAGGATGTTATAGAGTTTAAAAAAGGTATACCAGGGTTTAAAATGTTGAAGAAATTTATAATTTTTCCATTAGAAAGCAATGAGGTTTTCAGTATATTGCATTCAATTGAAGATGCCCAGATTGGGTTAGTTTTGGTATCTCCATATTCTGTAATACAAGATTATGAGTTTAAAATACCTGACGTCAATGTATTGGAACTTAAAATAGAGAGTCCAAAAGAAGTATTAGTATTAACTACAGTAACTTTAAGTTCAGAGATAAAGAATATGACTACTAATTTAAAGGCGCCAATCATTATTAATATAAAAGAGAAATTAGGTGAACAATTAATACTTGATAATGAAAAATACAAAATAAAGGAACCTCTATTTAACGACACTTCAGAAGGGAAGACCCCCGTTTCTATAAGTAACAGTCAAACACTATAACAACAGAAAACTTCAGTGGAAGTGTAAATTTCCTTCTGAAGTCGTTAATGTAGCACCGCAGGTGATGATTTAGGAGGTCAGATAAATGCTTGTAATAGGTAGAAAAAAAGGTGAATCACTATTGATAGGTGATGACGTTGAAATAACTATAATTAAGATTGAAAATGGATCTGTAAAAATTGCTATAAATGCACCAAGAGAAGTTGGAATACTTAGAAAAGAGCTTTATGTTGAAGTCACTGATGAGAATAAAAGAGCTATAGTTTTCGATGTTTCGGATTTAGAAAAATTAAAAAAATAAGATGGAGGGTAAAGATGGAAATAGGAGGTAGTAGTAAAAATATATCGACGAATTTAGATAAATTTTATAAAACTCCAGAAAATCCTAAAATTACAAAACCAACTGAAGTCAATAATTCACTAAGTGAAAAAGAAAATAATGAAATAGAAATTAAAAATGCAGTCAGCAGAATAAATAAATTTCTAGTTGGTGAAGGCACTCATGTACAATATCAAAAGCATGATGTGCTTAATCAAATGGTTATAAGCGTAATTGATAATGATACTAATGAAGTTATAAAAGAGATTCCCTCAAGAAAAATATTAGACATGGTAGCCAAAATGTGCGAAATGGCTGGTATTCTAGTTGATAAAAAAGCTTAGCATTTATAGTAAAAGGCATAACCCCTTAGAAAAAAGATAGGAGGGCTATTATGGAATTTAAATTAAATAAAATTGATGTTGAATTAAGACAGCGGGTTAAGGATACGACAAAGTCTGGTGTAATTCATAGGAAAGAATCAATCACTGTAAATAAAGATAGAAATCCAAGCGATAATTCAAGTTCCTACGAAGAGTTTAAGTATAAGATTTCAAAATATAAGAAAAAACACAAAATAGCTGTGGGAGCATATAGAAATACTCAATATGAGGTAGAGGTTTTTAAAGAGGTCTTAGAAGAAGAGCAAAAAAATATTGGTAATTTTATAGATACAAAAAAGTAGGGGGAAAAACATGGCAATGAACGCATATGGAAATGCCTTCAATACGTATAAAAGCAATAGTATAAATTTCGCATCAAAGGATCAATTGCTTTTAATGCTAGTTGAAGGAGCAGCAAAGTTTTCAAAGATAGGTAGACAGGCCATAATCGACAAAGATGTTAAAAAGGCTCATGAAAACATTGTGAAAACACAAAATATATTTTTTGAATTAATGGCAACTTTGGATGTGCCAAAAGGCGGGGAATGGGCAAAAAGTTTAATGCAGGTTTATGAGTTTATAACTCGGAGGCTTACGGATGCTAATATTAAGAAAAGCGAAGAAATCATGAATGAAATAATCCCGCTGATTGATGACGTCCGTGATACTTGGAGTGAAGCTTATAAAAAATCTAAAGGAAGCAAGTAGGATAAAAATTTAAAGGGGTGATTAATTATGGCTAGTATTTATCCTAGTAGTAATAGTACTGCTACTTCAAGTGCTAATTTAATGAGAATATCTGGTATGGCATCCGGTATTGACACAGATGCATTAGTTAAATCTATGGTTTCAAACTATCAATCTAAGATAGATAAAGCAAATGCATCAAAGCAGACAGTGCAGTGGCAGCAGGAAGGGTATAGAGAAATTATTAAAGGTGTAAAAGGTTTACAGGATTATTTTGATCCACTTTCTAGTAAATATATGATGTCTGGAGATTCTTTTAACATTAATACAGCTGCAACTGATGAACCTTCTGTAGTTTCTGCAACCTCAGGATCGGCTGCTAAGGCTGGAACTTATAAAGTGAATGTTACGAATTTAGCTGAGCAAGCTAAAATTGAAGGTACCTCAAAGAACTCAATGATAGCTGTAACAGCTGCAAACTGGACTGGTAAAAGCCTAAGATTTGATTTAACAACAGCTAGCAGTGTGGATACAGATGGAAATACTATACCCGGAGTTGCAATACCAGGTGGAGTTATATTGCCAATACTAACTGCAACTACAACAAAGGATTTAGTAACGGAAATAAACAAAAACATTGCAGGTTCTGCTTTAAATGGCAAAATTACTGCAGCTTATGTTCAAGAGGGCAATATTGAATCTATTAAGTTTACAAAAGCTTCTTACAATACAGATACAATTAACCTGGTTCATGCTAATAATACTATAACGGATATAAATGATACCACTATTAATAGTGGAATATCATCAGCTTCCAAATTATCAGATTTGGGAATTACAACAAATACTAGTTTTTCTCTATCCTATGATGCAGCTACGAATGCAAAACCAGTAATTATAACTTCAACTAGTACATCGACGATTAAGGATTTAATGGATAAAGTTAAGAGTGCTACTGGTGGAGCAGTTACAATGAGAATAGATGATATAACTGGAAAAGTCTCATTTCAATCAAAAAATTACGGATCTACTTCTGTGTTTAAGATAGAAGAGTCAAAGACTACAACTGATGTAACAGATAGTATACTAACAAAGTTAGGTTTAACTGGAGAAGTATCAACTTCAGAAACTACAGGAGTAGCCCCAAATGAAGTTACAACAAATACAAACACAATAACAAAATTAGGAACAGATGCTATAGTATCTATTACTGCTCCAGGACAATCAGCAATAACAACTACTCAAAGTTCTAATAAATTCACCATAAATGGAGTTGCCTATAATCTTGTTGGAGCTAGTAAAGCAGATGAAACTTCAAATGTAACAGTAACAGCAAATTCAGATACTGTTGTTAGTAATGTGAAAAAATTTATTGAGGATTATAATACAATACTAGCAACAATTAGTACCAAATTAACAGAAAAAAAAGATAAAAACTATGCTCCATTAACAGATGATCAAAGAACAAGTATGAGTGAGGACCAAATTAAAACCTGGGAAGCTAAAGCAAAGGTTGGAATACTTAAAAACGATGACTATTTAAGTAGTTTATTAACTCAACTAAGGGGAACACTTTATTCACCTGTATACAGTAGTTATGACAGTGCCAATGCCACTTCAGGAAAAGTAGCATTAAATTTCGGAAGTTATGGTAGTGGTGCTGTAGGCATAGGAACTTCATCAGATACTATAGATGGTGGTAAACTAGTAATTAAGGATGAAGATGAGGCAAAATTAAAAAGTGTTATTGAAAATAACTTGGAAGATTTTAAGAAATTATTTATTGGAAGTTCTAGTAGCTCTTTAACTACAAATGAAGCTTATATAGGTTCAAAGAAATATAAGGAAGATGGCATATTCACAAGAATGGACAGCATATTGAGGGACTATGTAGCATCACCTGGACTAGGGAAAGATGGTACATATACCTTAAGCGGTTACATGAATATATTTGTCAATAAACAATATGATTTTAGTATTTCAGGTGCTGCTGGTAAAAATACATTACCTGATCAAGTATATAGTAAGACACAAAATGTTAGTAAATTTCAGACGCAACTTGAGAATGCTCAAACAAGATATTATGCTAAATTCACAGCACTCGAAAAAGCAATGAATTCTTTGAATTCACAACAGAGTGCACTTAGCTCAATGATGGGAACAAGTTCATAAAGAAAAAAATATAGTAGGGCGTAGCAAATATTAATTCGATCAATATAAAGCGGGTGATAAATTGAGTTTAGAAGAAAAATTTATTAAATATAAAGATATCACTTTGACTATCATTCAAACAGTTAAAGTTGAGGAATATGAAAAAATGGATAAAATCTTTGCGCAAAGGCAGATAATTTTAGATGATATAAATAAAGAAAATTATCTAAAAGAAGAACTTGGAGAATTTTATACAAAATATGCAATAGAGGATTTAGAAAAAGAATTAGATTTTGATATGAAAACTAGAAAAGCGCAAATATTAAAAAAGATAAAAGTTAATGAAAACAAACAAATGGGGATGGCTGGATATAACAATATATCGGCTAAAGCAGTTTTTTTAAGCAAAAAAGTTTAATTTATAATTTATTTTTAATAAAGTATAAAGTTATTATATATACAAGCGATATATATAGTAGCAACAAAAACAAAAAACATTCGAATCGGATATTTGGACGGCGGATGGTTGCCTAACTGTTGAAAATCAACTTGATGTTTACAATGCTCTGAAAGCCTTGATATCACAAGATGATGAATTTTCAATAAAAAAGCAACAATGACAAAATGAAAAGCAACATTTCACAATTTAGTTAGTATGGCTCGCAAAGAGCTTAACTATAGATAACCAATAGAGGACAAGGATGTCCTACTAAAATTTCAAGGAGGAATATTATTATGATAATCAATCACAACTTAGGTGCTTTAAACGCTAACAGAAACATGGGCATTAATTCAGGTAATGCTAATAAATCAATGGAAAAACTTTCTTCAGGTCTTAGAATTAACAAAGCAGGAGACGATGCAGCAGGTCTTGCTATATCAGAAAAGATGAGAGGACAAATCAGAGGACTTGACCAAGCTGGAGCAAATGCTCAAGATGGTATTTCAATGATTCAAACTGGTGAAGGCGCATTAAATGAAACTACATCAATTCTTCAAAGAATGAGAGAACTTGCTGTTCAAGGTTCTAATGATACTAATACAACTGAGGATAGAAAACAAATACAAAAAGAAATGAATCAGTTAACCTCAGAAGTAAGCAGAATCGGTACTAACACTGAGTTCAATGGTCAAAAATTGCTTAATGGTACAGCAGGAGTAACAACAGCAGCAACAGGTACAACAACTGCATCATCAGCATTTACATTCCAAATTGGTGCAAATCAAGGACAACAGTTTACTGCTAATATTAGTGATATGCGTGCTGCTGCTTTAGGATTAGCAGGAACAGCAGGCTCCACAGCTGCAGGAGTTTCGGCTACAGCAGTTTCTGGTGCATCTTTTGTTGCTGGAACAACTGGAACTGATACTTTGTCAGATGTTTCAACAGATGGTGAACAAGGACTTGATATTTCTGATGCTACAAAGGCTTCAGCTGCAATTAAAGTTCTTGATGCAGCTACAGCATCAGTATCAGGAGAAAGAGCTAAACTTGGTGCATATTCAAATAGATTAGAACACACAATAGCTAATTTAGGAACATCAAGCGAAAACTTAACATCAGCTGAATCAAGAATCAGAGATGTGGACATGGCAAAAGAAATGTCTACTTTCTCAAAGAACAACATTCTTAATCAGGCTGCCCAAGCTATGCTTGCTCAAGCTAATCAACAACCACAACAAGTTCTCGCATTATTAAGATAATTCTTGTTAAAAAAAGGAGGTGGAGTTGATCTACCTCTTTTTTTTATTATTTTTATAGAGAATTTACTGAACTTTGTATAAAAATAATATCTAACTTCTAGGAGGAAGCAAATTATGAAACTTAGTATTGGAATGATGGTAAAAAATGAATCTAAATATCTTAGAAAATGTCTTGAAAGTCTTAGGCCAATTAGAGATGCTATTGAATCAGAGTTAATTATTGTTGATACAGGATCTTCTGACAACACCGCAGAGATTGCAAAAGAATTTACTGATAAGGTATATTATCATGAATGGAATAGTGATTTTTCTGAGATGAGGAATATTACTTTAAAATACTCCACTGGTGAATGGTTCTTTTACATAGATGGAGATGAAATTATAAACAATCCCAATGGAATAATACAGTTTTTTAATTCTAATGAACTTAAAACAAATAAAACAGCTAGCATTACTATAAAGAACTTTACTTCAATTGATAATGAAGATGATTTTACAGTTTTTACTGCAGCAAGAATTTTTGAAAAGGATAAGGACTTTCGTTTTGAGGGTGCTATTCATAATCAACCCATGTGGAAGAAGCCGATGATCAAGTTAAATTCGGAGTTCTATCATTATGGGTATATAAATAATGATAGAAAATTGATGGATAAAAAATTCTTAAGAACATCAGGAATATTAAAAACAGAATTAGAGAAGAATCCAGAAAATATTTACTATATTTATCAATTAGCGGTTTCCTATGCAATGCATGGAGAACATCAGCTTGCGTTAGAGACAATAGAAAAGGCTTATGATTTGATGAAATCGAAGAGAATTGATTTAAATAAATATATGTATGTAAGTATTTTTTTAGCGAAAATGTATTTAACACGAGGAAAGTTTAGAGAAGTAGAAAAAATATGTTTAGAAGCAACCCGAAAAGAGGGTTTCTATATTGACTTGTATTATTACCTTGGTAATGCACAATGCTCGATGTATAAAAATGAAGAAGCTATAGAGACATATAATATTTATTTTAAAAAGCTTAAAGATTTTAATGATTTTAAAGTAGCTGATAATCTTTCAATAATAAATTATACAATAGGGCTTTATGAATATGCATATCTGGATATGGCTACCTCATATGAAAGAATTGGAAAATATGAAGAATCATTAAAGTTCATAAAAAAAATAAAATCAGAAAAGGTATTGAATTCAACTCATAGTATAAGCATATCCTCATATGATAAGCTAAATAAATATGATGAATTAAAAAACTTTTATTGCGATATTGCTAAAAACCACAGTTTTATAGCAAGCAATTTTATAGATGCAGTAGAAGTATATTTAATAAAATCAAGTAAAAAAACTAAAGAAAATATCTATAAAATATTTTCGGAGGATGATTCAGAATATTCTTTGTTAAATAATGTAAGATTATCTTCATCTAATTTACAGTATAAATTAGATGAAGATATAGACAATTTGAACTTTAGCAATCTTCCAGACTATTTTGGAGATATACTGTATTATTTCTTATGTGAAAATATATCACTAGTAAAATATTTGCAGGGTGTTAACGATTTTAAAATTAAAAACTATTTCAATTATTTAGCCATTAGTCATGAGAATTTCGAGAAAAATTTATATAGTTATTTAAACAATTGTGAAATTACAAAATTAAATCTTAATGAGATAAGAATTTATAAAATTATGGCAGTATATCTATTACAGGATAAGGATATTGATAACGAACAGTATTCACAGATTTTAGAAAAATATTTAGAGATTGGAGAAAAATATTTAAATCAAATATATAATGAGAACATAATTCGGAATGAACTTATTAACTGCATGAAGGATGAGGAAGATTTATTCTTAATGTATATGCATTTTGCAAATAAAAATGAAAATAGTGAGTTAATTTATGTAAGATATCTTAGAAAAGCATTAGATTCATGTAATTACATGAAAAGAGGTATAGAAATACTACAGGACAAGGTCAAGGATAGGGCGATAGAAAAAAATAACGAAATGGAAGTATTCAAGAAAAAAATTAAGGAGAGTATTTCTGAGTTTATAGAGATGGGAAACTTTAATCAGGCTAATGCATTAATTGATGAGTATGAAGATATAATTAAAGCTGATCCCGAAATTTATTCAATGAAAGCTGTAGTTGCAATAACGGAAAATCGCCTAGATGATGCAAAAGACATATTAATTAATGCAGTGAATATATATAATGATGATTTTGATCTGAATTACAATCTCGGCTATGTATACGAACAATATCAGGATTATAATAAAGCAATTTTACATTATAGTTTTGCAGAAAAAAAATGTGGAGATCTTAAGGCAAAAAATGAAATAAGTAATATAATACTAAACATTAAGAAAATTCATCCAAATGTTGTAGAATTAATTTTAAAAAAGAAGATTGTGTTTTTCGATAAAGGTGATGATAAATTTATTTGGGATATAATAAATAATTTATCAGAAGAATTTGAGACTAAGCATATAAGGGTTACAGACTATAAGCAAATAGATGAGGGTATGCGATGGGCTGATATTTGTTGGTTTGAATGGTGTGATGAGCTTGTGGCTTACGGGAGTAGGCATACATTGGCAGTTGAGAAGAAGATAATATGTAGATTACATAGTTATGAGGCATTTAGTATATATCCGTCTAAAGTTGATTGGACTAAGGTTAATAAATTGATATTTGTGGCTGACAGTATTAAAAAAATTGTTATGAATAAGTTCAAAATTGCTGAATCTAAAACGGCAATAATTGCAAACGGTGTTAACGTTAACGAATATGAATTTCAAGTTAGAAATTCCGGTTTTAATATAGCCTATGTTGGATATATTAATTATAAAAAAGGTTCTATGTTGCTATTGCATACGTTTAAGGCGATTTATGATAAAGATCATAGATATAAGCTATACATAGCAGGGCAATTTCAAGACGATAGGGACGTTTTGTATTTTCAGCAAATGATTAGAGCATTTGGGATTGAAAAAAATGTAATTAATGAAGGTTGGCAGAATAATATAGATAAGTGGTTAGATGATAAAAATTATATCTTGTGTACGAGTGTACTAGAATCACAAAATATGAGCGTGATGCAGGCAATGGCCAAAGGAATAAAGCCTATTATACATAATTTCGTCGGCTGTAAGGGGATATATCCTGAAAAATATGTTTGGAATTCTATAAGTGACGCAATTACGATGTTGTCTAATAGAGAATATAACTCTAAAGAATATCTTGACTTTGTAGAAAATAACTATGGAATGCAATACGCTTTAAATAGTGTGAAAAGATTGCTTATGACACAAGATGATAATGAAGTAAATGAAGAACAATTTGATTACAAAGGATATTGGAATAAGAGGTTAAATGATAATTTTGACATAGAAGGTGTGGGTTATAGAGGTCTTGGTAAAACTTATAATATGTTTTTATATAAAACTAGACTTGAAATGTTAGACTATATAATAAAAAAAATTTTTGGGGGTTTTAAAAGTAGAAAGGTTTTAGAACTAGGGCCAGGAATTGGGATTTTCACAGAGTATTTTCATGATATTACTCGTATAAACTATTGTGCTATAGATATAAGTGAGAAATCACAAAGAGAATTAAGTAGAAAATATAACGAATTTGAGTTTATACTAGGAGATATATCAGAAAAAGAAGACTATCCTAAAGAAAAATATGACTTAATCTTTGCAGCTGATGTATTGTTACATTTAACAGATGAAGAAAAATATAAAAACGTAGTGAAAAATTTATCGAACGTATTAAATGAGGAAGGGTATATCATAATTTTTGACCCTATAACAGTAATAAACTCAAAAAGCGTATCTCCACACTTAGTTATAAGAGATATAAAGTATATAGAAAATATTCTAAATGAAAATAATTTAGAGATTATAGGCATGCTACCTTCTGCTTTTTTTATGAATAATCCTTTTGATAAAGATATTATGAAAGGTAAAGCAGACATAGTACAAAATACATTTGATATGATACAATCGGTATTTGGAAGCTCGGATATAGTGGATAACATTAAGCAAGATTTAGCACATTGGATATCATTATTAGATAAACAATGTTTAATTACAAATTCATTTGGATTATCACAAAAAGTTTTGATAATTAAAAAGAAGATTAATAATGTGCAAATAGATTTTAATATTAATGATATATGGAATTATGATGAAATAAATTCGAAATTAACTAGTATGGAAAAAGAACTAAACAAAAACGATGAGATTAAAAAGTATAATTTGATTAATTTATTTAAAAATAATGCAAATAAATTAATTAATAGCCGTTTTAAAAACATTTAGGTTAACTTGGAGTCGTTTGAACACTTTGAATACAAGTAGTTATTAAGTTGAAATCTGTGCTATCATAAAACAAGTTAATGATATATATCACAATATTTCTATGTATGTGATAACTCTTAAATCATTATATGAATTATCAATGTTCTAGAAGTACGCAATTTAATTCTGTAGATTTTAAATCAAATTCTTTAATGGTTAGTTTTAATTCTGTAATGATTAATAAACTTCAAACAGAAGGAGGTCTAATATGACACTTTACCAAAACATCGTCAATAAGGAAGAGAAAGTTGCTGTTATAGGATTAGGATATGTTGGTATGCCATTAGCTGTTGCCTTTGCAGAGAAGATAGATGTTATTGGGTTTGATATTAACAAACGGAAAATTAAACAGTATAAATTAGGCAATGACATTACTAATGAGGTTGGAAATGAAAAATTAAAAGCAACAAATGTTTGCTTTACATCAAACGAACTAGACTTGAAGAGTGCTAAATTTTATATAGTAGCTGTTCCAACTCCTGTAAATTCGGATAAAACTCCAGATTTAACACCTGTTGTAGGTGCAGCACAAATAGTAGGAAGAAACTTAACAAAAGGGTCTATAGTAGTTTTTGAATCAACGGTTTATCCTGGTGTAACTGAAGAAGTTTGTATGCCTATACTTGAAAAAGAATCAGGGCTGAAATGTGGTATAGACTTTAAAATAGGCTATTCACCAGAAAGAATAAATCCAGGTGATAGGGTTCATACAATTCAGAAGATAATAAAGATTGTTTCAGGTATGGATGAAGAAACATTGGAAGAGGTTGCAAAGGTGTATGAACTTATAATAGATGTCGGCGTTTATAGGGCCGAAAGCATCAAGGTAGCTGAAGCTGCTAAGGTTATTGAAAATTCGCAAAGGGACATTAATATTGCATTTGTTAATGAGCTATCAATGATATTCAATAGGATGGGTATAGACACAAGAGCGGTACTTAATGCAGCAGGAACGAAGTGGAATTTCCTTGACTTCAATCCAGGACTAGTTGGAGGGCATTGTATAGGAGTTGATCCATACTATTTAACATATAGGGCTCAACAATTAGGCTTTAATTCGCAAGTAATAATGGCTGGTAGAAGAATAAATGATGGAATGGGAAAATATATTGCTGAGTATACTGTTAAAAGTTTAATTAAGGCAAACAAGCAAATTAAAGGTGCCAAGGTTGTTATATTAGGTGTGACATTTAAAGAAAACTGCCCAGATGTAAGAAACTCAAAAGTAATTGATATTATAAGGGAACTCCAGGAGTACGGAATAAATATAGTTACCTATGACCCAATTGCGAAAAAAGAAGATGTTTTTCAACAGTATGGTATTGAGCTGATTGATATAAAGGATGTTAATAGTGTGGACGCTGTTGTGGTAGCAGTCTCTCATGATAAGTTCAAACATTTATCTCTAGATAAATTGAAACTAATGTATAGGGATAGTTCTAATTTAAATGAGCTTGCAGTTACATATGATGATGAATTGAAAAAACAAGATGTTCTTATAGATGTTAAGGGGATTTTTGATAAGTCAGAGGCTCAAGGGAAAGGTTTAATTTATTGGAGACTATAAGTACGATTAGTCATTAATATTTAAAAATAACTAGTCACGAATAATTAGAAAGCTAGGGGGTAAAAATTTTCTAAACTTAAACCAACTAGGGTGATAGGCTTGCAAATGGAATCATATAAAAACTTTTAAATCGGGGGGTATTATAATGGACATAGGGGTACTATCAATGGTAATGAGTCAATCAAGAGTACAACAATCAGCTGGAATAGTGGTAATGAAGATGGCTATGAACACTTGAAAGCAAAGCAAGTTCGTCGGCAAACCTCCTCACAAAGGTGCCAGGCACTTGTTAAATAATGTAAAAACAAAAGTTTTAAAAAATTAAAACTGTCAAAGTGGGTCACTTTGTGCCCCACTAAGGTAACTGTGACTTGGGAAAAACAGTAAAATAGAGAGCTGATACTGCAGCAAGCCCTCGCGATGCTAGCTCATATCTGGTGGTTAAAATCAATATTACATTTATTCCAATCATATACATGGCACGTTTCATATTATAGGGCGGAAATTAGAATGACAAATCAGCGGTAGAACTGTGCACTACTATCTTTACAAAAATATTATATGTATGAAAGTATTTTTAAAAAATTATGATTACTAATAATATGATTATGATATAATAATAGAAAAGGGAGCTGAGTTTTATGGAATTGAAAAGAAATAATGCGGTTATTATACCGTATCAAGTGGGTCACTTTGTGCCCCGCTAAGGTAACTGTGACTTGGGAAAAACAGTAAAATAGCTAACAAGCTCAGGCAAGCATTCACATGCACTCCCCTTTACATGCACGTCAGGTGTGAATAATTTGGAAATTATATAATTGTATACAGCATTAAATCAGCAAATGGGAGGTAATATAATGGACATAGGGGCACTATCAATGATAATTAGTCAAGCAAGAGTACAGCAATCACGCCAAAAGGAATAAGGCTACCTAAGTTATTAGGTCGAAAGATAAAGCAAACTTTTTTATAAAAAAGAAGCCCCCACCGCAGCGTAAGCAGGTGGAGGGATGGTTCAATCACAAATATCTTCCCTTATTATTTTCAACTCATTTAATAATGTATGAAATTTCTTTAGGTAATCATTATATTCATCCTTTGTCAAAAATTCATAATCATCCGATGCATAGCGTCTGCTAAAATAAAAATCTTTTAAATCTCTGCATAACCATTTATACTCTTTTAATTTTGAATAATCAGCTAAATATAGAACCTCTAATAATTTAACTAAATTGTGTTCGCGACTAACCATTCCATACTTTTTTAATATAATTCCTTTTATATTTTTTTCTATGCACTGCTGACAATGCACAAGTACACCATCTTCTAATCCTTCACAGTCTTTAGCTGTATCTATAAACTTTTCATCAATATCAGCAAAGTAAAACATATCTCGCTGTACCATATTACCAACCTCCTATATCTATAAAATCTTCTAATATGCTTTTCTCAAAACTTGGTTCTATACATATTTCATTATATCTAGCAGTTGTATACAACTTAATATCAACTTCTTTTGAAATATTTAAATCTTCTATAGAATCTTCTATTTCATGCCTTACCTGTCTTAATTCCCTTTTAGATTTATATGAATCAATTAAAACAAGTAAATCTATATCACTATACTTGGAATAACAACCTTTTGCTATTGAACCAAAGAGAAATATTTTTGAGCCATGCAAATTAGTAAGTATTGCATTTTTTACTTTTACAATTTCTAATCTTAAACTAACATCTAATGAATATTTAACCTCTCTATTCACAAAATTAGCTCCTTCTTTTTTTGTATTATATTCTAGACACTTTTTAATGAATACTAACTAATTCTAATATTTACTAATTGACCTTACCATTTGTCTATCTAATATATTTTCATTTTAATTCATTATAACAAATATTTCAATATAATATTTTCTTCATACTTAAGAAGCTCAGGCAATCCCTCACAATGCTACCTGCTATCTGGTGGTTTATGTCGAAATATACTAATTGAAAATGATTAAGGTGTCTAGATTTTGCGTGGTGGTGATTAAAAAATGTGTTATAATTGTAATACTTTTAAAGCTATTAAATAGGGGGTTTCAAAATGGAAAATAACAAGCCAAATAAAAATGTAACTAGTTTTAAAACAGCCAATGAAATGAAAATTATAGCCAATAATAAAAATGAAGAAAAGATTATAACCGAAGTTGAAATTGAAAAAATGTTAAAAGATATATTATCACAAGTAGAAATATCAGCCAAAAGTGGAAGCTATAATATGACATATATATGCTGTAGTAATAAATGGCAAAAGATTATTGGTTTTCAGCCTAAAAGACTAATTGATTTAGGATATAAAGCTAAAATTATTAAGTTTGAATCTAATCATGAAGATAATTTAATACAAATCGAGTGGGATTAAATAGCAAGTTCAAGCAAACCTTTAGCGAGCTCGTCAATCTTCCTCGCAATGCTACCTGCTATCTGGTGGTTTTTAGTTGGTTTTGTCGAAAGATAAATATAAATACTTTCATTGTTTAATAATGATTATATCAATTCAATAGAGGGTATAATTTTAATAAATAATGAAAACAGGAGATATTTATGGAGAAAATAAAACGCTCACGAAAGTTAAGGGAATGGTATCCAAATGCAATGTACCATATTACATCTAGAGGGAATAGAAGAAATGATATTTTTAGAGATGATGAAGATTATCAAGTTTATATTACAATTGTAAAAGAAGCAATAGAATTTTTAGAAAACCAATATGAGATAATAAGTTATTGTTTAATGACTAATCATGTACATCTTTAAGTACAAACAAAGGATAAGCATATAAAGTACCTAATGATGAGAGTTAATAGGTTTTATGCAAAATACTTTAATAATAAGTATCTTTATATTGGACATCTTTTTCAAGCAAGGTATGGGTCAGAACTTATAGAGCAAGATTCCTATGTGCTAGAAACAAGTAGATATATACACTTAAATCCTGTCAGGGCGAAGATGGTTGAAATGCCAAATAATTACCAGTGGAGTAGTTATTCTATGTATATAGGAAATGAAAAAGAAAAGTTTATTTGTAGTAATAGAGTATTATCTTACTTTAAAAACAAGAATATAGAATTGTATAAAATATATGTGGAGTCTGCGATTTCTTAGAAGTTTAGGCAAGTATTCACAAGCACCCATTCTGTGGTGTGAATTTTGGAATATATATATACATAAAAAATAAATTACAGTAACTTGTATACCAGAAAAACATTATATGGTTAATATAGATAATAAATTAAAGGAAATTATGGATCTAGTTTAAGGAGAATATTTCGTAATAAATAGACCAAGACAGTACGGAAAAACTGCTGCTTTGTATTTATTAAATAAAAAACTAAATATGTTAAAATAGAAAATAAGTCAT
The DNA here is from genome assembly GCF_050717545.1 of Clostridium sp. Classification (GTDB taxonomy): domain Bacteria; phylum Bacillota; class Clostridia; order Clostridiales; family Clostridiaceae; genus Clostridium_AD. The sequence goes on from NZ_JBOITN010000017.1 coordinate 32,335, forward strand.
AAACTAACGGATATAATTTTAAAATCGAAGATATCAATAATAAAAAATGTAGAATAATAATTAGTGTTGAAATCAAATTCAAAGTGAGTGTGAATATATGTACAAATATTTATTCAAACTAAACAAGGAACTTCTAGATTTGTCTGCAATAAAAATAGATGATAGATATATGAGTATATTTGATGAAATAAAAGAAAGTGAGAATATAGAATTTACGAGCGAAGATGGAGAAAGTAAAGAGTTCAAACTAAATAGAGAAGAAAAGATTATAGAAGGAAGAGGAATAAAAGGTTTTTTTGAAAAGTATGAGGCTGAGTATATTCTCATAGAGTTTTTATCAAAAAATAAGATCAAAATATATAATTGCGAGAAACCTTCTAAAACGGAGTTAAATAAATTTTAAGTAAATATTGAAAACAGAGAGAGAATGGAGCAAGTTATAAAAAAATTATGTAACATGACTAAAGGAGACGAAAAGTGGTTTCAACTTTATGATAGAGCACAAGATTTTACATATAAAGTGAATGACGATAAATTACTATGCCTTCCATATGTAAGAGACCTTGAATTGTTTGAATATCAAATAAAAACTGTAAAAGCTGCAATTAATAGATTTAAAGGTAGAGTGCTTTTCTGCGATGAAGTTGGTCTTGGTAAAACTGTTGAAGCGGGAATGACTATGATGGAATATATAACTCGTGGACTTGCACGAAAGATACTAATTATTGTACCACCTTCTCTTGTTGAGCAATGGTACACTGAAATGAAAAGAAAGTTTAATTTAGATTTTATAAAAGCATATGACCCAGAATTTAAAAATATGGGAGATGTGGCATGGGGATATTACGATAAAGTAATTGTGTCTATTGCTACTGCAAAAAGACAAAATCATAGTAGTATAATAGCTAAGATTCATTATGATCTTGTTATTGTAGATGAAGCACACCATTTAAAAAATCGAACTACAACTGCCTGGAAGTTCGTAAATACTCTCCAAAAGAAATATATATTCCTCTTAACAGCAACTCCAGTTCAAAATAAACTTGAAGAGTTATATAATCTTATAACGTTATTAAAACCTGGTCAGCTTAAAACCTATACTTATTTTAAAAATAACTTTATAGGAGATAAGGAAGGTATACAAGCAAAGAATGTGGATAGATTAAGAAGTTTACTATCTGGTGTTATGATAAGAAATAAAAGAAGCGATGTAGATATAAAATTTACGAAAAGAACGGCAATTACATATAGCGTGAATTTATTAAAAGAAGAGATAAAGCTTTATGATGATATAAGTATGTTTATTCGTGAAAAATACATAAGTAAAAATAATAGTGTACTTACACGGTTTACGTTAAAAAATCTTCAAGAACAAATGGGAAGTAGCATTTATGCTGCAATTCCTACACTTAAAAGATATGCTGAGGATGAAAGGCTTACAAGCGATGAGAAAAGCATTGTTAGTGAATTTAGTAATAGGGCAGAGAATCTAATAATCAATGAATCATACTCAAATGCAAAAATAAAACAAATGCATAATATCATAAAAGAGGTAAATGATAAAGTGCTCATATTTACAAAATATAAGGTTACGCAGAAATTCATAGTAGAATATCTTCAAAACGAAGGATATCTTGTTGCAGAATTTCATGGTGGTCTTAAAAGAAAAGAAAAGGAAGAACAAGTTGCATACTTTAAAGAAAAAGCTCAAATTTTTGTATGTACTGAAGCAGGCGGGGAAGGACGGAATTTACAATTTTGTAATGTTATGATTAATTATGATTTACCGTGGAATCCTATGGCAATAGAACAAAGGATAGGAAGGATACATCGTGTAGGACAAACTAGAGATGTCTATGTGTATAATTTAGCAGCTCAAAACACCGTTGAACATTATATACTTGAACTTTTAGATAAGAAAATAAACATGTTTGAACTGGTTATAGGTGAAGTAGACATGATTTTAGGAGATATCGAAGAGGAAACTGAATTTTCCCAAATTATTATGGACACTTGGGTTAATGCAGAGACAATGAAAGATATGGATGAGCAAATAGATAAATTAGGAGAAAAACTTCTTGAAAATAAGAAAAAGTATATTAAAATGCAGGAGCTTGATGAGGGTTTATTCGGAAATTCTTTTAATTCAGATAATATAGAGGAGAATTAATTATGGGACTTCAAAATTTTGTTATAGAAGTAATACAAGCAATAGGAGGTGAGGTAGAACTCTTAGAATACTCTTTGTGTTACGCTATGATACCCGAGGAATATAGTTATATATTTAATGGAAAGACTGAAATTTTATTAGCTTTTGATTTTGAAGTAGCAGAGGAAAATCCTGAATCTGAGTTTGTAACATTTGGAAGTTTTGTACTTGACAAAATAATGAACATAGCTAGCATAAAAGCAATAAGCACAGTGCGTTGTATTATTGCAGATAATATTTCATTATCCAAAGCTGAAGAAAAAATAAAAAGATATTTTGGTATTGACAGAGGAACTATGAAAATATTAGATGAGCAAGGTGTGATGGGAAGATGGATATGTTTTAATTATAGAGTCGGATATACATCGGAGGAGAGATTAGAAGAACTAAGAGATGTATGGATAAATCTTCAAAATGGTGAAGTAGACAATGAAATTAGAGAAAATAAAAACAGTTTATATATTGAAAATAATCCTCAATATAATTATAAACTTCCATTTCAAGTTGATACAATTAAGGCTTTTGAAAAAGCTTATGAAGAGATAAATGTGATAACTAAAGAAAGTAGTAGTAAAGTTATTAATAGGTTAGAATTTAATAGAGAAATCACAAGAATTGATGAATATTATGATGAAATAGAGAAAGAAAATTTAAAACTAATGCAGCGAAAAGGCATAACAGAAAAAAGGAAAAGTGAACTATTGGAAAAATGTGATTCATACAAACTTGAGAGAGAAAAACAAAAGAGTGAGATGATAAATAAATACACTGTAGATGTTGATATTTCTTTGGATTATGGTGTTGTGTATATAATTCCTTTGATTGAATATGATGTTGAGATTATATCAAGAGGGAATAAGGATACAAAAAAAGTGTACTATAATCCAGTATTGAAATGTTTTTGTGAGGATTAATAAATTTATAAATACGCCTGTAGAAAATGTATCGCTTGATGCTCCATTAAGGTAAATGTGAGCTAAAAAACATTTATCCAAAATAATATAAAGTTTTCAACTTTTTAAACGAAGTATTAAGTGAAGTACTAAATAAAACATACTAAAAACTTTAATGGAGATGATTTTATGAGAGTTAATAAGAATATGGCATCTTTAAATATATATAAAGCATACAGTAAGAATCTTACTAAACAAAATTTATCACTTGGGAGGATATCTTCTGGTATTAAAATAAATAGTTCAAAGGATAATCCTAATGCAATTGCACAAAGCGAGAGATTTAGAATGCAGGTAAGAGGACTTCAAATGGCGGCAAGAAATACTCAAGATGGAGTTAGCATGCTTCAAACTGCAGAAGGTGGTCTTGAGGGGATAACTAGTAGTCTGCAGAGAGTTCGTGAGTTGTTAGTTCAAGCTGGAGGAACTACAACAGAGTCGGATAAAGCAAATATTCAAATGGAAATAGACCAAATGCTAGATGGAACAGACGACATGGCTAATAATACTGAATTTAATGGAGTTAAGCTTTTATCTGGTGGTGCAAATGATGGCAGTGATAATATAACAATGGTTACGGGAGCTACTGTAGGAGAAAAAATAGACATACCAAGATTTGATTTAACTACAACTGGCTTAAAACTTAAGGATGCTAGCGGAGTGATAGTAGATGTGAACAATATAGATGATGCGCTGAAACTTGTAGATGATGCTCTCGATACTGTTCTAAGTTCAAGAAGCAAATTTGGAGCGTTAGAAAATAGATTTGAAAGTACTTATAATTCTATAATTGATATATCAGATAAAGTAGAAACCGCTGAAAGTAGTATAAGAGACACAGATTTAGCTGCGGAAATGATGGAGTATTCTAAGTCAAATATTTTAGTGGAAGCAGGAAATGCAATGATGGCTCAATCAAATAAATTACCACAGGATGCACTAAGAATTTTAGAGAACGTTAGAAGTAGGTAAAGAACTTAGTATCTTTGAGTTCTTTTTATTTTTTTGTTCTATTTATTTTGGGAATTTATTAGAGACGCTGAATTATCTTTAATTTATATAGGATAAAACAACTAATATATAGACATATTACAACATTAATGTATAATATAATTATGCAATGTAAACAATGAATGAACAGTATAAAAATTATATCAAGATAAACATATCCCTTTAAACAAGCACTTTAACAGTGAATTATGTCGCTTTGAATTTGTAAGTTAATGTATTTAATAAAAAATAATTAAAAAAATGTTCACACTGATAAGCAAGTAGTATATACTAATGGTAGCACACTGGGATATATTACTTTTAGAAACAAATTTAGCTATATAAAGTAAAATTATAGATATAAAGAAGGAATTTATCATTTTGTGTCTAATTAATAGGTTAAGGGAGATGGAACGGTGAATATAGTTGGAAGTTCTACAGGGGACGCTACTTATAATTTATTAAAGAAAAGCATGGACGCTTCAGCACTAAGAGGTAAAGTTATTGCAAATAATGTTGCCAACATCAATACTGAAAATTATAAAAAACTTTATGTTACATTTGAGGAGACTTTAAATGATAACATGGGATTAAATAAAATGAAAACCGATAATGATAAACATATGCAAGCTGGTAGTAGTACTGGAGATATAACCGTGCAAAGGGATGAAAATACTAGCATGAGGCAAGATGGTAATAATGTAGATATAGACTTAGAAATGACAAATCAAGCGGCAAACACACTGATGTTTAATGCATTGGTTCAACAGGCGAGTAGTAAAATTTCACTTACTAGTTACATTATCGGGGGAGGGAAATAGTAGATTATGAATGATGCATTTATGGGAATGAGAATAAGTTCAAGTGGACTAACGGCAGAAAGACTAAGAATGGATACAATAGCTTCTAATGTAGCAAATGCAACAACTACAAGGGGAGAAAATGGAAAACCATACATAAGAAAGATAGCAGTATTTCAAGAAAACTTGGAAAAGGAAATAGATAAATCTACTGGTACATATAAGACAAGCTTTAAAGGTGTTAAGGCTGTTGGTGTTGTTGATGATCAGTCACCTTTAAGGAGAGTATATAATCCATCACATGCAGATGCAGATGCGGATGGATACGTGACTATGCCTAATGTAAATATTATGAATGAAATGGCGGATATGATTGCATCTACAAGAGCTTATGAGGCAAATGTAAATTCTATAAATGCTCAAAAAAGTATGTTTTCTAAGGCTTTAGAAATAGGTAAATAGGAGGGCGTTTTATGAATATTAATGCGAGTATCAATAATACAGGTGTAAACAGTGCATCAACACTTAATGGTGTTAATAAAAATGATTCAATTGGTAGTGCGACGGGAACCAGTTTCTTGGATACTTTAAAAGAAAAATTAGATGAAGTTAATGTTAAACAAATAGATGCAGATAATCTTACTCAAAAGTTTATAAAGGGTGAAGAAACGGATGTACATAAGGTTATGTTGTCTACAGCAGAAGCTAAGCTGTCACTCGAAATGGCAGTGCAAATTCGAAATAAACTTGTAGATGCCTATGATGCATTTAATAGAATGCAGGTATAGAAAGGGAGCACAATATGGGCAAGCTACTTGAAATGAGAAATAAATTCTCGCAAGGCTGGGGTAATTTAAGTAAAAACAAAAAAATAGCCTATAGTATACTTGCGGGCGTTATTATAATAGCTCTTGGCTCGTTTATAGTAGCAGCATCGCAAACTAAATATGATGTGTTATTTTCAAATATGACAGAAGAGGATTCAGGAGCTATTTTAACAAAACTAGATGAAAAAAAAGTTTCATATAAGGTAACAGGTACTTCTATATTAGTACCTAAAGCAGATATTGATAGCCTTAGAATGCAACTTATGTCAGAAGTCACTATGACAAATGGAAGCCAAGGATTTGAACTCTTTGATTCGAGTAAAATGGCGCCAACGGATACAGAAACTAAAATCATGTACCAAAGGGCTCTATCTGGAGAAATTGAAAGGGCTATTAAGTCTTTTTCGGAAATTGAAGGGTCTAAGGTTAATTTAGTTTTACCAGATAGCACAGCTTTCGTTAAAGAAACGGAACCTGCTAGTGCATCAGTAGTTTTAATACTTAAATCAGGGACTAAACTTAATGATTCACAAGTGAAAGCAATAGTTGCACTTTTAACGGGTGCTGTTGAGAATCTTCCTAAGGAAAATGTAAGCATTATATCTGATAAATTTGTCCTTTTAACAGAGGGATTATATGACGAGGAAGACGTTACTGTAACGAAATCTACAGGAGATCAACAAGAGTTAAAAGCTCAAGTTGAAAAGGCTTTAGAAGCAAAAATAATGAAAGTCCTAGAGCCTATATATAAAGATGGAGTGAAGGTTTCTGTCAATTCAGAGCTTGATTTTGATGCAATTACTAAGAATAGTGTTACATATGACCCTAAGGGGGGAGTAATTGTAAGTTCAAATGATAATGAAACATGGAATGGAGGCACTAGCACAGGGCTATCAACTAGCCCTGTAGATGCAGCTGCCCAAAACACTTCACCTACAACTACTAAAGATGGGAATATAGTTAATAAAGAAGGCACAAAAAACTATGAAAATTCAAAAACAGAGGAAAATGTTGTGCAGGCACCTGGAGGAATTAAGAAACTTACTACTTCAGTTGTACTAGATGGTAATCTGGACCAAGCTACTAGAACTTCTGTAAATAATTTAGTTGCGCAAGCTATAGGGTATTCTGGGACTAGAGGAGACACTATAAGTATAGAAGGACTGAATTTTGATTCTGTTAGTAAAAAAGCGGCGGAGCAATCTTTGCTTGATATTGAAAACGCAGATGCAGCGGCTGCAAAGAAATTATTATACACTCGCATTGCATATGGAGCATTAGCTATTATGTTATTTATTATAGTGTTAGTTGCAATTCGTAGATCTAGTAAGAAGACACAGGCTGTTCCAAAGGGTATTGATATGATTATAAGTGATAATATAGATCCAAAGGTTGAAGAAAAATTTGAGCCTATTGAATTTGGAGGCAAGTCTAAAAAAGCTCGGATGGAGGATGAAGTTAAGAAGTATGCAGCAGATAAACCAGAACAAGTTGCAGACATAATCAAGTCCTGGCTGTCAGATGATGAGAGGGGATAAATAGTGGCTAAAGGTGATAAACTTACAGGGATTCAGAAGGCAGCTATATTATTTATAACTTTAGGGCCGGATGCTTCATCTGGTATATTAAAAAAATTACCGGAAAAAGATATTCAAAAGATAATCTATGAAATTGCAAATATAACTTCAGTTAAATCTGATCAAAAGCAAATAATTCTAGATGAATTTATGGAAATGAATAAGGCAAAGGATTTCATTTTAGAGGGTGGAATTGAATACGCTAAGAACCTGCTTTCGAAAGCACTTGGTTCTCAAAAAGCAAAGGATATATTGGATAAGGTTATGGAAGAGACTCAGAGGTATAGACCTTTCGCTATTTTAAGGAAGGCGGATGCAACTCAACTTTTAAATGTTATTGTTAACGAACATCCGCAAACAATTGCCCTTATTATGTGTTATATGCAGGCAGATAAAGCAGCTCAGATAATGGCAGCGCTACCTCTAGATTTGCAAAGTGAGGTATCATATAGAATTGCAACTATGAGCAATATTTCTCCTATGGTTATTAAAGAAATCGAAAATGTTTTAAATGGAAAATTATCCTCTGTAATTAGAACAGATACTACTGTGATTGGTGGAGTTGAATCACTAGTGGATATTTTAAATCAAGTAGATAGGACCACAGAAAAGAACATTACCGAAGGGCTTGAAAGAGAAGATGGTGAACTTGCAGAACAAATTAAAAACTCTATGTTCGTATTTGAAGATATTATCACATTGGATGATGTATCTATACAAAGATTCTTAAGAGAAATAGATGCGAAGGACTTATCGCTTGCATTAAAGGGATGCTCAGAAGAAGTTACAAATATTATATTTAAAAATCAATCTAAGAGAGCTGCTGTATCTTTAAGAGAAGATATGGAATTCTTAGGACCAGTCAGACTTGTGGATGTTGAAAAAGCACAACAGAAGATTGTTGGTGTTTTAAGAAGACTAGATGAAGCTGGAGAAATTGTGCTCTCTAGGGGTGGTGAGAATGCAATTGTCTTTTAAAGTAATAAAAAACTCAAGAGTTACAGCACATGGTCATAGTGAAATAAACACCCAGTTAAGTGAGACTTGTGTAATTTTAACTAACGAAGAGAATGAGGCTAGCAATATCGCTAACATGGAAAGTTATCAAAATATTGCTAGCAATATATTAGACAATGCACGTCTCGAAGGACGAAAAATCATTTCAAAGGCCTATGTAGATGCAGAAGATACGAAAATAAAAGCATATAAAGAAGGGCTTGAAAAAGGCAGTAAGGAAGGTTACGATAATGCTTATAATGAAGCTATTGGTGCAGCAATGGAAGAAGCGACTAGTGTGAGAGCAAAAGCCGATTTCATATTAACTAAAGCAAAAGCTGAATATAATGCTTACTTAATAGAAAAAGAAAATCATATAAAAGCTTTAATTGTAAATATAGCAGAAAGTATATTAAAGAAAGAAGTAACACAGGCCGATGCTCTAAATGAAATGATTTTTAACACTCTAAAAGCTGAAAGAAATATAAAGCTATATATTATTAAAATTAATAATTCTCATTTTGAAATGGTAAAAAGCCAGGTTGAAAACTTTAAAGCAAAACTTGCTTTTCAAGGAGATATTTTCGTAATAGAGGATGACTTTTTAGATGATGAGACTGCCGTTATTGAAAAAGAAACTGGTAAAAGCATTTTAAGTATACAATATGGCATAGAAAAAATAGTAGAGCTTATGCGTGAAGAACAAATATAAACATAGAAAGGGGAAATCATTATGATAGCTCTAAATTTTGAGTATTTAATGAATAAAATCCCTGAAATTAATTACACTTACACCGAAGGTGTGGTGAAAAATGTTATAGGGCTTACTATTGAAGTTCAAGGTATAACAGCTTTTGTTGGTGAAGTGTGTAATATTTATAATAAATTAAATGAAGAAATTCCCTGCGAAGTTGTTGGATTTCGAGATAAGGATGTAATCTTAATGCCTCTTGGAGAACTCGTTGGTATATCAGCTGGATGTAGGGTAGTACCGACTGGAACACCATTAAGCGTCAAATGTTCTGATGAATTGTTTGGAAAAGTTCTTGATGGGCTTGGGAATCCATTAAATGGTGATGAGATTACAAGTTATACAACTTATTCTCTAAATGCATCGCCTCCAGACCCATTAAAAAGACGCAGAATAACAGAGGTTTTACCTACAGGAATTAGAGCAATTGATGGGTTTTTAACTTGTGGTGAAGGTCAAAGAATTGGTATATTTGCAGGCAGCGGAGTAGGTAAGAGTACAACACTTGGAATGCTTGCAAGGGGAGCTAAAGCTGATGTAAATGTTATTGCACTTATTGGAGAAAGAGGGCGTGAGGTCCGAGATTTTCTAGAAAAAGATTTAGGCATCGATGGAATGAAAAAATCAATTATCGTATGTGCAACATCTGATAAATCAGCTCTAGTAAGATTAAAAGGTGCATTTACAGCCACTGCTATTGCAGAATATTTTAGAGACCAAGGAAAAAAAGTAATTTTAATGATGGATTCAGTGACAAGATTTGCAATGGCGCAAAGAGAAATAGGACTAGCTATAGGTGAGCCACCAGCTAGTAAGGGCTATACTCCATCAGTATTTGCAATGCTACCTAAATTAATGGAGCGAAGCGGAATGTCAGATAAGGGTTCTATTACAGCTTTTTATACAGTACTAGTAGATGGTGACGATTTTAATGAACCAATAGCAGATGCTGTTAGAGGGATACTGGATGGACATATAGTTTTATCTAGAGCACTAGCAGGTAAAAATCATTACCCTGCAATTGATGTCTTAAATAGTGTTAGTAGGTTGATGTCTGAAATAACTTCAACGGAACATAAACAAGCAGCATCTTTGGCAAGGGATTTGATGGCAACTTATAAAGACTCAGAAGATTTAATAAATATCGGTGCCTATGTAAAGGGTAGTAACAAAAAAATTGATAATGCAATTAAGTATAATGACAACATAGAGGATTTTTTAAAACAAGGCGTAGAAGAGAATACAGAATTTGAAGTAAGTCTAAATGTTCTACAAAATATGTTTAAATAAAGTTTTTTAAGGAGGAGCAATTTTATTGGAGAGTGCATACAAGTTTAGATTACAAAAACTTCTTGATATCAGAAAAGATTTTGAAGATAAAAGTAAAATTCAATTTAGACAGGCGCAAAGAGAAAAAGATGTGGTAGAAACTGAGATAATTGATTTACAAGAAAAGTATGTGAATCATAGAAATATAGATGCACATCAATCAATCGTGCATCAGAAGATCAAACAGAACTATTTAAATGCTTTAAGTTTTGCAATTGATAAAAATACAGTGGTCTTTGAACAAAAAAGCGAGATACTAGAGCAAAAAAGAGAAGAATTAAAAAAATGTCAAGTTGAGAAGAAAACTGTTGAAATTTTAAAAGAAAAGCAGAAGATTGCATTTTTAAAAGAACAAAATATGATAGAACAAAAAAGCAATGATGAGTTTGCACTTTTCGCTTTTATTAGAAATAATCGTAAGGCATACTAAATTAAATTGTTATTTATTGAATGAAAGGGAAGGGAGGTGAGACAAGTGAACGTCAATAACAATATAATAACAAGTGGTAATACTGATTATAAAAATATCGGTTTTCTAAGAAAATCAAATTCAAAAGAAGGATTTAAAACGATTTTAGATGGTCATCAATATCGATCTAAGGGTTCAACATATGGTAATGGACTTACACAATCTAATAAAGAACAACTTTTGGGTAAAACGAAGATCGAAAACTTGGATAAAGAAATTGATGGAAATAAGAGTATTGAAACTAGTGAGACTACAGTTGAAGGTTTTACCAATGATAATTCCGATAACTCATATGATAACAATGAATTAAAAGAGAAGATAATAAACTTTGTTGAGGTGGCTATTGATGTTTTAAAACAAGATGCAGTGGAGACTGAAAAAAAAATTGTAGTAAGTGATAAAGCTACAGATAAACTACCGGAAGAATTGAATGTAAACAGTGGTTCTGCTGAAAAAGTGGTACAAGTTCAAGTGGTGCAAATTCAAGAGTTATTGAGATCTTTGAGTGCAATGATCCAAAGTACTTACGAAGTATCAACGGTATCCAAGCAAGAAAATAAACTTAATCCTATTAACCTAGAAAAATTAGTTGCAATAAAGACACTACCACATGAGACAAAAAATATTTTAAATAATAATTTTAAGCAAATAGTGGATTTAGTAAAACAATTAAAAGTAAATAAGGGTACAGAGCCGGAAATACTTGATGTGGTGCGAAAACTAACGGTTCAGGTTCAAGAGGTTAAGGGAGATTTAAACTTATTAAAGGTAGTTAATCAAAGACCCAAAGTGGAAAGTAAAAACACAAAGGAGATAAATTATATTACTGATAATAGCAAGTTAAAAGAGAAGATAATAAACTTTGTTGAGGTAGCTGTTGATGTTTTAAAACAAGATGCAGTGGAGACTGAAAAAAAAATTGTAGTAAGTGATAAAGCTACAGATAAACTACCGGAAGAATTGAATGTAAACAGTGGTTCTGCTGAAAAAGTGGCACAAGTTCAAGTGGTGCAAATTCAGGAGTTATTACAATCTCTAAGTTCAATGATCCAAAGTACTTACGAAGTATCAAAGGTATCCAAGCAAGAAAATGAACTTAATCCTATTAACTTAGAAAAATTAGTTGGAATAGAGACATTACCACCTGAGACAAAAAATATTTTAAATATTAATCTTAAGCAAATAGTGGATTTAGTAAAACAGTTAAAAGGAAATAAGGGTACAGAGCCAGAAATACTTGATGTACTGCGAAAACTAACGGTTCAGGTTCAAGAGGTTAAGGGCGATTTAAACTTATTAAAACGAGTTAATCAAAGACCCGAATTAGAAAGCAAAATCACAAAGAATTTGAGTAACACTGCCGATAATAGCAAGTTAAAACAGAAGATAATAGAGTTTGTTGATGCAGCAGTTGATGCGTTAAAACAAAATACAGTGGAGACTGAAAAAAGAATTGTAGTAAGTGGTAAAGCTACAGATAAACCATCAGAAGAATTGGAGGTAAACAGTGCTTCTGCTGAAAAAATGACACAAGTTCAAGTAGGACAAATTCAAGAGTTATTAAAATCTTTGAGTGCAGTGATCCAAAGTACTTACGAAAAACCGATAACGCCTAATCAAGGAAATGAACTTTATCCTATTAACCTAGAAAAATTAGTTGGAGTCTCGACACTACCACCTAAGACAAAAGATATTTTAAATAATAATCTTAAGGAAATAGTGGATTTAGTAAAACAATTAAAAGGAAATAAGGGTACAGAGCCAGAAATACTTGATGTGGTGCGAAAACTAACGGTTCAGGTTCAAGAGGTTAAGGGCGATTTAAACTTATTAAAACGAGTTAATCAAAGACCCGAATTAGAAAGCAAAATCACAAAAGAGTTGGGTAACACTACTGATAATAGCAAGTTAAAACAAAAGATAATAAATTTTGTTGAGGTAGCTGTTGATGCATTAAAACAAAATGCAGTAGAGCCTGAAAAAGAATTTGTAGTAAGTGATAAAGCTACAGATAAACCATCAGAAGAATTGAACCTAAACAGTGGTTCTATTGAAAAAGTGACACAAGTTCAAGTAGGACAAATTCAAGAGTTATTAAAATCTTTGAGTGCAGTGATCCAAAGTACTTACGAAAAACCGATAACGCCTAATCAAGGGAATGAACTTAATCCTATTAACCTAGAAAAATTAGTTGGAATAGAGATACTACAACCTAAGACAAAAGGTATTTTAAAAAATAATCTTAGTGAAATAGTGGATTTAGTAAAACAATTAAAAGTAAATAAGGGTACTGAGCCGGAAATACTTGATGTGGTGCGAAAACTAATGGTTCAGGTTCAAGAGGTTAAGGGAGATTTAAACTTATTAAAACGAGTTAATCAAAGAGCAGAATTGGAAAGCAATACCACAAAAGAGTTGAGTAACACTGCCGATAATAGCAAGTTAAAACAAAAGATAATAAATTTTGTTGAGGTAGCAGTTGATGTTTTAAAACAAGATGCAGTTGATCCTGAAAAAGAATTTGTAGTAAGTGATAAAGCTACAGATAAACCATCAGAAGAATTGAACCTAAACAGTGGTTCTATTGAAAAAGTGACACAAGTTCAAGTAGGACAAATTCAAGAGTTATTAAAATCTTTGAGTGCAGTGATCCAAAGTACTTACGAAAAGCCGGTAACGCCTAATCAAGGAAATGAACTTAATCCTATTAATCTAGAAAATTTGGTTGGCGTAGAAAAATTATCACCTGAGACAAAAAGTATCTTAAAAAATAATCTTAAGGAGATAATAGTTTCGATAGAAAATTTAACAAGAAATAACCAGGCTCAACCTCAAATACTTGATGTGATTCAAAAACTAACTACCCAGGTTAAAGTTGTAAAGGGTGATTTAAATTTATTAAGAACTCTTAGCTTTGAAAGTGTTAACGTAAAAAGTGAGGAAAAATCATTTAATGATAATAAGCAAATGCAAATAAGTCCTAAGATTGTAAAAACAATTTCTGAAATTTCACGTATTAGTCAAATGCAAAGTTCAAATGATTCAAGACAAGCGAATAAGTTTTCAGGCAATAGATCGTTTGAGGAAAAATTTCTTAGTAATTTGCTTAGTGACAACAAGGATGAAAATAAAATATCAAAAGTAGTTAATTTTATGAATCAATTTGAAACTGTAAAAACTACGGAAAGTCCAAAAATAGAAATACCAAACAATTTAGTCATTAATAAAAATAACTTTGAAGTAGATGTAATTAAAAATATAAAATTCATGGAAATTAATAGTATTAAGGATTTAACTGTAAAAATGAATCCAAAGGATCTTGGAGAAATAACAATTAAGCTTACTATGGAAAGTGGAATTATGAAGGCTAGCATATCAGCTCAAAATAAAGAAACTTTTAATTTGCTAAACCAAAATATTCAAGATATCAGTGATAGGTTAAAAAATATGGACATAAAAATTCAAAGCTTAGATATAAATATTTATGAGGATTCAACTTTCTTTGGTAAGGGTTCTAGTAGCAGAAATAGCAATGGAGACCATAGCAATAAAAAAGCGACGAATATGGGTTTAGATGATGAAGATACTCAGATAACCAACAACTATGTTGTAGAAGAGAATAAGGTAAATAAATTTGTTTAATTATGACCAAATACAAATCAATATTTAAGGGGTGATAAGATGGCAACCGATGTGACAACAGGACTTACTAATTCAGAACTAGCAGGTTTATCAAGGGCAACGGATAGAGGAACTAAAATTGTAAAGAAAGGTCAAGAAATGGATCAAAATTCTTTCTTAAAGATACTCTCAGCAGAACTTGCTAACCAAGATCCAACTAATGCTAAGGATGGTACAGAATTTGTAGCTCAAATGGCTCAATTTGCATCACTAGAGCAGATGACTAATGTAAATAGTTCAATATCTTTTTCAACATCAGCTTCACTGGTTGGTAAGACTGTAGCTTTTAGTAGTTATGACTCATCAGGAATGCAATATGGAGGGAATGTTCAGGCGGTTTTCCAAGAAGCAGGAGCAATATATATGGCAGTAAAACTTTCAGACGGGACTACAAAGGATTTTCCAGCGGACACTTTAACGGATGTTATAGATGTTCCAGATAATACATTAGAATATTTAAATGGCAATATGGCATTTTCTTCAGCTATAAGTATAATTGGAAAACAAGTTGAGACAGGAACTTTAGCGGATGGTAAAACATACTCGGGAACTGTTAAGAGTGCTTTTAAAGATACAACTGGAATTAAACTAACGATCTCTTATGATCAAGATGGCGTAGAAACGACAAAAGATATAAGCTATGAGGATATCTCAAGTGTACAGGAATAGAAATATCTAATTAATATGGTAAGGTGATGTTATGATATGTCATATAGAGTGATAAATGGTAAACTATATTCAACAGTCGACTTTACAGAGTATTCTGCAGGAGGATTACAAAATAAAAGTAACAAAACAGGTAATGAAAAAAGTAACTTTAATAAAATTTTAGATAAGCAAATAAAAAATGAAGAGTGCTTTACCGTGTCTTCACATGCAGCTCAAAGACTTAATAGCCGAAATATTGATTTTAGCGATGATGACATGAAGAGGATTAACGAAGGGATAAACATGGCTGAGGGTAAAGGCGTGAAACAATCCTTGATATTATACAAGGACATGGCACTGATTACAAGTATTAAAAACAGGACTGTGATTACTGCATTAGACAAAAGTGAAAGTCAAGGAAAAATAATAACCAATATAGATAGTGTAGTTATGATATAAGCCGGACCTTTTTAGGGAGCTTAACTTTGTGGAAGGATAGAAGCAAAGTGATTTATAAAAAAATATAATTATATTTTTAATATATCGGAATTCAAAAAATAGAAAAGTGGAGGTAACATTATGTTAAGATCATTTTATTCTGGGGTAAGTGGATTGAAAGTAAATCAGGTGAAGTTAGACGTAATAGGAAATAATATAGCTAACGTTGGAACTACAGCTTTTAAAAGCTCAAGAGTTAGGTTTAAAGATATGGTAAGTCAAAGCGTTAATGAGTCTGGAGCACCTGGAACAAGCCAAGGCGGAGTTAACCCAAAACAAGTAGGTCTTGGAGTGCAAGTTTCAGGTATAGATACTATGGTAGGTCAGGGAGCGATGCAACCAACTTCTAGGACACTAGATGTTGCTATAGATGGTGAGGGGTATTTAATGGTGGCTAAAGGGAAAGTACCAGATACTAATGCTGATGGTATAACTTTAGGAACTGACAACGTAGTAGATGATCCAAATGGAGTTGAATTGTTTTATACAAGAGATGGTGCTTTAACTTTAGATAAGAGCGGAAACTTATTGAATTCCGATGGATTAAGAATATTAGGATATGCGGTTAAAGAAGGCGCAAATATAAGTTTAGCTTATAGTGGAGGAGCCGCTACTCCAAAGTTTGTTGATGCAAATAAAGCTCTAACTACAGAGACAACTTTAATCCCACTTGTTATACCAGAAAAAATCGAAGACCCTAATGATGCAACAAAAACTTTAAGAGTTATATCATATTCTATAGAAAAAGATGGTCAAATAAAAGCTGTCTTAGAGGATGGTAAAGTGTCAGTTCTTGGACAAATTGCAACATCGTCATTTAAAAATGCTGCTGGCTTATCTAAAGTTGGAGGAAATTTATTTAAAAATACATCTAACTCTGGTGAAGCAGTAGTAAGATCAGGAATTGGAACTGATCCTGATGAGGATAACAGTGATGCTTACGGTGATGTTCTTTCACAAATGCTTGAAATGTCAAATGTTGATCTAGCTGAGCAGTTTACAGATATGATAATTGCACAAAGAGCGTTCCAGGCATCAGGTAAATCAATTACTACAGGAGATGAAATATTACAGGAGTTAATAGGCCTAAAGAGATAGTATACTAAAAGATAAAATCAGTTTGTAATAAGTCTCAAATACTATTAGTATTTGAGACTTACCAAATTATTTAAATTTATAATAATTAGTAGGAGGGCCTATGATAAGACTCACAGGTTTTAATAAAAAAGAATTTATTTTAAATGCAGAAGTTATAGAAAAAATTGAAATTATGCCGGAAACATTAATAACCTTGATTAATGGAAAGAAATACATAGTAATGGAAAGTACAGATGAAGTAATTGAGAAAGTATTAAAATATAAACATAGGATATTTATCGGGGAGTTATAGGAGGAAGTGGCATGAAAAAACAAGATTTATTGACCAGTATTGGAATTGTAGCAGGAGCTGCGTTGATTTTATGGGGTATGTCAGCTGGTGAAGCTAATCTAAAGATATTTTTTGATCCATCTTCAATAGCAATTACAGTAGGGGGTTCTTTTGCGGCACTAATTATAGCTTACCCAATTTCAGA
The DNA here is from genome assembly GCF_050717545.1 of Clostridium sp. GTDB lineage: Bacteria > Bacillota > Clostridia > Clostridiales > Clostridiaceae > Clostridium_AD. The sequence goes on from NZ_JBOITN010000017.1 coordinate 49,637, forward strand.
GATGAAGAGAGTACTTAATGTTATTGTGCAATCATTTAAAGAAAATACAATGGCTAGAACAGATATTATTACGAGTTTTAAAGAGCTATCACAAAAAGCAAGACGCGAGGGGCTTTTATCCCTTGATGATGAAATGGAAAAACTAGACAATCAATTTTTAAAAAAAGGACTTCAAATGGTAGTTGATGGATTAGAACCTGATACAATAAAGGATATTATGGAGCTAGAAATTGGGGAAATGGAAAGACGTCATAGTGATGGAATAAATATGTTAAGAGCTTGGGCAGGGTATGCACCAGCTTTTGGTATGATTGGTACGCTTATAGGACTTATTCAAATGCTTGCTAATTTAACTGATTCCACAGCGCTTGCGTCTGGTATGGGAAAAGCATTAATAACTACATTTTATGGTGCACTACTTGCTAACTTAGTATTAAGTCCTATGGCGCAAAATTTAAGCTATAAATCTACTGTAGAAGTAAATAGTCGTGAAATGATGATTGAAGGAGTTCTTGCAATTCAATCTGGAGTTAATCCAAGAATTGTTGAAGAAAAATTGACATCTTACTTATCACCTTCAGACAGAGCTAAATTTATTTTGCAGCAAGCAAGTGAGGTCGAGGTGAGCGAAAATGTCTAGAAAGAAAAAGCCTAAAGAAGAGTTACGAACAGATGAGTGGATGGCAACATTTTCAGATACCATGACACTTTTACTTACCTTTTTCGTATTGTTATATTCGATTTCTACGGTCGATGCCGCAAAATTCAAGCAAATTGCATCATCTATGCAATCGGTATTAACCGGTGAGGGTGGAAAAACCGTTTTAGATTTGAATGCAAAAAGTGGAGAAGTCCCATTAGTTGGAGAAACGACGCCAGTTGAGGCAGTTGTTGATAATACAGATGCCATTTATGAAAAGGTTCAAAGTTTTATAAAAAGTAAAAACATGGAAACAACGGTAGTGATAAAAACTGATAGTAGAGGAGTTATTATTCAACTTAGAGAAAATATTATATTTGAAAGTGGTAAAGCAGAAATTTTAGATAAGAGTAAACCAGTGCTTAATACAATAAATTCATTAATTGAAACATTTTCTAATGATATTGTAGTAGAGGGTCATACAGATAATATACCAATAAGTAATAGTGAATATAAAAATAATTGGCAATTATCTTCCGCAAGAGCGTTAAAAGTGCTTGAATATTTTGTAGGTGACAAAGCTCAAAAACAACCTGAGAGGTTTAAATCTATTGCTTACGGTGAATACCAACCTATTATAGCGAATAACAGTGATGCAAACAGGGCTTTAAATAGAAGAGTGAATATCTTAATTGTAGCAAATCAAAAGGAGGACATTACAAAATGAGTGAGAAACCTAAAAAAGGCAATGTCTTTAAAAAAGTTATTATCGTTTTATTATTATTAATTGTTGTTGGTGGTGGGGCCTTTGCAGCTATGTATTTTCTAGGAGGTAAGTCCATAGTAACAACATCTGCAAAAACAAAAGTAGTTGTTGAATCAACTTATTCTTTAGATGAGTTCTTAGTGAATCTTTTAGACGATGGTGGACTATTGTACCTTAAGAGCACAGTTTATATTGGGTATGAAGAAAACTCGGACTTGACTGCTGAAATTACAACAAAGTTACCAATTATTAGGGACACAGTCAATTCATATCTAAGGACAAAGAAAAGTGCTGACTTTAGCGACACCGGAGTTGTCACTGTAAAGAAAGACTTGATAATTAGATTAAATCCAATTTTAACAAAAGGAAAAATTTCAAATATATACTTTAATTCTATAGTAATAAGTAGGTGATAAAATGGATGGACAATTTTGGATATTGATTTTTAAGATTATAATATTTTTACCTTTTGTATTATTAATTTTATATTTATCATTAAGATATGGTGGGAATAAACTACAAAAATTACAAAATGGTAGATATATGAAAATATTAGACAGGGTTGCATTGTCTAAGGAAAATAGCATACTAGTTGTAAAAATTGGTGAAAAAGCATATGCTATGTCATCTAGTTCAAAAGAAATTAGTGTTTTGTTCGAAGTGCCAAAGGAAGAAATTGTTAGTATTGAAAGCATTAAAGAGCTACCTCAATATGAAGACATTAAGGAAGTATTTAAAAAACATATTCTGAAAAAGAAAACTAAAGAGGAAGTTAATTATGAAAATGAAAAATAAAAACTTATTTGTTTTTGCACTAGTTTTGATAATAATAGGGATCGTAGGGGTACAAGTAGTAAATGCTAATACATTACCAATACCTAATATTAATATTTCGGTTGATAATGCAAATACGCCAAAAGAATATGTTGATAATATAAAGCTATTAATGCTTCTTACAGTTCTTACCCTATTGCCATCAATTATTATAATGTCCACTAGTTTTGTAAGAATAATTATAGTGCTATCCTTATTTAAAAGTGCCATAGGGGTTCAACAGGCAATACCCAAAGAGGTTATAATTGGACTTGCATTATTTTTAACATTTTTTACTATGGCACCAACCTTTACAAAAGTTAATAATGATGCCTTAACTCCATATTTAAATAGTAAAATAACTCAAAAGGTTGCCATTGAAAAAGGGTCCAAGCCCATGAGGGATTTTATGCTAAAACAGACTAGAGCAAAAGACTTGAAACTTTTTTTAGAAGTTGGGAACCTAGAAGATACAGTTACAAATGAAGTTGACGCAAATGGCAAAGAAATACTTACAAATGGAAAACCAAAAGTTACATATGACAAAGTACCATTATATGCAGTGGTTCCATCGTTTTTAATAAGTGAACTAAGAAGAGCTTTTGAAATGGGATTTTTGCTATTTATACCTTTTATTATTATAGATATTGTTACGGGAAGTATATTAATGGCTATGGGAATGATGATGTTACCACCAGTTATGATTTCCCTCCCATTTAAATTATTGTTATTCATTATGGTTGATGGTTGGAATTTACTTGTAAAATCATTGATTATGAGTTTTAGTTGAGGTGAATTAAATGACTGAGGATATTGTTTTGTCTGTGGTAAAGGATGCTATTACAACTGCAATCTTATTATCAGCTCCTATTTTAGTTACGGCTACTTTAGTAGGATTAATAATAAGTATATTTCAAGCTACTACACAAATCCAAGAACAAACATTAACATTTGTTCCGAAATTAGTTGCTGTAGCTCTTATGGGATTATTAATGGGAAGTTGGATGCTTCACTTAATGATTTCTTTTACAACAAGAATATTTGAACTTATTGCTAATATGGGAGGTTAGGAGAAAAGAATTGATGGATACAGCTTATTATTTAGGATTTATATTTGTACTCTTAAGAATATCAGCATTCTTTATGAGTATTCCAATTTTTTTCCCTAAGTCTGCTCCTGCACTTGTAAAGGTCGGATTTTGTGCTGTTTTCACTTTTTTAATTATGCCAGGGGTTAATTACGAAAATGTGAATTTAATTAATACTAATGGGACGCTAATAATATTTTGTATATCAGAAGTTATCACAGGGCTACTTCTTGGGTACATAACAAAGTTTTGTTTTTTCTCAGCACAAATGGCTGGTCAGTTTATGGATTTTCAAGTTGGATTTTCTATGATGAGTATGTTTGATCCTGTATCTAATGAGAACGTTACTTTACTTGGAACGTTACTTTATAGGATAAGTATGGTAATGTTTTTTGTTGTGGACGGTCATCATATGTTAATTAGGGCTATAATTGATTCTTTTAACGTTGTCCAAATCGGAAAGTTTATATTATCGCAGGGGACTGCTATGATGATGGTGAAAATTTTTATACAGTTTTTCACACTAGGACTTAAAATAGCAATACCAATTATTTCAATAATTATTATAACTGATTTAAGCATGGGACTTGTATCAAGAACAGTACCATCATTAAATATTATGATATTGGGTATGCCAATTAAAATACTTATAGGACTGACTTGCTTTTCTCTAGTTTTACCTGCAATGCTTAATCTAATAGTAAATTCTTTTTATACTATTCCTGATATAATTAAAGCTTTTTATAAGGTAATACCCATGCTTGTTTTTATTTCAGCGGATAGTGGTGAAAAGACTGAAGAGGCTACTCCAAAAAAGAAAAGTGAATCAAAGAAAAAAGGCCAAGTGGCAAAGTCGAAGGAATTATCTTCAACATTTACGCTTCTTACAGTAACACTTCTTATGATTACTATTGGGGAGTATGCTTTCTCTACTATAAAAAATACGTTAAGCCTTTTTCTAAGCAATTATTTATCATTTTCTCTTACTGAATTTACTTTTAAGACGGTACTACTTGTATCACTAATGAAATTTGGACTTATAATTTTACCAATTGTAATTCCCATTATGATTATGGGAATAGTTGCAAGCTTAATACAAACTGGTTTTCTATTGACTGGAGAGCCACTTAAACCAGATTTAAAAAAATTAAATCCTATAAGCGGGTTTAAGAAGATTTTTTCTATGAGATCTGTAGTTGACCTAATTAAAAATTTAGCCATAGTTTCAACTATAGGCTATGTATCTTATAGCTTTATTAAAGATAATTATTTAGATATGATGACATATGGAAGTCTTAAAGTTGAAGCAATTTTAGGTGTATTCGGAAGTTTGGTAGTGAAAATATTTTTTAAGATTAGCCTCATTATGCTTATAATATCTATAATTGATTTTGCTTATCAGCATTATAAACATAATAAAGAATTAAAGATGAGTGTACAAGAGATTAAAGAAGAATATAAGCAGCAAGAAGGAGATCCACAAATTAAATCCAAAATCAGGCAAAAGCAAAGGGAGATGGCATCTAATAGAATGATGCAAGATGTACCTGATGCCACAGTAGTTATTACAAATCCTACTCATTTAGCTATTGCTATTAAATATGAGCAAGGCACCGAAGGCGCACCTATAGTTGTGGCTATTGGCGCGGATAATGTTGCTATAAAAATAAAAGAGGTTGCAAGCGAGAATGATATTCCAATTATAGAAAACAAACCTTTAGCAAGGTTAATATATAAGGAATTAGATGTAGGCTCAGAAATCCCAACGGATATGTATCAAGCCGTAGCAGAGATACTAGCAGTGGTATATAAACTCAAGAAAAAAAAGTAAAGGATGATATTTGTGGCTGAAAAATCAAGATATAATATTAAAAATAATTTAGATGTTTTAGTAGCATTTGGCGTTATTGGAATAGTTTTAATGATAATTATTCCATTACCACCAGCACTTCTTGATGTGATAATTGCGATTAATATTACGCTGGCAGTTGTAATTTTACTACTAACAATGTTTACAACAGAAGTTTTACAGTTTTCAGTATTTCCAACATTGCTACTTATTACAACACTTTTAAGACTTGCATTAAATATTTCATCTACAAGGCTAATATTAACGCAGGCTTATGCAGGTGATATAATTGAAGCGTTTGGATCCTTTGTTGTAGGTGGTAATTATGTAGTTGGAGTAATTATTTTCTTAATAATAATAATTATACAATTTGTTGTTATTACAGCTGGTGCAGGTCGTGTATCAGAAGTTTCTGCAAGATTTACTCTAGACGCCATGCCTGGTAAACAGATGAGTATTGATGCTGATTTAAATGCAGGCGTTATAACTGAAGAACAGGCAAGAGAAAGAAGAACAAAACTACAAGATGAAGCTAGTTTTTATGGCGCTATGGACGGAGCATCTAAGTTCGTAAAGGGGGATGCAATAGCTGGCATAATTATTACAATAATCAATATTTTTGGCGGGATAATTATAGGTGTAGTAATGCTTGGAATGCCAATTGGAACGGCGGCAACAACTTATGTACGACTTACAGTAGGAGATGGCCTTGTAGGTCAAATTCCGGCACTATTAATATCAACTGCTTCTGGTATTTTGGTTACTAGATCTGGTAGTAATGTAAATTTAGGAACCCAAATAACTACGCAACTTACTGCATTTCCAAAAGTTATTGCATTAGGTTCAGTTACATTACTTATTTTGGCTGCAATTCCAGGAATGCCCCATGTTGTTTTCATTATACTATCGATTGCTATGGCTACGAGTGCATATTTCTTAGGAAAAGATGAAAAAGATCAAAAAATTATGAAAATAGAAAGTGATGAACAAGAAAATTACGAAACAGAAAATAGAGAACCTGAAAATGTAATGAGCCTGATATCTGTAGAACCTATGGAAATAGAAATAGGATATGGATTAATACCCCTAGCGGACGAGGCTACCGGGGGGGATTTATTACAAAGGATTGCATCGGTAAGAAGGCAATGCGCACTGGAAATGGGAATTGTTGTTCAACCAATTAGAATAAAAGATAATTTGCAATTAAAAACAAATGAATATGTAGTTAAAATTCGTGGTACAGTGATAATTAAGGGAAGCTTAATGCCGAGTATGTTACTATGCATTGATCCAGGTTCTGAAGATGTTACAATTCAAGGTATTAACACTATAGAGCCAACCTTTGGACTTCCTGCAGTATGGATAAATAATGATCAAAGAGAAGATGCTGAGATTAAGGGACTTACAGTAGTAGACCCAACAACCGTAATGGTAACTCATTTAACAGAAACCATAAAAACACATGCTTTTGAACTTCTAGGTAGGCAGGAAACTAAGCTACTAATTGATTCGGTAAAAGAGAAATATAATACTGTAGTTGAGGAATTAATACCAGACCTTATGACTATTGGTGAAGTGCAGAAAGTTCTTCAGAGTCTTTTAAAAGAAAAAGTAGCTATAAAAGATATGGTAACAATACTCGAGTCATTAGCAGATAATGCTAGAATAACTAAAGATATAGAAGTGTTAACAGAATATGTGCGTTTTTCTCTTGGAAGAAGTATTTGCAATGAAATTGTTGATGAGAATGGAAGCATAACAATAATAACGCTTGCACCTGAAGTTGAAAATATTATATCAAACAATATTCAAAAATCTATACAAGGGTCTTTCCCAGCAGTAGATCCAGATACAACCGGGAAAATTCTAAATTCTATTAAGAATAATATTAATACAATTTATTTTCACAATAATCAACCAGTAATACTAGTATCTCCAAAAATAAGACCAGCATTTAGAAGGTTAATTGAAATGGTATTTCCTAATGTTTGCGTGCTTTCTCTTAATGAGATACCGAATGAAGTTGAGATTAAAACTGAAGGAGTTGTGACTCTACAATGATTATAAAACGGTACATAGTAAGTAGCATGAACGAAGCCATGACAAGAATAAGATATGAACTAGGCACAGACGCTGTAATTATAAGTCAAAGAAAAATACGAAAACCAGGAATAAAAGGATTGTTTAGCTCAAAGATAATTGAAGTTACTGCGGCTGTAGAAAATCAAACTAATGAGAATAACCAGAATGTAGTAAAAAATAATTCATTAAATAATAGTGTATTGAATAGCAATATACTAAAGACCGATGGACTAAGCAATAGCGGATTAAGTAGCAATGGGATTAGTAGCAATGCACTTAGTAGTATCGAAGCAATAAAAAAAGTTGAGCAGCAGGAAAATGCGATTAAAGTTTATCCTAAAGAGGTTCAAGCATTAGATAAAGAAACAAATGAGAATTCTTTGCACAAGCTTCAAAAGAGTGAAAAACAAGATGATAATAATTCAAATAACCTAATGAGTGAAATAATGAAAATGAAGAATATGATAAGTAAGCTATCGCTTGCGAGTGAACTATCGCTTGCGAGTGAACTCGCAATTACTAGAGAAGGATCACTAGCCAGTGAGCCTTCTGATAATGATAAAAGCGATGTAGAAAGATTACTTGAAGAAAATGATGTTGAGCAACAAATCATTGAAAATATAATGAATAAAATTAAAGATGAGGACACTCTATATAACAAATCTGAGGATGAAAACAAACAGAACAATGAAATTAATAAATTGAAAAACGTATTAAAAAAAATGATTCATGTTACTAGCCCAAAGTTACAAGGTAGAATAGTGCTTGTAGGACCAACTGGGGTAGGTAAAACAACAACTATTGCAAAACTTGCAGGTAGGCTTGCATTAACGGAGGGTAAAAAAGTAGGGCTTATTACTGTAGATACTTATAGAATAGGCGCAGTAGAGCAGCTAAAGACTTACGCTGACATCATGAATATACCCTTTAAAGTGGTATATAATATCAGCGATATGGGAAAGGCAATAGAAAGTATGAGTGAATGTGAAGTGGTGTTAATTGATACTACGGGGCGAAGTAGTAAAAATAGAATGCAAATTGCAGAACTCAGGACTTTCGTTGAAAAGGCTGACACGGAAAACATTAGTTTAGTGCTGAGTGCTACAACAAAGAATAAAGATATTAAATACATTATTGAAGGTTATCAAATTTTGAATTATAATAGTATAATAGTAACTAAATTAGATGAAACATCCACTTATGGTTCAATACTTAATATACTGGAAACTGCTAATATCCCTTTAAGTTTTGTATCAACCGGTCAAAATGTACCTGATGATATTAAAGAGCTATCAACAGATAATATTGTTAGTCTTGTATTAGGAGAGGAGACTGTATGCTAGATCAAGCGCAGAGACTTAGGCAAATGGCAGTTAATAGCAGTGATGCGGTGCCCGAACGTAAACCTAGAATTATAACTGTTACTTCGGGTAAAGGTGGTGTAGGTAAAAGTAACATAGTAGTGAACTTATCTATAGCTCTTCAACAAATGGGCAAAAAAGTTATGATTTTTGATGCAGATATAGGAATGGGAAATGATGATATATTAATGGGATGTTTGTCTAAATATAATGTGTTTGATGTTATATTTAATGGTAAGGAAATTGAAGAGGTTGTTTTAACTGGACCTTTTGGAGTAAAACTTCTTCCAGGTGGTTCTGCACTTACAAAAGTTGAGGATTTATCAGAAATTCAAAGACAATCATTTTTAAATAAGCTTACTGCTTTAACGGGACTTGATTATATAATAATGGACACAGGAGCTGGTGTAAATAAGAGCGTTTTGGGATTTATTGCTTGTTGCGAGGATCTAATTATAGTAACAACACCCGAACCTACGTCACTTACAGATGCATATAGCCTGCTTAAAGCTGTTAAACATTTTAATATTAAAAATTCTGCTAAAGTTATAGTTAATAGATCTTTAGATAATAACGAAGCTAATTTGACCTTTAATAAATTTAATAATGCAGTCGCTAAATTTCTTGATATGAAATTAGAGTATTTAGGTAAAATAAGTGAAGATAAGAAACTAGCTTACGCAGTAAGAGCGCAACAACCTGTGATTGTAACTTATCCTAGCTCAGGAGTTGCCCAGGATATAAATAAAATTGCAAGTAAAATTGATGGAATGAAGGATAAAACAAGTGGTATGGGACTCGAGGGATTATTTAAGAGAATTTTCAGCATTTTTTCATAAGGGGTTGGGGGTAGAGTGGCTAAAGTTGAGTTTAAATTAAATAAAAAATTAGAAATATTAGTGGACGAAAGATATTTTAACAGCAATGTTCAAGATATAACAGAGGAATATATAGCAATTAGTATTCCTATTAATGCAGGTGAATATATTCCATTGTCAAAGGGGACTATGATAGATGTAATTTATTATGAAGATGAAAATCTATATAAGTTTAAATCTATTGTTATAGGACGTAAATTTGAAAAGATACCAATTTTACTTATATCAAAACCAAAAGATATTAAAAAGATTCAGAGAAGAAAATATGTTAGAGTACCATTAATAAATATTGTTAAATATACAAATCTTAGAAGTGAGCCACGAACTGATCCGAGATCAATTGATCCCAGTGAATATTCAAAGGCACTACTAGTTGATTTGAGTGGCGGTGGTATGAAGGTTAAGGTTCCAGAGTTAATAAAGCTTAATGATTATCTTTTGGTATCATTAACTATTAACAATGAAGACATACTTATAGTCGGCAAGGCAATGAGGATTGTAAAAGAAGATGATGGTAGATATATCTGTGGACTTAGTTTAAACTTTTTAGATAACTTGACCCGTGAAAAGATAATTAAATATATATTTAGGCTTATGAGAGAACAAATGAAAAAAATTTAGGGAGGCGTTCATATGTCCATAGCAATGGCAGCTAATGTACGCGAGCAAATAGTGAAAACGCATATACCTTTAGTAAAATATATTGCTTCTAGAGTTATAATTGGAAAAACTAAATACGTCGAATATGAAGATTTAATTAGCTACGGTATGCTAGGACTTATGGATGCCCTTGGAAAATTCGACGATACTAAAGGTATGAAGTTTTCAAGTTACGCATCAATAAGAATAAAAGGTGCTATGATAGATGAACTTAGGCGAAATAGTCCAATCTCTAAAGGTGCTATGGATAAACTTAATAGGTATAATGAGGCTGTTGAAAGGTTACAGAAACGTATTTATAGAGAGCCGACTAATTATGAAATCGCAAAGGAACTTAATATTACAATTAATGATGTAGCTGATATCGAGAGCAACATAAATTATATATCAGTAGTGTCCCTTGAGGATCTGATTTTTTCTGATGATGACGATATGCCTCTTAGTGGTACAATTAAAGATAATAAGAGCTTAAGCCCAGAAAAAGCTTTAGAAGAAAAAGAACAAGTTGAATATTTAGCTTTAGGAATAGAAAGTCTTAAGGAGAAGGATAAACTAGTTTTAGATTTATACTATTATGAAGGACTTACATTAAAGGAAATAGGAAATGTTTTAACTGTATCTGAATCACGAGTTTGTCAACTACATAGCAGAGCAATTATAAATTTAAGAAAGGCTTTGGTAAAACTTAAATATGATATAGCATAGAATTTTTATAAAGAAAATTTAATTTGGGAAATTTGGAGTGGATTATATGACGGGATTATTAATTTTTGTTGGATTAATTCTAGTGATTTTAAATATTTTAGGTATAAAAAAACAGAATAAATCTTTTAACGGAGTGCTAGGAAATGCTATGGAAAATGTCCAAGATTATGACATTGAACTAGGCGAACTTAGACGAGAATTTTCTGAGAGTATATTGGAACTTCAAAGTGAAATAATGGGACTAAAAGAAATTATAGAGAAGAACAATATAATAGCGAAAGATTATGATGATTTAATATATAAAGGTATTACTAAAACAGATATAGAATTGCATGATCAGAAGGTTAACAATGAAGAAGTTAATCAGGGAATTTATGAAGAGGGTAAAAATTATGATGGTCAAAATGAAATTATTATAAATAAATCTCAAAATAGTAATAGTGTTAAGGTTGACGAAATAAAAAGACTATTTAGTGATGGACAAACTGTAGATAAAATATCAGAAATATTGCATTTAGGTAAGGGGGAAGTACTATTAATAAAAGATTTGTATGTAAGATAAAAAAAATAATAGACTTCTTAAGTGATAGGAAACTTCTAGTAGGGATAGGAATAGGGCTGATTATGGCTTCTGTTTTATTAACAGGTGCAAAGATAAATTATGAAATGGGTAAAGGAAAAATTGAGATTAAAGCTAGAGGATACGGAATGCGTTACCCCGATGAGATGCCAATAATTACGACTAAGGATGTGAAAAAATGATTAGAGGTCTTTATACAGCAGTAACAGGACTCATAACCGGAGAAGCTAAACAAAGCACAGTTACTAATAATATAGCAAATGCGAATACAATTGGATTTAAAAGTGATGATCTTTCTATTAAAAAATTTGATGATGTATTAATTCAAAACTATGATAAAGTTGTAAATGGTCAAAATATTAAGACTACTATTGGGTCACTTAGTATGGGAAGTAAAATAGATGAATTAAACACAAATTTCGCCCAGGGAACTTTTCAAGCAACAGATAAAACCACAGATTTTGCAATAGATGGAAGCGGCTTTTTTACAGTACAAAGGGATGACGGAATAACCACTAAGGATTACTATACTAGAAGTGGGAATTTTCATATTGATGGAACAGGTTTTTTAGTTAGCGACAGTGGGGATAAGGTTTTAGGGACAAATAAAGCGACCAATGCTGTAGAACCTGTCTATGTTGGAAGTGGTAAACTTCAAGTGGAAAGTGACGGAAATATTTCTATTGATGGTCAAAATCTATATAAATTTAATACTGTAGATTTTCAAGATTATAATAGTCTACAAAAGGTTGGAGATAATTTGTTTGACGGCGCAAATCCTATTCAAAATGCAAATATTATTGTAAAACAAAACACATTAGAAAAATCTAATGTAAATGTTACAAATGAAATGGTAAATATGATGACAATTATGAGAAATTTTGAATCCAATCAAAAAATTATACAATCTATCGATGAGACTTTGGGAAAAGCTGTTAATGAGGTAGGCACTGTTAGATAAAAGATATATATTAGGAGGTGGCAAAAAGTGTTAAGACTTTTATGGAATAGCCAAAGTTCTATGGCAGCGCAGCAAGAAAAATTAGATGCTATATCAAACAATATTGCAAATGTAAATACTAATGGGTATAAAAAACTGGATGCAAATTTTAAAGACCTGGTTTACGAGACGCTTGACAGAAAAGGATACCCAGTATCCAAAGCTGAAGATGGGAAAGCCATACTTCAAAATGGTACTGGGGTTAGGGTAGGTGAGTGGACAAGAGATTCTACTCAAGGGGCTGTTACTCAGACTAGTATCTCAACTGACCTGGCAATAGATGGTAGCGGTTATTTTGAAGTGACTTTGCCGGATAATAGTAAGGCCTATACCAGATCAGGTAATTTCCTAGCTAATTCAGGTGGAAATATAGTTGATGAAAATGGAAATAACTTAGGAATAGTAGATGGTCAGGGCAATGATATTAATACGGTGAATGGTCCTTATAAGTTTACTGCTAATAATTTTAAGGTTGATTCAAGTGGAATTGTAACTATAAAAGAGGGTAATACGCAGACAGCTGTGGGCGAAATAAAAGTTTCAAATTTTATAGGTGATAGTTCAATGATTTCTGTAGGAGATAATTTGTTTGCGCCAAAGTCCGGTCAGGTTGTAGTGCAAAGCACGGATTTTTCTGTTATGCAAGGATACTTAGAACAATCTAATGTTGATATTGCAACAGAAATGACGGATATGCTAATTACTCAAAGAGCTTTTCAACTTAGTTCTACTACTTTAAAGACTGCAGATGAAATGTGGCAAATGGCTAATAACTTGCGTAAATAAAGTGTTTACTTCCAGATAGTACTTAGACATGCTTTTATTGGCATGTCTTTTTATAAGTTTTAAATAATTAAAAATAAATAATTAAGAATAAAATAGTTTTAATTGAACACTTGCTTTCATATATTATTAGTAAAGGCTTCAATAATAAGCTATAGGGGGATGAAAATGGGGATAGGATATTTAGTTGGTTGTTTATTTAGTATATTGCTGTGGAGATTTGATAGACAAGGTGTTTTTAATTTTATTAATAAGAAATTAAATAAAAAAATTAAAAATGTTTATCAACTACAATTAATATATTTTTGTATTTTAATTTTTATATATATTGGTCTTAACCTATTAGAAAAACATTTTTTTATTAAAAATGAACAAGTATACAATGCAGTTACAGCTTTTATAGTAATAGATATAAGTAATACAGAGAGAAAAAATTTAAAAAAGTCTGATAAAAAATATTTTTATGATACAATATCCACTATATCTACAGCACTTATATGTGGATTCATAGCACCTTTATTATGTATTTTAATAGTAGGAAATGTTACTGCTATTATATTTGCTATAATCTATAATTTATCACTTAACGATAATCTGAATATAATTAACAAGGTTAAATCTATTGTTATAATAATCCCATCATTAATTGCTGAAATATTTTTATATATGATTTATGTTTTAAGAAATAGAAATTTTAAGATAAATTTCAAAGGGGATTTTATAAGTAATCTTTGGAAAATACCTTTATTAAATATTGATATTTTAGCTGCTTATATAGAATCTGTTAATTTCTATTTTCATTATAATGGTAACAATATGCATTACTTAAAAAGTTATGGCGATTATAGTGGCAAAATTGATGATCTATGCATTAAGGATTATTTAAGCATTAGTTATTCTATATGTTTTATTGTTTTTGCTATTTTCGTTGTTTTTGAACTAATATAAGAATAAAACTATTATAACAAATATTTTATACACGAAAAAAAGTATATATTAATAGTATTGCAATACTATTAATATATACTTTTTTCATTTTTTTATAGTGTGCTAAATGCAGCTGTAATAGGAGGTATAACTTGTTTTTTTCTTGAAACTATACCAGGAATATATACGCCTTCATTAGTTAGCGTAACAGCAAAGGCTTTTGACACAATATCCTTATGTTCACCTGCGGCTATTAGTACGGATCCAGCGTTTAATATATCGGTTAACATTAGTAAAATCAAGTCAAAACCACTTTCTTTGGCCTTCTTGTTCATAAGTTCTATCATATCCTCTTTGAGAGGGTTAAAACTATCAATATACATTGTACCAACTTGTGATACCCCTACTTTAAAAGTGTTAAGTGTAAATGGCTTAAAGTCCTGATAGAAAATTTCCTCAGCGGTTTTACCCTCGAGAGACGTACCAGCTTTAAACATTTCTTTTGCAAACTCTTCTATATTTAAATTCGCAATTTGAGATAATTTATTTAGTGTAAGTTCATCCACTAGTGTAGAAGTAGGAGATTTTAGTGATAACGTATCAGAAATAATTGCTGCGCATAAAAGACCAGCAATATTTTTTGAAGGTCTAATTCCATTCTCAAAGAATATGTTTGCTACAATTGTTGAAGTACTACCTACAGGTTCATTTCTGAAATATATAGGAGAACCAGTCTGAATATCTGCAATTCTATGATGATCTATAATTTCTAATATTTCAGCGTCTTCAAGACCTAATACAGATTGTGTTTTTTCATTATGATCAACTAGTATTACTTTTTTTTTGTTTTGTGATATTAAATGAAACCTGGATATACTTCCAATGACTTTGTTATTTTCATTAATAACTGGATAACTTCTATACCTTGTCTCAATCATAATAGATTTTATTTCATCAATAAAATCATCTGAGTTAAAACTTACAATGTTTTTTTTGCTCATAACATGATTAATAGGGATACTTTGAGTTATTAATCTTGAAGCTGTAAAAGTGTCATATGGTGTTGTTATTATTGTGCATCCATTAGTTTTTGCATGCTCAATAACATCATCCGTTGGTGTATGGTTCCCTGTAATTATTAAGAGTGACGCTTTGCATTCAATTATTAAAAGTTGAGAATCTTCTCTATCGCCGCAAATGGCTACGTCTCCAATCTCGATTAAAGCTTTTGTGCTTTCAGGGTGCATAGCAGATACAATAATCTTTCCTGTTATTTTAAAAGTGCCAGTTGGCTTGCATATACATTTAGCTGATAGAGTATCCAAAATATTTTCAAGTGTGGTATTGCTTTTTGCAAGAATAGAATTGTCCCACACATCTAAATAACTTGAAGCAAGGTTTGAAACTGACGCAACGCCAGCAAGTCTATCATTATCATCAATAACAGGCAGAGTTTTAGTGTCATTTTTTCTCATTAGGGACCAAGCCATTTTAAGAGAAATATCTGGTGAAATAGGAGCTACAACATCAATGTCTAAATCTGAAATCTGTGTTTTAACTGTAGTTATTAGTTCGGGTTTTTCTACTTTAAAGTAATTAAGAATAAATTGTGTTTCGCGATTGATTTCACCGAGCCTTATAGGAACTGCAGGAATTTTCCCTGTTTTATTTTTAAATTGTGCATAGGCAATAGCGGCGCAAATCGAATCAGTATCTGGATTTTTATGCCCAGTAATATAAATTATGTTTTTCACGTATGTTCCTCCTAGTTTCAGTTTGCAATATATAAAATTTTAACTAACAATCATTACTAGTATTATTTTATATTCAAATTTACATATTGTAAAGAAAAAACAAAATATTCTTTTCATATGTAGCCGTGCATTCACATATATTAGAAGAGAATAAAAAATAGTAACTTAGTATTCTGAGGTAATAGTTAGAGAACATTATCTATCTTAGAGTGATAGGGGGGGTATATTAGTGTTAAATGAACGTGTTTCAAAGCATAATACTAAGGACGATAATAGGAAAGGAGTCTCTACCTATAATAATGAGAATGCAGCAAGAGGGCTTAGTAGTACGGAAGCTGAGTCTAGACTCAAAAAATATGGATTTAATAAGTTAGAAAATAAAAAGAAGATATCTGCTCTTCAAATATTCTTTTCACAATTCAATGATTTTATTACATGGATATTAATTGCAGCAACAGTGCTTTCTGGACTTATGGGAGAAAAAGCAGATGCAATAACTATTTTCATTATAGTTATAATGAATGGTATACTTGGGTTTATTCAAGAATTTAGAACTGAGAAATCATTAGAGGCATTAAGCAAACTTGCAGCACCGACTGCTAAAGTTATTAGAGATAGCGGAATCCTAGTAATAAATGCCATATATTTAGTGCCAGGAGATTTAATAATACTCGAGAGTGGCGATAGGATTCCTGCAGATTGCATTATAACAGAAGGTAACAATGCAATGCTAGATGAATCACTGCTTACAGGTGAATCTGCTGGGGTAAGTAAAAGTACTAATTCTAAGGAAAATGACATTTATATGGGAACAATAATTCTTACAGGAAAAGCAAAAGCAAAAGTTATGGCTACAGGCATGAATACAGAAATGGGGAAAATAGCGAATATGCTTCATAGCATTGAAGATGAAAAGTCTCCACTTAAAGAGAGACTAGCTCATCTAGGAAAAATATTAGTTATACTTTGTATAATAATATGTTTAGTTGTAACGTTTATGGGAATTTGGCGTGGTCAAGATAAATATGCAATGTTTTTACTAGGGGTAAGCCTTGCAGTAGCTGCAATACCAGAGGGATTAACTGCTATTGTTACAGTGGCCTTAGCACTTGGCGTATCTAGAATGCTTAAGAGAAATGCACTAGTTAGAAAATTACCAGCAGTTGAGACGTTAGGTTGTACTTCTGTAATATGCACAGATAAAACAGGAACTTTAACAGAGAACAATATGACAGTAAAAGCATTCTATTTTGATGGACATGGTTATGATGTTGATAAAGACAAAATCCCATTAAATTTACTCATGAAAAAAGCTTATACATATTGCAACGATTGTAATTACGATTTTAGCGTTAAAGATATGGAAAAATGCTTATTTGGTGATCCTACAGAAACTGCCTTAATTAAAGGACTTTTTAAGAATTCTAAAGATCTACAAGAATTTTTAAATAAATCAAAACGTGTATATGAAATACCTTTTAACTCAACAAGGAAAATTATGTCTGTAATTGTTAAAGAAAATGACAAGGAAATTTGTTATGTAAAAGGCGCTCCGGAGCGAGTTATAGAAAACTGTAATTATATATTGATCAATGGATCAGTGCAACTTATGCTAGCAAGCTATAAAAGCTCTTTAATAAGAGCTGTAGAGTCTATGTCCTACAAGGCACTAAGATGTATTGCTTGTGCATATAAGGTGTCTGGTATTGCTCGTAATGACGGCTTAGAATCTAATCTAATTTTTATAGGGATAGCTGGAATAATTGACCCTCCAAGGCGCGAAGTAAAGGATGCAGTTATAAAATGTAAGATTGCAGGCATAAAACCTGTAATGATAACAGGAGACCACAAAAATACAGCTTATGCTATTGGCAAAGACTTAGATATATGTAACTTCCCAGAGGAAGTTATAACAGGTGACGAACTGGATAAATTAAGTGATAAAGAATTAGATAAGAGCATTGATAACTTTAAAATATTCGCAAGAGTAAGTCCAAAACACAAACTAAGAATTGTAAAGGCTTTTAAACATAAAAATCATATTGTTGCTATGACTGGTGACGGCGTTAATGATGCGCCAGCTATAAAAGAAGCAGATATCGGAATAGCTATGGGAATATCAGGCACAGATGTAACTAAAGAGGCAGCGTCAATGATTCTTTTAGATGACAACTTTGCAACTATTGTTGCAGCTGTTGAAGAGGGCCGCGTTATATATAATAATATAAGAAAATTTATTAGATATTTATTATCTTGTAATTTAGGAGAGGTTCTTACCATGTTTTTAGCATCATTATTTTATCTCGAAAATCCACTACTCCCAATCCAAATTTTATTTGTAAATTTGGTGACAGATGGACTTCCTGCTATTGCTTTGGGCGTTGACCCAGCTGATCCAGATATTATGTTTGAAAAACCTAGAGGGAAAAATGAAAGTGTATTCTCAAGAGGTCTTACAGAAAAGATTTTAATTAGAGGATGTCTCATTGGTGTTTGTACTATATTATCGTTTATTGGTGGTAAATATTATGGCATGAGCATTGAAGCGTGTAGAACACTTGCACTTGGGACTTTGGTATTATCTCAACTTATACATGTGTTTGAATGTAGATCAGAAAAACACTCTTTATTTGAAATTAATCCATTTACAAATTTGTACCTAATTGGTGCAGTAGGGATATCTGTAACTATGCTAATTTGTATAGTATATGTTCCATTTTTACAGAGTGTATTTCATACAATACCACTTAATATGGGTCAATGGCTCATAATATTATTTTTCTCGGGAATAATTTCATTCATAAACAGTTTGTACTTATACTTAATGCATAAACACTAAGAATTTTTAAAGCATTGTATTAAGTAGTTTTACAAAAAAAAGATATATGACAAAAGTCATATATCTTTATTATTTAAAACGTTTATCTGCTCTAACTCGTTGTACCTTTTGTTCAGTTCCCTTCATTGGGACCAAATCTTTTTTTGTAGTCATATTTCTAATATTTACAATTTGAATTTGTTCTCTATGTTCTTTACCTTTTTTACCTTTCATTCCTTGAATTACAACAGAATGTCCCTGGAGCACAGAAATAAATTTTACTTTTTTAAACCAACGGTGTTTATCAAATACACACTTAGCAATAGATTTACTTCCATCAGCTTTTACTAAAATGGTTACAATTAGTTTATAAAATATTCTAAGATAATTTTTTTCTGTAACTTTAATTGATAGAACTCTGCCTTGAGCCTGAGTAAGTCTATCACCATATTTTTTTAAATAAGCATTTGTGTAGCTATTTGTAATTTTATCTTTAATTCCCATAAGTATTACTCCTTTATAATCAAAATTACTCTTTTACAACAATAAATAGTCTTTTACAATCAAAATCATAAAATATATAAAAATTCAATAAGTTTATTATATCTTATGTTGTAATTTAACTCAAGTATAAAAAAATTCTATTTTTTATATTTTAGTGGTTATAATGTGAAAAAATATATGTGCATACAAATTTAGAAAATAATATTAACTATAAAGTATAATATTTGTCCCCAATGTTTAATTTGAGAATATTAATATAATAAAGAATTGAAAGGAGGAGGAATATGAATAGAGAATTAACTCCAAAGGATATAATATACGAATTTGATATTGAAGATATGAATACACGAGAATCGGTAGATTCTATGCCGCAATATAGTGAAGTAATAGAAAATATTAAGACTGCAATGAGTATAGATGAAGAGGGTTTTAATGTTTATTTAATAGACAATTTTTCAAAAGAAACACTAAAAGATATTATGAAATATGTAAGTAAAACTTTTGAGAATAAAAGTAAGCCAAAAGATATTTGTTATGTATTGTATGAAGATGAAAAATGTCCTAGGCCTATTTTTGTAAGCAATGGGGGAGGTAATAGACTTAAAGAAACTCTTGAAGAGATGCAGAATGAGTATTTAGAAGTTACTTTCCAGTTTTATAATAATTCTATAGATAAGGAAAAGGAAGAGATTCAAGAAAATATCATAAAGAAAAGAAACGAGCTTATTGGCAGCTTAATAGATGCAGCAAAAGATGAGGGTTTTGATATAAAGTCTACTAATGGTGGATTTACATTCATTCCGTTAAGTCGTGGGAAAGAAATGTCTGAAAATGAGTATGATATTTTAGATAAAGAAACTAAAGAAAGCATTTTAAATACAGCAAGTATGTTAAAAGAAAAAGCTAAAGATATATTAGAACAATTAAAGTCGGTTGAATTAATAGATTTAGATAAAATAAAACAAATAATGCAAGTGTACTTTAAAAATGAAATGATGGATTTAAGGCAAGAGTACAAAAATATATTTATGGAAGATGAAATAGTAAAAGAATATATTGATATGGTTGCAGAAGATATTGAGGAAAAACTTATAGAAAATTATTCTCTAAATTATGATGATGATGATGAAAAAATAAATGAGATTATATACAAATATGTTGTTAATGTAATTGTAGATAATAGTGAGAATCAAATTCCACCAGTTATTTTTGAACAAGATCCAACTTTGACAAATTTAATTGGTAATATAGAGTATCAGAATAATAAAGGGGTTTATTCCACTGATGTAGGGTTCATAAAGGGCGGTAGTATGTTAAAAGCAAATGAAGGATGTTTGGTGATTAGAATAAATAGTTTACTTGCGAGTCCTTTGGCTTATTATCATTTAAAAAAATCTTTATTAACAGAAAAGGTAGATGTTGCATGTACTAATAATCATTCTGAGGTGGTTATTGTAAATACATTAAAGCCTGAGCCGGTGCCTATTAAAACAAAAATCATACTTATTGGGGATTATGAGTCATATGATTTGCTTTATAATTATGATGAAGACTTTAAAAAGATTTTTACTATAAAAGCAGAATGTAACCAAGTTCAAAATATAGATGATAGTTTAAAGAGTTCTTTAGTGTTTGAGATAAATAAAATTTGTAGTGAAAGTAACTTTAAGTTTCCTACTAAGGGAGCTATAAGAGAAATAGCAAAAATCCTATCTAAAAAGGCGCAGAGTAAGAAAAAAATATATTATGATAAATATGAAATAAATAAACTACTGATATTAGCTAACAATAAAGTTAATAAGGAAAATAAAAAAGAGATTGATTGTGATGATATAATAAAGGTAGGTTATACAAAAGATATTATGGAAAAAGAAATTCTAAATCACTATATTGAAAAGAAAATGCTTATTGATGTTACTGGCAGTAGGATAGGCCAAATAAATGGGTTATCAGTAATTGATACAGGATATTTTAGCTTTGGTAAACCAATAAAGATTACTTGCTGTTGTTACAAAGGTGCTGGTAATATAATAGATGTTCAGCAAGAGAGTAATCTAAGTGGTAGTATCCATAGCAAATCTATTAATATTTTGAAGGGTTATATGAGCGGTATTAATGGAGGATTTAGTAGACTACCAGTTGATTTTCATTTAAGTTTTGAACAAATTTACGGTAAGATAGATGGGGATAGCGCGTCCGTTGCAGAAATAATATGTATGCTCTCAGCTTTGAGCAAAATACCTGTAAAACAAAGCATCGCAATCACAGGGTCTGTAAACCAATTTGGAGACGTTCAACCTATAGGAGGAGTAAATGATAAAATAGAAGGTTTCTTTGCAGCCTGTAAGGTCATAGACGAAGCATGTGGCAAAGGAGTGCTAATTCCATCATCTAACTCAGACGACTTGGTTCTAAATGCAGATATTGAACTTGAAATTAAAAAAGGAAACTTTCATATATACACTATGACATCTATTGATGATGCAATCAGAGTACTAATGGGAAATTCTGATCAAACTTTTGAAACAGTAATGTTTGCCATTAACAAGGAATTGAAGAAATATAGTAGTAGAAAATAAAAAAAGCACAGATACTAATTTTTTAGTATCTGTGCCATTAGTTTTTTTATACGTTAAATCTAAAATTCACTACATCACCATCTTGCATAATGTATTCTTTTCCTTCAAGTCTAAATTGTCCCTTTTCCTTAGCAGCAGCTTCGCTACCACATTCAACTAAATTGTCATATGAAACTATTTCTGCTCTTATAAATCCTCTTTCAATGTCAGAATGAATTTTGCCAGCAGCAGCAGGGGCTTTTGTTCCAATGTTTATAGTCCATGCCCTTATTTCTGGAGCACCTGCAGTTAAAAAACTCATGAGGCCTAATAGTTTATAACTTGCGTGAATAAGTTTATCAAGGCCAGTTTCAGTAAGACCATATTCTTGTAGAAGCTCCATTCTTTCATCATCTTCTAAAGCCGATAATTCCTCTTCAAGTCTTGCGCAAACTACGATTACTTCTGAATTTTCACTTTTTGCGAACTCTTTAACTTTTTTAACCATTTCATTTTCAGTATTACCAGACATTAAATCATCTTCGCTGATGTTTGCAGCGTATAATACTGGTTTTGAAGTAATTAGGAAAAGAATGTTTACAAAAGCAGTTTCCTCATCGGTAAGCTCTAATGTTCGTGCTGGGAGGTTAGATTCAAGGTGCTCTTTTATTCTTTCCATAAGATCATATTCAAACTTTGCCGTTTTGTCACCAGAGCGAACAAGTTTTACTGATCGCTCCATCTTTCTCTCTAATACGTCAAGATCCGAAAATATAAGTTCTAAATTAATAGTATCTATGTCACGAGTTGGGTCAACATTGCCGTCTACGTGAATGACATTTTCATCGTCAAAACATCTTACTACATGAACAATAGATTCTACTTCTCTGATGTGAGATAGAAATTTATTACCTAAACCTTCTCCTTTACTTGCTCCTTTTACAAGACCTGCTATATCATAAAATTCAATTGCGGTGTGAATTATCTTTTTACTATTATACATAGCCTGTAGTACATCTAATCTTTTGTCAGGTACACTAACAACACCTATATTTGGTTCGATAGTACAAAACGGATAATTAGCAGATTCTGCGCCTGCTTTTGTTATTGCATTAAACAATGTGCTTTTTCCTACATTTGGTAAACCTACAATTCCTAGCTTCATATATATGTACATTCCTTTCATACTCTTAATATTATTAATTCCTTATAAATTATACCCTACATCTTAATGTATTTCAAGAAAGTAAATCAAAGTAATATTTTACATATATTAAATTTATATTACAATAAAAATCCAATATTAGTTAATATTATGGAATAAAAAATAAAAAAAATTAGCCGATTTTAAAAACTGATAATAATTTATAAAATAAGAAGGGATTTTCATTTTTATATAGAATATTACTTATTAGTGGTTAATAATGGTCTAAAGTGGGGCAAAGTGGAGTGAGTTTATAAATTGGAGGGAATAAAATGTTTATTGGTGAATATCAACATGCAATTGATAGTAAAAATAGAATGATTATTCCCACAAAATTTAGAGATGAACTAGGAAGTCAATTAATACTCACTAAAGGTCTTGATGGGTGCTTATATATATATACAATGGCAGAGTGGAAGATAATGGAAGAAAAACTAAAAAAACTTCCATTAACTAGTAAGGATGCCAGAGCATTTGTTCGGTTTTTCTTCTCTGGTGCCAATGAAATAACAATTGATAAGCAAGGAAGAGCTTTAATACCACAAAATTTATGTGAATACGCCTGTGTGCAAAAGGAAATAGTAAGCATAGGAGTATCAACTAGAATAGAAATATGGGCAAAGGACAAATGGGATAAATATAATGAATCGGATATTAATTTCGATGAGATAGCAGAAAAGATGAGTGAACTTGGAATATAAAAGGAGATATAAAATGGAATTTAAGCATATATCAGTTTTATTAAATGAATGTATTGAAGCACTAGATATTAAAGAGGATGGAATTTATGTTGATTGCACACTTGGTGGTGCAGGACATTCTTTAGAAATATTAAAAAAATTATCAGAAAAGGGTCGATTAATAGGAATTGATCAAGATGTGGACGCATTAAATGCAGCCAAGGAAAAAACTAAAGATTTTAACAACGTTACATTTGTACACGATAATTTTTATAATATTGAAGCAATATTAAATAATCTTGAAATAGACAAAGTTGATGGAATTTTTATGGATTTAGGGGTTTCATCATACCAATTGGATAATACGGAACGTGGATTTAGTTACATGCGGGATGCCCCTCTAGATATGAGAATGGATAGAAGTAAGGGGATAACGGCGTTTGATGTGGTTAACAACTATGAGGAGCAACAAATTGCAGAGGTTATAAGAAATTATGGAGAAGAAAAATTTTCAAAGCGAATTGCTAATTTTATAGTAGATAGGAGACAACTGGCGACCATAAATACAACTTTGCAACTAGTTGATGTTATAGATGCAGCGATTCCAGCAAAATTTAAAAGGGAGGGAGGGCATCCGGCCAAAAGAACTTTCCAAGGCATAAGAATTGAAGTCAATGGAGAACTTAAAATCTTAGATAAAGCAATAGAGGATGGGATAGGAAGACTACATAGCGGTGGAAGAATGGCAATTATTACATTCCAGTCACTTGAAGATAGAATTGTTAAAGTTAAATTTAAAAGCTTAGAAGATCCATGCAAATGTCCAAAAGAATTACCTATGTGCGTGTGCGGTAAAAAACCAATTATAAAACTCATAAGCAGAAAACCTATAAGAGCGACTGAGCAGGAGCTTGAAATGAATTCTAGAAGTAGAAGTGCAAAATTAAGAGTGGTTGAAAAAATTTAATTCTAAATTGAGGATGGAGTGAATAATGTGATAATAGAAAAAAACAACTTGGAAATGTTTGGAAACACAATTCTGGCACCAGATGAATCCTTTAGAGAGAGAGAAAGACATGAAGAACTAGAGAAATCACAAAAAAAAGCTAATAGCGCTAAAAAGCTTAGAGAGATCACGAGAAAAAAAAGTGTGCTTAGAAATATATTCATAGGTTTTATTATAGGCATGGTTATTGTATTTAGATATTGTATGATTTATAATTTACAAGCGGCGAATTCAAAAGCTGTTGCTCAGATAGATATGTTAAGTAAAGAAAATGATGCGTATGATGTAGAGCTTATGAAGTTTAGGAATATTAAGTACATCGAAGAAACAGCTACTACAAAACTTAATATGGTTGAACCAAAAATTAGTGATGTGGAATATTTAGATTTAAATAAAAATAACTTGGAGACAAATGAGGTTTCACAGGTGAAAATAAGTAAGAATGTAATTAGTAAAATTAAAAACATCATATTTTAAATAGATATTAATCTTAATGACATTTCAGCTCCGCAGGTGATGATTTAAGGCCTATTTAGAAAGAGCCGGTAAGGGGGAAATAAATTGGCAAGAGGAGAGTATAAAGACAAGATGCTTGTGAAACATAGAATGTTATTTGTCTTTTTCATACTTTTTGTTTTGTTTTTTCTATTAGTTACAAGGCTTAGTTATGTAATGATAGTTAAAGGAATAGATTATAAAGAAAAAGCAATGCTGCAATGGACAAATGATGAACGTATTGCAGCAAAACGAGGAAGAATTTTAGACCGAAATGGAAAAGAACTGGCAATAAGCGCAAATGTTTTTAGGGTAGATTTAGATCTTAATTCATTAAGAGAAACTACAATCAAAAACAAGTTAACTATGAAAGATATAGCACCACAGCTTGCCCAAATACTTGATATGAAATCTGATGATGTTTTAACCATTTTAACTAAAACTAATGAAAATGGTAAGCCTATTGGGTCAGCACTTTTAAAAAGAAGGATAGAAAAATCTACTTCTGATAAAATTAGCGATTTTTCTAAAAAATATAAGCTTCGTGGAATTGTTACTACAGCAGATACGAAAAGATATTATCCAAATAATAATTTCTTAGCAAATGTTCTAGGACATACTAATTCTGATGGAAATGGATTAATTGGTGTTGAACTATATTATAATAAATATTTAACGGGTATACCTGGAGTGGAAATTTCAGAGAATGACATGAGAAGCAAGGTATTACCTTATACGGCATCTGATTATACAGCGCCAATAGATGGTAAAGATGTAATACTTACTGTTGATGAGATGATTCAATTTTTTTGTGAAAAAGCAGCGGACCAAGCTATGATTGATAATAAAGCGGCAGGAGTTACTATTGTAGCGACTAATCCTCAAAATGGTGAAATACTAGGAATGGTTAATAAACCAGACTATAACCCTAATGACCCTTGGGATCTTACTAAAACTTATGATGAAAATCAAAAAGTATGGAGAAACAGGGCAGTAAGTGATACGTTTGAGCCAGGTTCTATTTTTAAAGTAATAACAGCTACGGCAGCTATGGAAGAAGGACTAGTTAAGGAAGATGATAAGTTTTATTGTACTGGCAGCGCTACGGTTTCAGGTCAAAAAGTAAACTGTTGGAAGACTACAGGGCATGGTGAGCAAAATTTTGTTGATATTTTAAAAAATTCCTGTAATGTTGGATTTATGGAGCTAGGCAAGCGGTTAGGCGCTGAAAAACTAAATAAGTATATTTCCTTGTTTGGTTTTGGTAAAACTACGGGCATTGATTTAAATGGAGAAGCTTTAGGAATAGTTAGAAAAACTGAAGATATGACCCCGCTTGATGTAGCAGTAACATCATTTGGGCAAGGCACTTCTTTGTCTAGTGTGCAGTATATAACAGCTTTTAATGCTATTGCTAATGGAGGTAAGCTTATAACTCCTCATATTATGAAAGAAATAGTAGATATTGATGATTCAAATAATAAAAAGATTTTGCAGGCATACTCAAATTATAATGAAAGAAGAATAGTGGATGAGGAAACTACAAAACAACTTCGAACTTATCTTGAACAAGTTGTAGAAAATGGAGGGGGTAAAAAGGCATACATCGCTGGATACCATATTGCTGGAAAAACAGGAACCGCTCAAAAGGTTGATCCCTTAACGGGTGGGTATGCACCAAAAAAATATGTGGCATCATTTGCAGGAATGGCACCATCAGATAATCCTCAAATATCTATAGTAATTAATATTGATGAACCTGATGCATCTAATTATTATGGTGGTCAGATTGCTACAGTAGTTGCAAAACAATTATTTAATGATATATTTAATTATTTAGCAATTAAATCTGATGCAACCAGTGAAGAAATTGGAAAAAGTTTGCTTAAAGATGTTATTGTGCCTGAAGTAAGAGGTCTTAAAAAAGCAGCTGCAGAAAAGATATTAAAAGATAGTAATCTAAAGATGAAACTTAGTACCAATGGAGATGTAATTACTGACATGACTCCTAAACCTGGATATACGATTAAAGAGGGAACAGAAGTTATTTTGCATACTAATACGAAGGTGAAAAATAATAATATCGTTATGGTTCCGAGTATTATAGGGAGCAGCCCTGAGGCAGCTAGCACACTTTTAAATGGTTTAGGTTTGAGAGTTAAATTTGTTGGTAATGGAATAGCGGCAGAGCAAAGCATAGAAGGCACAGAGGTTAAAAAAGGAACTACAATTACAGTAAATCTAGATATTACCGCTGATTAGTTAAATAATCACCAAGGGTGATTTAAATCATCATATTCAATGCTGAAAAATAGTGTATAATTATATATAGTAGCATATAGAGAAAAACCGACAGGACTCAGCATTTCTGAACTGTCGGATTTATAATGTAAAGGAAGAATATTCAAAACTTCTTTTATAAATTTTAGTTTATATTGTATACTATAGTTGAAAGAGGTTAGTAATAAAGAAAAATTATATATTATGTAAAGATTTAAGGGAGTGTTAATATGAAACTAAAAAAAATAATGGAGAATATTAATTTCGATTTGATAAAGGGTAATATAGATGTAGAAATAAATAAAATTCAATATGATTCAAGAGCGATAAGGCAAGGAGATGTGTTTTTTTGCATTGAAGGATACAATGTAGATGGTCATAAATATGTGCAAAGTGCAATTAATAATGGAGCAGTTGCAATTGTATGTCAGAAAAATATAGAAATAGATTCAGAAGTTTGCGTTCTTAAAGTACAATTCAGTAGAATGGCCCTAGCTATAGGCGCAGCTAATTACTATGGTAATCCAAGCCACAATATGAAGATGATAGGAATTACAGGTACTAATGGGAAAACAACTTCAGCATTTATGGTGAAAGCTATTTTAGAGAGCGCAGGGTATAAAGTTGGACTTATTGGAACTATTGCAAATTATATTTGTGATAAAAAGATCCATACAGAAAGAACTACGCCAGAATCATTAGAATTACATGAACTATTTAAGGAAATGGTTGATTCGGGCGTTGATTATTGTGTTATGGAGGTTTCTTCACACTCTTTATATTTAGACAGGGTATATGGCATAGAGTTTTGTGAAAGCATTTTTACAAATTTAACTCAGGATCATTTAGATTTTCATAAAACGTTTGAAAACTATTTTAATGCTAAATTAAAGCTGTTTATGTTAAGCAAAAGCTCTGTAATTAACATTGATGATACTTATGGAGCAAAGGCGTTTAAATCCATTACAGGTAGTAAATTAAGCTATGGCTTAAATCATAACGTAGACTTTATGGCAAGTGATATAAAAATGCATTCAAGGGGTAGCAACTTTACTATGATGTATAAAAATAGTTCCTTTGAAATAGAATTAAGTATACCAGGAAATTATAATATATATAATGCTCTTGGGTCTGCTGCTGTTTGCCTAAATCAAGGAGTTGACGCCTGCGTAATTAAACTAGCACTAAAGAAATTACAAGTGCCTGGTCGTTGTGAGCTTGTGCGTAATAGTTACAATTTAGGATTTGAAATAATTTTAGATTATGCGCATACACCAGATGCCTTAGAAAATATACTTAAAACTGTTAGGGAATTTACAACAGGTAAACTTATAAGTGTATTTGGATGTGGTGGAGATCGAGATAAAACTAAAAGACCTATAATGGGTAAAATCGGAACATTATTAAGCGATTTTTCAGTAGTTACTTCTGATAATCCAAGGACAGAAGTTCCTATGGAAATAATTAAAGATGTAGCTGTTGGCATTGAACAAGATAATTATGAAATTGTGGAGAATAGACGGGATGCTATAAAGAGAGCAATTGAAATTGCAGGTTCTGGTGACATAATTGTTATTACAGGAAAAGGTCATGAAGATTACCAGGTGCTTAAAGATGAAACTATACATTTTGATGAACGAGAAGTTATATCAGAGATATTAAAGGAGTTATATTAGATGGAATATATTAGTCTTGAAGAAATAATAGAGGCAACCCGTGGAGAAATAATTACTAAGGGTGAAACAAAGGTTAATGGATATATAAAGACATATAACAATGTTTGTTTAGATACAAGGGCTATAAAAGATAATGATATTTTTATAGCAATAAAAGGTGAAAATTTTGATGCAAATGATTTCGCACCTGAGGCTAGTTCTAGGGGTGCTTCAGTTTGTTTAATCGATGACATGAAATTTGATGAAACTAGTTTTAATAAGAAAACAACTGTAATTAAGGTAACAGATACTAAAAAAGCACTACTTAATCTTGCAGGTTTTTATATAAAAAAGTTAAACATAAAAGTTGTAGGGATTACGGGGTCCACAGGGAAAACATCAACAAAGGATTTGACTTCTGCGGTGCTAAGTGCAAAGTTTAAGGTCTTTAAAACTATTGGAAATTTTAATAATGGAATAGGATTGCCACTTATGATATTTAAGTTAGACAAAACTTATGATGTTGCAGTTCTAGAAATGGGAATGAGTGATTTTTCTGAAATTCATAACTTATGTGAGGTAGCTAGACCTAATATTGCTATTATTACAAATATCGGAATGTCTCACATTGAAAACCTTAAATCCAGAGAAAATATTTTGAAGGCTAAAATGGAGATTACGGATTTCTTTAGTTTGGAGAGCACGCTGATAGTGAATTCAGATAATGATTTATTGCAAGACATAAAAGCAACAGATTATAAACTTATTAAAACAGGAATTGATTCGAAAGCAGATTTTAAAGCTTGTAATCTACAAATAGACGAGAAAAAAATAACATTTAATTTAATGGAAAATGAAAATTTAGTGGATAATTTAGTTGAAGTAAATATACCGGGACGTCATAATGTATTAAATTCATTGCTAGCAATAGCTTGCGCAAGAGAAATGGGCATGAAGTATGATGAAATTGTATTAGGTTTTAAAAAATTAGAAGTTACTTCAATGCGCTTAGACATAATTAAAGGTGAAAAGTTTACTATAATTAATGATGCTTATAATGCTAGCCCTGATTCAATGGTTGCTGCAATTGATGTACTTTGTAATATGAACTCAAATTCGAAAATTGTTATACTTGGCACTATGAAGGAACTCGGCGATAGTGCTTATGACGCGCATAAACAAGTGGCGCAGTATGCAAGACTTAAAAATATTGATTTATTAATTGCTCTAGGGGAATTTAATGAGGCATATAAAGAAGGATTTAAGGATATAGATAAATATAGAACTTTTCACACTTATGATGAGGTAGTTTCATTTATAGATGCAGTTATCCAGCAAAATGATGTTGTTTTAGTTAAAGCTTCAAGATGTATGAAATTTGAGAGCATAGTAAATGATTTAATGAATCTAGATTCATTTTCTAATGTAAATTTAATTACTGAAAAAAATGCTAAAGAGGTGATGAAAAAATGAATTTAATTATTTATTCGGTATTGATTGCATTTTTTTTATCAATAATATTGGGACCCTTAGTAATTCCTATTCTACATAAGCTTAAATTTGGCCAAAATATAAGATCAGAAGGACCAAAAAGTCATCTTAAAAAAGCAGGGACACCTACTATGGGTGGTATAATATTCATGGTTTCAACAATAATAACAATGATGATAATTGTTAGACATACAAGTGATGAAGCTATGATTGCGTTATACTGTTTTATAGCTTTTGGAATTATAGGATTAATTGATGATTTTCTTAAAATAGCACATAAGGAAAATGAAGGCCTATCATCTAAACAAAAGATGTTATTAATAGCAGTAGTGTCAGGACTAATTGGTTACTATGCTTCCATTAAAATAGGAACGGACATAATGATACCATTTTTAAACAAAGATATAGATCTAGGTCTGTGGTATGTACCATGTATTATATTATACTTTGCAGCAACCACTAATTCGGTTAATTTAACAGATGGGTTAGATGGTCTTGCTACTTGCGTTACAATAATAGTTATGACATTCTTTGCTTTGGTAAGTAATATGATGTTTCATACAACTCTTGCAATATTTTGCGCTGCTCTTGCAGGGGCATTACTAGGATTTTTAAAATTTAATGCTTATAAAGCACAAATTTTTATGGGAGATATGGGTTCGCTTGCACTAGGTGGCGCAGTTGCTGCAGTTGGTATGATACTAAAATCACCGATACTAGTTGCAATTGTGGGTGGAATATATGTTCTAGAGGCTCTATCTGTTATTATTCAAGTTTTGGTGTTTAAGTCTACAGGTAAACGAGTATTTAAGATGTCTCCAATTCATCACCATTTTGAATTAAGTGGATGGCATGAAACTAAGATTGTTGCTGTATTCTCAATCATAACAGTACTTTTCTGTTTAATTGGATTTCTATCATTTCCATATTAGTGGCGAGGAGGATAGTATATGAAAAAGAACAAGGTTAAAATGGGTCAAATAGATTTTGTACTATTTGCAATCATAATGCTCCTTGTGGCAATTGGAGTAGTAATGGTTTATAGTGCTGGATCATATTATGCGGCTTTCAAATTTAATGATCCGGAATACTATTTAAAAAAACAAGGTATGTGGGCAATTCTTGGTGGTATATTTATGGTTATAGCTATGAAAATTGATTATCACATTATAAAAAAATATACAGGTATTTTGATGATAATTACAATTATTCTTTTACTTGCGGTATTTGCATTCGATCCTATAAATGGCTCAAAGAGGTGGATTCCATTAGGGATTGCAAATTTCCAACCATCAGAGATCGCAAAATATATTATAGTGGTGTATATGGCTAAAAGTTTAGATCTAAAAGGAGAAAAGGTTAAAGAATTTATGAAGGGGGTAGTACCATACTTAATGGTTTCGGGATTTTACGCGGGTTTAATTTTAATGGAACCCAACTTAAGCATCGCAGCTGTTATAATGATTGTTACTGTAGTTATTTTGTTTGCAGTGGGAGCTAAATTAGTGCACCTTTTTGCCATAGGAGGAAGCCTCGTTGGAGCTGTTATTGTCTTAATATTTACAGCTTCATACAGAATGAAGAGACTTATGAATTTTACAGACCCATTTGCTGATAGTCAAGGTGCTGGTTATCAACTGGTTCAATCACTTCTTGCCCTTGGGTCAGGAGGAGTTACTGGTTCGGGAATAGGACAATCGAGGCAGAAATGCTTGTATATACCAGAACCACATACGGATTTTATTTTCGCAATAATTGGTGAGGAATTAGGATTAATCGGATGCGCTTTTATAATTTTATTATTTATAGTATTTATATGGCGTGGTATAAAAACAGCAGTGACAGCGATTGATATGTATGGCACCATCCTGGCGATTGGAATTACGTCAGTTGTAGGTGTTCAAGCAATCATTAATATCGCAGTAGTTACTGGATCAATGCCAGTAACAGGTGTGCCGCTTCCGTTTATTAGTTATGGAGGGTCGGCTTTGGTTATCAATATGTTTGCCATGGGAATACTATTAAATGTGTCTAGGCAAACTGTAAATAAAAATTAGGATTAAATCATCTCCTGCGGAGCTGAAATGTCGTAAAGGCATGCAAATTGCATGCTTTTTTCTATTTCTAATTAATTAAATACGATTACAGATTATTAATTTTGGAAATACATTGAAATTGAGATGAAAAAAATTAAGTAAAGTGTTATTATATAAGTAGGGCTAGTTTAA
Organism: Clostridium sp.; assembly: GCF_050717545.1. Classification (GTDB taxonomy): domain Bacteria; phylum Bacillota; class Clostridia; order Clostridiales; family Clostridiaceae; genus Clostridium_AD. The sequence continues at coordinate 82,442 of NZ_JBOITN010000017.1, forward strand.
AATTAAGTTTACATAAATTAAGCTTAATTATTATTTGAATTTATATAAATAATAATTTTATTTACTAAAATTAAATTAAAAAATATATGTTAATGAATGCGAGGAAGTGGATGAATAAGAAAAGCAATGATCTTAAAAAAGTCAATTATATTATAGAAAATAAAGAAAAACTATTACATAGAAGGAAAAAGAGAAAGCAAGCAAGGTTTCTAATATTACTTGTTGTAATTATGGTTTCGACATTAATCACGTTATGTATTAAATTGCCTTATTTTAATATAACAAAAATCGAAATTCTAGGAAACTCTAATGCATCTAAAACTCAAATTAACGATTCGGTTAACGATAAGTTAGGAAGTAATATCATTAGTGCTAGTTTTAATGGTAGCAAAAATCAAATTATGAAAAATCCCTACGTACTAGGCGTAACATTTAAGAAAGTTTTGCCTAAAAAAATTGTAATAACAATTGAGGAAAAAGTAGCAGTGTTTTATGGAAAAGTGAATAATTTTTATTATATATTAGATAATCAGGGTTATATACTTGAAAAAAGATCTAATATTAAAGATATGAACTTAGTGAAATTAACTGGATTTAATTATGAAAAGTATGAAGTAGGAGATTTAATTGGATTAAAAGATGATCGGAAAATTACTATCTTAAAGGAATTAACTAGTATTATTGATGAGTATAGAAAAGCTAACAATAATAGCAATATAACAATGGTCGATGTAAGTGATGTACTAGATGTCAAGGTTTTCTCAGGAGAAATGTGTATTAAATTTGGAACAACGCTGAATTTGAAAAGTAAATTTAATAAAGCAATAAATATTATTACGCAACTGAAATATGAAAGCAAAAAGGGATATGTAGATGTTAGTTCTAGTGGAAATCCTGTAGTTTTTATAGACGAGAAGTAATAGAGATTTAATATGAAGTTTCTATTACGGAGTAGTAAGGAGGAAGTCGATGAAAAAGTTTAAATCCCAAATATCCATTGGAGTAATATGTATATTATTAGGGTTCATGATGAGTTATCAATTTAAAATGATAAACAAACAAAATTCGGCAGAAGTAGTAGATTCAGATACTACCGCACCTGAAATAATAATTGAAAATGATCAACTTAAAAAGAGCAAAATAGACATGCAGAAAAAAATTAATCAATTAGATGCTAAAACAAAGGAATATGAAAATGCTGCAAGCGGAATAGATGCAGCAAGTGAATTATTAAAAAAAACACTAGAGGAAACAAGAATTCTTACAGGGGAAACTGACGTACAAGGAGAAGGTTTGACAATTTACATAGACCCTAAAAGTAATATTTTTGGTAGCGCGCCTACAAATAGCCAGTCTATAAATGATCAGGACCTTGTTAGTTTGGTAAATGAGTTGAATTCAGGAGGCGCTGAAGCAATATCTATTAATGATATTAGGCTTACTTCGCGTAGTGGAATACGAAATGCTGGTAATGTGATTCTTATAAATGATGAAAAAATTTCTTATAATGATAGGATAGTTATTAAAGCTATAGGGAAAAGTGATATATTATATGGGGTTATAGATTTCGTAGGAGCAATTCCAACAGATCTTCTTAAGGCCTGTGATGTAACATTTGAGAAATCAGATAAAATCATAGTATCTAAATATAATAAAATATATAAATTTGAGTATGCTAAACCAATAGTAGAGAAATAGGGGTGGGTAAATGGTTGCTTTTGTAGGGTTGTTAATAGGTGTTATATTAGGGATTGTATGGAATGTTGAAATTCCGGTTAAATTTTCACCGTATATTTCTGTAGCAATTTTTGCATGTATAGATTCTGTTTTTGGCGCAATTAGAGGATCGATTTCACAGAATTTTAGAGCAGATATTTTTATATCTGGATTTTTCGGAAATGCGGCTTTAGCAGTGGCAATGGTTTATTTAGGTGATAAATTAGGAATCCCAATTTATTTAGCCGCGATTATAGTATTCGGAGGAAGAATATTTAATAACTTTGCTATAATTAGAAGACTATTGCTGGACAAAACTAAATCACATTAATGAGGTGGTTATATGAAGAATAATGAAGCTACTATATTTGTTTTTATTGCATCAGTAATTGTAGGGCTACTTATAGCTATGAATATAGGGTTTGAAGGGAAAAGCAATCTTTTAGATGCAGGGCAGTATGATGTAGCCTATAATGAAAGATCTAAATTATATTCTGATCTAAATAATTTAAATGATGAATATGATAAGATTAACCAAAAACTCAATAAATATGAAAGTGGTTATGCTGAAACAGACCAGGTGAAAAAGCAAATGGAAGAGGAAGTTAATAATAATAATATAATCTTAGGAAGTACTGATGTTGAAGGTCCTGGTATTAAAATTACATTAGATGATGCTGATGAAGTTGGTAGTACTTTTCAGCTGATTCACGATGTTGATATTCTTGGAGTATTAAATGATCTTAGAAATGCAGGCGCAGAAGCAATTTCCGTTAATGGTGAAAGAGTTGTTGCCAGTAACTATGGATATTGTGGTGGCCCGTATATTAATTTAAATGGTATTAAGATAGTAAGTCCTTTTTATATAAAGGCCATTGGGAATCAAGATACATTATATAATTATTTAACACTTGAAAATACACGTATAACATCATTAAAGGGCAGAGAGGTTAAAGTTAACGTTACTAAGGTAGGAAAAATAAGAATACTGTCATATACTGGAACACTTGGCTATAAATATATGAGTCTTATAAAAAAATAAAATAAAATCATTAAAAATCATAATATAATGAAGGTATTTTCTCTTTAATGAAGAATTAAAGAATAATGGTAAATTTAAATTTTATATTGTAAATAAGATTAATTAATGCAATGGAAACAACAAGGAGGCAAAATTAGTTGGCAATTAGTGAAGAGTATAATAAGATAAAAAATGAAATTTCACCTGGTGTTACACTAATATGCGTTTCTAAGACTAGAGAAATCCAAGAAATAGAGGAGGTCTATGAATCCGGGGCAAGAAATTTTGGAGAGAACAAGGTACAAGAATTTGTTGGGAAATATGAGAATTTGCCTAAGGATATAAGATGGCATTTTATAGGGCATTTGCAGACAAACAAGGTGAAATATCTGGTTGGCAAAGTTCATCTTATTCACTCTTTAGATAGTATACATTTACTCAAAGAGATTGAAAAACGTTATGCTGCAAAAAATGAAATTGCTAATGTCTTAATTCAAGTAAATATAGGCAAAGAAGTTGCAAAAACAGGTATAGCTGCTGAGGAAATAAGGGCTTTAATAAAAGCTTGCATGGATTGTTGTAATGTAAAAGTTAAAGGACTAATGGCAACAATTCCTATTGGAGACGAGGAAAGCTGCAAAAAATACTTTACTCAGATGAAAGTTATATTTGATGATTTAAAAGTTATGGAACATAAAAATGTTTCTATGGAATTTTTATCATTGGGTATGAGTAAAGATTTTAAAATAGCGATTAAAAATGGATCTAACATGGTAAGAGTTGGCACTAGTATATTTGGAAAACGAGATTATAATAAAATGGAATTATAAAAAAAATGGAGGGGTAAACATGGGAAGCAAAGTAGTGAATAAGGTTATGGGATTCTTTGGAATGGCAGAAGAAGATGAGGATGAAGTCCAAGAGATAGAGAATGAGGATGAGGATGATGTAATGGATATTGAAACATTAATGAGTGCAAACAAAAAACAAAGTAAAGTAGTTAATATTCACACATCTGCATCTACAAAAGTAGTTATAATAAAACCAGATGATTTTGATGAAGCATCCGTGATTAGCGATAATTTAAAAGCTAGGAAAATTGTAGTAGTTAATACTACAGGACTAGATCCTAGAACAGGGCAAAGATTATTAGATTTTGTAGGAGGAGTGTGTTATGCACTTAGTGGTGATCTTCAGCAGGTAGAAAAGGGAGTATATATAATATCTCCATCTAATATAGAAGTTAATAATGAGCTTAAAAATGAATTGAGTTCAAAAGGAATCTTTAACTGGAACAAATAAAGGAGGGTACAAGATTTGAGTTTGTATAGTTTATTAAATACAATTTTTAACTTGCTACAGTATGCGATAATTATTGAGGTTGCTTTGTCTTGGTTTTATGCGGGAAGGTCAAATCAATATACAGAATTATTACATAAAGTTACGGGACCTCTACTAGGGCCTGGTAGAAAAATTCAAGAAAGGTATTTTAGTAATACAATGATAGATTTTTCACCAATAATTGCACTTGTTATTTTAGCGATACTAAGAAGAATTGTGTTTTTTATACTGTAAATAACAGAGTAAGGTAGGAGTTAAATGGACAAAAATTATTTTTTAAATAGTATAACTTGCGAAGATAAGAATATGTTATCTAACATATTTGATAAAATGCAAATAGCAGACAAAACTAATAAAATAATATTTACTAACAGTTTTTTACCACCAGACATATGGAATCAAATTTCAGTGATATGTGAAAGTTATAAAATGAATTTATATACAAATGGTTTATTTAAAGATGCTGATAGGAGAATGTTATCATTTTCTAGTTATGAGAAGCCTACAACATATCCTATAGATTTATTGGAAATAACCAATAAATCTAAATTTGCAGTGGTGGAGCATAAGGATTATTTAGGTGCAATAATGTCATTAGGAATTCAAAGAGAAAAATTAGGCGACTTAATAATTAAAGATGCTGTTTGTTATGCGCCGGTTTGTAGTGACATTAGTAGTTACATAATTAATAATTTGAGTAAAATAAATAATTGCCCTTGTGAAGTAAGTCATCATGATTATGAGATGCGAGATCTTCCAGAAAGGCAATTTAAGGAAAAAACAATTATAGCTACGTCATTTAGGTTGGATGGTATGGTTTCAGCTGTATGTAATGTTTCAAGGAGTAATTCAACAACTTTAATATCAACAGGTAAAATACTTATAAATTATTTTCAGTGTTTAAAAAAAGATAAAGTTATTAATAATAATGATATTTTAACTATTAGAGGTTATGGGAAATTTTTGGTTTCAGATATTATAGGAAGTACTCAAAAAGGTCGTTTTAAAATTATAATAAAGCAATATATTTAGTAGGGGTGGGAGTAAGATGAGAATAACATCTATGGACATTAATAATAAAGAATTTAAAAAGGGTTTAAGAGGATACAATGCTGATGAGGTTGATGAATTTTTAGAAAAGGTAGCTGAAGAATATGAAACTATATATAAAGAAAATTCATCGCTAAAAGAAAGAACAAGTTTTCTAGAAGAAAAATTAGAGCATCATGTTAGTATAGAGACTACAATTCAAAGCACATTAGTACTTGCTCAAAATGCAGCAGAACAAGCAAAAGTTTGTGCTCAAAAGGAATCAGAACTTATTATTAAAAATGCGAACGATTCTTCTCAAAGATTGCTAGATAAGTCTCATAATGATGTACTTAAGATTAATGATGATTTTGAAAAAACAAAACAAGAATTTGCAAAGTTTAGAACAAAATTTAGAAATTTTATGAATTGCCAGCTTGAGATGTTTGAAGGACTTGAAAATGATTATCTTAAAAATTATAATGTTGGTAATGAAACTCCTGATAATAAAAGTGATGGTGAAGCTGCTATTGATTTAGAATACTCTAATTTGACGCTTAAAAATATAGATGAAAAAGAGTTTCAAAGCAATGAGATTGAAGAAATAAAAAGTTTTTTTGCAAAAGGTTAGAATTAAAAAATCTCACTCACCGGGTGAGATTTTTTATGTAGATTCATAACATAAACCAGGGAGGAATAGAAAATGATTATAGGTATTATTGGCGCAATGGAAGAGGAAGTTAAATTTTTAATAGAGGGAATGGAACTTAACAAAAAAGAGACCAAGGCCAAAATGGAATTTAGTCTTGGTAACATATATGATAAAAATGTAGTTATAGTTACTAGTGGTATTGGTAAGGTTAATGCTGCAATTTGTGCTCAAATATTAATTGATGATTTTAAAGTTGATTATATTATAAATGTTGGTATTGCAGGTGGTACCATCGATAATATATACCCAGGAGATGTTGTAATAGCGCGCAATCTAGTACAACATGATATTGATACATCTGCATTTGGTGATAGACTTGGACAGATTCCAAGAATGGATACTTTCGAATTTAAATGTGATGAAAAACTAATTGAATATGCAGAGAAAGCATGTCTTTCTATTAAAGGACATAACCATTTTATAGGGAGAATTGTGTCGGGTGACCAATTTATTGCAAATCTAGATAAAATAAATTGGTTGAACTCTGAGTTTGATCCATTGGCATGTGAAATGGAAGGAGCAAGTATTGCTCAAGTGTGTTATTTAAATGAAACCCCATTTATAGTTATAAGATCTATATCAGACAATGCAAATAACGGGGCTGAAATGGATTATGAAGAATTTAAGGACATTGCTGTAGAGAATTCTACAAGTATTTTAAGTGATATGTTGAAATTGATAACTGAACCACATAAAAATATTTAAATAAATTTAAATATTTTTAAATAAGTGTTATAAAATTCTTTCCATGAGAAAACATAGATATATAGAAGTTTTATTTGTTTAGTAATACTTCTATATTAAAATTAGAGGAGTTGTTTTCATGGAAAAGAAAAAAATGGAGTATTATAAAGAAAAATTAATAAATGAGAAGGCACGTGTAGTAAGTCTTATTAACCAAATGAAACACAATGGAGTTGTAAATTCTAATAGTGAAATGGAAACGGACTTGTCTTTTTATGATAACCACCCGTCAGACATGGCAACCGAATTATTTGATAAGGAAAAGGGCCTTGCATTAAAGGGGAATGAAATATCTATTTTAAACAAAATTGAGGATGCTTTAAAAAGTATTGAAAAAAATACCTATGGGAAATGTCTTAGTTGTGGTAGTGATATAGCCAGTGAAAGATTAGAATTTATGCCCTATGCGCAAAATTGCCAGATATGCCAAAAATCTATAGGGGATCACAAACCTGCTGAGCAAAACAATAGAAGCGTAGAGGAAGACGTGCTTGGCTCGTTTTTTAGTTGCAGTAAAGGTGAAATAGGTGTTGATTCAGAAGATACTTACCAAGCTGTTGAGCGTTTTAATAAATTAGATGATATAGTTGAATTTTACGATGACGACGATAACGGTGGTTATGTTGAACCAATAGAACAAATAAGTAATGGACAATATAAAAATCAGTTACCTGATTAAGAAAATGGGATGAGTTAATTTAGGTAAATTAAAAAGGTATATATTGTAAAATTTTTATAACACATAAATTTAGAGCAATATATACTTTTATATTATGCCTCAAGTAGGGGGAAGTGTATGGAGATACTAATTGTTTTTTTTGGGTTGTTACTAGATAGATTAAGTAAGATCTGGGCGCTAAGTGCTTTAAAAGACGAAGATGGAGTTGTATTGATTAAAAATATCTTTAAATTGGAATATTTGGAGAATAGAGGTGCTGCGTTTGGCATTCTTCAAAATAAATTATTATTATTAGCTCTAGTTACGTTATTAGTAATAGCAGGTATGATATATTATATTATTAAGTATAAACCAAAATCAAAATTCATAAGAATAAGTTTTGCCTTGATTATAAGTGGAGCTTTAGGAAATTTGTATGATAGAATGTTTTATAAATATGTAGTAGATTTTATTTTAGTACATTATAAAGATGTATATTATTTCCCCACATTTAACATAGCTGACAGCTTGGTAGTAGTGGGAACTCTGATTTTGGCAATTTCTATAGTAAAGGATGAGATATAAATGGAAGGTTTTGAGTTTAAGGTAAGCGAGAGTTCAGTGGGTAGTAGGTTAGATGTTTTTATTTCTAATGAATTCGAAAATAGATCAAGGTCATATATTCAACGAATAATTGAAGGTGAAAATGCGTTAGTAAATGGTAAATGTAGAAAAAGTAATTTCAAACTAAAACTTGAGGATATAATTACTTTAAATGTTCCAGCTCCTGTAGAGCTAAACGTAAAAGCTGAGGATATACCACTTGACATTATATATGAAGATAGTGACGTAATCGTAATTAATAAACCACAGGATATGGTGGTTCACCCAGCACCGGGAAATTATAGTGGTACGCTAGTTAATGCACTCTTAAATCATTGCACAGATCTATCGGGCATTAATGGCGTTCTAAGGCCAGGGATAGTTCATAGGATTGATAAGGACACATCAGGGGCTTTAGTGGTTGCTAAAAATGATAATGCACATAATTCTCTTGCAGCGCAGTTAAAAGATCATTCAATGACAAGAAGTTACATAGCATTAGTAGAAGGAATAATTAAAAACAATGAAGGAACAATTGATGAGCCTATTGCAAGGCATCCTAAAGATAGGATAAAAATGGCTGTAGTAGAATCAGGTAAAAGGGCTGTAACTCATTTTAAAGTATTAGAGAGATTTGAAAGTAATACTTTAGTGGAATGTAACCTAGAAACAGGGCGAACTCATCAAATAAGAGTACATATGGCAAAGATAGGACATCCTTTAGTTGGTGATTTGATATATGGATTTAAAAAGCAACGATTTAATTTAAAGGGCCAAGTACTTCATGCAAAAAAACTGGGGTTTATTCACCCAAGTACTAATGAGTATATGGAATTTAACTCGCCTCTTCCAAATTATCTTGAAAAACTTATAGTTAAGTTAAAAAATAGTTGAAATAGATAGTAACCTGTGGTAGTATATTATGAGTGTTATATAACACTTTATGTTTATTATAGTAGCTCCGCAGGAGATTATTTAATAAAATATTTATCCCTTTAAATGTTCCAGAGAGATCATAAGGATAAAGATAGTAGTACTATTATGAAAGTATAGTATGCCTTTACCTTTTTGGTGAAGGCTTTTTGTATTTTTAAAAAAAATAAGAATATTATTACGAGGGAGGTGAAATTATGGAATTTAAATCAGTTTTATTAGATGAAAAAGCAATAGAGAGAACACTTACAAGAGTGGCACATGAAATTATAGAAAAAAATAAGGGAATAGAAGATATTATACTTGTAGGTATAAAAAGACGAGGGGTTCCAATTGCAAAAAGGATTGCTAGTCTTATAGAGCAGTTTGAGGGAATTAAGGTCCCCGTAAGTTCAGTTGACATTACTTTATACCGGGATGATCTTACAACACTCGATGACCAACCAATTTTAAATAATGTAGATTTAGGTATAGATGTAAAAGGTAAAAAAATAATTTTAGTGGATGATGTATTGTATACAGGAAGAACTGCTAGGGCTGCAATTGACGCAATAATTGATAATGGCAGACCTCTTGCGATACAATTAGCTGTTTTAGTAGACAGAGGACACAGGGAACTGCCAATTAGAGCAGATTATGTAGGCAAAAACATCCCTACTTCAAGTAAAGAGATGATTTCTGTTAAATTAACAGAAACTGATGAAAAAGACTCAGTAAGTATATTTGAGATTTAGCGAATTGCTTTGAAAAAGATAAAGCTTCGAAGAAGATAAGTAGCTTCGAAGAAGATAAGCTTCGAAGAAGATAAGTAATCTTTTAATATAGTCCAGCGAGACTAAAAGGAGGAACTAATGAAAGATTTTATAGATGTTGATGAAAAATTACCAATACTCAAGACTATCCCGTTAAGTCTCCAGCACTTATTTGCAATGGTGGGGGCAACAATACTTGTTCCAATGCTCACAGGTCTAAGCCCGTCTATTGCACTGTTTTGTAGTGGCGCAGGTACACTACTCTATATTTTATGTACAAAAGCTAGGCTTCCGGCATATGTAGGGTCATCATTTGCATTTATTGGGCCTATGGGGGTTGCTACAAAGGCATATGGACAAAGTTCAATGCTTTCAGGGATTATTGCCGCAGGATGTGTATATGTAATTGTGGCTTTAATTATTAAACTTGTGGGAATTAAATGGATAAATAAACTATTGCCTCCAGTTGTTGTGGGTTCCGTTGTAATTGTAATAGGATTAAGCCTTGCAAGTGTTGCAATACAATGGTCGGGACTGGATTCCACATTTACATCACCAGCACTTGAGGGAATATCTAGAGGAACGTGGATATTTATATCAATGACAACATTGACTGTAGCAATAGCAGGAACCATGTATTTCAAGGGTTTTTTCGGGGTGGTACCTATTCTGATTGCAATGGTAGTGGGATACATACTTTCAATAATACTGGGAGCAATTCCTAGTGAGGCTCTAGCTCAAATTGAATCTGCTAAATTAATTAGATTACCAAGTTTTGTAATGCCAACCTTTAACATAAATGCTATTATGCTTATGGCTCCAATAGCTTTTGTAACACTTGCTGAACATATTGGACATGTATATGTTACAAGCAATGTTTGCGGAAAAGATTTTGCAAAAGATCCAGGGCTTCATAGATCAATACTTGGAGACGGAGTTGCTACAATTTTTGCAGGATTCGTTGGTGGGCCTCCAAATACAACATACGGAGAAAACATAGGGGTTATGGCAATCACTAAGGTTTACAGCGTTTGGGTAATAGGAGGAGCAGCTATTATTGCAATAATACTATCATTCATAGGACCAGTATCAGAAGTTATAGGTAACATTCCATTACCTGTAATTGGAGGAGTAAGTGTAATGTTATTTGGCATAATTGCATCTTCTGGTTTTAGAATTTTTGTTGAAGATAAAGTTGATTTTAGTAAAAAGAGAAATCTTATAATTGCTTCAGTTATAATAGTTGTAGGAATAGGTGGAGGAGGTATTAACTTTCAATTTTTAGGAGCACATGTAGAAATTGCAGGACTTGCTTTAGCAACGTTGGTAGGCATTATACTTAACTTAGTGTTACCTCAAACTAGTAAATCAGGAGACAATTAATTATAGGGTTATACTAAAAATAATACACAAAAGTGTCAGAGTAGTTCTGGCACTTTTGTGTATTTTATAGAGATAAATTTAAAATTTATAGACAATAATAGCAAATAGAGATATCATGATAGTGAGATGGGAGAGATAATATATGATGTATACTTTAATAGCCACTACTACTTTTGGAATAGAGGCAGTTACTGCTAAAGAACTAAAAGCACTAGGGTACGAAAATTTAATTGTTGAAAATGGAAGAGTAATCTTTGAAGGGGATGAAATGGATATTGCTATATGCAATACTTGGCTCAGAACCGCAGAAAGACTTTATATAAAGATGGCTGAATTTAAGGCATTATCTTTTGAAGACTTATTTCAAGGAACACTTGCAGTAGATTGGGGTAATTTAATACCTGAAGATGGTAAGATGCATATTGTAGGAAAATCTGTGAAATCACAGCTTCATAGTGTGCCAGATTGTCAAGGAATAGTAAAAAAGGCAGTAGTAGAATCAATGAAGAAAAAGTATGATAAAGAATGGTTTACTGAAGATGGTCCTGTGTACAAGATTGAGGTTGCAATTTTAAGGGATATAGTTACTTTATCAGTAGATACATCAGGTGTTGGACTACATAAGAGAGGATATAGGGAATATGCTGGAGAAGCACCGCTTAAGGAAACGTTAGCTGCTGCCCTTGTCCTAATAAGTAAATGGGATAGTACAAGAGTTTTAGCTGACCCGCTATGTGGTTCTGGAACTATTCCAATAGAAGCTGCACTTATAGCGAAAAATATGGCACCAGGAATAAACAGAGAATTTGTTAGCGAAACTTGGCCAAATATAGACAGTGACATTTGGGTACAAGTACGTGAAGGCGCAAGAAAAACTGTTAGCCCTAATGAAATTGAAATACTAGCATCAGATATTGATGGAAGTTTACTCAGGACAGCAATGCAAAATGCAGAAAAAGCAGGAGTTGCTGAGTTCATAAAATTTCAGAAGATACCAATGCAAACTTTTGCATCTAGGCAAAAATATGGTGTTATAATTACAAACCCACCTTATGGAGAAAGACTTGGTGAGCGTGAACAGGTGAAAAAAATACACGAGGGTCTTGGCGAAATGTATAGGAGCTTAAACGATTGGTCTTGCTACGTTATAACATCAAATGTTGATTTTCAGAAGCAATTCGGAAACAGATCAGATAAAAATAGAAAATTATATAATGGAAGATTATTGTGTTATTACTACCAATATATAATAGAGGTGCCTAGGAAAAAAAGAGAAGAATAGGAGTGCATCTAGATGTCCTTCTCCTAGCTGCATTGAAATAAGAGCTTGAAACGTGAAATTCCATTAAGAAAATCTAATCTTTTGCGAATATAAAATTCTCTATCGTTCACACTCGACGTCCTGTCTCGGGTTCACTAACCTGACATCCTGTCAGGTTCACGAGAATTTTATATTAGCAAAAGAAAAATTTCTAAATGAAATTTCAATGTTACTGCGCTTCTTATTTCATGTCGCTATGGAGAAAGTTCATTCTAGTATGCCTATACCTGCGGGAAGGTCAAGGGATGGACTAGATGGGATTTGATTACCCACTGTTGGAAGGGGTATGGGAATTTCTAAAGAAGAAAAGAGGATGGATATATTATACATATATCCATCCTCTTTTCTGTCTTATATTTTGATGAATTAAGGTTATTTCATGATATTAAATGGTACAATTTATGAGTAAGTTGTTTCATAGTCGTAAAAATTTACAAAGTAAATAACATGAACACTAAATATTCACAACTAAAATTACTTGTGAAGGAGAGAGTTTAAATGAGTATTTATGATATTATTGTTCCGTTATTTTTTATTGTAATTATTTTAAAACAGATTAAATATATAAAAGTATTAATAATACCAACAAGAAAAACGTATGTAGAAACTATTACTGTATTGCTTAGTGTTGTTGTTTTCATAGGTCTTACATATTTTTATGCGAATACCTGGGTTCATTATGTTGCAGGGGTGTTAGCTATTGTTATGTTTGTAAGCATGTGGATTAAACATGGAATCTACTCAAAAGGTTTCATATCAATGTATAGATTGAAAGAGATTATATTATGGAATGAAATTGAGAAAGTTATGGTAATCAGTTCAAAGAATATAAAGGTTGTGGTAGCGTGTGGGTTTATGGAGCAAACATTTCATTTTAAAAACAGCGATTACGATAAAATCATTACTATTCTAAAAGAAAATTTACCTGAACAAGCACAGATACAAACAATCATCAATGAATAAACATATAAAAAATATTTGTAAAGGGGTGAAATAGTGAAGATTTTCTTTAAATATATGCTAAAACCTATGGCTATAATTTCATGTATACCGTCTTTGGGGTTATTGCTTTACTGGGGAACACATAGAAAGGAGTTATTAGCAATAAGTATACTTTTATATTTTGGAGTAATAATTGGTAATGTGACAAAATATTTTTATAAAGATAAAACTAAGATTTAATATAATATATTAAATGCAAAGGAAATGTACTGCATCTACAGCCTAACGTCTAAAAGATTTTTTGATGAGGATTATCAAAAAAAGTATATATTGCGTATAATACATTTGAACAAGCTTTAGAACTACTAATTTTATTTTTAGTAAATCAACTAAAAATAAAATTAGTAGTTCATAGCGAAGTGAATGCATTAATCGTATTGCAATACGCGTAATATATACTTTTTTCTTTTTTAGTTAACCCGTTCTAAAGTACTTTCAGTAGGAGTTATATATATAGTTTTATTTGTAGAGTATATAACCATTCCTGGTTTTGCACCTGATGGTTTCTTTACATTTCTAACTTGCGTATAATCAACTGGTACGCTAGAGGAATTTTGTGATTTACTAAAGTATGCGGATAAGTTACCAGCCTCAAGTAAGGTGGTTTCAGGTACGTCACCAATATGTTTTATAATAACATGTGAACCTGGGATATCCTTTGTGTGTAACCACATATCGTTTTTGTTTGCAAATTTTAAAGTCAAGAGATCATTTTGAATGTTATTTCTCCCAACATAGATGTCGATGCCTTCGCTTGAAATAAAATGCATTGGTTTTGTAGGTTTAACTTTTTTAGTTTTACCATGTTGTTTTTTAATTTTAATATATTCAGTTTCAATCAATTCATTTTTAATGTCTTCAATTCCATTATAATCTTCTACATTTATCATGTTTGTTAAAACTGAATGGAGATATTGTAATTCATTTTCAGTAAGGTTCATTTGAACCAAAGCCATTTCTTCTGCTATCTTAAATTTATTATATTTCTTGTAATAATATTGAACATTTTGTGATGGAGTTTTATGTTCGTCAAGTTTGATTTTAATAGTATCGCCATTTTCGCTATAATAATTCACAAGGCAAGCGACTTTGTCACCCTTTTTAAGTGAGTATATATTTGCCGTTAGAAGTTCACCGTGTAGTTTATAAGTACCTTTATTTGTACAATCTTTTAAAGTTTGGGTAAGTATTCTCACTTTTTTATCACAACGGCTAATATTATTATTAACTATTTTTTGAAGATTTGCACTTTTAGCATTTAACCTATCATGTTTATCTTTACGGAAATAAAAATCCTCTATTAGTTTAGATGGAGAATCATATTTTTCGATTTCATAATCTTTTAATGATGTGAGCTCAGTTGTATGAAAATCTTTTAGTTTACTATTTTTAGAATATGAAGCTATAAAAGTATTTTTAGCAATATTTTCAAATAGGGTTACTGTAAAATCATAAATATTTTGAGCACTTTTTATATTAAAATCTGGATACTTTGCATAATATCTATATACAATTTCTGATGATAGATTAGAGCTTACTCCTGTAAAACAACTAGTGAAAAATTTTTCACCAAAGTCTATGTCCTTTTCTGTTATATATTTATAGAATTCATCATACGTAAAATTAAATGCATCTAGTTTTGTAGAAGCAGGAGGATATATATATTCTACACCTGTATACAAAACACGGTAACTATTAACGTCAGAACTAACATGTTTGATGCTATCCATAATTATGTTATCACGGGTACGAACTAAACTAATATTACTGTGCCTACCCATTATTTCAATTATTAAAGAGTATACACTATCAAAACCTAGTTCATCGCTGGATTTAAAATCAATAATTAGTAATCTATCTGAATTTAGTTGCCTTACATCTAGGACAGTTGCAGTATTTAAATATTTCCTTAGAACCATACAAAATTTAGGAGCTTGCACCGGGTTTTGTTTATTAAATTCTGTAAAATGAATTCTAGGATAATTTGGGCTTGAACTTATTAATAATTTATGTATTTTTCTGTTTTTTTTAAAACTTAATATAACCTCATCTTTTTCTGGTTGGGTTACTTTATCAACTCTACAATTTATTATTACATCTTTTATTTCCTCAACGAGGCTAGATAAATAAATTCCATCTAATGCCATATATATCATCCTTCCACTTTAAAACTTCGTAAAATTTTATAAATTTATATTTATGCTTTGTAAATAATACAATATATAATATACTACTATTAACATATTCTATTATTAATAGTATACCATTAAAGAAAATTATTGAAAAGTCGCATCATATTGATAGAAAAAGGAGGAGTTATATGGAAATCATAAATTTTACGAAAATGCAGGGAACTGGTAATGATTTTGTTGTTATAGAAGATTTGGAAGGTAAATATGAAAATTTAGAGGAGATTGCAAAAAAACTTTGTAATAGACATTTTGGAATAGGTGCTGATGGAATTTTAGTTGTTAGAAAAAGTAGTATAGCAGATTTGCAAATGGTGATTATTAATGCTGATGGTTCTTATGCATCAATGTGTGGTAATGGAATAAGATGCTTTGCTAAATATATTTGGGAGAAAAAATATGTTACAAGCAATTCTATAAAAATTGAAACTGGCGATGGTGTAAAATTGGCAAGTATAGATGTTAAGGATGGAATTTTTAAAGGTGTAACTATAAATATGGGAAGATACAATTTTGATCCTAAAAGCATTCCAGCCTTAGCAGAGGAGCAAATAATTAATAAAAAGATAGAGATTAAAGGTAAAGAGTATAGCATAACGTCAATGCTTATGGGAGTGCCACATACTATTGTGTTTGGAGGAGTTGATCAATACATGGTCCAGGAAGGGGAGGTTATTGAGAAATTTGAATTATTTCCTCAGAAAACAAATGTTAACTTTTGTCATGTAGTAGATAAAAATACGATAAGGGTTAAAACGTGGGAGAGAGGTGCAGGGCCAACACTTGCTTGTGGCACTGGTAGTTGTGCGTCGGTAGTTGCAGCAAGCAGGCTGGGCTACGTAGAGGGACAAGTAACTGTACATGTTCCAGGAGGATTACTTTATATTGAGATTGTTAATGATGAGGTGCTAATGGAGGGACCTGCTGAAATTACTTTCGAAGGACAATTTTTTATAAATTAAATAAAAACAACTGCCATATTTATTATTAGGGCAGTTGTTTTTTTTATGCAATTAATAATAATAAAGTGAATAAAATTTAAAAAAATGACAATGATTAAAAAGTAGTACATCCTTTTTAAAATTTGAAGGCTAGAAGGTGAAATAATATTAAAAAAAATTTACTTAAATTATTATTAGATAAAAATCTTATTACAACCCAAAGTTACAAAGAGGTAGAAGAGCTTTCAATTAAAAGAAATATAAGCGAAGAGCAAATAATTCTAAGCGGAGGCAAAATAGATATAAATGCACTTATTTCAATTATTGAGAATGACTTTAACATACCATATATTGATTTAGAAGAAAAACCTGCAATGAAGGAGGCGTTTAATCTAATATCAAAAGAAGTGGCTAAAAGGTATAATTTAATACCTTTTTATTATGACAGCAATGAAGTATGTGTGGCGTTCTCAAATCCATTTGATATAAAGGTCATCGATGAACTAAAATTTATAACAAATAAAAAAGTGAAAGTATTTTTCGCAATAGATATACATATATCTGAGGCTATTGAAAATTGTTATGGTAAACAAATTGTCGATGTGGCAGTTGAAGAGATGAAAAAAGAATATATGTTAGAAATAGAGCAAAAAAATGAAGAGATGAAGGCTGCGTCTTGGGTTGAAGATGCACCAGTTATAAGGATAACAAATTCATTATTAAAGAGGGCTGTTAATGCTCAGGCTAGTGACATTCATCTAGAACCGTTTAAGGATTCAGCTATAATTCGTATGCGAGTAGATGGAATACTAAGTGAAACAAACAAAATTCCTAGTAAAGTATACAAATCATTGTGTACAAGAGTAAAGATCATGGCAAATATGGATATTGCAACAAAATTTATTCCATTAGATGGAAAGATAACTGAAAATATAGATGGAGTAGATTATGATTTTAGGGTATCCTCATTGCCAACAATGTATGGAGAGAAACTAGTAATAAGAGTTTTATACAAAGCAGAGAGATTTATTAATTTAGATTCATTGGGTTTTAGCGTTGATAAAGTTAAGTTATTACGGGACACATTAAAACTTTCTCATGGGATGATAATAGTGGCAGGTCCAACTGGTAGTGGAAAATCAACAACGTTATATGCATTGCTAAATGAAATTAATAGTAAAAGTAAAAATATTGTTACTATAGAGGACCCGATAGAATATAACATGCCTAGAATTAATCAAGTAAATGTAAATAATAAAGCTGGGCTTACTTTTTCAATGGGGCTTAGAAGTATATTGCGCCAAGATCCCGATATTATCATGATAGGAGAGATAAGGGATGAGGAAACAGCAAGAATAGCAGTAAGAGCATCCATAACAGGGCATTTGGTCTTATCTA
Organism: Clostridium sp.; assembly: GCF_050717545.1. Lineage (GTDB taxonomy): Bacteria > Bacillota > Clostridia > Clostridiales > Clostridiaceae > Clostridium_AD. Next base: position 100,185 of record NZ_JBOITN010000017.1, read on the forward strand.
CGCTTCACACAAATAATTCTGCAGCGTCCATATCAAGGCTAATAGATATGGGGATTCCGTCATATTTAGTTGCCGATTCATTAGTTGTGGTACTGGCGCAGAGACTTGTAAGGAAATTATGTCCACATTGCAAAACAGAATGTGAGATTGCTTGCAATGAATTTGAACATTTAGGTTTTAAAAGGGGAGAAAAAATATATAAAGCAGTAGGATGTAATAAGTGCAATAAAACAGGGTATAAAGGAAGAACTGTAATATATGAACTTTTAAGATTAGATAGTAATCATAGATCTATTATAGCAAGAAGTGGAATAAGCGATGAGCTTTGGAAATATTGTGATGAAAAAAGATCGGGGTCGTTTATGGGTAGTTGTAGGGAAAATGTAATTAATGGGATAACCTCAATAGAAGAATTTGAAGAAGCTACTTATAGCTATAATTACAAATAAAAAAAACGTCAGGATTGGTGAATCGCATTATGAAATATAGATACATTGCAAAAACAATAAATGGGACTTTAATAAAGGCTACAACTGATAGTGATAGTATAGAGGAATTAGCATTAAATTTACGTGAAAAAGAAATATTTTTAATGAAAATTATTAGTACGAAAAAAATAAGCAAATTTTCTAGTAGACCTAATTTAAAAATTATTGCTATGTTTTGTAGGCAATTCTCAATATGTATTAAATCAGGTATTGCAATTTGTGATGTCTTGGATCTGCTTTATGAACAAATACTTCATAAATCCATAAAAACAAGTCTTATTAGTATTAGGGAAAACGTACAAAAGGGTAATACGTTGTTTGAAAGTATGAAAATGATTAGAAATACTTACCCTGATTTTATGATAAATATGATTTATTTGGGAGAGGAAAGCGGAAAACTTGACATAATTCTAGATCAGTTATCAAAATATTACGAGAAAGAATATAAGCTATTAAAAAAACTTACTAATTCAATGATTTATCCATGTACTGTGTTTATAACACTTTTGGTAGTATCATTATTCTTAATTATAAAAGTAATCCCAATATTTATAACAAATTTAGATTCATTTGATGCCAAAATTCCTTTGATAACAAGGATTGTTTTGTCTGCCAGTAATTTTATGCGAAGCAATTTATTATGGATATTTATAATCATAATAACTTTAGTCACTGCTACCATGCAATATATTAAAACTCAAAGAGGAAAATTTGTTTTTGATAAATTCAAATTTATCTGCCCAATACTTTCGCCAGTATATAAACGACTTATATATACAAGGTTTTCTAGAGGTCTTAATATATTACTAAGTAGTGGAGTGGGAATCGTAAGATCTTTTGAAATAATTAATGATGTTATAAGCAATAGGTATTTTAAACTAAAACTTAAAACAGTATCTGATGAAATAAAAAAAGGAAAGAATTTATCAAATGCATTAAATGATATGGATCTATTTCCGCAATTTTTTGTTGCTATGATAAAAATAGGGGAAGAAACAGGTGATTTAGATTCAATGTTTTTAAATGCTGCAGATATTTTCTATGAAGATGCCGAGGAAAATGTGGAAAAAGCCACAGTACTACTAGAGCCAATCTTGATAATATTTTTAGGAATTATGATTGGGACTATTATACTTGCGGTAATGCTTCCCATGTTAAATGTTATGGACTCTGCAGGAAAATTTTAACAATATTTCAGCTCCGCAGGAGATGATTTAATAAGGATAGGTGGTTTATGAATAAAGGATTTACATTAATTGAGATAACGATAGTTATGGCTATAATGGGTATATTAATGGGGTGTAGTGTACTTTCGTTTAAGTATTATAATGACATTCAAAACAAAATGTTGGTAGATTATAATTGTAACGAGGTAATAAGTTTTATTAATAATTCAAAAATGTATTGTAAGGAAAATTCTTGTAGTGCAGTTATAACTTTTGATAAGATTAGAGGTAAGATTTTACTTGATAGAGGACTAAACACCATGGCCATCAACCTAACAGAACCATTAAATGTAAATAGTATAGATTTTAACTAAATACTTGTATATAAATAGAACCTAAAAAAAACAGAATATTTATTTTCATTAAAGAGTGTATTTTAACCTAATTATGGTATAAAATACACCTTTTGTTTTTTGATTTATTGCTAAATAATATATAATTAGTGTATATATTACTTTTATTCAAATATATATAAAACTAACCGAAAGGATGTTATTTACAATGAACAGAAAAAAAATAAAGCAAATAATTCTCAATTTAGAAAAGGTGTACAACCTTAATAGGATTGAAAAGTTAGCTAAAAAACATCAGTTTAATATTAGGAAGGGTAAAGTTTCTGCTAAATCTTTTCTAAACCTATGCACCTTTCTAGGTGAGGACTTATGTTCCTCTTCCTTATCGAATTTGTGTGCCAAATTAGAAGCTAATGAGAAAGTATCAATATCTCCTCAGGCATTAAGTAAAAGATTTAATGAGAAATCCGTGAATTTTCTTGAAAAGATATTACACGACATGATAAATTTTGAAAATGAGGTTTTAAGAGATAATGGGCCTCTATTAAAAAGTTGTTTTAATAGGATAACAATAGTTGATTCTACTGGATTTAAGTTAGATGATAAGCATGCAGATAAATATAAGGGGTGCGGTATAAAATCATCTGTAAAAATTCAATTACAGTATGATTTATTAACTGGTGAATTTATTCATTGCGAGCTCGGAGCAGGCTCAGTTTCAGATGCTAAATACCTTCCAACACTTCAAAGCACTATTGAAAAAGGTGATTTATCTTTAAAAGATTTAGGATATATTAAAACTGCTGATTTAAAATTTATTGAAGAAAATGAAGCTTTCTATATTTCTAGACTTAAAGTTAATACTAATCTTTATAAAGAAGAGGAAATAACTGAATATGGATTTAAAGGAAAAGTTACAATAAGAAAAAGGTACTCCTACGTAGATATTAAATCACTCGTATTGCCTTTATCAGAAGGCGAAAGCATAGAGTTCAATAATATTTACATAGGAAATACCGTTAAAAATAGTACCAAATGCAGATTAATCTTAACTAAATTAACAGAAGAATGCAAGAGAAAAAAAGAAATTAATAATAAAAAAATGAAAGATAGTGGTAAAATTAAAGGTCTTGAACAAAACAAATGGTGGCTTGACTTTAATTGTTACATAACCAACGTACCTAGTGAAATGATATCTATGGAACAAGTGCATCTGATGTACACATTGCGGTGGCAGGTGGAAATAATGTTTAAAATATGGAAATCTCTTTTTAAAATCCATGAAGTTAGACAGTCAGGATTAGAAAGAATACAATGTTTCATATATGGTAGATTAATTATGTTATTACTAACTTCAACAATAGTTTTTACAGCTCGTAATTTAAGTTATTTGAAAACTGGTAAAGAGTTAAGTGAAATAAAATCTTTTGGTACTGTGAAACAATATTTTAATGAAATATATATGAATATTTTTAAAGGTAAAATAGTTTTAAATCAAATATTTCATCGTATAGTATCCTCTATTGAACGATATGGTGTGAAATCTAAGAAAAAAGACAAAAAAACACCCTTTTTAATATTACAAAGCCTTAATAAATTTGAAATTGATTTGGTAAAAATGGCAAGCTAATACTGGCATATAAATACTTATTTAGAACTTTATTTTATTTGTTTTGTGAAGGCTTATTAAGTTGCGTCAATTCGGGGTCAAAACTAAAAATATCATGTTTAACTCTAAAATCATTACCAAAAATTATTTCCAATTTGTATAAAAATATAGTTGTAACCTTATTTACAAATTATTGAATTCTTAGGTTGATGGCTATGGACTAAACACGGTAAACGAACTTATACTTCCAAAGAATATAACATTAGGTGACCTCACGGGGACGCGAGGAGATGATCACTTCCTAATTAATAGAATGGGTTCTACTGGTGATGCAGGGTCGATAACCTTAATGGATAATGATAAAAAGATATATATAATTAGAATGGGAGTAGGTACAGTCTATGTTGATAGAGAATAAAAAAGGATTTACGTTGGTAGAAGTAATATGCAGCCTTGGGGTTTTCTCCATAATTTTTATTTGCATTATGTCTTATGAGGTAGCAGCTCTTAACATGAAAAAAGATGTTAAAAATATAAATAATAATGTAGTTATTATAGAAAATTTAAAAAATAATATTATATATGCTATGACATTTATAGAACTTACTAATTTGAAGAATGAAGGTAAAATTTATATAAATAAAAAAGATATTATATTAGATGAAAATAAAATGATAGTAAAAACTGTGTTCACAAATCAAGAGCCATCATTAAATCAGTACATAAAATTAACATTTTTATGTTTAGATGTTAATGTTTATAAGCTGAATCTTGCTTTATATTCTGGAAAACCAAGCGATGTCCTAGAGCTTGAGTGTACTTTCTATAAAGGTGATCATTAATGAAGAAAAAAGGATTTACGCTTATGGAAATAGTAATTGTCATGGCACTGGCATTTTTAATGCTTGGGGCAATAGGGAGTATGCTTGTGTCTTATGTGAAAAGTTATAAAAATAGTTTAGTACAAAACAGTGGATTTAATTATTTAAACAGTGCCATTTTTATGATAGATTCAGAAGTTAATGAGTATGCAAAGTGTGTGAAAACTGATGGTAATATTATTACCATAGATTGTTACAAAGGAAGTAGTCCTAAACGTGTAAAATGTGTTAATGGAAAGCTTATAGTACTTACTAATTCTGGAAATACATATTACTCTAATACAATTATGAGTGAGGTTAAAGACTTTGTAGCCATTAAAACTGGCAAAATTCTTTATATTAAAATTGTATGGCGCAATGGTCAAAGCATTGAGAAGTTTTTGGCGATAGAAAATGCAAACTAAAAAAGGATTTATATTAATCTATACTCTTTTAGTAGGAATTATTTGTTTAATTGTTATGATGTATATGTTCGATATTCAAATGTCAGAAGTGAAGTATTCAACAAGTAATAAAAGATATGTATTAAGGGAGGACAATTATCAAAGAGACAAAGAATATTTAACAACTTTATTTTCCACATATATCAATAATGATACAAATAAAACGCTAATTAAAAATGCAGGAGTGGCCGTTTATTTTAAAGGGTCTAAAAGTGCCATAGTAAATTATGGCACAGCTAATGTTAGTTATAATGAAAAGGATAATGACTTTATTTTTAGAACACGTTACATAATTTTAAAAGATCCGCATGAAGTATATGGATATAGAAATGATTATTTTAAATTAGAGGATGTTTCTAGTGGATTTAATATAATATTTATAAAAACTAAATATGAGAATTAAGGGAGGCAAATATGAAATTCAGAAAAAATATGTTTCTTGAAGTTTCAACGCAAAATATTTCGGGCACTGAATTTTTTAAAAGTATAGTATTAAATAGAGTAGTAAATATGACGAGCAAAAATGTATATTATAAGGAGGCGCAGAATATACAAGATTTTAGAATAGATATAAAAAATAAAAATTTATATGTTCTTGTTGAAGGGGAAGCAGTTTATATTAAAATGGTTACATTGCCGGTGGTTAAAAAATATTTAATTAATGATATGGTTAAAAATGAATTAAAATATTATTATAAGGATATTAAGAATATAGCATTTACCTATAAGTTAATTAAACAAGACAAATCAAATATGGAAATATTAGTTTTTTGTCTAAAGGGGAATAACTTAGACATTTTAGAAAATAGTATTACTAACAATGTTAATTTGAAAAAGGTAAATCTAATTCAATTTTGCTTTAAGAACTATTATGCAAGCAAAATTAGTGTTAAAAATTATATATTCGTTTTTTATTATAATCATAATTTGTACTTTTTAATATGTTGTAATAATGAAATTAGAGCTAATAATATTATAAAAGTTCGGGAATTACCTTTGATAAAATTTTCTAGGGTAATGAATGAATTTTTAGAACTCTATAACGATTACGCCAAGTTATGCGAAGAGATTTATTATGCGAATATAAGTGAATTAGATTTGGATGAATTTGGATATTTAAAATTAACCTATCAAATATTTGAGGATCTAAAACGAGAAGAATTAATAAAATATATTATAGGAAAGGAATAAGTTGATATGATGAAAAAAACATTTATTCCTAATTGGTATATAGATCAAAAAAACGAAATTCAAAATAAAAAGATCAAAATATGTATTGTGGTAACTATAGTTTTAAATATTTTTCTAATGAGCCTTATATTTAATACTTCAGATAAATTGAAAGACATAAATGATGTTAGGGCAGTAAACCCAAAAAATGAAATTAAAGAAAAAGTAGAGGTGCTCAAGAAGAGTAGTATTACTATTGAAAAATATAAGGAGATTAGTGATTTTTCAAAACAAAACAATCTTAATTTCACAAATATTATAATAACTGAGTTTGAGACTGAAATAGAGATTCGAGCTAAAAGTTATGAAGAATACGTAATGATAGTAAGATGTTTAGAAGATAATTATATAATAAAAAAATTAGTTCCAAACACTAAAAATGAGGGTGAATATAACTTTAAAGTTATGTTAGAGGTATAAAAATGTATGAAAACCGAAGAATTAAGTGGGTACTTGAAGGATTAGTCTTAATAATGATTATTTTAACTTTAAAATTTACTTTTCTTAATAATGTATTTATTCAAAATAAAAAGCAGATTATAAATAAAAATCCCAAAACAGATAACTTTGTTCGTGTAGAGAAATATGGATACAGTGATATTTTGGAATGTTTACAAAAAAATAAAAATTTCGTAGTTAAATCTATTAACGAGATGCAAGATGAAATTTGTAATGTGGAAGTTATTTATGATGGTGATATGAAATTATTGCAATTTTCTTTATTTAAATTAAATGAAAGTGGAAATCTTTTAAATATAAACAAAATAACTGTTGATAAAGATGCCAAAATCACAAATATAAGTATTAATTTTAAAAAGAATAAGTAAAGAAAAATATGTTTGCAAATGTCATTAGGTTTTGATAAAATAACATTGTTCCTCTGTAATGTTTATATTTACTGTTTTTAGTCAGGAATGTGCTATAATAATTAGTGAATTGAGTTATGCTTAGTATAGATATACTAAACTGGATTAAATACATTGTTTATCAATATGCTGCACATCAGCCGTAGATTGATATCATTCATAAAGCTTATATGAGATTAAGTGTATAAATCAAGTATTGTTAGTCTATACTAAATATGATAATATATAAAAGGTTTAGAGATGAGCCTTTTGAAAAACAAGTATGTTTATAATATATTAAGTTAATTGAATGATTAATGAATTTTGGAGGGGTACTTTATGATATCAGCAGGAGACATAAGAAAAGGAACTACATTTGATGAAGGTGGACAAGTTTACACTGTAATAGATTTCTTACATGTAAAACCTGGTAAGGGCGCTGCATTTGTTAGAACTAAATTAAGAAATGTTATTAATCAAGGGGTTACAGAAAAGACATTTAATCCTACTACAAAATTACAAGAAGCAGTTATAGAAAGAAAGGAAATGCAGTATTTATATGCAGCTGACGGATTATACTACTTTATGGATCAAGAAACATACGAACAAGTACCGCTTGAATATGCAAAAGTTGAAGATGCTATAAAATACTTAAAAGAAAATATGTTTGCTATAATAAAATTTTATAAAGATGATGCTTTTTCAGTAGAAGCTCCAAACTTTGTAGAACTCGTAATAACTGCTACAGAACCTGGCGTTAAAGGCAATACATCATCAAGTGTAACAAAACCTGCTACTGTAGAAACAGGAGCAATAATTCAAGTGCCAATGTTTGTTAATGAAGGTGAAACGATAAGAATAGATACTAGAAATGGTGACTACATGCTAAGAGTATAAGGAATAAGTGAGAAAGGACCTATTTGGTTCTTTTTTTTTGTTCTTTTTTTTTGTTTACCACGTATAATATGTAAAATGAATTCATTCAAATCAATAAAAATTTTATGTTTTTGGAATATTTTAAAAGATTTTATAATAGAAATTATATATGGGAGTGTGAAAAAAATGTTAGCTACAAAAGATTTATTTGAGATATTACCTAAAAACATCAGAGAAAAACTGGAACAAGTCAATAATTTACAAAAACTTGAAGAGATTAGGATAAAGGTAAACAAGCCTCTGTTTATTCACATTGGCAGCAAAGAGGAAATCTGGGATTATATTGCTACTCCAGAAGATATCAAATACATAATGCAGAGGATAAGCAATTACTCAATATATGCCTTTGAGGAGGAAATTAGGCAGGGGTATATAACTATAAAAGGTGGACATAGAGTGGGACTTTGTGGAATTTGTGTTATAGAAAACAATAACATAAAAACTATAAAGGACATATCGTCTATAAATATAAGGGCATGTAAAGAAATTATTGGTTGTGCTGATAAAGTAATGCCTTACATTACACATGATAATTCAATGCATAACACCATTATTATATCGCCTCCTAAGTGTGGTAAAACAACTCTACTTAGGGATATTTCAAGGCAAATATCTGATGGTGATAAAAATAAAAATTTTAATGGAAAAAATGTTTCGATAATTGATGAGAGGTCTGAAATAGCTGGTTCTTTTAAAGGAATACCGCAAATGGAAGTGGGAGTGCGAACTGATGTACTTGATAATTGCCCTAAGAGTCAAGGAATAATGATGGCTATTAGAAGCATGTCACCTGATGTCATAGTTTGTGATGAGATTGGAACTCAAAGAGATATGGAAAGTATATTAATGGCACTTAATTCTGGAATTAGTTTAGTTACAACCATTCATGGGTTTGGAATTGAAGATTTGTATAAAAGATTAGTTTTTAAAGACATTGTAGAGAATTTCGTATTTTCAAGAGCGATAGTACTAAGTAACAAAAAAGGAATTGGAACAATAGAATCTATTTATGATTTTACTAAAGGTACAGATGTATGGAGGTCACAGCATGATTAAGATAATTGGATGTATGGTGATTTTAGGGGCTTCAACTATGGCTGGATTTATATATAGTGAAAGACTTAAATATAGAGTTTTTCAGCTTAATGAGATAGAACGGGCAATTTACCAACTTCAAAATGAAATAACTTATGTTCATGTGCTATTGCCAGATGCTTTTAAAAATATAGCAGATAAAAGCAAAGAGCCTATAAAGGAACTTTTTAATAAAACCAGTGAATTATTATCTGGAAATGAATATGAAAATGTATATGAGGCAATGAAAGAAGCTGTAAACTTATTGAAAAACAAATTATATTTAAATGCAGAAGATATTAATGTCATTTTAGATTTAACAAAAACTTTAGGCGAATCTGATATTCAGGGGCAGTGCAGTATATTCTCACTAACTATATCAAATTTAAAAAAACAAATTAAGATATCTGAAGATTTTATGAATAAAAATGTGAAAATGTATAGATATTTGGGTTTTTCATTTGGAGCAATGCTGGTAATCGTATTATTATAGGGAGGAGGTTTTTTAGGTGTTAGATGTAAGTTTGCTATTTAAAATAGGGGCAACAGGTATTTTAATTATTATTATCGATAAGATCTTAAAAAGCGGTGGCAAGGATGACATTGCTGTAGTTGCAAATTTAGCAGGAGTAATACTGCTTCTTATGATGGTTATAAATTTAGTGAACAAGCTGTTTACTTCTGTAAAGACTTTGTTTCAGTTTTAGGACATGTATATAAAAATTTATAGTTTTCATTTACTTTCGCAAAGACACTTGCAGAGGCAATCGAGGAGGGTGTTATGGAAATAATCAAGATTGTTGCATTTGCTTTCATGGCATTATTTATTGTGCTTATATTTAAAGGTAGAAGAGATGATTTAGCCATTCAGGTGAGTATTGCCGCAGGAATATTGATCTTTTTATTTATGGTAAACAAACTTACAATAATTATGGGATTTTTACAAACACTTGCAAATAAAGCGAATATTGATGTTGTTTATTTAAATACAGTTTTCAAAATATTGGGAATTGCCTACTTAGCTTCATTTTGTAGTGAGATTTGTAGGGATGCTGGAGAAAGTAGCATTGCAGCTAAGGTAGATTTTGCTGGGAAAATATTAATACTAGTTTTAGCTATTCCTATCCTAATGGCAGTAATGCAATCTATTCTTAAAATAATGTAGATGCACAATATTAAAAAAATGTTCCTAATTTTAACGTAGAGGTAAAATATGAAAAAAATATTATTGATTTTATTATTTTTAATATGTTTTCCTATTAGTGTACAAGCTACTGAGGCAGGGCAAATAGGAAAAATAGGGGAAAAAGAACAAACGCAAATAAGTAATTTATATGAGTATATTTCTAATGTGAAAACGCAGTACGAAATAATAAACGATATGCAGCCGAAAGATTTTGTAGATCAATTTATAAAGACTGGTGAAAATGGACTTAGTTTTAAAGACATTTCCGGGTATGTTATAAAATATACTTTTAAAGAAGTTATTGCATCTATGCAGTTAATAGGAAGCCTTATGATCATTGCTATCATTTGCTCATTACTTAATAATTTACAAAGTGCATTTAATAGGGAGAGTTTATCAAATATAGCTTATTTTGCTTGTTATGGCGTAATGATTGTGATGATAACTAAAAGTTTCTATGTAGTAGCAGAGCTTGCCAAAACTACTATTCTTAGTATGACAGATTTTATGGCGGCACTTATTCCAGTGCTTATGATGCTTCTAGCAAGCGTTGGTGGATTCGCAGAGGCAACATTACTGGACCCTGTGATAATGGGGTTTGCAATGATAAGCTCTAGAATTTACGTGGATATTATAATACCCATAATATTTATGAGCTTTGTACTACAATTTGTTAATAATATATCCAGTGATTATAAGATAAATAATTTAACAAAACTTTTAAAACAAATTGCTATATGGGTCCAGGGACTGGTAATGACAGCATTTATTGCTGTAATGACCATAAGAAGTATAGCCGCAAAAACTTTAGATCAAGTTACTATAAAAACAGCAAAATTCGCAGTAGATACCTTTGTACCAGTGGTTGGAAAACTTTTATCTGATGCAATTTCTACAGTTGCTGGATACTCACTTCTTTTAAAAAGTGCAATAAGTGGGCTTGGACTCGTTATTCTTATAGTAATAGTTTTATTTCCTATCATTAAACTTTTAATTATGGCTTTTTTATATAAAATAGCAGCAGCACTAATTGAACCAATAAGTGACACCCGAACAGTACAGTGTATAAATTCTGTAGGTGATTCTATTCTTCTTTTAATGTCTTGCGTAATATCGGTTAGTGTAATGTTTTTCATAATGGTGGCAATAGTTGCATCCACTGGTAGAGGGATAATTGGTGGATAAGAATATTTAAGAGGATAAGCATTCACTGGTGTAATGATTATAATGCAATAGAAAACTCGATAATAAAGGAGGTGGTGGCAATTTGATAGAGATATTAAAGGTCTGGATAACAAGTATTACCATAGCTGTGTTTTTTATTACTGCAGTGGAGATGCTTTTGCCAGATAATAGCATGAAAAAATATGCCAAATTCGTATTGGGATTGATACTAATAGTAGTAATAATTAACCCTATAATAAAAGCTTTTGATAAAGATTTTAATTTAAATTCTTACTCAGATAAAGCTACAAGTTATATGGAGACAGGGACTGACAAGGCTGATATTAAGAAGTATAAAGATAGCAACATATTAAATACAACTGAAAATTTTAAAAAGAATTTAGAAAAAGATTGCATTACAAATTTAGAAGAGACTTATCCTGAAAATAAATATAATGTTGATATACAGGTTGCTTATGATAGCAAAAATGGAATATTTAATATAGATTCTGTTGGGGTTGAAGTAGTGGGACTAGGAGTTAAAAATATAAATAATATAGACATTGATGTAAAAAGTGTAAGTGCGCCACAAAAGGATGTTTTAAAGGGCAATGAGGGGAATAAAATAAAGAAACTAATAAGTAGTAAGTACAAAATATCTAATAATGTTATTACGGTTTATAAATCAAATTCATAAATTATGGATTGATAAGTATAATATTATAACAAGAAATGAGGGGAATTTTCGTGAATAATGATAATTTGCTTAGTAAATTTACTGAGTATATTAAAATAAAATTAAATGGTGGAAAAGGAGGAAATAAAAATGATAAAAACAAAAAATCTGACAAAATGCTTGGGAACTTAGTACTCGTTATCTTAGTAGCTGTTGTAATAGTTTTAGCAAGCAGTTTTTTTAAAACACCAAAATCAACTACAACGGAGGTAGATGCTGGCGCGCAAACCCCAAAAATTTCAAGCGGCAGTAGCGCGGCAGGATTAGATGACTATGAAGCACAGCTTGAAAGTAAACTCAAATTAACGCTTGAGGGGATTCAGGGGGTTGGAACGGTACAACTTATGATATATTTTGAGAGCGGGGAAGAAAGTGTTCCTGCAGTAAACGTTAATGATTCTAGCAGTCTTACAGTAGAGAATGATACAACTGGTGGTAAAAGAAACATTACTCAAGATAACAATGGAAGTACTGTTGTTATGACTAACAATGGAGAAGAAAATAAACCGTTAATAGTAAAGAAATACAAGCCTGTTATTACTGGTGTTTGCGTAGTGGCCCAGGGATCAAGTGAGAAAATTACAGAACTTAGAATTAGACAAGCAGTAGTTAATTTATTTAATTTGCCAGAAAGCAAAGTTAATGTATATCCTATGAATAAGTAGCATATAATTCAAAGAAAGGTAGATGGGGGGAAATATTATGAATAAAAAACAGTCTGGTATAATTGTTACATTGGTAGTACTTATTGTGTTTGCAGGGTATCTTGCAACGAAGGTGAATGGACCATTGTATGTAAATGATGGTGATTTTAGTAGTGAGAAGAGTGCAATATCACTTACAGAGACAGCAACTTCAAGCTTTTTTACAGAAGCAAAATTATCAAGAACGCAACAAAATAACAGTGCTCTTCAAGAAATTAAAGTTTTAATGGATGATGCTAATACACCAGAAGCACAAAAGAAAATTGCTGCAACTGAGTACATGAACATATCAATGGCTACGCAAAATGAAGGCGACATTGAACTTGCACTAAAGGCTTTAGGATATAATGAGGCAATGTGCAGCATAGTAGATGACAAGGTAGAAATATTAGTTAAAACTGATAAAAAAGTACTTACAGAAGCTGAGCTCAGAAGCATAAAGGATGTTGTAATGAGTAAAACAAAACTTGAAAAGATTGATGTTAAAATAAAAGAATAATATTTGTAAATGCTATATTTATCTGATATAATAAATATAGCATTGTCATGTTTTACCTAAGTTAAATAAGGGGGTACTAATATGGAAGATAAAATTTTAAACGAAACGGAAATGGGTGTTGTTAAGATATCTGAGGATGTTGTTAGTGTTATAGCGGGACTCGCTGTTGCTGAAATACAAGGAATTGTTGGAATGAGTGCTAGTTTAGTTAATGGAATAACTCAAATATTAAGCGGAAAGAAAAATTTATCTAAAGGTGTAAAAGTCAATGTTGGAGAAAATAGTGCAATAATTGATTTACACATTGTAGTTGAATATGGTGTTAAAATTCCAGAAGTTACTGAAAAAGCACAAATAAATGTAAAAAGATCTGTAGAGCTAATGACAGGTCTTACAGTATCAGCCGTAAATGTATATGTACAAAATGTTGTATTACCTAAAACAGAAAAGCTAGAGGAAATAGAAGCATAAAAATAAACACCCTCTGTAACAGAGGGTGTTTATTTTTATGTAGGTTTTATTATATTAAGACTATATTTAGTCTAGGAAGACTAGGAGGATTACTAATGAATAGAAGAAAGTCGAGAGAAGCAGCAATGAAATTACTTTTTGAAATGTCAATAAATAAAGAAAAGTATGAGGAGATAATTGAAAATTTTAAAGAACACACAGATGTGAATTTAGTAGATTTAGACATGGAGTATATTACTAAGGTGCTTGCTGGGATTCAAGAAAATGCCAAGAAAATTGATCAAAATATTGAAAAACACCTAATTAAATGGAAACTGATTAGATTATCTAAAATGAATTTGGCTATTTTAAGGATATGTACATATGAAATTTTATTCGAGGAAGAAATACCAGGTAAGGTTTCCGTAAATGAGGGTATAGAACTTGCAAAAATTTATGGGGAAGACAGCTCACCAGCTTTTATAAATGGTATTTTAGCAAAAATGATCTGAAATTAAATTAATAATAATAAAATAACTAGTCAAATATAAAGGTATATTTGACTAGTTATTTTAGTTCATAAAAGAGGAAATCTAAAAGTTTATTAGAAATGTATTATTATAGTTAATATATTATAAATGTTTAAAAGGAGAAGATAATGTGGGAGTTAGAGTTAATGGTAAAATAATAGTTGAAACCTACAGAAATGAAATTAAGTCCATTATAGAGGATGGGATTAGTAAAGGTCTTAGAGTGCCATCAATTAAAACTATATTGGTTGGAGATGATGGAGGTTCTTTGTCATATGTAAAAAGTCAAAACAATCTCTGTAATAAATTAGGGATTTCTTATACTTGTACTCAATTAGATAAAGAGATAAGTCAAAACGATATAATAGATATTATAGAAAAATTTAATGAAGATAATAATGTAGATGGGATAATTATTCAATTACCTTTACCTAAAAATTTGAATGAGAAAGAAATTACTTCTAAAATTTCATATAAAAAGGATATTGATGGATTAACAGATGTAAATATGGGTAGATTTTATATGGGAGCTAAAAGTTTTATTCCTTGTACTGCATTGGGTGTTATTGAAATGATTAAACAAACTGGATGTAATATTAAAGGAAAACATGCTGTTGTTATTGGCAGAAGTAATATTGTAGGAAAACCAGCAGCACAATTATTACTTAACGAAGATGCAACCGTGACTATATGTCACTCAAAAACAACTAATCTAAAAGAAATTTGTAGATCAGCAGACATAATAGTTGCAGCTATTGGTAAACCAGGGTTTGTAACAAGTGAATTTGTTAAGGAAGGCGCAGTTGTTATAGATGTTGGAACTACAATGGTAGATAGTAAAATTACTGGTGATGTAGATTTTTACGATGTTATAAATCGTGCAAGTTATGTTACGCCAGTGCCAGGTGGAACGGGACTAATGACTACAACAATGCTTATAAAAAATGCTTGCGCTGCGTGGAGGGATAATGTTTATTAAAGTAATAACCGTAACTGCCCTTAATGGGTACATTAAAAAAATAATTGATAGTGATTTTATATTAAATAATGCTAATGTTAAAGGAGAATTATCTAATGTAAAATTACATAGTAGTGGACACATATATTTTTCGCTTAAAGATGCATTTGGAAAAGTAAATTGTGTAATGTTTAAATCACAAGCATCTAAACTGGCAATTACGCCTAGAGATGGGATGAATGTTATAATTCGTGGTAGAGTTTCTGTTTATGAGAAGGGCGGTGCATATCAAGTTTATTGTGACTCTATGGAGACAGATGGCGAAGGTCAACTATATTTAGCTTTTCAGAAATTAAAAGAAAAGTTAGAAAAACAAGGATTATTTGATGAAAAACACAAAAAGATCATTCCCTCATTCCCTACGAGAATAGGAGTTATTACAGCACAAACAGGAGCTGCAATTAAAGATATTATTAACGTTGCAACAAGGCGTAATATAAATGTTAACATTCTCATATATCCAGCACTTGTTCAAGGTGTAAATGCTAGCTCTGAAATTGAACAAGGAATTAAATATTTTAATTTATCAAAAAGTGTTGACATGATTATTATTGCAAGAGGAGGAGGGTCAATAGAGGAATTATGGGCATTTAATGAAGAGAATTTAGCATATGCTATATATAATTCTAAGATACCCATAATTACAGGGGTTGGTCATGAAACGGATTTTACTATAGCCGACTTTGCAAGTGACCATAGAGCGCCTACTCCATCAGCTGCTGCTGAAATAGCAGTTAGAAATTTAAAAGATCTAAATAATGAAATTAAAGCACTTAGAGAACTCTTGCTAAGAACTGTGGAATATAAGGTTACTAAAGAATACAATAAAGTTAATTTATTAAGCAAAACTTTGAAAGTTAATAACCCTTTGAATTTTATAGTTAATCAATATACTCGTATAGATAATCTAAAAGATACTTTAAATTATAAATTTAATTCAAAAATCTTATTAGAAAAGCAGAAACTTTCAAAATTAAATGCTCTTTTGCATGCACACAACCCCTTAAATGTGTTGACCAAGGGCTATGCAGTTTTGCAAAATGATGAAAATGAAGTTATTAGTGAAATTAATGAACTTAAAAATATCAAAGACGTAAAGATAACGCTTAAAGATGGTAGTGCGTTATTTAAACTAAGTAATACTAAAGCTCCGAAGGAGATGATTTAATGGCTAAGAAAAAAGAAACTTATGAAAGCATGATGGAAAGACTAGAAGAAATCGTAGATATTATGGATGGTAATGAAGTAACTCTCGAAGGAACTATGGCAAGTTATGAAGAGGGCATAAAAATATGTAATAACTTATATAAAATTTTGAATGATACAGAAGGTAAAATAAAAATATTAACAGATGATGGTGAAAAAGATTTTATTGAACTTGCAGATGAATCTAAAGTGTAATGATTACTGCAGTTCTGAAGGCTAACTATAATAATGAGTTCTGAGTGGAGTTAGACTTACGCTGAAATCTTATTTTTATAACAATTAATAGGAAGAGGGATAAAATGGATATAAAGTTGCTTAAAGATGAAGTTGAACAATGGATAAGTGATTATTTTGATAATAAGCCAGAAATTAATAGTAGAAATTTCGAGGCAATGATTTATAGTTTAAAAGTAGGAGGGAAAAGAATCAGACCAGCCTTAATGCTTCTTACCTACAATATGTATAAAGAAGATTACAAGAGTATAATGCCCTTTGCGGCAGCTCTTGAAATGATTCATACATATTCTCTTGTTCATGATGATTTGCCCAGCATGGATAATGATGATTTGCGCCGTGGAAAACCTACAAATCATAAAATATATGGTGAGGCAATCGCGATACTGGCAGGTGATGGGCTTTTAAATGAGGCTATGATAATAATGCTAAATGAATGTTTAGATGGAAGCTTAAATAAAATAAAGGCAAGTTCATTTATAGCAAAAGCTTCCGGCGCAGATGGTATGATTGCCGGACAAATTTGTGATATTTTAAGTGAAGGTATAACCATACTTGAGGAAGAACTTTTGTATATGCATAAAAATAAAACAGGACAGTTAATTAAAGTTGCTATATTATGTGGTGCTATCTTAGCAAATGCAAGTGACGAGGATTTAAGCAATTTGAAGGTGTATGGTGACAAATTGGGGTTAGCGTTCCAAATAAAGGATGATATATTAGATATAATTGGTGATGTAACTATTTTAGGTAAAAATGTAAATAGTGATGAATGTAATAATAAAACTACATTTATAACCATGTATGGATTAGAAGAATGCAAAAAAAAATGCAACGATTTAACTCAGCAATGTTTTGAAATATTAAAGGGACTTAAGGGAAATACAACTCAGTTAGAAGAAATTACAGAATTTTTACTTGAAAGGCAATACTAAAATAGATTAGTGATTTAATAATATTTGCTAGTGTTTTAGATGTCATAAGGCTGTCTTTTTAGTCGAAATAGCTTTTGAATTAAATAATATTATATGATATAATATTTCCATAAATGTGGGTAAAATAATATGTTTAATAAAAGAGGATAGATATATATGAGTAAGATTTTAGATGAATTTGATGATATAAATGCAGTAAAAAAAATGACAATACAAGAACTTAATATTTTTTCAGGAGAAATTAGAAGGTTTTTAATTGAAGAAGTCTCTAAAACTGGAGGCCATTTAGCTTCTAATTTAGGCGTTGTAGAATTAACATTAAGTTTATATAATGTGTTTGATTTGGATAAAGATAAAATAATATGGGATGTAGGGCATCAATCGTATGTACATAAAATCCTTACAGGCAGAAAGAATCAATTTGATTCTCTTAGAAGTTTTGGTGGTCTGAGTGGTTTTCCTAAAAGAGAAGAAAGCAAATACGATTCTTTTGAAGCAGGACATAGTAGTACATCTATTTCGGCAGGCCTTGGCATGGCAAGAGCTAGAGATTTAAAGAAAGAAAATTATAATGTCATTTCAGTAATTGGTGATGGTGCACTCACAGGAGGCATGTCATTTGAAGCTTTAAATGATGCAGGATTTAGAAAAACTAAAATGATTATTTTGCTCAATGATAATCAAATGTCTATTTCAAAAAATGTTGGAGGATTGTCTAAATATTTAGGTCAATTTAGAATTGATCCAACCTATAATAGAATAAAAAAAGAGATAAACTCTACACTTAGAAAAATCCCTAGTGTAGGTGATGGTATGGTTAATTCCATACAAAAGCTTAAAAACGGAATTAAGCAAGTTATTGTGCCTGGAATGCTCTTTGAGCATATGGGTATAAAATATTTAGGACCTATAGATGGACATAATATTAAAGAAATGAGTAAGGTTTTAAAGCTAGCTAAAGAAATGGATGGTCCAGTTATTATCCATGTTATAACTAAAAAGGGTAAAGGGTACAAATTTGCTGAAAGGGAACCACACAAATTCCATGGGATAGCACCATTTGATCCCTTAACTGGAAATGTATATGGCGCTCATACAGAAAGTTACTCCGATGCATTTGGAGAGCAGATTGTTCACCTTGCAAAGGAGAATAAAAATATAGTAGCAATAACAGCGGCAATGCGTGAAGGCACAGGGTTAGAAACATTTTCAAGAGAGTTCCGGAATAGATTTTTTGATGTAGGAATTGCAGAACAACACGCAGTTACGATGGCGGCAGGAATGGCGACGCAAGGCCTAAAACCTATTTTTGCAGTTTACTCTACTTTTCTTCAGAGGGCATATGATCAAATTTTACATGATGTTTGTATTCAAAATTTGCCTGTTATTTTTGCAATAGATAGGGCCGGCATAGTAGGTGCTGATGGTGAAACCCATCAAGGAGTATTTGATTTATCGTATTTATCTCATATTCCAAATATGACAATAATGGCCCCAAAATGTATAGGTGAGCTTAAGACAATGCTCACGTTTGCAGTAGAGCAAAATTATCCAATTGCTATAAGATACCCTAGGGGTGGGGACAATAGCAATGTTAAATTGGTTCCTATGGAAAATTTTAAAAATGGAAAATGGGAAACTTTATTTAGTGGCGGTAAAATAGCATTTATAGCTACTGGTAAGATGGTTCAAAATGCTATTTTAGTTAGAGAAAAATTAGAGAACATGGGGGTTGCATCTACTGTAATTAATGCTTGTTTTATTAAGCCTATTGATAAAGTTCTAATTTCTGAGCTAGTCTCAAAAGAATATTCATTAGTAACCATAGAGGATAATATTGTGCATGGAGGACTAGGTTCTTTAGTACTAGAATATGTAAACTCACTGAATGCAAAAACAAAGGTCGTTAATTTAGGATTTAAAGATGAATTTATTACCCACGGAAAAGTTGATATATTATATAAATTACATAAATTAGATGTGGATGGGATTTTTGAAAGTATATTAAAATTAGTTTAAAATAAGATTTTATAATGAATGGATTTATAAGGAGTTTTCTATGTTGGAAGATAAAGACAGATTAGATGTAATTGTAGTTTCAAGAGGGATTATAGCATCAAGAGAAAGGGCAAAGGAAAATATAATTTCTGGAAACATATTTGTGGATGGTATTAAGATTACTAAGTGTGGGAAAAAAGTTGATTTATCATCTATGATTCAATTTTTTGGAGAAGATATTCCATATGTAAGTCGGGGGGGGTTAAAGCTAAAAAAAGCTATAGACTCTTTCGGTATAAACCTTGAGGCGAAAACTTGCCTTGATATAGGTGCATCTACAGGAGGGTTTACAGACTGTATGCTTAAGTATGGGGCATCTAGGGTATACTCTATAGATGTTGGGACAAATCAGTTAGATAATAAGTTAAGGATCGATCCCCGAGTAGTTTCAATGGAGAAGACAAACATAAGATACTTAACTTCAGATAGTATCGGACAGTTGTCAGATTTTGCTAGTATTGATGTATCATTTATATCTCTTGAAAAGGTTATTCCAAATTTACTTAATCTATTAAAAGAGGATGGTAGCGTTGTAGCACTATTAAAACCTCAATTTGAAGTTGGTGTAGGAGTAGTTAATAAAAAAGGTGTAGTTAAAAATCCAAGTGATCATGTGAAGGTAATAATCAATGTTTTAAACCTTCTTAAATATCTTGATGTAAAGGTTATTAATATTGATTATTCATGCATAAAGGGACCTAATGGTAATATTGAGTATTTAATTTATTTTACAAAAGATAGTAATCAATTCGACAATCTTATTGAAGACAATATAAAACAATTAGTTAGTCAGGCTCATAAAGATTTAAATTAGGTTAGAAGGCTGTTGATAGTTAATGTCTGCTATAGAGGGCGATAAGGAGGTAATATGAAAAAAATAGGCATTAATATAAATACAACTAAGGATAAAGATGGAAAGATAATTAAATATGTTAAGGATATCGTTAGTAAATATGTTGATGATATTAATATATTTACATTTAAAGATGCAGTTGGGCTTGATAACGATAAATTTAACGATTTAGATATTATAATTGCCTTAGGTGGAGATGGCACTATTTTAAGGACATCACGGAATATTAAAAATTATAATATTCCAATATTAGGGGTAAATATAGGTAATTTAGGTTTTTTATCTAGTGTAGAGCTACTAGAATTTGAAAATGCTATGGAAAAGTATATTAAAAATGATTATTACGTAGAGGAGAGAATGATGCTAAAGTGTACTCTGCCACTTAGGCAGGATACTGAAGAATATATTGCATTAAATGATATAGTTGTATCAAAAGGTACGCTAGCAAGGGTTGTTAAATATGAACTTCACATAGATAATAAGTTTTATATTGATTTTACAGGGGACGGACTTATAATAGCTACTCCAACAGGGTCTACAGCATACTCATTATCTGCAGGGGGGCCTATAATTTATCCGAATCTAGATGTTATAGCTTTAACACCTATTTGTCCATTATCTTTATCTATGAGGACTATAGTGGTAGATTCTAAAAGTGAAATATCTATTAACATAAAAAGTGAACATGAAAGTATATTCCTAACCCCGGATGGCCAACGAGCAATAAAGCTTAATAACTATGAAAAAATATTAGTAAGTGTTTCAAATAAAAAATGTAGACTTATTAAATTTAATGATTATAATTATTTTAGTATACTTAGAAAAAAAATAATTTCTAGAACAATGGACTGTGAGGGAGAAAAAGATGAAAATTGCACGTCATGCAAAGATAATTGAAATTATTCAGGAAAAAGAGGTTGAAACCCAAGAGCAGTTAGCAGAGGAACTTAAAAATAAGGGTTTTGAAATTACTCAAGCGACTGTATCTAGAGATATAAAAGAACTAAAATTAATTAAGGTTATGAATGCATATGGGACCCACAAATATGCTACTAGTTCACCAGGGGATAGTTTTTTATCAAATAAGTTGGTTAATATTTTTTCTCAAACAGTTCTTTATGTTGATCATGTGGATAATTTTATAGTGCTCAAAACTATATCAGGAGCCGGTGGTGCTGCTGCCGAAGCTTTAGATTCATTGAAATTTAATGGAATTGTAGGAACTATAGCTGGAGATAACACTGTTTTTATTTTAGTTAGAAAAGAAGAAGATACAAAAGAAATAATTCAAAAGATTAAAAAGATGATAAATGAATAGGAGGAATTAGTATGCTCCTACAATTAAATATTATGAATTTTGCACTGATTGAAAAATTAAGTATTAATTTTGAACGGGGATTTAATGTGTTTTCTGGTGAAACAGGAGCAGGAAAATCAATCTTAATTGATGCTATAAATTATGTGTTAGGTGGGAAATTTAATAAGAACCTAATTAGGACAGGTGAAGACAAAACTTATGTTGAGGCTATATTTACTATTGATACTAAAAACAGCAAAAGTGTTTTAGATGAGATGGAAATTGATTATGAGGATACGGTATTTATAAGTCGCGAAACCTTTCAATCAGGAAAAAGTATTGCTAAAGTTAATGGTAAATCTATGCTACTTTCAAAGGTCAAACATATAAGCAAAAATTTATTAGATATTCACGGTCAACACGATAATCATAATTTATTAGATAAAGCTAATCATATATTTTATGTGGACTCATTTGGTACGGACAAAATCCATAAAATTATTCTTGGGTATAAGGAAAAGTTTGCACGAATGACAACTATTAAGAATAAAATTTTAAAACTAGAAGGAAACGAAGGTGAGCGAGAAAAAAGAATTGATTTCTTAAATTACCAGTTAGAAGAAATTAAAAATACACATTTGAAAATTGGCGAAGATGAAGAGCTTTTAGAGAAATATGCAATAATCAGTAATGCAGAAAATTTAGAGAAACATTTATCTAAAAGTTATCAACTATTGTATAGTAGTGAAGAAGAAAATCCCTCTGTTTTTTATAATTTAGCTATTGCCATTAAGGAACTTCGTGGTATCGAAAAACACATGGATAAAATAAAAACAATTACGGATGCTATTGAAGAAAGCTATTTTAATATCGAGGAAAATATTTCACAACTTAGGGACTTAAAAGAGAACATTTATTATGATGAAAAAGAATTGGAGTTTATCAACAGTAGAATAAGTCAAATTAATAGCTGTAAGAAAAAATATGCACCTACTATTAAAGAAATCTATGAGTATAGAAATAAAATTCAACTTGAATATGAAGAATTAACTAATAGTAGTGAAATTATTATTGAACTTAAAGAAGAAAAGCTAGGTCTAGAGAGTGAAATGAAAAATATAGCGGACGAAATTCATTTGATAAGATGTGTTACAGCAAAAAAACTTCAAAATAAAATAAAAGAGGAATTAAATTATATTGGACTTGAAAAAAGTAAATTCTACATAGAAGTGAAACTTGAAAGTACATTTTATGAAAATGGATGTGATAAGGTTCAATTTTGTATATCTACAAATCCTGGAGAGCCACTAAGCCCTCTAGAGAATATTGTGTCAGGGGGAGAATTATCACGTATAATGCTTGCTCTTAAGACTGTATTCGTTGATAAGGATGAAATACCTACAGTTATATTTGATGAAATAGACACGGGTATAAGTGGGCGAATTGCGCAATGTGTTGGAGAGAAAATGTATTTAATATCATTAAATCATCAGATTTTTTGTGTAACTCATTTGCCACAAATAGCTAGCATGGCGGATATAAATTATTTAATATCGAAAAACGTCATTAAGGACAAAACGTATACTAACATTATAAAAATGAATGATGAAGAAAAACAAAGTGAAATAGCTAGAATGATAGGTGGGACTGAGGTTACTAAATTAACTTTAGAAAATTCTAAAGAAATGATAAATATGGCAAACAATAAGAAGAAAAATTAATATTAATTTTTTTAGTGAATTTAGTAATAAAAAATTAGAATATAGGAAAAGATAAAGTCATGAGTCATGATTTTATCTTTTTTTTTGTTTTTAATATTAACGTGAAGTAAAATAATCTAAGGTTGTAAAATTTATAGAAATTCTGAAAATAATATAAATAAAGTGAAAATAACTTAATTTATCATAAATTAGTTTTCAATCTATTTTATTGACTATTTTTGAATTAATCTAATAGCATAATACTTATAAATCCAGGGGAACTTAAAGTCATACTATACGAAAAGGAGGTAAAACTTATGATAAAAAAATTTAATATATTATGTTGGATTATGACACCTCTAATAATATTTGCTTTAAGCACCTACTTTAAAATGCAAAATAAAGTTGTGGGTATATTTGATAAACCAATTGAAAGTTCATACAACAGTAGTAGTACAATAGTAAATGAGAATAAAACTAATAGTATTAATAAATCCTTTATAATTGAAAATATTAAAGGATTTAAAATTAATTTGCAAGGGTTGTTAAATGTTCAAGAAACTTTTATAAAAAATAAGTCAGAAATAATGGTTTATCCAGGAGGACAACCAATTGGTGTCAAACTTACTACTAAGGGTGTTTTAGTAGTAGCTTTATCTGATATTGAAAGTGAGAGTGGCAAAACACCAAGTCCTGCTGCTAAGGCAGGAGTACAAATAGGAGATAGTATAGTAAGTATTAATAATAATGAAATAAATAGTGCCGAGGATGTAGCTTTATTTATAAATAAACAAAAAAAATCTGAGATTACACTTAAATTGCAACGTAAAAATGAAATTAATTTTTTCGAGGTTAAAGTTACTCCTGCTATTGATGCTGCAGATGGGAAACAAAAAATCGGGTTATGGGTACGGGATTCAACGGCTGGTGTAGGAACATTAACTTTATATGATGCTAAAACTAAAAAATTTGCTGCTCTGGGTCATCCTATTACAGACTCTGATACTGGAACAATACTTAACGTTAACAGTGGTGTAATTATATCATCTAATATAGTATCTATAAAAAAAGGAACAAGAGGTAGCGCAGGGGAGTTAAGAGGGCTTTTTGTAGATGAAAATATTATAAAAGGACAAATAATTAATAATACAGAATGTGGAATATTTGGAGATGGAACTAAGAGTCTTATAAATAGTAAATTTAATAAACCTATGAAAATAGGTCTAAGAAACGAAATTAAAGAAGGTAAAGCGCAAATTTTAACAACTATAGAAGGTAGTGAGCCGGAACTATTTGACATAGAAATACAAAAATTATTACCTCAAAATACATCTGGATCAAAAAGTATGGTAATTAAAATTACAGATCCTAAGCTCCTAGAAAAAACTGGTGGCATAGTTCAAGGTATGAGTGGAAGCCCAATAATTCAAAACGATAAAATTATTGGTGCTGTGACTCATGTTTTAATAAATAAACCAGATGTTGGTTATGGTATATATATAGAATGGATGTTAAAGGATGCTGGTATTTTATCAAAATAGCTAGTATTATTTAAAAAAAAGAGGTAAAATAGGTATTAAGTGATAAAGGATAGTTATGCTATCCTTTATTTATAATAAATGATAGAAAAATGTTTTTTTGTAAATAATTTTAAAATAAAAAGGAATTATAATTCTTTTGTCGAATTAATATTTGTTAAGATATGGGAATTTATTTATAAAGGGGAGTTATATTATGGAAGAAGAAAGAATTAGTGTACTTATTGCAGATGATAATAAGGAGTTTTGTAATATTCTAAATGATTATTTGCTGAGCCAAAGAGATATAATTGTTACAGGAATTGCAAAGGATGGAATAGAGGCTCTTAAGTTAATAAAAGAGAGAAAACCAGACTTAGTAGTATTAGATATAATAATGCCACATTTAGATGGTCTTGGAGTACTAGAAAGATTGGGAAGTATGGATCTTGATCCAATTCCAAAGATAATAGTATTATCTGCAGTAGGTCAAGATAAAATTACACAACGTGCTATTGCTTTGGGGGCAGATTACTACGTAGTAAAACCTTTTGATATGGAGGTTTTTACAAAGAGAATAAGACAAATGTTTAACAATACAATTTCTAGTGATAATACTAAAAGATCAATTTCATTTATTGATACAACTGAACCTAGAAAAAGTAGTCGTAGCGAACCAATGGATCTAGAAGCTGAAATTACAAATATAATTCATGAAATTGGTGTGCCAGCTCATATTAAAGGTTATATGTATTTAAGAGAAGCAATTACTATGGTAGTAAACGATATTGAGCTTCTATCTGCTGTAACTAAGGAATTATATCCATCAATTGCTAAGAAATTTAATACAACTGCTAGTAGAGTAGAAAGAGCAATAAGACATGCTATAGAAGTAGCATGGGGACGTGGACAAGTTGAAACTATAAATAAAATCTTTGGTTATACTATACATAACGCTAAAGGTAAACCTACTAACAGTGAGTTCATAGCAATGGTAGCTGATAAGTTAAGATTACAAAACAGAGTTAGTTAAGTAGCATTAAATAGGTTTTGAAGTATAGGGTATTATATTATTCTTTAAAGCTTCATAATTATGTTAATTGTTAAACATTAAAAATCCTTCTTATTTGTTGAGTAAACATAAGGAGGATTTTTTATGTGCTTTATTTATAAAGTATAATTCATTGTTATTTAAAGTTTTTAATTAAGCATGCATATTACCCCCTCAATTATCATAAATATAAATTAAGTTTTAATATTTATATTGTGTTTGCTTAGCTTTTACATATACAAGTTAAATAAACATATTAAAATAAATTTGATAAAAGAGCGATAAACAAAGGGGGAGAAAATTATGGTACCTAATACAATAATAAGTAACATAAACAAGCATATTCAAGAAAACTTTTGGTTATATATTATAAGTATTCTTTGTGTATTTACAGGTATTATTTTAGGAATTTATAGTGTTAGATACATGGGGACAATTGAACGAAATGATTTAGTGAATTATTTGATGAATTTCGTTGATCCTTCTAATACAAGTGGAATTAGTTATAAATCAATTTTTTTTCAGTCAATTAAAAATAATTTACCTATTATTGTTTTTCTTTGGTTTTTAGGTTTAACGATTGTTGGCATACCAATAATAATAATAATTGATTTATTAAAAGGATTTACAATTGGATTTACATTTAGTTTCATGATTAGTGGGCTTGGGAATAGCGGCATTGGCATTGCAATGCTGGGGGTTCTTCCTCAAAATTTGATTTACATTCCATGCATTATTTTTGCATCAGTAGTATCAATGGAATTTTCCATAATGCTGCTTAAGAGCAAATTTAATAAACAATGGACAAGTAGTATATCTAGCAGGTTATTATATTATAGTGTAATATTTATTGTAATAATTGTTTTATTATTTATAGGAATAGTTATCGAATCCTATATTGCGCCATATTTTGTCAAGAATCTAATTAATAATATGGGGAGTATAGCTAAATGAACTATAAGGACATAAGAAAATTTGTGCTGCTTACAATAAAATGTTTTGTTATTTTGATAGTAATGGGCATTTTACTGCCTAAGGCAGTAGATTGGTTGCTTCAAAATCTTATTACTAATACTAGAATTTACAAAAATAGCGTTGTAGTTTACAATTTAGTTGATAATAACTATAAATTGGTTTATAATTATATTCTTACATTTTATTTATTTTTTAGATTATAACCTAAACATAGGAGAGAAATTATGAATGATTTATTGTCAATATATATTGAAAGTTTAAACAATAATAAGTTGACTAAAAACACGGTGGAAGCTTATGCCAGGGATGTTAAACGTTTTATTAAATTTATAAAAATCAGAAGTGAAACTGTAAAAACAGTTGATAACATAACGATAATGGCATATGCTGAGTACCTTAAAAAAGAAGGCAAAGCAAATAGTTCAATAGCAAGAAGTATAGTTTCTATTAGAAATTATTATAAATATCTTATTAAAAACAATCTTGCAGATGATAATCCCACGACTTACTTTTCTATTCCTAAAATTAAACGGAATATACCTCAAATCTTATCAATTGCACAGATAGATGAATTATTAAATAAGCCAGATGGGTTAACTGTTAAAGGGTGTAGAGATAAAGCAATGCTAGAATTAATGTATGCTACGGGAATAAAGGTATCAGAACTTCTAAATCTGACGATATATGATATTAACTTAGAAATGTTATATATAACATGTAATAATGGACGGAAAAATGAGAGAATAATTCCTATAGGGTCACATGCGGTTAATTGTCTATCGCAATATCTGAAAATTAGATCAACAATTAATTTAAATAGTTTAAGTCTACTATTTTTAAATACAAAATCAGACAAAATGACAAGGCAAGGGTTTTGGAAAATTATTAAAGAATATGCTAAAATGACAAATATAAAAAAGGGAATAAACTGTTATACACTAAGACACTCATTTGCTGTGCATTTATTGCAAAATGGTGCTGGTATAACATCAGTTCAAGAATTATTAGGTCATAACAGTATGTCTACAACTCAAATTTATTCAACAGTAATTAAAAAAAATAAGTTGGCAGAAATTTATAAAAATACTCATCCTAGAGCATAGCATATATAATATAAACCTACTTTCAGCAATTATGAAGGTGGGTTTTATTTTTGCTTAATTTATAATGAAAATTTTCATTTATTATATATTTAAATTATTTTTTGAAACTGTGATAATATTAATGAAATTTGGTAAAAATAATGTTATAAAATTTAAGTAAAGCAGATGATATTATATTAGTGTTGTCTAGCGTAAAGAAATATGAGGAGGATTATATGAAAAGAAACTTTAGAAACGTATTATGTTTAATTTTATCATTGATTTTTAGTTCACAGTTTTTTGGTATTTCAGCTAAAGCAGAAGTGGAAAATAAAGACAATAAAGGGATTATAGTAGATGCGAAGTCAGCATTATTAATGGAACCATCAAGTGGAAAAATAATATATGAAAAAAATTCCCATGAAAAATTTGCACCAGCATCAGTAACTAAAATTATGACTATGTTACTAGCTATGGAGGCCATAGACTCTAATAAGATTAAGTTACAAGATAAAATAACTGTAAGTGAAAACTCTAAAAAGATGGGCGGAAGTAGTATGATACTTGACACTGGTGAAGTTAGAACCGTGGAAGAAATATTAAAAGGAATTGCAATTGCATCAGGAAACGATGCAGCAGTTGCAATGGCAGAATATTTAGGGGGCAGCGAAAATGCTTTTGTAACTATGATGAACGAAAAAGCAAAAGGTCTTGGTATGAAAGATACAGCATTCAAAAATTGTACTGGACTAAGTGCAGAAGGACACTATACAACAGCATATGATATATCAATTATGTCTAGAGAGTTATTAAAACATCCTCAGATATTAAAGTATTCTGGAACCTATATGGAAACTATTTCTGAGGGTAGAAAAGCACCTATTGGTCTTGTAAACCATAATAAGCTTGTTAGATTTTTTGATGGATGTGATGGACTTAAAACTGGGTTTACTAATGAGGCTATGTATTGTATGTCAGCTACCGCAAAACGAAGTAATGTAAGAATGCTTGCTATAATTATGGGTGCACCAACGTATACGAAAAGAAATAGTGATGCTAGCATGTTAATGAACTATGGATTTTCAAAATTTGAAACTAAAAAAGTAATAGTAAAAGATCAAGATATAGAAAAGGTGATTATGAATAAAAAGGGTGACAAATTTTTAGTTGCTAAAGCACAAGAAGAATTCATTATAACTCTTGAGCGAGGCCAGAAAAATGAAATCACTAGAAAAGTTGTTATAAAGGAAGGGTTGCAAGAATATAAGAAAGGAGTTGTGATGGGATTCTGTGAGATATATGTTGATAAAAAATTATCTGGTAAGATTAACATATACAGCGATAGGGATATTAAAAAATCTAAAATTTGGGATAATTTAAAAAATAACTTTGTAGACTTATTTGACAAAGCAATTTAATAATAATATAAACATAAACATCTATTTAAATGTAAACTATAGCTTATAAGCAAGAAATTGATTATAAGCTATAGTTTTTATAATATGTTGACTA
Organism: Clostridium sp.; assembly: GCF_050717545.1. Classification (GTDB taxonomy): domain Bacteria; phylum Bacillota; class Clostridia; order Clostridiales; family Clostridiaceae; genus Clostridium_AD. The sequence continues at coordinate 129,917 of NZ_JBOITN010000017.1, forward strand.
GTTATTTATTTAAAGATGCTTTATACTTAAACTATACCAATTATAAAGAAATATATTTCTTTATAATTAATTATGTGTTTAGGAGCGAATGTACATGCCGTTAAGTATAAAAGTAACTAATTTTGAAGGTCCATTTGACTTGTTATTACATCTTATTAAGAAAAATGAGATGAATATCTATGATATTAATATTATTGAAATAACAAATCAATATTTAGAGTATCTTAAAAATATGAAGGAAATGGACTTAAATGTGACATCGGAATTTATTGTTATTGCTGCAACTTTAATCGAAATTAAATCTAAATATTTGTTGCCTAAAGTAAAAGAGGAGAATACCCCTGATGATGATATTGATGTTGAAAAAGAATTATTAAATAAATTAATTGAATATAGAAAATACAAAGTAATAGCTGAAAATTTGAAGATGATGGAACAAGGCGTTGGTATAATGATCAGTAAAAAACCTGAAATAATTGAGGAAGATAGCAAAAATGCACAAGAAATTGATTTTCTTAAAGATATTTCAATTTTTGATTTGTACAATTCATATAATAATTTAATGTTAGATTATATAAATAAAATGAATACTAATAATATAATAAATAAGAAAATTTTAGTTGATGAATATAAAATAGAAGATAAAATGAACGAATTACAGCAAAAGATTGATTTTTTGGAGAAAATCCATTTTACAAATCTAATTTACGGGTATTCTTCAAAATTAGAAGTTATTGTTACGTTTTTAGCTTTACTTGAATTAATCAAGAGCAGGAGTGTTACCGTAATTCAAGAAAGCAATTTTGAAGATATATATTTAGAAAGGGTAAATTAAATGAATAAGTTTAAAATTAAGGAATTAGATATTGAAGAGAATTCTACTAAAAACACATACTTTTCTATTATTGAATCATTATTGTTTGTTGCTGGGGAATCATTAAAGCTAACTGAAATTGCAAATATATTAGAGTGTAGTATTGATTTTACGCGTGAGCTAATAGATGAGTTAAAAATAAAGTATGAACAAGAGTATAGAGGAATAAAAATTATAATAATCAATGATGAATATCAATTTGTTACAAAATCATGTAATAGTGAATATATTCAAAAACTATTAAAGACTAATATTAGGCAATCGCTGTCCCAGGCTTCACTTGAAACTTTAGCAATAATTGCATATAAGCAACCTATAACAAGGGTGGAGATTGAGGATATAAGGGGTGTCAAAAGTGATAGGGCAATTTATACTTTATCTCAAAAAAAACTAATTGAGCAAAATGGGCGAAAAAACGTTCCGGGAAGACCGATGATATATATTACCACCGATGAATTTCTTAAACATTTTGATTTTCATAGCCTTAATGAAATGCCTTCTATAGAAGAGTTTAATAAGGAAGAAATAAAAGAAGATGATTTCAGCTCCGCAGGAGATGATTTCAGCTCCGCAGGAGATGATTTCAATAAAGAAAATATACAACCAAAGCTTGATATAGAAGAAATAGATTAGATATCTATTTAGGATGAATAAAAAATACAAGTTTAAAGTCTCATCAAAATAATGTTTTTCTAAATGAAAACACTATTATGATGAGGCTTATATTTTGTTGAAATTTTATTATTACTATTTTTATAAATGTATTTAAAAAGCAAAATTAACTATTCATCACATTCTTCTGTATCGTAACACGATTTATCTTCATTCTCTGCACCTTTATATAGATCTTCTTTATCACTTTTTTCTTTAAAAATGTTCTTAATAGTATCTATAACCTGTGGGACTGTATCGATGATTTTATCATATGGATTTTGCTGATCTACATATAAAAGTCTTATTGAGTCGTTTTTAACTACTAAAAATGCGACAGGTTTTACAGTGACGCCAGCGCCAGAACCACCTCCAAAAGGGAATTTATTACTTGAATCAGAGGCCTTAACACTATCGAATTCACTTCCCCCAGATGCGAAACCAAAACATACCTTTGAAATTGGAATAATAGTAGTGCCCGCTATTGGGTTTATAGGATCACCTACAATGGTGTTCACATCTATCATATCTTTTATACTTTGCATTGTACTTTTCATTAAATTTTCAATTGGATGGTTATCCATGTACATTTCCTCCTTTATATTCTTTGAAATTCGATTTGTTGTGCATTATGTTTATAAGGCAAGGAAGTAACTTAAATGCCATATAAATAACAGTTGCAAAATTGATATAAATTGTACTTGAAATTTTCATATATAAATCATTTTCTTCAAAATGAGGAATAACATTAAAAAACATATTTTTAACTTTAACAAAATTTAATAATATTATATGTAAAGAACTGTAGGTTGAATGCATAATACCAAATAAAACAGCCACCAAAGCAGCATCGTCTAATCCATATTCAACTTTAGTATTTAAAATTAAAGTTGGTTTGAATTTTAAGGTTTTAATTTTATAAAAAATTAGTTTTATATCATATATATTATTTATAATTAAGAGCTTAAAAGAACTTTTTTTTGATTTAGTAGTTGTATTATTTGTTTGGCCTGTTTTATTATTTTTTCGGTTTCTTTTATTCCTATTATTTTCCAAGGATTTTTTCAAATCTATTTTCTTGTTGTATATAAAAATTTCCAAAACTTTGCTTGAGTATTTTAGAGTTATTTTTATAGGGATTGGAAATAATATAATTATTAACATAAAAAAGAATACAATTATAAATGTAAACATCTTAACCTCCAAATATATCTAATAACTGGTATTATACCCAAAAATAACAAAAAAAATCAATTAATTAGTCTAATATTCAGTTTACAGATAAAAAAATTTTACAGATAGAAAAATATAAATATTTTTAGTTACAAAAATATTAAAAGAGGTGATATCATGATAAAAAAGTGTAAAGTCAATTTATCTTTATTTCTAAGTTTATTTTTATTATTTACATTATTTGTTCAAAATGTGTATGCTGATGATTTGTATGTTAATGCTATAAGTGCTATAGCACTAGATTGTGATTCAAAACTTGTTTTATATGAGAAAAATGCGTATACACCAATCGAAATTGCCAGTACTACAAAGATAATTACTGCTTTAGTTGCTATTAAATGTGGAGATTTAGATAAAAAAATAACAATATCAAAAAAATCTGCAACTATACGTGGATCTGAAATAGGGCTTAAAGAAGGAGAAGTAATAACATTAAAAGAATTATTATATGGACTGCTTCTAAGATCTGGGAATGATGCTGCAATTGCCATTGCAGAAGGAATAAGTGGAAGCGTGGATGAGTTTTTAAAGCTGATGAATGAATATGCATTAGAGGCCGGATTATTAAATAGTAATTTTGAATCTCCTCATGGTTTAGATAGTACTAATCATTATTGTACAGCATATGATTTAGCGTTAATTACTGCAAAGGCAAAAGAGGTTAAATTCTTTAATGAAATAGTTAGCTCTAAGGATATTGATGCTAGTGCGAATAATTTTACAAGAAGTTACCATAATATAAATAAGATTTTATATCTTTTACCAAATGCAACTGGAGTAAAAACTGGGTTCACTGGAAAAGCAGGTAAATGTTTAGTAACTTCTGTTAAAATTCAAGGTAGAGATGTTATTATTATTACTTTAAACTGTACCCCTAGATGGAAAGAAACTGAAAAGATAAATAATTATGTGAAAGAGAATTATAAGTATGAAAAAATAATAAGTAAGGGTGAGGTTTTAGATCATCTTAAAATAAAGAACGGAACTCATGATGTTGATATAGTAAGTACTAAAGATATTATAATTCCGGTTAAAAAGAATCAAAAGATTAGGTTTGAAATTAAAAAGCCTTTATATGAGGTTTCTGCACCAATAAGCGCAAGAGAAAATGTAGGTAGGATAGATGTATATGCAAATGACAAACTTCTATTGACGCAAGCACTAGTATCTAAAGAAGTGATTGTTAAAAAAAATAAATTTAAAATAAAGTTTGATGAAATTAAAAATTTGTTTGTTAACAATTAACAATAAGAAGTCGTGGGTTAGGTAACCGTTAATATACTTAAATTATTTAACAGAGTATAAGTTCTATAATATAACTTGTAACAATATCTATATTTTTAAATATTTTAATAGTATAGACTTAAGGAGGTTATATTGATGAGTTATGAACCCTACGATTGTATTGATGTAGGAAGTGAATTTTGTCCTTGAAACGCTAAACTGCGATAAGCAGTTTGCGTTTTTTTAAAACAATCTTATTTTAGAGTTATTCTATTGATTTTTACTATACCTTTGACACCATCCCAATATATGGATTCTACAATATCATTAATTAATAATCTCTTATTAATAAAATCTAAGCTATTGATAACTTCTTGGAATGTATTTAAAGGGCTTGTAAATTTCGTTATTTGTAGATTATTGGTTTTACCTGATATACATTTTATATTTTCATATTTCATATTTAATTTTTCAAGTTCATCTCCTAATTTAGAAATTTGAGGTTTTATATATCTGGATATATCATTGTTTAAAGATAATTGGTTGATTAATGTATCTATTTGAGATTGTTTTGTATTTATCTGAGTTCTTAAATTTTCATTTTCAGATAACATTAAATTATCTTTGGATTTTTCAGATTTAATTTTATATAACTCTTCTAATAAAATATCTTTGGAAAGGTAGGTATTTTTTAAGTTATCCATAACAACAGCTTCAAGTTCATCCACTCTTATATTAGGATTGTTACATCTGACCCCTTTTGAATAATCTTTGGTGCTACAAACATAATATTGAATTTTTTTGTTAGAAACTGTACTAATATGACCATGTTTTACAATCATACTTTTACCACATTTGGAGCATTTTAAAGTTCCGGTAAGTAATGCTGCTGCTGAAGTACCCAGTCTTGGTGCCTTATTTTTATTAACATCTAATATCTCTTGGACCTTAAGCCAGGCGGGAGCATCAATAATTCCTTCATGGGTTGATACTGCAGCAATCCACTGTGTTATGTCGCGCTTGATCCTAGCACCTTTACTCTTATTATAAGTTAAAACGCCCTGTTTACCGTTAGCTTTTCCCATTACATTCATTCCAATAAATTTAAGATGATTCATAACGACTTCATCAGCTCTAACATACAGAGGATTTCTTAATATAAGTTGAATTCTTTTTTTATTAAAGTCAACTCCGTTTTTAGTTTTTATGTTTTTTTGGAATATATAAATAAAGACCTGGCTAATTGACTTGTATTGTAAATATTTATTGTAAATTATTTTTACGACATCCAGCTCCTTTTTTATAGGGGATAATGTATACATTGTTTTTTCTTTAAACTGTGCATCTAAATATGATAGTTTTTTACTGCTATATCCTAAAGGTGTTTGACCTCCTAGCCATCGTCCACTTTTAGCCAGTTCAAGCATATTGTCGCGAACCCTCTCACCAATAGTTTCACGTTCGAGTTGAGCAAAAACAGAGGCAATGTACATCATAGCTCTGCCCATAGGCGTTGACGTATCAAACTGTTCATTAACACTTATAAAGCTAATATGAAGACTATCTAATTCATTTATAAGATAAGTAAAATCAGAGATATTTCTGCTGATCCTATCTAACCTATAGCAGATTAGCACATGGAATTTTTTTTGCCTTGCATCGTTAAGCATTTTTTGAAATTGTGGTCTTTTAATATTTTTACCTGAAAAACCTTCATCTTCATATATAGTGAATTGATTTATGTCTAAATGAGAACATTCACGTTTGCATAATTCAATTTGATTTACTATAGATTCACCTTTTCCTGTAAATTTTGATTTTCGGGAGTATATAGCAGCAATTTTCAAATTATCTACCCCTTAATTATTGATTATAAAAATTTAACTTTTTATATAAATAAATATATTTTTGTAACACTAAGACTTAGATGGCATAATATAAGATAATAGCTTGTTTGGAGGAATATACATGAAGGTAAATTCCATAATTCTTTCACAATTAAATCAAACAGAACAAGATCTTTTGAATGAACAATACACAAGGAACGTTGTTAAAATAGTAACCTCGGAACTTTCATTACAGCAGATAAGTGAGATGATTGAAAATTTATTGATTATCTAAAACATATACAAATATTTCGAAAAGTATTACTAGTTAAAAAAGGAATAAAAAGATAAGAGTAGAATAAATTATAAAAGAGAAACAATTAAGATGAAAAGAGTTAGTTTTGAAGTAATATTTAGTTGTATTTTAATAATGAAAATAAACAATCTGAATATATTGACAAAATCCCATTGAAGAATGATATAATATTTAATACAACATAAAATATGGAGATGATTTATATGAAGTTATGTGAAATATGCAAAAAAAATATAGCAATGATATTAACAACAAGAATAGAAAATGGAAAAACGAAGACTATAGGGTTATGTGTGGAGTGTGCTAAAAAACAGGGAATTCCAGTTATGGATCAATTAATGCAACAAGCTGGATTATCACCTGAGGACATTGAAAGTTTAAATGAGCAAATGGGAAATATGTTTAAGGATATGAATTTAGAAGATATGAACCTTGAAGATATGAATCTTGGGGATATGAATCCAAAAGATTTGAATATTGAAAGTGGTGATGGTAAAAATATCATTGGTAATATTTTTAATGGGTTATTCTCACCGGATGATAAAAACAATGACTTACTAGAAAGCGAAGATGAAGATGAAAGTGAAACTTTTTCAAAAATAAAGGAATCATCTGAAGATAAATCTAAAAAGAAATGGTTTAAAAAGAAACGAAAGCATTTAGATACATATGGCATAAATCTAACAGATAAAGCTATGCATGGTGGGGTAGATAAGGTTGTAGGAAGATATAAAGAAATCGATCGTGTGGTACAAATTTTAAATAGACGAGGTAAAAATAATCCTATATTAATTGGGGAAGCTGGAGTTGGTAAAACAGCTATTGCAGAAGGACTTGCAGTTAGAATCGTTGAAAAACAAGTTCCAGAAAAATTATTTAATTCAGAAGTTTATTTACTTGACCTAACAGCGGTGGTTGCAGGTACGCAATTTAGGGGACAATTTGAAAGTCGTATGAAGTCAATTATTGAAGAAGCTAAAGAAAATGGAAATATAATATTGGTTATTGACGAGGTTCACAATATTATGGGTGCAGGTGAAGTTCAAGGCGGTGCAATGAATGCAGCAAATATATTAAAACCAGCACTAGCTAAGGGAGAAATACAGGTTATTGGAGTAACAACTCTTGAGGAGTATAGAAAGTATATAGAAAAAGATGCAGCACTTGAGAGAAGATTTCAACCAGTTCTAGTTGAAGAGCCTAGTATTCTAGAGACAATAGAAATTTTAAAAGGAATAAGAGGTTATTATGAAGAATACCATAAAGTTAAAATATCTGATGAAGTTATTGAAGAAGCTGTAAATTTATCAGAGAGATATATAACTGACAGATTCTTACCAGATAAAGCAATTGATGTTATTGACGAAGCAGGGTCTAGAGCGAACTTAAAAAATAAGGGACTTGTGGAACTTGTAGGATTAAAAGAACAATCAGAGAAAATTCAAAATGATGAAAAAGAAGCAGAAGTTTCTGGAGATTTTGAAAAAGCTGCTGAATATAGAACAAAATCATGTAAAATAAAAGAAGATATTAATAAAACCCAAAAACAATGTAGTCAAGTTCAAATTACTTTAGAGGATATTGCTTTTGTAATTGAGACGTGGACTAAAATTCCAATTCAAAAAATTACAGAAAAGGAAGCTAGTAAGCTTTTAAATTTAGAAAATAAATTGCACAATCGGATTATAGGTCAAAATGAAGCTATAAAAACTTTATCTAGAGCAATTAGGAGAAATCGTTCAGGATTTAGAAAAAAGAAAAAACCATCTTCTTTTATTTTTGTAGGGCCAACAGGTGTTGGTAAAACAGAACTCGTTAAAGCACTTTCATGTGAGCTTTTTGGAAGTGAAGAGGCATTAATACGTATTGATATGTCTGAGTACATGGAAAAACATACAGTCTCAAAGTTAATTGGTGCACCACCGGGTTATATAGGTTATGATCAAGGTGGACAGTTAACAGAAAAAGTTAAAAGGAAGCCATATTCAGTAATTCTTTTAGATGAAATAGAGAAGGCTCATCCAGATGTATTTAACATGTTACTACAGATTCTTGAAGATGGGATATTAACAGATAGCCAAGGTAGGACTGTTTTCTTTGAAAATACTGTGATTATAATGACATCTAACGCGGGTACTAAGTTTAAGGCAAGCAGTATTGGTTTTGTTAATGGTAATTATGATGTTTTAGAAGCTCAAGTAAAGGATGCTTTAAAAGAAGCTTTTAAGCCGGAATTTTTAAATAGAGTTGATGAAATTATTGTATTTACGCCACTAGAAAAGGAAGAACTTCGCAAAATAGTAGATTTAATGGTTATGGAAGTTGTTGAAGAGGTAGGGGAAAAGAAAATCACATTGCACATTTCGGATGAGGTAAGAGACTTTATATTGGAAAAAGGGTACGATGAGAAATATGGAGCAAGGCCACTTAGGCGTACTATACAAAAATATATTGAAGACGAAATTGCAGAGCATTATCTCCAGAATAAGTTTGGTGAGGGATCAAAAATTTCTATAGAATTAAAAGATGATAAAGTTGTTATAGTATAAAGATTAAAAAGCTGCTGAAATTTATTCAGCAGCTTTTTAATCTTTTGTTATATTATTATTCGATATTTTGATTGAGTGTTTTATAAGTTTTTTTGGAATTATAAAGCTTGTACTGGTTCTCTACATAAACAGTAAGACTAAAAATAGATTGACATATAAATATTGCGAAAAATATATCCATTATTACATGTTGTTTTACAAATTCAGTAGATATAATAATGAGAAACCCTATAATATTAACTGGAATCTTTATTGATTTTCTAGCATTAGTAGCATTAATACCTTTAATAGCGAGGTATGCAGTAATTACATGTATGCTAGGAAAACAATTATATGGAGCATCAGAATTATAAGTAAACAAAAGTAGTTTTGAAAATATATCATCGCCTGTAACAATAGGTCTTAAAACGGTGGTTTGGAAAAAATAATAAGTGATAAAAGCAACAATATAACATAGAAATAAAGTAATCATAATCCTATAATACATTTTTCTGTTTTTAAAACACAAATAAACATAACAAAATGCTAAAAAAAACCATAATGTCATATAGGGTATTATAAAAATTTTTATAAGTGGCATAGCTCTATCCAAATCAGTAGTTAAATTATAGACACCTCTGTGCGTACTGTTTAATGTCCAATAAAATAAATTAGAAAAAGGAACACAGCCAATAAATACTAATGGTAATAACTTTTTAAAAAGATTCTTCAAATAATCAGTCCTTTCTACAAAGACTATTTTAACGGAAAATTACAATATTTTCAATAGTTTTTATAGAAAAATAAACAAGAATATAATGTAATAATTATAATAAAATATCATAAATAATAGAAAATTACATATTTGCGCTTTTAATATCGCAGTTTGACGTATCAACCATGTCCTTGCCATCTGGCAGAAACGGGAGACTGTATATTATGTTCGCAGCTTGCAGGTGAAGATTTCTGCGACTGCTGTAACTTTAATGGAGTCTGTATTTACCAAGAATATGCTACAAACAACTACAAAGCTAAGGAGAGTAGGAAATATTATAATTGCAAAATATTAGAGAAAAACAAATTCGAGGATAATCTTCTTATATTGACTATTGCCGCAAGTGATAAATTGGTAAGTGAACTGGTTCATCCTGGAAGCTATATTTTTGTGCGAAAGCCCAGCGCTGAGGCAAGGTTCGATACTCCAATATCAATATTGGATACAGACACGAAAAGCAATACAATAACTATAGCTATAGAACTTAAAGGTGTTAAAACAAAGGCATTAGATGTTTTAAAGACAGGTGAGGAATTACTTGTGAAAGGTCCATTTTGGAATGGTACTATGGGTCTCAAAAACATATATGAAACTAAAAATAGTAAATGCTTAATTGTAGCTAGAGGTATAGGTCAAGCACCGATGATCCCGGTACTTAAATATCTACACTCAAATAATAATGAAATTACTGTTGTACTTGATAATTCACCTTTTAAAAGAAGCTTTACTAGTGAGTATTTACAAAAGTATGCGTCTAAAGTAATAGAGTGTACTACTATTGATAATGGGAAAATAACACCGGGATTTAACGATGTATTGAAAGATATTATTAGTAATAATAATATAACATTAGTTAACTGCGATGCCGCAGACGTTCTAAATTATGAGCTTATGAAGGTCGTAGAGGAGGCTGACAAGAATATTAAATACGCTTGTTGTAATAATGCTAAAATGTGTTGTGGAGAAGGGGTATGCGGATGTTGTACAAGGGTAAATAATGATCTTAAATTAAGGCGGCTCTGCAAGATGCAGACAGAACCTAAATATGTATTGGAAGGGAGGAGAATATTTTGAAGGTGATTATAATTGGTGGTGGGTGGTCTGGTTGCAGCGCAGCAATCACAGCAAAAAAAGCAGGAGCAGAGGTATCATTATATGAAAAAACAGATATGCTTTTAGGGCTTGGAAATGCAGGCGGCATAATGAGAAATAATGGAAGATATACTGCGGCAGAAGAATTAATAGCACTAGGCGCAGGTGATTTAATACATGTGACTGATGAGAACAGCAGACATAAAAACATTGATTTTCCAGCGCATAAAAATGCTTGGCTTTACGATGTAAATAAAATTGAACCAGCTGTGGTAAAATGTTTAAAAGCGATGGATATAGAATTAAACATGATAACAAGAGTAGTAGATGTTGAAAAAGAAGGCAATACCATAAAAGGAATATATTTATCAGATGGCAAGTATGTTGAGGCAGATATATTTATAGAAACCACAGGGTCAACAGGTCCAATGGGTAACTGCTTAAAATATGGTAATGGTTGCTCAATGTGTGTATTAAGGTGTCCAGCTTTTGGGCCAAGAGTAAGCATAAGTTACAGAGCTGGTGTCGAAGACCTAAAAGGAGAAAGAGAAGAAGATGTTTATGGAGCTTTTAGTGGTTCATGTAAATTAGCTAAGAGTTCTTTAGGAGAAGAGGTTAAGCGGAAACTTGATGAAATAGGAGTAGTCGTTTTAAAAGTGCCGGAGGAAGATGTTAATCTAGATAAGCTTAAAGTTAAGGTGTGCCAGCAATATGCTCTAAAGGAGTTTGCAGAAAATATGATTTTACTAGATACGGGTGATGCAAAACTTATGACTTCATATTATCCTTTAGATAAGTTAAGGAAAATAGAAGGACTTGAAAATGCAAAATATATAGATCCAATTGCAGGGGGAAAGGGAAACTCTATAAGATATTTATCAGTGGCCCCAAGAACAAACAGTATGAAGGTCGTAGGGCTGGATAATTTGTTTTGTGCAGGTGAGAAGTCTGGTTTATTTGTAGGCCACACAGAAGCCATGGTAACGGGAGCACTAGCGGGGCACAATGCAATAAGAAATTATTTAGGAATGCCTCTTTTGATATTACCAAGGACCCTTGCCGTTGGGGATATAATAGCTTATGCAAATGAAAAAATGAAGTCTAAGGAGGGAAGGAGAAATAGATATACTTTTGCTGGAGCTGAGTATTTTAATCGGATGCAGGAACTTGGACTTTTTACTTTAGACAAGGGTGAGATTAAGGGGAGAGTTGAGAAATTAAATTTAACTGATATATTTAATGAAAAACTTATATAAAACTAGTATATTTTACTAATTAGTACACATAATACATTTATGTGGAAAAAATTTGTTTTATATGGTGTTTTAGGTCTCTTAGTAGAGGTTTTGTGGACTGGGTTTGGATCAATGATTAAGGGCGATGTGCTCCTTAGGGGCACTACCTCTATCTGGATGTTTCCTATATATGGGCTTGCTGTATTGCTTGAACCTGTGCATTATAGGATAAAACATCTTCCGCTTATTGTGAGGGGAGGAATATACATGCTTCTTATATTTGCAGTAGAATTAGTTAGCGGACTACTGCTTAGATTGGTGTTAGGAGAGTGCCCATGGAACTATGTTAATAGAACATTATCAATATACGGAATAATTACATTGACCTATGCACCAGTGTGGTTTGCCTATGGGATTATGCTCGAGCAAGTACAGGGCATTATAAAACGTATTGAAAGAGGTCTTGGTAGTAATGCTACTTAGGTTAAATTGAAGATTATAAAATAATGATGTTGCACGAAGAATGTAATATATACATTCTTCGTGCAACATCATTTTTATTTGTTATGACTTGGAGTTAAGTTTACTAATAGTGAATAAATATTTTTCTTAAGGTATATGGCACTTTGGAGTGGAATGCCAGTGCTACAAAGAATTTTAGGGGGTATTTCAATAGCTAATTCCTTAAGGGCAATGCCCTTAGGTGTTAAACTAACATATACATTACGTTCATCTACAGTATCTCTAATTCTTTTCACGAGACTCATGATTTCTAGTTTCTTTAGTAATGGGGTTAAAGTACCAGAATCAAGATGCAACTTTTTTCCCATGTCTTTGACAGTTATATTGTCTTTTTCCCATAATACTAAAAGAGAAATATATTGAGTGTAGGTTAAACCTAATTTATCTAGGAAGGGTTTATATAACTTTGTTATCTCACGAGAACAAGCATATAAAGCAAAACACAATTGATTATCTAATTTAAGAGCGTCATAATTCATCTTTAGCACATCCTTTAATTTTAAAACTAAATTTTATTACATTAGTGTTTGTTTATATTTTAATTAAAGTAAATTATATTTAATTAAATTGAATACAATTCACTTTATCATGTTGATTATTTAATTGCAAGAATAATTTTATATAAATACATTGTGACTATATTGTAATAATATCCTAGCTATTACAATATAATCACAATCTTAGTTAATACAAATTTTAAATTAATTATAGGTATAATAATTATTGTATGGTGAGAAAATAGAAGAATAAATACAACATAATTTAATTTGAAAGGAGTTTTAAGTATGCCTGATCATCAACATATTGGAGGTAGCAAAAATAGTAACATTGATATTAAACGTGATAATATTAAAAGTCCTAAGAAAACTAAAGGGGTTAAAGAAAAACCACCTTTATATAAAAATTTCAATGGAGAAACCCTTGAATAGATAATAAACCTGGATTTTTATATACATTCATAAATAGAAAGGGAGTGCGATTTGATGGTAAACAAAGGGGAACAATTTATAGATGAAAGTTATAAGATAATGAAGTTTGAACGTGATATTGATAAAGTTACTGGTCAAGAGATAGGAAAAATAGAAGTTAAGGCACTTGATGGCCACAGGCAGTTTATAACTTTAGATGATAATGATGCTGATGAAATAGAAAAGTCCTTGTTTAAATATTTAAAAATCAAATAGTTTGATGGATATAATGAAGAATTATATATGAAATATATAAAGGGACAAAGAATAATAAACCAAAGAAAAGAATAAGATATGCTCACATAAATGAGTATATCTTATTCTTTTCTATTAACATGAAAATTAAGTTTAAATAAGGATGTAATTGAGGGGGATATATTGTAGAATAGTAGTTGTTATTTGAGTTTAAGAGAAATGATGTAGGAGGGGTTTGAATGAAAAAGGTTGTGGTCATTTTTAATGGTGGTACAATTTCTATGAGTGTTGATCCAAGAATAAGGGCTGCTGTTCCAACTCTAAGTGGAGAAGAAATAATGTCTATGGTTACAGGAATTGAAAACTATGCACAGATAGAAGCATATACTTTTTCAAGTTTGCCAGGTCCTCATGTAACGCCTAAGCTAATGATGGATTTATCTATTTACATACAAGAATTTTTAATTAGGGATGACATATGTGGGGTTGTAGTGACTCATGGCACTGATACACTTGAGGAAACAGCATATCTATTACATCTGACTATTGATAGTCCAAAACCTGTAATTATTACTGGTTCAATGAGAAATAGTTCGGAACTTGGCTACGATGGGCCTGCAAATTTATCAGCTGCTATTTGTACTGCTATTTCAGATGAGGCACGTAATAGAGGGGTGCTTGTGTGTTTAAATGATGAACTTAATTGTGCAAGTGAGGTTACTAAATCACATTCGATGAATCTAAATACTTTTCAAAGTCCACAATTTGGACCAATAGGTCTCATTGATAACAACGAAGCAATATTTTACCGGGATAGTTTAAAAAAAGAACATATAATAACGCAGACAGTAGAAACTAAAGTAGATTTAATAAAAGCTTGTGCAGGAATGGATTCAAAGTTAATTGACTTTTGCGTAAGTAGTGGCGCAAGGGGACTTGTAATTGAGGCAATGGGAAGAGGTAATATTCCGCCGGATATGGCAGAGGGAGTAAAAGAGGCTATAAAAGGTGGAGTAATAGTAGTTATTGTATCTAGATGTTATAAAGGAAGAGTGTTAGATTCTTATGGATACCCAGGAGGTGGAAAAGAACTTAGAAATGCTGGTGTGATTTTTGGAGATAGTTTGCCAGGTCAAAAAGCTAGAATCAAGCTTATGCTTGCACTTTCTAGTACATCAAATAGGGATAAAATACAATATATGTTTGAAAGTGGAAGTTATAAAAAAACGAATTTTAGATGAAGAATAATTTTTAATATTCGTAATGGTATTGACTCAACTATAGACTTTTGTTATTATGTTTGTATAACAAACATTATGGAGGAGAAATAAATGGAATACTTTAAGTTAAAAGAAAATGGAAGTGACGTAAAAAAAGAAGTCATTGGAGGCATAACTACATTTTTGACAATGGCATATATTATTGCAGTTAATGCAAACATATTAGGTGATCCTGCTGTAGGAATGCCAGCACCAGCAGTAGTAACAGTAACTTGTTTAACAGCAGCATTCGCTACTATCTTTATGGGCTTATACGCAAACCTTCCCTTTGCATTAGCATCAGGAATGGGACTAAATGCATTTTTTGCGTATACTGTAGTAATTGGAATGAAAGTTCCATGGCGAGTAGCTCTTGCAGCTGTATTTGTAGAAGGAATTATATTTATTATATTATCATTGTCAAATGTTAGAGAAGCTGTAGTTAACGCAATACCGACGACTTTAAAATTGGCGGTTACAGCGGGAATTGGACTTTTTATTGCATTCATTGGTTTCGTAGACTCAGGTATTGTTGTTAGCAACGATGCAACAAAGGTTGCTATGGGTAAATTTACAAGCCCTACGGTACTAATAACTGTAACAGGTGTAATTATAATTGTAATTTTATCAAAGAAAAATATAAAAGGAGCTATATTATGGGGAATAGTTGCAAGTACTATATTATCTTGGTTATTTGCAATAATTTCACCAGAAGTCGCAGCAACTTATAATATAAGCACACCAACGGGAATATTTAAATTTGAATCAATATCACCAATTGCAGGTAAATTAGATTTCTCATATCTAACTGATCCCAGCAAAGTATGGGGATTTATAACAATAGTTCTAACATTCTTATTTGTAGATTTTTTTGATACTATAGGAACATTAGTAGGAGTTGCTTCAAAGGTTGGAATGGTTGATAAAGATGGTAAGGTGAAAAATGCTGGACGTGCATTGCTTGTAGATTCAGTTTCTACTACTTTGGGAGCGTTCCTTGGAACTTCAACTGTAACTACTTATGTAGAAAGTTCAGCTGGAGTTGCTGAAGGCGCTAGGACGGGACTTGCTTCAGTGGTAACTGGAATATTATTTTTAATAGCAATGTTTTTTTCACCTTTGTTCATTGCAATACCAACATGTGCAACTGCACCTGCACTGATAATTGTAGGCTTTTTCATGATGGAGAACATAGTTAAGATAGATTTTACTGATTTTACTCAGGGAGTACCTGCTTTCTTAACAATTGCTCTAATGCCACTTACATATAGTATTGGAGATGGATTAACAATAGGAATTCTTTCTTACGCAGTATTAAACCTTATAAACAATATATTTACTAAGGATGCAAGTAAGAAAACAAAAGTTTCAGCTGTAATTTATGTTTTGGCACTCTTATTTATAATTAAATTAATTATTACTGGCTAAAAATAATTATAGAGATATTAGAAAGATACTATGACATGGGAGAGAACTTATCATGCTATAGTATTTTTTTATTATTTACAAAAGTGGTGTAACAAATTTAATATCACTTGAATAACATAATATAAAAATGTAAAAAGGGTGATATTATGAAAATAAATAATAGATTGTCTAATGTTGATGAATACCATTTTAAAAAAATTGATGATATAAAGAATGAATCAACACTTTTTGGTAAAAAAATAATAGACCTAAGCATTGGAGATCCAGATTTAGAAGTTCATTCAAATATTACAGATGCATTAATTGAAGGATTAAATTATCCGCGATATAACAATTACCCTACCTATGATGGTTTAATTGAACTTAAAAAGGCAGTTAAAAAATACTATTACGATGTTTACAGTGTGAGTTTAGAGTTGGATGAAATAATAATTCTTATAGGGTCAAAAGAAGGTATAAGCAATATTATACCGGCTGTTTGTGATGTTGGAGATTGCGTAATAGTACCTGAACCGGCATATCCTGTGTACAAAATTTGTTCCAAACTATGGGGATGCATTCCATATACTGTGCCGCTCACGCAAAGTAATGGATATATGCCAAATCTAGATATTATCCCTGAAAAAATTGTTAACAAATGCAAGCTTATGTTTGTGAATTATCCTAATAATCCAACAGGTGCAGTAGCGAGTAGTGAGTTTTATAAACGCATTGTTAAGTTTTCTTATGATAATAATATTGTTTTATGTAATGATTCAGCATATAATGAAATAATTCAAGTAAATAAACAACCTATTAGTCTTATGCAATATGATGTTAATAGGCATTGCGTAGAGTTTGGAACTTTATCTAAAACTTACAATATGACAGGATATAGAATAGGGTACGCAGTAGGGGATGCTAAGGTAATAAATGCTCTACTTAAGATAAAAAGTAATTGTGACTCCGGTCAATTTATTCCAGTTCAGAAGGCGGCTATTGCTGCTCTTAATTTAGACCGTGGCTATGTCCAAAGTACGCGAAGAATATATGATGATAGGCGTTTAGCGGTCAAAAGTGTCCTGTTACAAAAAAACATAGATTTTTTTGATGCTGATGCTACTTTTTATTTATGGTGTAAAACACCTAAAAACTATACGACTAATGAGTTTTGCGAGGAATTATTGATTAATTATGGAATTGTGGTTACTCCTGGAAATGTTTTTGGAAAACTAGGATATGATTATTTCCGTATTGCACTTACAAAAGATAAGCTTATTATCGAGGAAGCACTAATGGCTCTAAAAAAATATATTCGCTAAATTATTATTGATATAATAATATTATTGGTATAATATTAATTATATTGGAAATATTTTATTATAAGTATGAGTAATTTTAAATACATTAATTTACGGTTTACGCTGTTTTTAAAAGAAAAATCGTAATAAAAGCATAAATTTATAATTTAAGCTTGAAACTTGGGTTATAGTTTATGTATAATTATAAAGTGCTCAAAATGAACATGGAAAGGATGCGTTGTTATGATTAGGAGTATGACTGGATTTGGGAGAGGAAACTCTGAAAAAGACGGTAATAGCTTTACCATAGAGATTAAAAGTGTTAATCATAGATATTTTGAAACTAATATAAGAATGCCTAGAGTATTAATATCTTTTGAGGATAAAATTAGGAAGATAATTGGTGAAAAAGTAAAAAGAGGAAAACTTGATGTTTTTGTAACTCAAGGTAGTAATGATAAGGAAGATGTAGAAGCTTATTTAAATGAAAAATTAGCACAAAGCTATATAAACTGTTTTAGAACTTTAAAAGAAAAACATGGATTATATGGTGATATATCAGTTGATGCTATAGCAAGGTTACCTGAGGTAATAACACTTAAACAAAAGGAAGAAGATGTTGCACTGACATTTGATCAGATTGAAGAAGCATTAACCAAGGCACTTGCATCTCTTCTTTTTATGAGAGAAAGAGAAGGCGAAAAATTGTTTGAAGATGTTAAGCTTAAGTGTAATTTAATTGATAATCTAGTTGAAAATATTAAGAAAAGAGCGCCTCTTGTAGTTGGTGAGTATAAGTTGAAACTAAACCAAAGATTAAATACTTTGAATAAGGAAGTTGAATTTGATGAGAATAGGGTTTCTATGGAGATCGCAATTTTTGCTGATAAAGTTGGAATTGATGAAGAACTTGTGAGGCTAAATAGTCATATAGAGCAAATGAGAGAAACTCTAGTTCTTGGAGAACCTGTTGGTAGAAAACTTGATTTCATTATTCAAGAATTGAATAGAGAAACAAATACTATAGCTTCAAAAGCAAATGATTTAGAAATTTTAAATACAGTAATAAGTATGAAAAGCGAAATAGAAAAGATTAGAGAACAAATACAAAACATAGAATAAACAGGAGGCCCAAGATGAGTATAAAGCTTATAAACATAGGATTTGGAAACATTGTTTCAGCAAATAGATTGGTAGCTATAGTAAGCCCTGAATCAGCTCCAATTAAAAGAATAATTCAAGAAGCAAGAGATAGAGGCATGCTTATTGATGCTACTTATGGACGAAGGACCAGAGCAGTTATTATCACTGATAGTGACCATGTTATATTGTCAGCTGTTCAACCTGAAACTGTTGCACATAGGTTATCTGTTAAGGATGATGAACATCTAGATGAGGTTGAAGAATAATGAAATGTAGGGGACAGTTGATTGTTATTTCAGGACCTTCCGGTGCCGGTAAAGGTACTGTATGCAGTGCTCTCCTTGAAAAAAATGATTTTTGGATTTCGGTATCAGCTACAACAAGAAGCCCAAGAGATGCTGAAAAAAATGGTATAGACTATTTTTTTATAAGTAAGGACGAATTTAAGGAGAAAATTGAGACAAAAGACTTTCTTGAGTATGCAGAGGTTTATGGAAATTATTATGGAACGCCTAAATCTGAAGTTATAAAAGTATTAGATAGTGGCCGTGATGTAATACTAGAAATAGACATTCAAGGTGCCCTTAATGTAAAAATGGCTTATCCAAGTGGTTTGTTTATTTTTATTCTTCCACCATCAATGGAGGAGTTAAGAAATAGAATTACAAATAGGGGTAGTGAAACACCGGAATCCCTAATTACTAGGTTTACATCTGCACATAAAGAAATCAGTTTTGTATCAAAATATGATTATGCAGTTGTAAATGACACTGTAAATAATGCTTGTGATAAAATTCAAAGTATTGTAATTGCAGAAAGGTGTAGAGTTGATAGAATGAACGGAGATTTTTTAAAGGAGGAAATATGTAATGAATAATGAAATGATTAATCCATCAATAGTAAACTTATTAGAAAAAGTAGATAACAGGTACTCACTAGTTGTGGCAACATCAAAAAGAGCAAGACAAATAATAGAGGGGCAAAGTCCACTTGTACATGTGGATTCTAATAAACCTGTTACTATAGCTATACATGAAATTTATGAAGGAGCTATTGTTGCAATTACTACACATGAAGGAATAAAATAATATGGAAAATAAAAAGATTGTAGTTATTGGTGTAACAGGTGGAATAGCGGTATATAAGGCTCTAGATGTTATTAGTAGACTTAAAAAAGAAAATGTTGAAGTATATGTTATTATGACAAAAGCTGCAATAGAGTTTGTAAATCCTATAACCTTTCAAACACTTAGTCAGAATATTGTCATTTGTGATATGTTTGATGAACCTAAAGCATGGGAGCTACAACATATATCTCTTGCCAAAAAGGCGGATTTATTTGTTATAGTTCCAGCAACTGCAAATATAATTGGTAAGGTTGCAGGTGGCATTTCAGACGATATGCTAACTACTACTATTATGGCAACAAAGGCACCAGTTATTTTTGCACCAGCAATGAATGTCAATATGTATAATAACAAAATATTGCAAAGCAATATTAAAAAGCTAAAGGAATTTGGGTATGGGTTTATTGATCCTATATCTGGAAGACTCGCTTGTGGGGACATAGGTGAAGGAAAACTTGCACAAACTGAAGATGTGTTTGAAATAATTATGAGTAATTTATACCCAATAAAAGATATGGTTGGCATTAAGGTTTTAGTTACAGCGGGGCCTACAATTGCACCTATTGACCCTGTAAGATATATAACTAATAGATCATCTGGAAAAATGGGATATGCCATTGCAAGTGAAGCTAGAGATAGAGGTGCACTTGTAACTTTAATATCTGGACCATGTTCAGAAAAAGTGCCTACTGGTGTAAATATTATAAGAATAAGCACTAATGATGAGATGAGGAAGGCTGTAATAAGTAATTTTGAAAATAGTAATATAGTTGTAAAAGCAGCAGCTGTATCTGATTATAAGACTAAGATATACAGTAATAGTAAAATTAAAAAAAGTGAAAATGGATTAAATCTAGAATTTGTTCGTGATAATGACATTCTACAAGAATTAGGGTCACTTAAGAAGAATCAAATACTCGTAGGTTTCGCGGCTGAAAGCAATGATTTACTTCAAAATGCGAAAACAAAACTTCTAAAGAAAAATTTGGATTACATAGTTGCGAATGATATAACAAAAACAGATATTGGTTTTGGAACTGATGATAATAAAGTGATTATTTTAAGCAAAGATAATGATCCAATAGCGATAGACAAAATGTCTAAAAAAGAAATTGCTAGGGAATTGTTTAATTTAATAAATAAAAAGCGCTAATGCGCTTTTTATTTATAGAGGGACATGAAAATTATAAAATTAAAAGGGTGATTAAGTGTATCAGTATGCTGGAGTTGTGGTGAATAACGATTCGGTTCAAGTGGATAAGATTTTCACATATAAAATACCTATTACTTTAATAGGCAACGTTCATTTAGGATTTAGAGTTAAAGTGCCATTTGGTAGAGGAAATAGGACATTGGATGCTTTTGTTTTAGAATTGTATGAGCAGTGTGATAACGTGAATAATATTAAAGAGGTAGCAAATATTTGTGATGAAATACCACTTCTTAAAATAACTGATATTAAACTTGTAAAGATTATGAAAAAGAAATATCTGTGTACATACTTAGAATGTATAAAAGTTATTATTCCTAGAGGCATTACAAAGGGTATAAAAAAGAAAACTGCGTTATTATTAACTACGTGCAAAGATCTTGAAGGTAAATTTCTAAAGCAGCCATATATTAGTATTTATGAGTTAATACAATCAAATAATATGAAATATAACAAAAATGAATTTAGTAAACTTTTTAAGAAGTCATTATCTTCAATTAATACAATGATTAAACATGAGTTTTTGGGGACGCGAGAGGTTATAATTAATAGGTATAGTGAAAAAAACTATTCTAGGTATGAAGAAAAAGTACTAAATGATGATCAAAAAAGATCAGTAGATTTAATAATGAATTCTAATAAGAAAAAATTTCTTATTCATGGAGTTACAGGTAGTGGAAAGACTGAGATATATATGAATTTAGTTAGCTCTATGTTAAAAGATAATAAACAATCCATAATTTTAATACCTGAGATATCTTTAACGCCTCAGATGGTTGAAAGATTTAAAGGCAGATTTGGGCGTGATATAGCAGTTTTTCATAGTAGGTTATCTGATGGTGAGAGGTATGACGAATGGATGAGAGTAAAGGAGGGGAACGTTAAAATTGCTATTGGGGCAAGATCAGCTATTTTTCTTCCATTTGAAAATTTAGGATTAATTGTTATTGATGAGGAGCATGAATCAAGTTATAAATCTGATAGCGACCCCAAATTTGATGCACGTGAAATTGCATATATGAAGTGTGAATTAGAAAATTGTCTGTTAATATTAGGGTCAGCTACACCTTCTGTTGAAAGCTATTATAGGGCAACCATAAATGAATTAGAATTAATTACTATAGACGCGCGTGCTGATGGTGCTGCTATGCCAAAAGTTGAAATAGTTGATATGCGTGAAGAGCTTATGAATAACAATCGTTCGATATTTAGTAAATCATTACATGAGGGAATTACGCAGTCCTTAAGAAAAAACGAGCAAGTAATTTTATTTTTAAATAGAAGAGGGTTTTCAACATTTGTATCTTGCAGAAAATGCGGATATGTTTTCAAATGTAAAAAATGTGATATTTCATTAACTTATCATAGTTCATCTGATTATCTAACTTGTCATTATTGCGGCGAGAAAGAAAAAATTAGTAAAGTATGTCCTAGTTGTGGAAGCACTTATGTAAAATATTTTGGAGTTGGAACAGAACAAATTGAACAAGAAGTTAATAGGATTTTTCCAAGTGCAAGAACTTTAAGAATGGATTTTGATACAACACGGAAAAAAAATTCTTATGAATATATGTATAATACCTTTAAAAATAAACGGGCAGATATTTTAATTGGAACTCAAATGGTTGCTAAAGGATTAGATTTTAAGGATGTTACTTTAGTAGGGGTAATAGCTGCAGATTTATCACTTAATTTACCTGATTTCAGGGCTTTTGAGAGGACGTTTCAACTAATTACCCAAGTTTCAGGACGTGCAGGCAGAGGTAGTAAAGAAGGAAATGTAGTTATTCAAACATATAATGCAGACAATTTGACCCTTCAATATGCTGCAGAAAACGACTATGCTAGTTTTTATAAAAATGAAATCATGATGAGACGTGCTATGGACTATCCACCTTTTACAAGTATTCTAGTTATAAATTTGAGCTCTGAAAATGAGGCTTTATTAATAAAAAGTATACAAAATGTTGGTGAAAATTTAAAATATAAGATTCAAAATAATGATAAAATTACATTACTAGGACCGTGTCCTTGTGGTGTTTCTAAAATTAAAAATTTTTACAGATGGCAAATTATTATTAAAGGAAATATTCAGCAAACAATTGCGTTAGAAATAAAGAATTTAGTTTATGAACTAGTTAAAAAGGTTTATACAAGTATTCGAGTTAGTATAGATATGAATCCAAGCAATATGATTTGATAATGCAAAAGGTGATTATTATACCATTTGGAGCAAAATGATAAGTGATGAGGGGGTTAAGGCATGGCTATGAGAACAATTAGAACCAACGGCGATGACATATTAAGAAAAAAAAGTAAGGTTGTAGTTGACATTAACCAAAGAGTTTTATTATTAATTAAAGATATGAAAGAGACTATGTATAATTCTAAAGGAATTGGTCTTGCAGCTCCACAGGTTGGTATACTAAAAAGAATAGTAGTTATTGACATTGGAGAGGGACCTATAACATTAATTAATCCGGAAATTATAGAAATGCAAGGATCACAACTCTCAAGTGAAGGTTGTTTAAGTATACCAGGAGTACAAAAAAATGTAGAGAGGCCGGAGTTTGTAAAAGCCAAGGGATTAAATGAAACCGGAGAAGAGATGATAATTGACGCGCAAGGACTTCTTGCAAGAGCAATATGTCATGAAATTGATCATTTAGATGGTATATTATTTATAGATAAAGCTATGGAAGGTGAGGGAAAATAATATGAAGATAATTTTTATGGGTACACCAGAATTTTCGGTGCCTTCTTTATCTAGTCTTATTAATGAATTTGAAGTCAAAGCTGTTTTTACTCAGCCAGATAGGCCAAAGGGAAGAGGTAAGAATTTATCAATGTCAGCTGTAAAAGAGGTGGCATTAAACTATAATATACCAGTATATCAGCCGATAAAACTTAAAAATAATGAAGAAATGTTAGAAATAATAAAAAATATAAAACCAGATTTTATTGTAGTTGTGGCATTTGGTCAAATTCTTCCAAAGAATATTTTGGATATACCTAAATATGGATGTGTAAATTTACATGCATCATTGTTACCAAAATATAGAGGCGCAGCTCCTATAAATTGGTCTATAATTAATGGCGATAGCAAGAGCGGCAATACAACAATGTTCATGGATGTTGGCCTTGATACAGGTGATATACTTCTCTCACAGGAAGTAGAGCTTACAAGCGATATTACAGCAGGTGAGCTTCATGATATTCTTAGCAGTAGTGGTGCACAGCTTTTAGTTGAAACAATAAACGGTATAGCAAGTGGCGTTATAAAACCTGTTAAACAGGAAAATGAATTTAGTTCATATGCATCTAAACTCGGGAAAGAAATGGCTAATGTAAATTGGGAAACTGGTAGTATTAATATTCACAATTTTATAAGAGGGTTAAATCCATGGCCAATTGCATATACTCATTATGAGGATAAGGTAATGAAAATATATAAATCTAAAGTAACTAGCTTGGTATCAGATAAAAAGATTGGGACTATTTTAGAAGTTTCAAAAGAGGGAATAAAGGTAGTTACAGGAAATGGCGTTTTACTTATTGAAGAAATACAATTTCCAGGTAAAAAGCCATTAAAAGTAAAGGATTATATAATAGGGAACAAAATAAATGTAGGCGTAATTTTAAATTAAGAAATAAAAAACTGCTTAGGTATAAGTTTATTATTATATCTATGAATTTATTATAATTTAAATATTGGAGGAGAATGAATATGTTTTTTTTTGATAGCACTATACTAATATTATTGCCAGCTATAATTATAGCAGCATTTGCACAGATGAAAATCAAGTCAACATTTAGTAAATACTCTAAGGTGAATAGTTCAAATGGGTATACTGGGGCTCAAGTAGCTAGGATGATTATGGATGCTAATGGACTTTTTGATATACCTGTGGAGATAGCCCCTGGAAAGCTTACTGATCATTATGATCCGTCTAAAAGGGTTATGAGACTTTCAAAAGAGGTGTATAATGGAACTTCAGTAGCATCTATTGGAGTTGCTGCTCATGAAACTGGCCATGCACTTCAGGATAAACAGCGATATGCTCCGTTAAAGATTAGGAATGCTATAGTTCCTGTTGTTAACTTTAGTTCTAATGTATCATGGGTGTTATTTATAATTGGTATAATTTTAAGTATTAATTCTCTAATAAATATTGGTATTATACTATTTTCAGCAGTTGTAATATTTCAGCTAATTACACTACCTGTTGAATTTAATGCATCGAGTAGAGCACTTAAGGTTTTAGAATCTAGAAGTATCTTATATGGAGATGAAATAAAAGGCGCTAAATCAGTATTAAGTGCAGCAGCTATGACATATGTAGCAGCAACATTAATGGCAATTTCGCAGCTTACACGTCTTATTCTTATAGGTCGAAATAGATAAATAAATAAATAAAATGGGAAATTGAGGTGACAGTATGAATAACAGTAGGCTTGTAGCAATTGCAGTTATAGAAAAAGTATTAAATGAAAATGCTTATTCTAATATAGTTTTAGGACTTGAACTTAACAAATCAGACCTGAGTGATAAAGATAAGGCACTAGTTACAGAAATAGTTTATGGAACGCTAAAATATAAATATACTATAGATAAAATACTGTCTAAATATGTTAAAAATGGATTGGATAAATTGGAGAGTTTCGTTTTAAATATACTAAGGATTTCAATTTATCAGATTAGATTTTTAGATAAAGTTCCTGGTTTTGCAGCTGTTAATGAGGCAGTAAATTTAACTAAAAAGAAGTCGAATGTAGGGGCATCAAAACTTGTTAATGGAGTACTTAGAAGTTATCTAAGAGATTCCGGAGCAAAGTATTACAACGAAGAAGATAATATTGAAAGATTATGTTTTGAGTATTCATTTAGTAAGTCTTTAGTTAAACTCTTTATAAGGCAATATGGGCCCAAAAGTGCTGAAGTAATTCTTAAAGGCCTAAATTATAAACCTGATGTTACAGTTAGAGTTAACACTTTAAAATTAACATATAAGGAGATATGGGAAAAACTTGTAGATAATGGATATAATATAGAAGCAGGCTATGCATGTAAAAATGCAATACGAATAATTAAAGGTAAAAATATAGAAAATAACCTTTTATTTAATGAAGGTAGCATAACAGTTCAGGATGAGTCTGCAATGCTTACAGCGCTTTCTATGGATCTACTTGAAAACTTAAATGTTCTAGATCTTTGTAGCGCACCAGGAGGAAAGACAACACACATTGCTGAACTTATGAAAAATACAGGTCATGTGAGTGCGTTTGATATACATAAAAATAAATTGTCATTAATTAAACAAAATTTATATAGAATAGGAATTACAAATACAACTTGTGATGTTATGGATGCTACGGAGTATTCTGAGTATTTATTTGAATCTGCTGATAGAGTACTAATAGATGTTCCGTGTTCTGGACTTGGGATTATTCGAAAAAAACCTGAGATAAAGTGGAGTAAACATATAAAGGATATAAAAAGTTTAATAGATACGCAAAGAAATATAATGGAAAATGCTTCAAAGTATGTAAAAAAAGGTGGAGTAATTTTATATTCAACTTGCACCCTTAACAAAGAGGAAAATGAAAATAACATTGATTGGTTTATGGAGTCTCATCCAGAATTTAAGATAGAACCTGTATCCTTGGGAGAACTTGATAATATAAACTATAACGATAAAGGTTATGTTACCATATTTCCAAATGAATATATGGATGGGTTTTTTATAGCCAAAATTAGAAAGTTATAATAGGGGAATAAAATGATAAATATATTAGATCTTAATTTAGTAGAGCTGAAAAAATGGATGAAAGATAATGGGGAAAATGAATTTAGAGCAAAACAAGTATCAGATTGGGTTTATAAGGATATTTGGGAATTTGAAAAAATGAATAATATTCCTCAAGGTGTAAAGGGAAAGTTAAAAAGTAATTTTTACATAGGAATACCAGAGCTGATAGAGCAGTACAGTTCAAAACTTAATGATACAAAGAAATATTTGTTTACGCTTATGGATGGTAACTTAATTGAATGCGTTATTATGAAATATAAACATGGAAATTCAATATGTATATCCACTCAAGTTGGATGTAGGATGGGATGTAAGTTTTGTGCATCTACAATCGGTGGAATGGTTAGAAATTTAACGCCAGGAGAGATGTTGGCACAAATAATGAGGGCTCAGCAGCTAATAGGAGAGAGAATTTCTAATGTAGTACTTATGGGGAGTGGCGAGCCATTTGACAATTTTGATAATGTAATGAAGTTTCTTGAGATTGTAAATTCAGAAAATGGACTTAATATTGGTCAAAGACATATAACTTTATCTACATGTGGGATTGTACCAAAAATTAAAGAGTTTGCTGATATGAACATGCAAACAACACTTGCTATTTCGCTCCATGCATCTACTGACGAAATTAGAATGAAAAGTATGCCAATTGCAAACAAATATTCTATTGCAGAAATTATTGAAGTCTCTAAGTATTATATAAATAAGACTAATAGGCGGATAACTTTTGAATATGCGCTTGTGAAGGAGCTTAATGATAGTCGGGTAGATGCAGAAAAATTAAGTGATTTACTTAGAGGCATGTTATGCCATGTTAATCTAATTCCTATTAATGAGATAAAAGAAAATAAATTTAAAAGATCTTCAAACGATAATGTTTCTGAATTTAAGAGGATACTTGAAACCAATGATATTCAAGTAACGATAAGAAGAGAAATGGGACTTGATATTAATGCAGCGTGTGGTCAACTTCGGAGAAGCTACATTAAATGTGAAGAACTTAAATAAAGGGGTGTAACAATGCTGGGTGTTTTGTCTGATGTTGGAAATATTAGAAAAACAAACGAAGACTCTGTAGGTTATTTTGAAACTAGTGATTTTGATATTTATGCAGTAGCTGATGGTATGGGAGGGCATAATGCGGGAGAGGTTGCAAGTGAACTTGCCATTAAGAGTATAATGGAGTATATAAAAAATAATCACGAGGGCTTAGACCTAAAAGAGGTTCTTTCAGACGGAATAAAATGTGCAAATAAAGAAATTTATGATGTTGCAAGTGGTAATGATTCACTTAAAGGAATGGGGACAACTATAACAATATGTTTAAAAAAACAAAATAAAATGGTCGTTGCAAATGTAGGGGATAGCAGTTGTTATATTATTGATAATAACAGAAAGTTATTGAAAATCACAAGGGATCATTCTCTTGTGCAACAGCTTTTAGATAACGGTTCTATAACGGAAGAAAGTGCTAGAACTCATCCAAATAAAAATATTATTACGAGAGCACTTGGAACAAATGAGGTTGTAGAAGTAGATTTGTTTGAGGTTGATTTAGATAATGTAATTAAATGTATTTTGTGTACGGATGGGCTTACCAATGATGTGACTTATTCTGAAATGTATGATATTATTATCAAAAATGAAAATGCATCTAGCTGCAAAATGTTAGTGGAGTTAAGCAAATCTAAGGGTGGACGTGATAACATATCAGTTATAGTGTTTGAAGGAGGGTGCAGAGATGATAGGAACCATACTAGGCAGTAGATATGAACTCCTCGAAAAAATTGGAGAGGGTGGTATGGCAATAGTTTACAAAGCTAGGTGTCAATTACTCAATCGTTATGTTGCTGTGAAAATACTAAAAGAAGAATTCTCTAATAACATAGATTTTATGGAAAAGTTTAAAAAAGAAGCTTTATCTGTAGCTAGCCTCTCATCAAATAATATAGTTAATATTTATGATGTTGGGCAAGAAAGAGATATAAACTATATAGTAATGGAATATATAAAAGGAAAAACATTAAAGGAAATTATAGTTCAAAATGGTAGTATGAATTATAATTTGGTGTTAGACTACGGTATGCAAATTGCCAAAGCACTTGAGTGTGCTCATAAAAATAACATTATTCATAGAGATATAAAACCGCATAATATTTTAGTGACTGAGGATGGAACAGTTAAAGTTACAGATTTTGGGATAGCAAAAGCTGCCAGTTCTGTAACTATAACCAATACTAGTACAGTTATGGGATCAGCTCACTATTTTTCGCCAGAACAAGCTAAAGGAAGTTTTGTGGATTTTCGAACGGATATTTATTCTTTTGGTATAGTCCTTTATGAGATGGTTACAGGCAGAGTGCCTTATGATGCAGATAGCCCTGTTTCAGTAGCATTAAAACATATACAAGAAGTCGTTGTACCACCTAAACAAATAAACGGGAATGTTCCTGAAAATTTAAATAAATTAATATTAAAGGCCATAGAAAAAGAGCCTATAAAGAGGTATCAAACTGCGAAAGAAATATTTTTAGATTTACAAAGAATACAAAATAATAGTTCATATTCTATCGCAACTAGTAGCATGGAAAATGAATACACAAGAGTTATGGCACCTGTAAATGTAGAAGATCATAAAAACGAAGATGAAGATAAAAATAAAAATAAAAATGAAAATGAAAATCTAAAGCCTAAAGTTAAAAACAATAAAAACAATAAAACTAAGATAATAGTTATTATTGCTTTTATTTTATTGATTCTTTTAGGTAGTGCTGCTGGACTCTTACTTAGAAACTATATTACAAACAAGCAGGAGGCTGTTGTAGCCAAGATATTAGTGCCTACAATTATTGGTTTAGATAAGGCAGAGGCAAAGGATGCAGTTGAAGCCAAAGGTTTAAAGATTGTTATAACTGAAGAAAATAGCGACAAGCCAGAAGGTACTGTTATAGTAAGTTTCCCAGAGGCGGGAACAGAAGTTGAGGCAAATAGCAACGTAAGAGTTACGGTAAGTAAAGGGCTTGAAAGTTTTAAAATTCCTTCTGTTGAAGGGAGTAATGAATCTTTGGCTGAAGCTAGTATTAAGCAAAATGGATTGATTGTCGGTGATGTTACAAAAGAATTTAGTGATTCTGTGGAGAGTGGAAATGTAATAAGGCAAGATCCTAGTGAAGACAGTTTAGTTAAAAAGGGCGATATGGTAAATTTAGTAATAAGTAGGGGGGCGGAAGCTAAAACAGCTAAGGTTCCAGACTTAATGGGTTTATCAATAGATGCAGCGCAGCAAGCATTAAAAACTAAAAAATTAACATTGGGTGATAAACAAGAAAAGATAACAGAGGATAAATTACAGGATGGCAAAATATTTAATCAAACTATTGAGGCAAGTACGCCAATTCCAGAGGGTTATTCTGTAGGAATTAGCTATTATAAGTATCAGGAACCTGTAAAAGAGCAATTTGATGTTCCGGACTTTAAAGGCAAAACTATTAAAGAGGCGAAAGATTTAGCATCGCAAAAGGATATAACTATAGTGGCTCCAGGAAATGATGAAGATATTGTTGATTCGCAAGATAAGTTAGCAGGGACTAAGGCGAATGTTGGAGATGTTATAACTTTAACAAGTAAGGTGGCGGTTGCTCCAGTAACTACTGAAACACCAACACCACCAGAATCAGCAACCCCTAATAAAAACAAATAATTATATCTTTGAAAATATTTTAATGAAGGAGTATATATGCAAGGAGTAATCATAAAAGGTATAGGTGGATTATATTTTGTAAAAGCTGAAGACAAAGTCATAGAATGTAAGGCGAGAGGAAAGTTCAGGTATACTGGGCTTTCTCCCGTTATTGGTGACAAAGTGGAAATAATGTTAGAGAAAGATATTACCAAAGGCGTAATTGAAAAGATTTTTCCAAGAGATACAGAAATGATACGACCAGTAGTTGCTAATGTTACGCAAGCATTTGTAGTTTTTTCTTTCAAAAAACCTGACTTAAATATGGAACTACTTAATAAATTTCTAGTGCTTTGTGAACATTATGGATTAAAGATAGTTCTATGTCTAAATAAGCTAGATTTAGTTACCGAGGTTGATGAAGATATTGTAAAAGAATTAAAAAGCGTTGGATGTGATATAATATTTTTAAAAGCAAAAGAAGGAATGGGACTTTTGGAGCTTAAGACAAAAATAAAAGATAATATTTCTGTTTTTTGTGGACCATCTGGAGTTGGAAAGTCAACTATACTTAATAATTTACTTGGTAGAGAAGCTATGAAAACTGGAGATATAAGCAAGAAATCTCAAAAAGGTAAACACACAACTCGTCACAGTGAACTTATTGAATATGAAGAAGGTTTTTTGCTTGATACCCCTGGATTTTCATCTCTTAGTTTAGACTTCATAGAAAAAGAGAAATTACAGGAATGTTTTCCTGAGTTTGAAAAACATAGATGTGAATGTAGGTTCTCTAATTGTATGCATTACAAAGAACCCAATTGTAGGGTTAAGCAGGCAGTAGAGGCTAATGAAATTTACAAGGACCGATATAAATTTTATATAAAGACATTAGAAGAAATTATTGCTAGGGGGAATAACAGATGATAAAAATAGCACCATCAATATTGTCAGCAGATTTTTCAAGGTTAGGGGAGCACATTAAGCAGTTAGAAGAATGCGAGGCTGATATGATTCATATCGATGTAATGGATGGCATGTTCGTACCTAACATTTCTTTTGGAACCCCTATTATTAAGAGTGTTAGAAAAATAACTAAATTACCTTTTGATGTACATCTTATGATAGAAGATCCTTCTAGATATGTAGAGGAATTTGCAAAAGCAGGTGCAGACATTATAACAGTTCATTATGAAACTGATAGGCATATTGATCGAACTATTAATTATATAAAAAGTTTTGGAATTAAAGCAGGTGTTGCATTAAATCCTGCAACGCCTGTGGCATTACTTAAAGAGATAATAAGTAATCTTGATATGGTACTTATTATGTCAGTAAACCCAGGATTTGGAGGTCAAAAGTATATTAAATATTGTTCAAATAAAATCCAAGAAGTTAGAGATCTTGCAGATATTTATAATAAAGACATCATGATTCAAGTTGACGGTGGCGTTGATGAAACTAATATTCACGATGTTGTGAGTAGTGGTGCGAATGTAATTGTAGCCGGCTCTGCAGTATTTAAGAATAATGAAATTGAGAAAAATATAAAGGCACTAAGGGCTGGTATTTAACATGAAGGTCATAATAATATCAGGAGGTAATCCGCCCTCAAAAGAAGTACTTAAAAAAGAAATTATTAAGGACACATTTTTAATTGGGGCAGATAGTGGTGCAAATTGCTTGTTTGATTATAAAATAAAACCTGATTTGCTTGTTGGGGATTTTGATTCGATTGATAAAAAAGTGCTTAATTATTTTAAACAAAACAATTGCAAAGTCGATACTTATCCAACAGAAAAGGATTTTACTGACACTGAGATTGCAGTTGAAAAGGCTTTACTCATGAAACCTGATAAAATAGTACTCTTAGGGTGCATTGGAAGTAGAATTGATCATATACTTGGAAACATAGGAATGCTAAAAATATGCCTTGAAAAAGGCGTTGACGCGTGTATTGTGGATGAAAACAACAATATTAGGTTAATTGATACAGGGGCTTCTTTAAAAGGCGTTAGAGGCCAGATATTCTCACTTGCGTCATATGGTGATGAAGTAATTGGATTAACAATTGAAGGTGCCAAATATCCATTAAATAACTATAATTTAAAAATTGGACAGAGTATATCAATTTCTAATGAATTTGAAGGCCACCAAGTCAAGCTTAAATTTAAATCTGGAACCCTTTTGGTAATACTAGCAACAGATTAATTTAAACTATTTTTTATTGAGATCATCAATAAAAAATAGTTTTTTTATTTTGTCAACATTGCTTAAAATGAATCATATAATAATACTGGAATACTTTGAGGGGGAATAACTTATGAAAAGGTGGTTTAGATATTTACAGAGGCAACTTGGGGTAATCATAGTGTGTTTAGGTATAGGAATAATAACAGTGGTAATAGTTCCGTTTTGGTGGTGGATAATTGTTGTGGGAGGAGGAATCGTTTATTTTGGTTTTAGTATAATGGATCACAATAATCATTGTTAATTGTTAGTTGTTAGTAATTTATAGAAAAAAGTAGGTTCAGAAGAATTTACTTATGTATTTTAGGGCATCATAAAAGTTAGTAACTTTTTAATTATATAGGGATTATAATTAAATGGTTTTGTATATAAAATATTTGGGAGGTAAGAAAATGAGAATTATGGCTATTAAATTACCGAGATTTATGTCCCGAATAATCAGATTTTTCTTAAGAAAATAACATATAAAAATTTGACGATTAGAATTTTAAGGTAAAATTCAACTGTAAGTGGGTTTAGATAAGATGTAAATATAGGTTGGATTTAAATAAAAAATGCAGCTACTAGGCTGCATTTTCATTTCTTAATTATATAGCACGTTGTACTTTACCTGAACGAAGACATCTAGTACATACATGTATAGACTTAGGCGTTCCGCTAACTATAGCTTTAACCTTTTGGATATTTGGAGCCCATTTTCTTTTTGACTCACGGTGTGAGTGACTATATTGGCTACCTGAAATAACACCTTTATTGCATATTTCGCATTTTCTTGACAATGAAAACACCTCCTTAAGACTATGAAGAACAAAATCTTCTCAATTGAAACACGCATTATTGTAACATATATACTGCTACGCGTGCAAGCAAAAATAAAAAGTATTAGCAATAAAAGTAATTATTATATTAAATTTGTTGAATAAATTACTATTATAATATAAAATAATCTATATAGAACTATAAGGAGGAATTACAATGAAGGGTAACATTATAAACGAGAATGGTACTATATATTATTCAGAGGAAGCATTAGCTAATATAGTTGGCATTTCTACAACTGAATGTTATGGAGTTGTAGGCATGGCACTCAAAGATGCTAAAGATGGGTTTTGGCAATTAATTAAGAATGATAGTTTAAACAAAGGAGTTAAGATTAATTCTAAGGAAAATAAACTATTTATTGAATTATATATAATAGTTGAATATGGAACAAAAATATCTGTAATAGCAAATAATATAATTCAAAAAACAAAATATAATGTTGAAAATTATACAGGGCTGAAGATTGGAGCAATAACAGTGAATGTCCAAGGCGTAAGGGTCTAAGGGGGAATAAACAGTGGAATACTTTAAAATAAATGGACAGCATTTCCGTAATATGGTAATAAATGCATCAAATAGGTTAGAAGAAAAAAAAGAGTACGTGAATTCGCTAAATGTATTTCCAGTTCCAGATGGTGACACAGGGACTAATATGTCAATGACATTTAAGTCAGCAGTTCAAGAAATTGAAAATATCGAAGATAAGTCAATTGGTGAGATATCAAAGAAGATAGCTAGAGGCGCTCTGATGGGCGCAAGAGGCAATTCAGGCGTTATACTATCACAAATATTTAGGGGCATTGCAAAAGGGCTAGAAGGCAAATCAGATGCAACTTGCGAGGAATTTTCTAAAAGTATTTTGGAAGGCTCAAAATTTGCGTATAAGGCTGTTATGAGGCCAACTGAAGGAACTATATTAACTATTATTAAAGCTGCTGGGGAATGCGCAGTGAGTAGCGAGCAGGAAAACATTGTTTCTCTTTTGCAAGAGATTTGTGAGCATAGTGAAATAGTGCTGGATAAAACTCCAGATATGCTTGCAGCATTAAAAGAGGCAGAAGTAGTTGATGCAGGTGGCATGGGACTTTTAATATTACTTAAAGGCATGCATGAAGCATTAGAGAGTGACATGAAAGCAGCAATTAATAAGGGTGATAAGCAGAGTAATATAGCAGTGCCATCACCATCTGCAACTCAACATATACCTGTTAACATAAAATTTGCATATTGCACCGAATTGTTAGTAATAGCTCCAGATGTTGATACTAATAAACTAAAAAAATATCTAGAAGAGTTTGGGGATTCAATGGTTGTGGTTTCTCAAGATGAGTTCCTTAAAATTCATATACACACAAATGATCCGGGGTTAGTACTTTCAAAAGCAGTAACATTAGGAGAACTTTCTAAAGTGAAAATTGAAAATATGCGGGAACAACATAGAAATTTATTAGGCATAATAGATGAGAAAGTTGAGAAACCTGTAAAAGAAAATGTTTCTGAAAATAAGAAATATGGATTTATATCTGTTGCACTTGGAGAAGGGATTAAGAATATTTTTGAGGATTTGGGTGTGGATGTTGTAATACAAGGCGGCCAGACTATGAATCCAAGCACACAAGACATATTAGATAGTATCAATGAAATTAACGCAGAAAACATATTTATATTACCTAATAATAAAAATATAATTATGGCTGCAAAGCAAGCGGTTGAACTATCAGAAAAAAATGTAATTGTAATTGAGTCTAAAACTATACCGCAAGGGATAACCGCTGTAACAATGTTTAACAACGAAGTTAGTGTAGAAGAGAATGAGAACACATTAAAAGAAGCAATAAAAAATGTTGCAACAGCCTCTGTAACATACGCAGTTAAGGATACTCAAACAGACGGAATTATAATAAAAGAGGGCAATATATTAGGTTTAGTTGAGCAAGATATTAAAGAAGTTGGTACAGACATTTATAAAGTTTGTACAGATATTATTGGTAGTATGATTACAAGTGAGAGTGAGCTTATTACAATTTTTTATGGTGAAGATTGTGTAACAAGTGAAGTAGAAGAATTTATTTCTAAGATAGAACAAAAATACCCAGATATAGACATACAACACTATAATGGCAAACAACCGTTATATTATTTTATTGCGTCAGTAGAATAAAAGCCCTAGGGCTTTTTTTCTTGTAGCGGTGCGTCCGTGATGAGCATAATACAACAAATGAATTTATTAGTAAAATTTTATTCTTGGAGTGGTATTTGTGGATATTTATAGTGATATAAAATATATAAAGGGTGTTGGCCCTAAAATGGCAGAAAACTTGAATAAATGTGGTATTTATAATGTGTTAGATATATTATTATATTTTCCGAGAGATTATGAGAATGTATCAGCGCATAAAAGTATCCTAGAATGCATGGAGAATGAAAAAGTTATTATAGAATGTAGCGTTTTAAATATATTAAAAGATGTTAGATTAAAGAATAATAAAACTCTTTCTACCATAGTTTTTTTTCAAGGTGACAACAAATTCAAAGGTAAATGGTTTAATCAGATATATGCAAAGAATAGTTTTAAAATTTCAAATGAATACATTATTACAGGGAAAGTTAGCAAATTCAAAGAAGAGATAATAATTATGAATCCTAAAATCATGAAGAATACATCAATGGATACAAATACTATTATTGCAAAATACCCACTTAAAAATAATATTACAAATAATTTTTTGAATAAAATTATATCTGGATTGCTAAGTGATATTAGTATTACAGAAAATTTACCAAAGTGGATTGTGGATAAATATGATTTCTGCTCTTTAGAGGCTGCGGTGAGAAATATACATAGCCCTGTAAGCTTAAAACGTCTTGATGAATCAAGACGAAGGCTTAAATTCCAAGAGTTATTTACGTATTCATTAAAAATATTAATGCTAAAAGAGTTTATAAAATTTAATAATGATGGTATTCAATTTAAAATAGCGCCAGAACTTATAGTATTAAAGGAAAAATTGCCATTTGAGCTCACCAATGCTCAAAGTAAAGTTATAAGAGAAATCCTAATAGATCAGAAAAAAGCTAAAGGTATGAACAGGTTGCTACAAGGGGATGTTGGTAGCGGTAAAACTATAGTTGCAATAATTACTATGTTTAATGTGGTAAAAAATGGGTATCAAGCATCTATAATGGCACCAACTGAGATTTTAGCAAAGCAACATTATGCAGAAATTCAAAGTGTATTAAAAGATTTTTCATTAAACATAAAATTGTTAAGTGGAAGCACAACTCCTAAAAACAAACAATTAATCAAAGAGGAATTAAAAAGAGGAACTATTAATATTATTGTTGGAACTCATGCTCTTATTGAAGATAATGTAGAATTTAAAAATGTAGGCATGATTGTTACTGATGAGCAACATCGATTTGGAGTATCACAAAGGAATAGGTTATCGAGTAAAGGCAAAAACATAGATATTCTTGTAATGACAGCTACTCCTATTCCTAGAACATTGTCATTATATTTATATGGTGATTTAGACGTTTCTATAATAGATGAATTGCCACCTGGTAGGCAAGTAATTGACACAAGTTATGAGGATATGGAATCAAGTGAGCGAGTATATAACTTTGCTTTAGATGAGATTAATAAGGGAAGACAAGTTTATATAGTTTGTCCACTGGTAGAAGAAAATGAAGAAATGAAGTTAAGCTCAGTTGAGATGCTTTATGAAAAATTAAAAAAAGAACAATTTAAATCTATAGAAATAGGAATGATATATGGTAAAATGCCAGGTAAACTTAAAATCGAAATAATGGATAAATTTAAGGCAGGTGAAATTAAAGCACTAGTTTCTACTACTGTAATTGAAGTTGGAGTAAACGTTCCTAATGCCACAGTTATGATAATTGAAAACTCAGAGAGATTTGGACTAGCACAACTTCATCAACTTAGGGGAAGAGTAGGGAGAGGAAAGCATAAGTCATATTGTATACTTCTAGCTAAAATTACAAATAATGTAGTGAGAAAAAGGTTAGAAGTACTTATAAAAAGCAATGATGGCTTTTTTATTGCAGAAGAAGATTTAAAAACTAGAGGTGCAGGGGAATTATTTGGAATTAGGCAGTCTGGTGAATCGGGTCTGATATTGGCAGATATAATTTCCGATATAGATATTTTAAAGCTTGCAAATAATGAAGCTAAAATGTTATTGCGGAGTGATAATACTTACGACGTGCGCGTAAAGAATGAAATATTAGAAAAAATCAAGAAAAGCTCTAGTTATATTTGCTTTAATTAGGTAAAAAATATCTTTGTATAAATTAAGTATATATGTTAAAATATTATCGAAACTTGCTTAGATGGAGGAATAAACATATGAGAATTATTGCAGGAAATGCAAGAGGAAGAAAATTATTGTCACCTGTTGGCATGGGAACAAGGCCAACATTAGATAGAATTAAAGAGTCTATGTTTAGTATAATTCAAAATAAACTAGTTGGAGCTGTTGTCGTAGATATGTTTTCAGGCACGGGTAGCCTAGGACTTGAAGCAGTGAGTAGGGGCGCTTCAAAATGTTATTTAATTGATATGGGTGATACTACATTTGAGATGTTACAAAAAAATGTAGATAATTTAAAGTTTAATGATAAATGTGAATGCTTAAAAGGTGATACATATGAATACATGAAGCGATTTGCAAATGAAAAAATTATGTTTGACTTAATTTTTATAGATCCGCCATATGCTAAAGATATGATTCCACCTGCGATTGAAATAATTGGTTCAAATGGTCTCTTAAGCAAAGAGGGGCTAATTATTTGTAAAATAGATTCATCTGAAGAAATATACTCGGGTAATTCAATTATTCACCTTTCGAGTTCAAGAAAATATGGTAACACTCGTGTATTGTTTTATGAATACAAGTAATTAAGTAGTAAAGAATTATTGACCTAAATAGATGAAATACGTGGATAATAACAATTTATAATTGTTGCCATATCCAATGGCAAAATATGGAGGCATAACATGAAAAAAGCAATTTGCCCTGGAAGTTTTGATCCAATAACAAATGGACATTTAGACATTATCGAAAGGGCTTCTAGAGTTTTTGAGGAATTAATCGTAGGAGTACTTGTAAATTCTGAAAAAAAATGTCTCTTCACTGCAGATGAGAGAGTAGAGCAAATAAAAAACGCTGTGAAAAATTTGTCTAACGTTCGCGTTAAGAAGTTTAGTGGGCTACTTGTTCACCTAATGAATGAAGAGGGTGCTACGGTAATTATTAAAGGGCTGAGGAGTGTTTCAGATTTTGAATATGAGTTTCAAATGGCATCAATGAATAATAAATTGGATCCAAGTAAGGAAACTGTGTTTATGATGACAAAAACTGAGTATTGTTATATAAGTTCTTCTTCAGTTAAGCAGGTTGTTATGCTTGGAGGAAGTATTAAAGGATTGGTGCCAGAAGAAATTATTCCAGATATTATTGAAAAAATTAATTTTAAATAAGGGGGAAATATGGATATAATTAAACTTTTAGAATATCTTCAAGGAATTATTGAGAGTTCTTCCAAGATACCCGTTACAGGAAAGGCAGTTATAAATAAAAAAGAAATACTAGATATAATAGATCAAATTATAAATCATTTGCCGGATGAGTTCAAAAAATCTCAGTGGATATGTGATGAAAAAGAACGAATTATGGGTGATGCAAAAAAACAGGCTAAAATTTTTGAAGATGAGACAATTGACAAAATAAGAAGAAGAGTTGAAAAGCAAGACTTAGTTAAAGAAGCGCAGACTCGCGCTGAAGAAATTATTGCATCAGCTCAGAGAGATGCTAAAATCATGAGACTAGGGGCTAAGGACTATGCTGATGAAACATTATCACAATTAGATAAAGAGATTGAACTTAAGGGTCAGAAAATGCTTCATAAAATTAAAGGTGACGTTCAAGAATTTTTAATATCTCTCCAGGGAGAGGTTACGGACACAACAACTTCAATAAGAGAGAATGTAAAAGAATTAAGAAGTATGAAATAGTTTAATTATATTTATGAGTAATATCGGTACAAATAAAATCAATAATATTAAAAAATATAAATTACCACTTTTATATGTACCTATAGTATTAAAAGTAAAAACAGATGAAGTATGTAGAAAAACATAATATAAAATTATTGTTAGAATTGATGAGATTATACCTTGAATGAATTTTCGAGATATGTATTTTTTTATTGAGACATCATATTTATAGGTATAGCTATAAACTTGAGAAATTATAGATAAACCACTAAAAGCAATTAAAAAACTCAAAACTGGGAGTTTTATATACAGATTTGAATTACTAGATGCTATTAAATAACACCCATTGGTCATCTCAAGCATACCTAAGAGCAAGCCTTCTACAAAATTGCTGGAAGAGCCAATAATTGAAGAAAACTTATTAAGGGCAATGTTAAATAAGACATTGTCCTTAATCATTCCTGTTATTACAGAAAACACTACGATAAAACCACCTATGTTTAAAGAATTTTTCAAGGCATCTTCAATGCTACTTTTTAATATCATACCAATATTTTCATTAGATTTAGTATTTCTTGAAAAATTGCTACTCCTATTTTTAATTTTAAAACAAGAACTTTTTGATGGAATAATAAATCCCATAAGGGTGCATGAGAGAATATTAGATAGTAATAATATATAACCTATTTTATTGCTTAGCATCATAGAGGCACCAACTGAACCTATAATAAATAGAGGACTAGAATTAGATGCAATGTTTAACAATCTTTCGCAGGTGTTTAAATCAATTATATCTTTTTCGTACAAGTCGCAAGCATACCTTGCGCCTAAGGGATAACCACATAATAGGCTAATTAAAAGTGCAAAATTACATTCTTTTGGTAATTTCAATGGTGTGCAGATAAAGCTACCTAATAATTTAGAGTAAATATTAATGCCATCGTAGCTTATTATAATGTTTATTACAACTAAAAATGGGAAAAGAGAAGGGAAAATAGCGTTGAAAAATAATTTTGCACCTGATATAGTATATTCGATACATATATTTGGCTCTAATATTATTTGAAGTATAATAAGGGAACAAATTATTGTTACAGATAGATTCATTTTTAAAGTTTTAAATAGCTTATATAACAATAACATTATGGAAATTAATAATATGACTAATAATAATTTCAATGAGTAGCCCCTTTTTATAGTATTACTGTTTTAAATATATTTGAATCTTAATAAACTTATGTGTTGAAAGCACTAATTTTAAATAAATAAATGCTACTATCTTTTAAAGAAAGTAGCATTTATTTTAATCTATAATAATAGGGGATATTAAATAATCGCTGTTTGGATTTATATTACTATTTAGAAGGCTGTAAGCTCTTGTGGACTGAATGTCCAAACGCATAATGTCATTTAACTTTTTTGGAATTTTAGTGTAAAGTGGAATGCTGCTGTTAGATTTTATAGATTTTAGAATTGACTTCCCATTTGAGTTAAAACCTAAAATTCTAGCATAGGGACAAGGCATAGATCTTAATTTTTTAGTATTAAAGTTATCAAACCCTATAAAATATTGGCATAATATTCTACTTATTCTACTATAAGTGTAGCGCTTGCTTTTTATACCTTCAATTGCAGTAGAGTATCTGTTATTATTTTGCAAAGATTTAATAATTCTATTATCAAGGCCTTCAGACACATCTGGTAAATTTACTAAAGTGTTTTTGGAACAAGCCGATTTATATTTAATGTATGGAAACATAGAATCTTCAAATATAAATTTTTCATTTTTTGAGTACAACTTTTGAATTTCATATAACACAGAACTTGGAACGTAGGCCTCAAGTTCTGTCAAAGAACCATTATCTTTCAAAAACTTTCTTATGGCACTAGCACTTGAAAATTTATTGCCAAGTAGATTACTATCATAAGAGGCTCCTTCTCTTTTTAAAGTGTAGGGCGAGATAGAACTATTTAATTTAATTAGACTCTTGCAATACTCAATGCCAAGTATATTATTTGATGACTTTAAAAAATCACTTAATAATAAGTTTGATATGTTGGTGTCTGCATTTTTAAAATAATCAGAAAGGGCATTAGCTCTTGCTACAGGGTAGCCATTACCAGCATCCAGATAAGTTTTTAACAATGATTTAAATTGATGGGGCTCTTCATACAGTAGATTAGATATAGTAGATATATCATTAATATCTCCATGTTCGCTACCAAAGCAAATGTTATCTACTACTGCCAGACTATTTAAAAGACTCACAGCTCCGAATGAGAAAAATTCTGCTGAGGATATACTGTAAATAGATGGAAGTTCTATTACTAAATCTACACCATTATTTAATGCCATTCTAGTTTTTGTCCATTTGTCTATACTTGATGGAATTCCACGTTGAGCAAAATTTCCACTCATGACACAAATTAAGGCGTCGGAGTTTGTAATCTCTTTGGTTTTATTAATATGATATACATGACCGTTATGTAATGGATTATATTCAACAATTATTCCAGAAATGTTCATTAATTCACCTCGCGTAAGTTAATATTAATATGATAACATATAATAAGTATAAGCTAATAATTTATGTATAAAAAGACATTATTAAAAATACTTGATATTTTAAGTGAATATATTAGTAAATATACTTTGCGAATATTGTTAAAAATATATCTATAAATCTATTATATGCATAAAATAAATTATTGAAAGTAGATGTACCAAGGCATAAAGTGAAAAAGAATGAAAATTATGAATATATAGAATATATTATATACAAATCATTTTGATTTTTAAGTTGAAATGTGTAGGTGAATAGGTGTAATATAATAATATTGTATATTATTGATGATTATAAGTTAATAATAACTGAGAGGAGAAATAAGAATGACATTTATAGAGAAAATATGTAAAAAAGCACAAGCAGATAAAAAAAGAATAGTACTTCCAGAAGGTGAAGAGGAGAGAACTATAAGAGCTAGTGAGATCATCAAAAACAAATCATTGGCTGACGTAGTATTAATTGGGGATATAAGTGTAATTAAAGCAAAAGCAGTTAAATTCGGAGTTAACATTGAAGGTATAGAAATTGCAGACCCAAAAACTTCTGATAAAGCTGAAATTTATGCAAAAGAATTTTATGAATTAAGAAAAAAGAAAGGTATGACTATAGAGAAAGCAGCAGAGATAGTAAAAGATCCTGTATATTTTGCAACCATGATGCTTAAAATGGGAGAAGTCGATGGAATGGTTTCCGGAGCTGTGCATTATACTGGCGATTTACTTAGACCTGGAATGCAAATAATTAAAACAGCACCGGGAATGAAGATTGTTTCAAGTTTCTTTATAATTGAATTGCCTTACAATCATTTTGGAGAAAACGGACTACTTTTATTTGGAGATTCTGCTGTTAATATAAACCCTAATGCAGAAGAACTCGCAAATATAGCTATTAGTACTGCAGATAATGCAAAATCATTATGTGATTTTGAACCTAAGGTTGCATTGTTATCTTTTTCTACTAGAGGAAGTGCAAAACATGAATTTGTTGATAAAGTAGTGGAAGCTACTGAAATTGCAAGAGCTGCTAGACCAGATTTACAAATTGATGGCGAACTTCAGTTAGATGCTGCCATTGTATGTTCTGTAGCAAATCTAAAAGCGCCAGATAGTACTGTTGCCGGATATGCAAATGTTTTAATATTCCCAGATATACAATCAGGAAACATTGGATATAAATTAGTGCAAAGATTTGCTAAAGCAAAAGCTATTGGACCAATTTGCCAAGGATTTGCTAAACCTATTAATGATTTATCAAGAGGATGTAATGTAGAAGATATAGTTAGTGTTGTTGCAGTAACTGCTGTTCAAGCTCAAACTCGAGCATAATTTTGTATGAAAACATTTAGTATATAATAATTAGGGAGGCAAATTTATGAAAATATTAGTTATAAATTGTGGAAGTTCATCTCTTAAGTATCAGTTGATAGACATGGAAAATGAAAAATGTTTAGCCCTTGGACTTGTAGAAAGAATTGGAATAGAAGGATCAAAATTAACACAAAAAGTTAATGGAGAGAAATATATTATTGAAGAAGCAATGAAGGATCATACAGATGCTATTAGATTAGTAATTGGTGCTCTTGTAGATGCTCAG
Source organism: Clostridium sp. (assembly GCF_050717545.1). Lineage (GTDB taxonomy): Bacteria > Bacillota > Clostridia > Clostridiales > Clostridiaceae > Clostridium_AD. The sequence goes on from NZ_JBOITN010000017.1 coordinate 173,546, forward strand.
CATGGCGTTATTAAAGAATTATCAGAAATAGGAGCTGTAGGACATAGAGTAGTTCATGGTGGTGAAAAATATGCGCAATCAGTTGCAATTAATGATGAAGTAATGAAGATTTTAGAAGAATGTTCAAAACTAGCACCTCTTCACAACCCAGCTAACATAATTGGAATTAACGCTTGCAAAGAGCTTATGCCAAATGTACCAATGGTAGCTGTATTTGATACTTCATTTCACCAAACAATGCCAGAATGTGCATACATATACCCACTTCCATATGATCTTTATACTGATTATGGTGTTAGAAAATATGGATTCCACGGAACATCTCACAGATATGTTTCGGGTAAAGCAGCAGGGATGATGGGTAAGGACATAAAGGATTTAAAATTAATTACTTGTCACTTAGGAAATGGAGCAAGTACTGCTGCAATTCAAAATGGTAAATCAGTAGAAACAAGTATGGGTTTTACTCCGCTTGAAGGAATAGCTATGGGAACTAGATGTGGAAGTATTGATCCAGCTATAGTAACATATATTATGAAAGAAAAGAATCTAACTATTGAACAAGTAAATGATATGATGAATAAAGAATCTGGAGTGCTAGGAATATCAGGAGTAAGCAGTGATTTTAGGGATATAGAAGATGCTGCATGGAAAGATGGAAATCATAGGGCACAACTTGCACTTGATGTATTCTGTTATAAAGTTAAACAATTTATAGGTTCTTATGTTGCAGTAATGGGTGGAGTAGATGCAATTGTATTTACTGCAGGACTTGGTGAAAATTCTCCGGAAACTAGGGAGCAAATATGTAGTGGATTAGAGTTTTTTGGCGCAGTTATAGATAAAACTAAGAATAATACTCGCGGAAAAGACGCAGAAATCAGCACTGATGATTCAACAACTAAAATATTTGTTATACCAACAAACGAAGAATTAGTAATTGCAAGAGACACATTGGATTTAATATAATAAAATCATATAAGGATTTTGATAAATAATTCTTGACTTTTTACTTGATTGTTTATATAATAAACTGTGTTTGATGTAAGTAAAAAACAATTTAGTTAGGAGGGACGCAGAAGCTTTGCTCGAGCTGTATAATTTATTTATACAAGGTATAAAGATTTTTCTTTATACGAGAAAAAACTAAATTGAATTTAGTAATTCAGAGTGAATAGTATGTTAATAGATATTTCAGAATTATTTAGCAATAAAAAAACAAGAAAAAAAATTCAATTAGATTTAGAAAAAGAAAAATTTTTCTATGATAATGAATTTATAGGGTTTTCTAAGCCAGTTAAGTTAGATTTGCTTTTGAAGCCATATGGTGATGAAATAGATTTAACTGGGAGTATTGAGGCTGAACTATTACTTGCTTGTTCTAGGTGTCTTGAGACCTTTTCTTATTCAATACATATTGAATTAAATGAAAGACTATCGAAAACTCTAAAGAGTGAAGATGAGGATATTATTTTTATTGAAGATGATAGATTAGATCTAAATGAAATTGTGGAAAATAATATCATTTCTATTCTGCCTATAAAAAAACTTTGTAATAAAGATTGTAAAGGCTTATGCCATCAGTGTGGAATCAATTTAAATCATAGTTCATGTAAATGTGAATTTGATGATGTTGATCCAAGGTTGGCAAAATTAAAAAATTTGTTTTCAACTGATTAAGGAGGTGTTACAATGGGAAATCCTGCTAGAAAATTTTCAAAAGGTAGAAGAGATTCTCGAAGAGCGCAAACATTTAAACTTGGTTTACCAGGAATAGTTGAGTGCCCTCAGTGCCACGACATGAAGCTTGCTCACAGAGTATGTAAAAACTGTGGATATTACAAAAATAGAGAAGTAGTTGTTATGGAAGCAAAATAAGAAGAAAGTCGAAAGACTTTCTTTTTTATTTTCAGATAAAAATGTAATTATATTTAATTTTAGCATTTTAAATGATAGGAATAATTTGGCGATATGGTATATAATATAAAGGTAGATATAATATAAGTCTTTTGGTTTAAAGGCACATTTAAAGTGAGGTTTAAAATGGTAGTTGTTGTAGATGGTATGGGTGGAGATTTTTCCCCAAATGCTGTGGTTGAAGGATGCATTTCAGCAATAAAAGAATATGACGTAGATATATTAATAACTGGACCTGAGGATTTAATTCAAATGGAACTAAGAAAATATAACTATGACACAAGTAAAATTAAGATTGTTGATGCTAAGGAAGTTATCAGTACAAACGAACATCCAGTAATGGCAATTAAACGTAAAAAAGGATCAAGCTTGGTAAAAGCATTAAATCTTGTGAAAAGTGGTGAGGCAGATGCTATTATTTCAGCTGGAAGCACTGGAGCTTTTTTAGCTGGATGTACATTAATAGTAGGCAGAATAAAAGGTATAGATAGACCAGCATTAGCCCCAGTAGTTCCGGGTAAAAACGGGCCATTTATGATAATTGATTGTGGTGCAAATGCGGAATGTAAACCTCATTATTTAGTACAGTTTGGACTTATGGGGAAAACGTATTTTGAAAACATTTTAACGATGAATAATCCATCAGTTGGCCTTGTGAATATAGGTACTGAAGAAGAAAAAGGTAATGAACTTTCAAAGTCTGCTCATCAGTTATTGAAAGGGGCAAATTTAAATTTTGTAGGTAACGTAGAAGCTAGAGAAATTCCAACTGGTGATGTTAATGTCTTAGTTTGTGATGGTTTCACAGGCAATGTAATACTTAAATTATATGAAGGCACAGTTGCTACGATATTTGATTTGTTAAAAGCAGAAATAATGAAATCTTTCAAAACTAAAATTGGAGGGATTTTATTAAAACCTGTTTTTAGAAAGTTTAAAAAAGATTTTGATTATAAAGAATATGGTGGGGCTGCATTCCTTGGGGTAAACGGAATCTGCATAAAAGCCCATGGGAATTCAGATGCTAAAGCCTTTAAAAATGCAATTGGTCAGGCTACTATATTTTACGAAAATAAGGTGGTAGATAAATTAAAACTGGAAATAGAAAAATTATCTTAGGATGAAAAGAATATAAATGATAATTTCAAATAATTTTTATGTATAATTTAAAATAAAGGAGGTGAAAATATTATGTTTGAAAAAATTAGAGCATGCATTGCATCACAATTAAGCATAGATGAAGAAGAAATAAAAATGGAGTCATCTTTTATGAATAATTTAGGTGCTGATTCCCTTGATATAGTTGAATTGATTATGTCTTTAGAAGAGGAATACGATATAGAAATTCCTGATGAAGATGTTGAGAAAATTGTGACTGTTGGTGATATTGTTGAGTATATTAAAGCCCATTCTGAGGAATAACCTATGGCCCCGCATCACTGGGGGCATTGAGTTTCTTCAAGCTTATTTTTGAATTTACTATAGAAAATATTTTATATAAAAAGCTAAAGTAAATTGAATAATAAACTTGAATGACTTTTTTAAATGAAGAAAAATATGCAAATAAACTTCCGAAAAGGAGTAATAATTATGAAAAATGATATAAAATTACAGGACCTTGAGAAGGAACTTAAACTTAATTTTACTAATAAAGAGCTATTAAAGGTTGCAACAACACATAGTTCATATGCAAATCAGAAAAAAAGGGTTGAGTTTAATGAACGATTAGAGTTCCTTGGGGATTCTGTATTACAACTTATAATATCAGAATACCTATATTTAAGGTTTACGCAAAAGCCTGAGGGTTTCTTAACTAAAATCAGGTCTTTAATAGTTTGTGAAAATTCTTTATGCGAAATTGCAAGTGGATGGGACCTTGGAAAGTATATGAATATGAGTAAAGGTGAAGAAATTACTGGTGGTAGACATAGAGTTTCAATACTAGCTGATTGTGTTGAAGCAGTAATCGCAGCTGTATATTTGGACAAAGGGATAGATTATTCTAGGGCATTTATACTTGATAACTTTAAAGTTACAATTCAAAAAGCAATTAGTAATGAGATAGTATTAGATTATAAGACTAAACTTCAGGAAATTTTTCAGCAAAATGGAGAAGTTAATATTCGATATGAACTTGTAAAATTTGAAGGCCCACCACATAGAAGAGAGTTCTTTGTTAATTTAATAATAAATGATGTTATAAAAGGCTCAGGACATGGATTTAGTAAAAAGGAAGCAGAGCAGAATGCAGCAAAAGAAGTTATGCGTGGTCAGGAGGCTGTGCATGAGTAATCGACACTACATTATACCTATATTCGTTCCACATGAAGGCTGTCCACATGATTGTGTGTTTTGCAATCAAAATAGCATAACAGGTACATCATCAAAAGTTGATTCAGATTTTGTTACGAGAACCGTAAATGAATATTTAAAAACAATAAAGCAAGATGATGCTATTATTGAAGTGTCTTTTTTTGGAGGAACTTTTACTGCTATAAAAATGGAAAAACAGATAGAACTTTTAACTGTTGCAAAGAAGTTTAAGGATGATAATAAAATAAAGTTTATTAGGTTATCAACAAGGCCGGATTATATTGATGATAATATATTAATTAATTTAAAAAAATATTCTGTGGATATTATAGAACTAGGGGTACAATCATTGGATGATGAGGTGCTACTCAAATCAGGTAGAGGTCATACAGCAAAAGATGTAGAAAATGCTACAAAACTAATAAAGCAGTATGGTTTTATTCTAGGACATCAAATAATGATAGGATTACCAGGTGATAATGCAAATAAGGATATTGAAACGGCAAAAGGAGTTATTAATCTTAAACCGGATATATGTAGAATATATCCGGCGCTCGTAATTAAGGACACGCAAATGGAAAAAATGTATCTAGATAAGAAATTTTTACCTTATACATTAAGTCAAGCGGTAAATATAAGCAAGAGTATTTACATTATGATGGTTGCGAGAGAGATCAATGTGATTAGAATAGGGTTACAACCAACTGATGAGATTTCAGAAGGCCATGATTTGGTTGCAGGACCATTTCATCCTGCGTTTAGAGAACTTGTTGAGGGTAGCATATATAGTGATTTACTTTATGATGTTATTATTAAAAGTTTTGATCAAGAGTCTACATTAAATAAAGTAATTGTTACAATAAATCCAAAAGATATTTCCAAACTTTATGCTAATGGAAAAAGCTATTTTAATGAAATGAAAAAACAAATAGAGGCTATTAGAGTAGAGGTATTGCAAGATAAAGATGTAGAGCGAGGAAGCATTAGTATATGTATTGGTGAAAAATGCTTTATAAAAACTATATATGAATATTCATGCGTTAAATATAAACAAGGAGTTTAGTTTTTTTAGTAAATGTTTCTACAAATAAAGTATATATTACGTTGAAAGAACTGGAGTAATATATACTTTATTTGTATAAAAAAAGACGTACAAAAATAAAAATATGAGGTGAATTATGAAAAGGAAAACAAGAGATAAATATACAAAGGTAATGGTTTACGGTATAGTTATAATTTTCATTATAGGTTTCGTATTACCAGTATTATTCAGGTAAATATAGGAGAGTGTTGTAATGTTCTTAAAATCTATTGAAATAAGAGGATTTAAATCTTTTGCAGATAAAACAGAATTAACATTTAAGAAGGGCATTACGGCGGTAGTAGGACCTAATGGAAGCGGTAAAAGCAATATTTCTGATGCTGTTAGATGGGTACTTGGAGAACAAAGTGCACGAAGCCTTCGTGGGGACAAAATGGAGGACGTAATATTTGCAGGTACACAATTTAGAAAACCAGTTGGACTTGCTCAGGTTTCGCTTACTTTGGATAATAGTCAAAGTGAGCTGAATATTGATTATGCAAATGTGACGATATCAAGAAGATTGTATCGCTCTGGAGAAAGTGATTATTTAATAAACAATACATCCTGTAGATTAAAAGATGTTCAACAGTTATTTATGGATACCGGCATAGGGAAAGAAGGATACTCAATTATTGGTCAAGGCAAAATTGACGCTATTTTAAGTGGTAAAACTGAAGAAAGAAGAAAACTTTTTGAAGAGGCTGCAGGAATTGTTAAGTTTAAGACTAGAAAAGAAGAAGCGGAAAAGAGATTGGATAACACAGATCTAAATTTGGTTAGAATAGAAGACATTTTAAGCACTTATGAAGAAAGATTAGAGCCGTTAAAAAATGAAAGTGAAAAAGCAAAGAAATTTTTAAAACTTTTTGAAGAACTTAAGAGCAAAGAGGTTAGTATAATTATTGACTCTATTAATAAAGTTGAGTTAAAAATTAAAATATTAGAAAACGAATTTCATAAATTAAATGAAGAAGTTCTTAGTAATGAAGAAGAAAAAAAACAGTTAAAGCAAGATGTGCATGAGTACAGTAGTCAGTCTGAAAAGTTTGATGATAAAAGCCAACAAGAAAAGCAAATATATTATGATAATAAACTAATTTATCAAAACAGTGTTTCTCAAATTAATATCCTAAATGAACGAATAGGAAATTTAGAAAAAGACATAAATAAAACATCAAATGAGAGCGATAATGTTCATAAAAAAATATTAGAATTTAAAAAAAATTTAGAAATTGAAGACAAGACTTTGAATAACATAAAAAATACTAGAATTAAAATAGTAGAAAAAATTCAATCAGACGAAGTGAAAATCAAAACTATTAAGGGAAATATAGCTATTGAAAGTGATCAAGCGGAAATTTTTAAAAAGCAAGAGGAAAAAAATATATCTGAAACTATTAAAATAAGCAATAATTTATTAATTTTAAATAATAATATTGGTATATGTAAATCAAGAATAGGTTCGCTTAAAAATACCATAGAAAACTTCCAAAGCTCAATGGAAATTAATGCTAACGCAAAAATAACATTTATAGAGCGTATGAAGGAATTTAAAGAAATAATAATTGATTATGAAAAAAAACTTTGTGAAAATAAAAATGAAACTTTAAAGCTTCAAAACATTTTGAATTTTGATGAGAAAATTATGAAGGAATGTAATTTCAAAATCAATAAAACTGAAGCCAGTTTTAATGTTCTAAAAGCCTTAGAAAAAAAACATGAAGGTTATAATAAATCAGTAAAAAATTTAATGTTGCACGTAAATGAAGGTAAGGTTTGCAATATTCATGAATGTTTTGTACTTGGAGAAAATATAAAGGTTGAAAAACAATTAGAGATAGCAGTGGAGATTGCACTAGGTGGCAGTATATCCCATATAATAACTAAAGATGAAATAGTTGCAAAAACGTTAATAAATTATTTGAAGGCAAACAACTTAGGGCGTGCAACATTTTTACCGCTTAATATTATTAAGGGCAAAAAGCTTGTTATTGATAATCAAACTAAAAACATAAGTGGATTTGTTGGGATTGCTAGTGAGTTAATAGGGTATGATGAAAAGTTCAGTGAAGTTGTAGCATTCATTCTAGGGAGAACAATTATATGTAATGATATGGACTCGGCTCTTAAAATATCTAAGCGTAATAATTTTAGATATAAAATCGTAACGCTCGCAGGAGAGGTTATAAATGTTGGAGGGTCTCTTACTGGTGGAAGTATCTATTCTAAGACTTCAAATATAATTGGTAGAAAAAGGCAAATACAAGAACTAGCTAAAAATTTAGATACTTTAAAAAATGAATCATTTATTAATTTAGAAAAAATAAAACAAAGTAAATCTAAAATTTTAAAGTTAAATGAAGAAAATTTAAATTTAAAGGATGAAATTCATCTGGAAAACATTGAAGTTACAAAGGTAGAAGCTAAAATAAATACAATAGAAGATGAAACAGATAAATTGAAAAACAATATTATGAATTCAGAGACTGAAAAAAATTCTCAGGAAATCGAACTTAAACAAATAAATAAAGAAATTAATGAAAATAACAACTCTATTGCCCAGATGAGTATTTTAAAAGAAGGAATAGAGAAAAATTTGGAGAATGTTGATTTTAAATTAAAAGATAAATTAGCTGAAATTGAAAACATAAAAGAATTAATTATTGATTCTAAGATAAAAAAAGCTCAAATTGATGAAACAATGAACAATAAATTTTCCGGAATTCAAAGACTAAAAGTTGAAATACAAGTAGATAATAAAAAAATAATAGTATTTTCTAATGAGATAGAACAAGCAAAACAAAATAAAAAAGCAAGTCAAGAATCTATCCAAAATTCTCAAGTGAAAGTATCTGAAATAAATACTACATTAGAGAAGATGGAAAAAAACTTTGAAGATAATGAAGTAGAAAGAATTAAAATTAAAGAGCATATAAGAATAGGTGTTTATCGATTAGATAATGTTTCTTTAATGCTTGAAAAAGTGGAGAAGGAACAACATAAATGTGAATTATCCCTTGCTAAGATTGTTATGGAAAAGGATGGTTACTACCGAAAATTGAATGATGATTTTGAGTTAACATATGCAGAGGCGTTACAATTTAAAATCGAAATAGAAGATATCCATAGCCTTAAAGAAGAGATAGTTCAGCTAAAAACTGCAATATCAATTCTTGGCAAAATTAACGTAAGTGCTATTGAAGAGTACAAAGAAGTTAAAGAAAAATTTGTATTTATGGATGCTCAAAAAGAAGATTTGGTGCTTGCTAAAAATGAATTATTAACTGTAATAGATGAAATGACGGCTAATATGAAAAAGATATTTGCTGAAAATTTTGTTATATTAAGGCACAACTTTAATGAAACTTTTATAGAACTATTTCAAGGTGGAAGTGCAGATTTAATACTTACAGATGGAGATGAACTCACAGCAAAAATTGATATTAACGTGCAACCACCAGGTAAGAAACTTCAAAATATAAATTTAATGTCTGGAGGAGAAAAAGTTTTATCTGCAATTGCTCTATTATTTGCTATATTAAAGATGAAGCCAACACCATTTTGTATTTTGGATGAAATAGAGGCGGCTTTAGACGATGCAAATGTAGTAAGATATGCAGAGTTCTTAAAAAGATTTTCAGATAATGTTCAGTTTATTATAATAACGCACAGAAAAGGAACTATGGAGGCAGGCGACGTAATGTACGGAGTTACCATGGAGGAAAAGGGAGTGTCAAAAATAGTATCTGTGGATTTCAAAAAATAAAATAGTATATTATAATGGTTTTGCGCTAAAGAGCGCCCAAAGGAGGATTAAGATGTTTGGAGGATTTTTTGATAAATTAAAAGATGGACTAACAAAAACTAGAAACAATATTACTCAGAAGGTTAGCGGAGTATTAAACTTAGCCTTAGTGATTGATGATGATTTATATGAAGAATTAGAAGAAATATTAATTACATCAGATATAGGTGTAGATACTTCTATTTATATCATTGAAAGACTTCGAAAAAAGGTGAAAGAATATAAAATAAAAGAACCAACACAAATTATACCTTGTTTGAAAGAAGTTTTAATGGAGATATTAGATCAAGATGAAAACCTAAATGATAATGAATTGCTTCCAAGAGTGATTTTGGTGATTGGGGTTAATGGAGTTGGGAAAACTACTTCTATTGGTAAAATGGCATCAATTTTAAAAGAAAACAAAAATAAAGTGCTCATTGCCGCAGCAGATACATTTAGAGCGGCAGCAATTGATCAATTGGAGATATGGAGCAGTAGGGCAGGTGTAGGACTAATAAAACATCAAGAGGGCTCTGATCCAGCCGCTGTAGTTTTTGATGCTGTTCAAGCCGCGAAGGCAAGAAAAATTGATGTGTTAATTTGTGATACGGCTGGTAGACTTCATAACAAGAAAAATCTTATGGATGAACTTGCAAAAATTAACAGAGTGATTAACCGAGAATATAGTGAGGCACATTTAGAAACTTTGCTAGTAATTGATGCTACAACAGGTCAAAATGGTATACAACAAGCAAAACAATTTATGGAGACATGTCCAATTGACGGTATAATATTAACAAAATTAGATGGTACAGCTAAGGGCGGAGTTGTAATATCCATAAAAAGACAATTAAATATACCAGTTAAATATATAGGAGTCGGTGAAGCTATAGAAGATCTGCAAGAGTTTAACTCAAAAGATTTTGTGGAAGCATTATTTTAAAATTGAAAGTTTTATCCTGTTTTGATAAAAAAAACAGCTGTTAAGTAAAACTACTTGACACCATACATAAATTCTGATAATATATGATTTGTGAGTCGGTGATTATATGGAAGAAAAGGAAATGGAAAAAAGATTTGAGATTTCTTTATTATTAGATTTCTATGGTGAATTGCTTACACAAAAGCAAAAAAACATAATGGACTTGTATTTTAATAATGATTTGTCATTATCAGAAATAGCAGAAATAAATAATACCAGTAGGCAAGCTATTCATGATGCCATTAAAAGATCTGATAACATACTTTTGGTATATGAGGAAAAATTAAAATTATTAAGTAAAGATCATATACTTAAAAAAAACCTACAAAATATTGTATTGAAATTAAATGATTTGCAGACTACTATAAAAGATAAAGAAATGAATCAAATTATATGTGACATAAAAAAACAAGTTATTGAAAATATTTAGGAGGTTTATTATGGCTTTTGAAGGATTATCCTCTAAGTTACAGGATACCATAAAAAAATTAAAAGGTAAGGGTAAGCTTTCTGAAAAAGATATTAAAGATGCTATGAGAGAAGTAAAATTAGCATTACTTGAAGCTGATGTTAATTATAAGGTAGTTAAAGATTTTGTAAAAAATGTTAGTGAGAAATGTTTAGGTAATGGCGTAATGCAAAGTCTTACACCAGGTCAACAGGTTATAAAGATTGTTAATGATGAACTTACAAGTTTAATGGGTAATTCAGAAAGTAAGTTGGAGTTTTCAATAAATGGGTTAACAGTTATAATGCTTGTGGGACTTCAAGGTGCTGGTAAAACTACGATGGGTGGCAAACTTGCTCTTTCTATGAAAAGAAAAAATAAAAAACCGCTATTGGTTGCTTGTGATGTATATAGGCCAGCAGCAATTAAACAATTGCAGGTAGTTGGAAAACAAATAGATGTTCCAGTATTTACAATGGGAGATAAGGTTAGTCCTGTAGATATAGCAAAAGCAGCAATAGCATTTTCTAAAGAAAATGGTAATAATGTAATTATAATAGATACAGCTGGAAGGCTTCATATAGATGAAAATCTAATGAATGAACTACAAGATATAAAATTAGCTGTAAGTCCAAGCGAAATATTGTTAGTTGTAGATTCCATGACAGGTCAAGACGCAGTTAATGTAGCAGAAAGCTTTAATTCACAGCTTGATATAACTGGAGTTGTACTTACAAAACTTGATGGAGATACAAGAGGTGGAGCAGCATTATCTATCAAAGCAATAACTGGAAAATCTATAAAATTTGTTGGATCTGGAGAAAAAATGAGTGATTTGGAAGTTTTCTACCCGGATAGAATGGCATCAAGGATACTCGGTATGGGTGATGTACTTTCATTAATTGAAAAAGCACAACAGTCTTTTGATGAAAGTGAAGCAAAAGAACTTGGAAGTAGAATGCTTTCCAAAGAATTTAATCTAGAGGATTATTTAGCAATGATGCAACAAATGAAAAAACTTGGACCATTGAATAAATTAGTTGAAATGATGCCGGGTGTTAATAAGAAACAATTGCAGGGTGTAGATCTTTCTCAAGGTGAAAAAGAAATGGGAAAAGTTGAAGCTATTATAAACTCAATGACAATATCTGAAAGAAGCCATCCCAGCTTAATTAGTAGTTCGTCTTCTAGAAAAAAGAGAGTTGCTAATGGGTCAGGCACTTTAGTACAACAAGTAAATAAGGTGTTAAAAGATTTTGAGATGGCAAAGAAATTTATGAAGCAAGCAAAAGGACTCCAAAAACCTGGTAAAAAAGGTATGTTTGGTAAAATGCCTTTTTAATAATATAACATGCAAAAAAAATAAATTTAAGGAGGTGATATACATGGCAGTTAAAATAAGATTAAAAAGAATGGGTGCTAAACATGCTCCATTTTATAGAGTAGTAGTAGCAGATTCAAGATCTCCTAGAGATGGTAGATTTATTGAAGAAATAGGATACTACAATCCAACAACAGAGCCAACTACTATTAAAATAGATGTTGAAAAAGCAACTAAATGGATGAAGAATGGTGCACAACCATCTGATACAGTTAAAAGGTTACTTAACAAAATAGCAGTCAACTAGAAAAGTTTGTAAGTAATGAATGGAGGAGTTTTCCATGAAACAGTTACTTGAAGTATTGGCAAAGTATTTAGTTGATAAACCAGAGATGGTAGTAGTAAATGAAGTAGCACATGAACATATGGTAGTTCTTGAATTATCAGTGGCACATGGTGATATGGGTAAGGTTATAGGAAAACAAGGTCGAATTGCGAAAGCTATTCGAACTGTTGTAAAGGCAGCTGCTGTTAAAGAAAATAAAAAAGTGGTTGTTGAAATAAAGTAAGAGTTAGGTTCAACCTAACTCTTATTTTAATTAAATTTTAAATTTGTAGATTTAGTAAAGTAATTATGGAAGGAGGATTTTAGATGGAAGAATTTATGAGTGTAGGTAAAATAGGTAAAACACATGGATTAAAGGGTGAAGTTAAAGTTTTTTCATTAACTGATGATCTTGAAAGATTCAAAACATTAAAAAATGTTTATATTGATGGACAGCTAAGAAAAGTTGAGGGTTGTAAACTTCAACATGATAGAGGAATACTCAAGATCGAGGGTATAGACAGTATAGAACAGGCCGAATTATATAGGAATAAGTTTTTGATGGTTAAAAGAGAAGATGCGGTTGAATTGCCAGAGGATAGTTACTATGTAGCGGATTTAATTGATTGCGTAGTTTATGATAATACTGGAGTTGAACTTGGGAAAGTATTTGATGTTCTTCATACACCAGGTAACGATGTATATTGGGTTAAGGGTAATAATAAAGAAGAAGAAGTACTTATTCCTGTGCTTAAGGATATTGTAGTTAGTATAGATATTACTAATCGCAAGATAATAATTAAGCCAGTTAAAGAATGGCAAGAATGAAAATAGACATACTAACTTTATTTCCTGAAATGTTTGATGTTTTCAATTATAGTATGATTGGAAAAGCTATGGAGAAAAATATACTGGATATTTCATCACATAATATTCGTGATTATACTACAAATAAACATAAAAAAGTAGATGATTACCCTTATGGTGGTGGTGCTGGTATGGTTATGCAAGCGCAACCGTTAGTTGACTCCATTAAGGATATTAAACTTCATAATGCTGGAAAAGTTATATTTTTGGGACCACGAGGCAAGACTTTTACTCAAGATATGGCAAAAAAGCTATGTGGTGAAAAAGAATTAATATTTGTATGTGGTCATTATGAAGGCATCGATGAGAGAACTTATGATTATATAGATTTGGAAATTTCCTTAGGGGACTATGTTTTGACGGGCGGAGAAATGGCATGTATTCCGATAGTTGATAGTATTTGTAGGTTGGTTCCTGGAGTATTATCATGTTCTGAGAGTTTTACAGAAGAATCTTTTTATGATGGAGTACTTGAGTATCCTCATTATACTAGGCCAGAGTGTTTTGAGGACGTAAATGTTCCAGAGGTACTGATTTCTGGACATCATGAAAACATACGGAAATGGAGAAGACTTCAGTCTCTACTAATAACTAAACAAAAGAGACCAGATTTGTTTGAAAGCCTTAAGCTTACTTTAGAAGATAAAAGACTATTAAAAAATGGAAATGTAAAATAGTATTAAGCTTAAATTTTCAATTAATGTTTAGAATATCTACATACATAAGGATAAAGTTGTTTTTATGTTGATATATATACATTTTTATGGTATAGTGGAGTTTGTGCTAGTACGGACGGTCCTCTGTCATGGTTTAATGATCAAGAACGTCACAATAAAATTTAGGAGGGAATGCACATGTTAGATATTATAAGATCAATAGAAGCAGAACAAATCAGAACTGACTTACCAGTTTTTAATGTAGGTGATACTGTTAAGGTTCACATTAAAATTAGTGAAGGTAACAAGGAGAGAGTCCAAGTATTCGAAGGAACCGTTTTAAAAAGACAACACGGTGGTTCAAGAGAAACTTTCACAGTAAGAAGAGTAGCATCTGGTGTTGGTGTTGAAAAAACATTCCCAGTTAATGCTCCAGTAATAGATAAAATCGAAGTTGTAAGACTCGGTAAAGTTAGAAGGGCTAAACTATTCTACTTAAGAGATAGAGTTGGTAAGTCTGCTAAGGTTAAAGAAAGAATGAGATAAAATTGGGGCTGAAAAGTCCCTTTTTACTTTTACTAATTATTAACTTGGATATAGAGATTTTTTTAATTTTTAAGAGGTGTTATATTGAAAGGCAAAATTTTTGAATTAGTAAAGTCTATAGCAATTTCACTTTTGATTGCTGTATTTATTATAAATTTTATATTTCAAATAGTGGTGGTAAATGGCGAGTCTATGATGCCAACACTTCAAAATAATGATAAACTAATACTAGAAAAGTTATCAAAACAGATAGTAGCTACTAAAAGAAATGATATTGTAGTAATAAAGTATCCTGCTGACACTCGCCAAAGATTAATAAAAAGAGTTATAGCAGTTGCTGGAGATACGGTTAAAATTAGCGATAATAGAATGTACATAAATGGAAAAATTGTTAATGAATTTTATAAAAATGAAATATTTATGAAAGACTATGATGAAACTATGGTACCTGCAGATTCAATTTTTGTTTTAGGAGATAATAGAAATTTCAGTAAAGATAGCAGAAGTCGCGACATAGGGTTTGTAAAACTCAATCTTTTGGAAGGAAAAGCAGTTATAAGGCTTTATCCATTCAATAAAATGGGGAGGATTAGATAGTATGGCAATGACGATAAATTGGTTTCCAGGTCATATGGCTAAGACAAGAAGACAAATTCAAGAGAGTTTAAAACTTGTTGATGCTGTAATAGAAATTAGAGATGCAAGAATAGTTAAATCAAGTGCGAATCCACAAATTGATGAAATATGTAAGGATAAGCCTAGAGTAATATTACTCAATAAGAGTGATTTAGCAGAAGATAAAGTGACTAAACAATGGATAGAAAAACTTACAACTGATACTGTAAGGCCACTAGCTGTGAGTTGTATTACAGGTCAAGGGTTAAAAGGTATAAAAATCACACTTGATGAGTTATTGAAAACAAAACACGATAGGCAAAGGAAAAAAGGGTTAGTGAATATTGTTACGAGAGTTATGGTAGTTGGTATTCCTAATGTAGGTAAATCTTCTTTTATAAATAAATTAGGAAAAAATAACATTACTAAAACTGGAGATAGACCAGGAGTTACTAAAAGCAAGCAATGGGTAAGAACTAGTCTAGGAATAGAACTAATGGATACTCCAGGTGTATTATGGCCTAGGTTTGAAGATGAGACAGTAGGACTTAATTTGGCATTTACAGGTGCTGTAAAAGATGAAGTTATAGATATTGAGGAATTAGCACTTAGATTAGTTGAAAGACTTCAAATTAATAATGGACAAAGGCTTATGGAAAGATATAAACTAACAGAGATTATGGAGAATCCTTTAGATAATTTAGATAATATAGCTAAAATAAGGGGATCTGTAATTTCTAAGGGTAATATTGACTATAATAGAGTCGCAGTTATGCTTTTAGACGAATTTAGAGGTGGAAAATTAGGACCTATATCATTAGAAAGAGTTGAAATATAGGCAATTCTAAAATTTCATAAGAAAATTATTACAAGAACAAGAAAATTTTATTTAAAGGTATATAGGACATCTTAGTAATTTTTAAGATGTCCTATTATTATAATTAAGCGAGAGTAAGGAGTAAATATTATGAAATTAGATGTTGATTTTTCAGTGATGAGTTATAAAGAAATAAAAGAATATTTATTAAATATAGAAAGTACTGAAAACGTTTTTAATGATGACGATAAAAGAAGTTTATCCAATATGTTATTGTTAGACAATAGAAAAACTATTCACAAATTAGGTAGCAGAATTTCTAAAACACTAGAGCTAAAAGTAAAGGAGATTCAAAGGGTAAGAAAAATGTATGAGTTTGACAGAAGTTTTGGTAGTTATAAATATGTAGCTGGAGTAGATGAGGTTGGTAGAGGACCATTAGCTGGACCAATAGTTGCGGCGGCAGTAGTACTAGATTTGGATTTAATTACAGATAAAGATTTAATATTAAGAGCAAACGATTCTAAAAAATTATCAATAGCTTGCAGAAAAGAACTATCTTATATTATTAAAGAAAAAGCCTTAGCTTATAAAATTATTGCTATTGATAATAAACAGATAGATGAAAAGGGTATTGTTTGGTGCAACAATCAAGTATTTCTAGAATGCTGCGCGGGGCTTACTATTAAACCAGATTTAGTTTTATCTGATGGTTATAAAATAAAAAAATATTTAGGTTTAAATGAATCCGTAATAAAGGGAGACACATTAAGTATAAGCATAGCGTGTGCCTCTATTATTGCAAAAGTATATAGGGATGAGCTTATGGTACAATATCATAATGAATATCCTAGCTATGGGTTCGATAGGAACGTTGGTTATGGAACGCAGGAGCATGTGCTTGCAATAAAAGAACACGGAATGATACCAATACATAGAAAAAGTTTTTTGAAAAATATTTTAGGTGAAAATATTAATAAGTAATACTGCAGCTCCGCAGGAGATGATTTAATGATGATAGGATTAAGCCCTGCTGTGGATGTATGTAAGCTATTAATTGAAAGGGGTGCTAGTGTTACTGCATTCGATCTTATAGTAACCACTGAGTATGATTTTAAGGCTAAAACTCAAGGAGATTTAAAATATAATCTTAAGTATTGGAGGATATAATCTAAAAAATCATATTTAAAAGTAATTTTACGTAAGTAAAAATCAATAAAAATAAGAACTGTATTGAAATAATCCAATACAGTTCTTATTTATCATTATTTAGGTGGCATTACAGTTGCGGTGCCCTTAAGAACAACAACTCCATCTTGATTAGTGCATGTTGTACTCAATTTCATTATATTTTTTTCTTCCTTTTTTTCTATAACTTCAACTTCAGCTTTTATTGTATCACCGAATCTAACTGGTGCTGTAAATTTAAGTTCTTGTCCTAAATAAATTGTGCCTGGTCCAGGTAATTTCGTACCTAGTACTGCTGATACAAAACCTGCAGTAAGCATACCATGTGCGATTCTACCTTTAAACATTGTTGTTTGTGCTTCTCGTTCATTTATGTGAGCGGGATTTAAATCTCCAGTTATACCTGCATAAAGATATACATCAGATTCGCTTATAGTTTTTTCAAAACAATCCTTATCTCCGATATTTAGTTCTTTCATTGTTAAACCTTTCATTAATAATTCCTCCCTTATTTTCTATAAATTACACTACTCCCATTGATGCAAATATAATACATATTATTGTAGCTATAAGTGGGATAACAACTGTACACATTCCTATATCTATATAAGATTGTTTATGAGTCATACCTGTTATACCAAGTAGGGTTATTACGGCTCCATTATGTGGAAGTGTATCAAGTCCACCACATGCCATTGCTGCTATTCTATGGAGCACTTGTGGACTAATTCCCAGTACTTGGGCCTTTTGCATATAAGTTTTACCTAATATTCCAAGCGCAATACTCATGCCGCCTGATGCTGAACCAGTTATACCTGCAAGAATACTAGTAGATGCAGCTAAGGAAACAAGAGGTGATCCTGGTATAGCAAGAATACCAGCTTGAAGTATAGCAAATCCACCCAGTGTTTTAATTACATTACCATAACCAACTTCTGATGCAGTATTTGCAATTGCAAGGAGTGAACCGATAGCACCTTTATTAACTGTATTGGTAACATCCTGAATGTTTTTCCAAAATAAAATCAAACTAGCAACTATGGCAACGACTAATGCTGAAATTAAACTCCATATACCTTGTACGCTTGAAATTTTAATTCCTCCGAAATTCTTTAAGTAATCTCCATTCATTGTAGCAAACACATATTTACCTAATAAATAGTTAACCACTAGTACTAAAATTATTGGGGTTATAGCAAGTGCAAACTTAGGTAATTTAGATAAATCAACTTCTTTGATTACTTCTTCTGCATGATCGCCATAACCTTCTCCTGTAGCCATAGCTTTTTTCGTTCTATGCGTAAGCCATAACATACCGCCTCCAAACATTACAGCAGCTCCTATAAGTCCTATGATTGGAGCTGCATATGCATTTGTTCCAAAGAAAGGCATTGGAATAGCATTTTGTATTTGAGGTGTTCCTGGTAAAGCTGTCATAGTAAATGTAAATGCACCAAGAGCAATAGATGCAGGTAAAAATCTTTTTGGAATACCTGCTTCTTTAAATAATGCTGCTGCAATAGGATATACCGCAAATGCAACTACAAATAGTGAAACTCCGCCATATGTTAATATTGCACAAGATAAAACTACTGCAAGTATTGCTTTATCTTTTCCTAGTTTACTGCTAATGGCATAAGCTATAGATTTTGCTGCTCCTGAATCATCCATTATTTTACCAAAGATTGCACCCAATAAGAATACTGGGAAATAGGCTTTAGCATATGCTGCAAAATTAACCATGAAAACTTCAGTGTAGTTAGCTAAAACATGACTCTGTCCTGTTTGAAATAAAACGGCGAGTATTGCTAAAACTGGAGCTAAAATAAGAACTGAAATGCCTTTGTAGGCTAAATACATTAAAAGTCCTAAAGAAATAATAATACCAATAAGTCCTAACATGATAAGTCCTCCCTTTAATTTAAATTATTTTTAGAAATTTACGAAGTCGAATTATAATTTAATTCCCATTGGTTTTTCACCAAATATTCTTTCATCCATTAAAGTTAAAGTTTCTGAAATTATTGGTTTAAAATCCATATGAGCTAAAATATCCTTTTTAAGGTCAATTCCTGGGGCAATTTCTACTAAAGTAACGCCTTCTTTAGTTAATCTAAAAACTGCTCTTTCTGTAATGTATAAGACTGGCTGTGACACATCTACGGCATATTCACCACTGAAGGTAACTTGCTCAACATTTTTAATGAATTTATTTAATTTGCCTTCTCTTATTATTTTTAACTTATTATCTAGAATTTCTATACTTAATCCACTTGCTGTAAAAGTTCCACAGAAAATAACTTTTTTAGAATTTTGAGTTATATTAATAAAACCACCACAACCTGCAATTTTAGGGCCGAATTTACTAACATTAATGTTTCCTTTTACGTCGCATTGAGCAAGGCCAAGGAATGCTATATCAAGACCGCCTCCATCATAAAAATCAAATTGATTACTTTGATCTATTATGCTTTCAGGATTTATTGAAGCTCCGAAGCTTAGACCACCTGCAGGAATTCCACCTATTGGACCTGATTCCAAAGTAACTTTCAGTTCACTACCAATACCTTCTTCATTTGCTACCATAGATATTCCCTCGGGAACTCCTATTCCTAGATTAGTAATAGCATTTGGGATAAGTTCCATTGCAGCTCTTCTAGAAATTATTTTTCTCTCATTTAATTTCAAACCCTGGAGATCACTTAAAGCCATTTTTATTTCACCATTATAAGAAGGGTTGTATTGCTCAGCATAAGTTTGCATATGATTTTCTGGTTTTGAAATTACTATTGCATCAACAAGTATTCCTGGAATTTTTACTTTTCTTGGATCTAGAGAACCATTGGCAACTATTTTTTCAACCTGAAGAATTACAATTCCTCCAGAATTTTTAGCTGCTTGCGCCATAGATAACCCATCCAATGTTACGGCTTCTTTTTCCATAGTGGCATTTCCACTTTCATCAGCATATGTTGCGCGAATAAGTGCCACATTAATAGGAAAAGCTTTATAAAATAAGTATTCTTTATTATCAATTTCAATAATCTTAACTATATCTTCTTTGGTGCAAGAGTTTAATCTACCGCCATCAATTCTAGGATCTACAAAAGTTTTTAAACCAACATGAGTTATAGTTCCGGGTTTTCCTGCGGCAATGTCTCTATAAAGATGAGATATAACACCTTGAGGAAGATTGTAGGCCTGAATTTTATTTTCGATAGCGAGTTTTACAAGTTTAGGAGCAAGTCCCCAATGACCGCCTATTACCTTTGAAACTAAACCTTCCTCTCCAAGGTGGTTTAAACCTTTTAGCTTTGAATCACCTTGCCCTGCGGCATATATTAAAGTTAAATTATTTGGGGCACCTTTTTCAAGAAAACACTCGCTAATTTTTATTGTTAATTCTTCTGGGTGGCCACAACCGATAAATCCTCCAACAGCAATAGTATCACCATTTTTGATTAAAGAAATTGCTTCGTCACTAGACATAATCTTTTTCACTTTTTTCTACCTCCTTCTTTTATTATAGTATTAGTCAAACTCCTTACAATTATTAGTTAAGCTATTCAAAATTATAATTAGCAATTGTTGTGCCAATAAAATTATTAAAAAAATTTGAATTACACAGAATTTTTAGGTGTTTAATATAGAATTTTTATCATTAGTCGTAAAACATGTACTGTAAATAGAACATGTTCAATGTAAACCTTATCACATTGTTCAGAATAACGAACATTATTTTTTGATTCTATCAATACTGTTCTAGTAAATGAACGATTCAATGATAGAAATGCTGTATATTAGTAATTATTCATTACACAACTCCCATAGATCCAAATATAATACATACAATTGTTGCTTTGAACGGAATAACAACTGTACACATTCCTATATCTAAGTAAGATTGTTTATGATTCATACCGGTTATACCTGCAAGAATACTAGTAGATGCAGCTAATGAAACAAGAGGGGAGCCTGGTATCGCAAGGATGCCAGCTTGAAGTATAGCAAAACCTCCTAATGTTTTAATAACATTTCCATAATCAACTTCAGAAGAAGTATTTGCAATTGCAAGGAGTGAACCGATTGCTCCTTTATTAACTGTATTAGTTACGCTTTCGAGATTTTTCCAAAATAAAATTAAACTAGCAATCTTTTTGGAATATTTCGCACAAAACAGATTTATATTGTAATTTATTAATTAAATATTGAAAATTGTATAATAAATTAGAAACTACGTACGTTAAATGGGACACATTTCATGTAATCATTATCATTTTTAAAAACACTTATTGGGGAATATTATATTTTTTGATTTTTTCATATAAGCTAGTTCTTCCAATTTTTAAGATTTTTGCTGTTTTAGTTTTATTTCCATCTGTTGATTGAAGCGCATCCATAATAGCTTGCTTTTCTGCTTCAAAGATAGTTTCTTCAAGACTTTTAATGATTTTATTTGTTTTTATTCCAGTAATTCCACTAGGTAAATCAACTGGATAAATAATATTGCTGTTCTCCATTAGATTAATAGCTCGTTCTAATATATTTTCGAGTTCACGAATATTACCTTCCCAAGAATAATTTTTTAGAAAAAATTCTGAATCCTTTGAGACACCAATAACTTTTTTGTTTAAGTCCTTAGAGATTTTGTTAATAAGGTGATTTGCAATTAGTAATATATCATCTCTGCGCTCTCGAAGAGCAGGAATGAGAATAGTTACTACATTTAATCTATAATAAAGATCCTGCCTAAAGTTACCTTTATGCATAGATTTTTCAAGATTTTTATTTGTTGCGGCTATTATACGAATGTCAACCTTTTTACTTCCTATAGCGCCAATTTTGTCAACCTCTTTTTCTTGAATAGCTCTTAAAAGCTTTACTTGCATATGAAGGGGCATATCGCCGATTTCATCTAAAAATATTGTTCCTCCATCTGCTTGTTCGAATTTTCCTGCTTTACCTTCTTTTTTAGCGCCTGTAAATGCACCACCCTCATAACCGAAAAGCTCAGATTCTAATAAGTCGGATGGTATAGCACCACAATTAACTTTTACAAAAGGTGCATACATTCGATCACTGGCTAGGTGTATTGCATGAGCAAATAATTCCTTTCCGGTACCGCTCTCACCAAGTATAAGTACGTTAGAATGAGTTTGAGCGGCTTTCCGTGCAACAGCTTTAGCTATATGAATTTCCGCGCTTGTTCCTATAATATCATCAAAGGAGTAACTTGCAGTATTAAGTTCTTTAAAATGAGTTTTATAGGTTTCAATTTCCTTTTTCATGTTTTTAATTTTACTATAAAGATTATTTAATTCTTTAACATTTCTAAATAAGACTTTACCAATTGCACCAAGTATCTCACCATTTTTAATTATAGGTATTCTACTTGCAATCATGTAACTTCCATTTATTTGTTGCAATTGGGCAGTTTCAATTTCACCTGTTTGTGCAACTATGTGCATTCTTGTATTTACGATAACATCTGTAACTAGTCTTCCAATAGCATTTTCCTGTGAGATACCTATAAAGTCACAATATGATTTGCTAATCATAGTTATAATTGCGTTTTTATCTACAATCACAATACCATCATAAGCATTATCTACAACTGTTTTTAATATTTCTATAGCGTCTTCTTCGAAATCCATTATAAAACCAGCTCCCTAATATATAGTGCGTCTAAAGATTAATTTAATACTAATATATTAGTTTATTTTTAGATTTTTTAAAAGTAGTTTCTGCATTATTTATATACTTTTTTAATAATTATTAAATAATTATATAATAAAAAGCGATTTTGATGTAAAAATACATCAAAATCGCTTCAAATAAAATTATTTATCTCTTAATGTATTTATTTGAGCTATCATTTCTGGAATAACTTTTAAGAAATCTCCAGCTACTGCTACATCAGCAGCTTTCATGATAGGTGCGGTTGCATCTGTATTTAT
>NZ_JBOITN010000018.1:0-14429 GCF_050717545.1 Clostridium sp.
GGCATCTAATGTTGGTGTGACCCTAATTACACAATATAATCTTTATAGAAATTTTACATTTATTAGTCGGCTGATACGACCCTGTTGTAAAATATGGAAGTGTATACGCACAGGTTTTACTTTCTAATGAAGGTATAGAATATAACATTTTTAATATGCAATCTGCACCTGTTTAATTAGTATTTTTTATTTCTTGACAAAAAATGTTTTTAAATATATTATAAAGGCAGATAAATTGTAAAAATATTCTACTTTAGGGGGAATTAATTAATGGTAAAAGGTAAAAACAAAATTTCAGTCGTAATTTGTACCGCTATGTTAGTAGGGCAATTTTCACTAGGAGTAGGACAACCTGTCTTTAAGGCTTCTAATACTGTATTAGCAAAAGAACAGCAATCTAAAAAGGCTAAAAATGTAATTATGATGATACCAGATGGTATGAGTATTGAGATAACAACACTGGCAAGATGGCACAACGATCTAAAAATAGATGGAGTAGCAGGAAATGATTTTCTTGCATTAGACAAGATTCAAACAGGACTTGTTAGAACACATTGGGTGGATGGTCCTATAACAGATTCTGCACCAGGAGGTACAGCTTATGCTATAGGACAGAAAACTGATGATAAACATGTTGGAGTATTACCAGGTGATAAAGGCAATCGTCCTTTAGCTTCTATATTAGAAGCAGCTAAATTATCAGGAAAAGCTACAGGTATTGTTGCAACTGCTGAGTCAATGCATGCAACTCCAGCAGATTTTACAGCACATGTTGCAAACAGAGCACAATATAATTCTATAATGAAACAACAAGTTTACGGCGGATTGGATGTTATGTTTGCTGGAGGAGATAGACTTTTATCATCTGATGCAAATGTAGCTGAAGGTGAATCGGCAGTTAGAAATGATGGAGTAGATTTAAGAGAAAATCTAAAAGATATGGATTATTCGTACGTAACTACAAAGGATGAGATGGATAAATTAAAAACAAATAAGGTATGGGGTATGTTTGCAGACGCATCACTAAAATATGATTTTGATAAAGAATCAGAACCAACCCAACCTTCCTTAGAGGACATGACAAAAAAATCACTGGATATTCTTTCAAAAGATAAGAAGGGATTCTTCTTAATGGTTGAAGGCAGTAAGATTGATTGGGCTGCACATGCTAATGATCCTACTGGGGTAGTAAGTGACACTATTTCATTTGACAAAGCAGTACAAGCTGCAGTTGACTTTGCTAAGAAAGATAGAAATACTGTAGTTGTTGTTGCTGCGGATCATGGAACTGGCGGCATGACTATTGGATACGATAAAATTGGAAAAGATATAGGAAAAGATTATCCTTCAATATCTTTTGAAGATTATCTTATGAAGATAACAAAAGTAAATGAAACAACTGATAAGGTTGCAACTTTATTAAAAGGAGCAGAAGATAGTAAAATTATTGCTGATGTAAAAAAATACTATGGTTTAGAAAAATTAATCGCAAGTGAAATAGCAGCAATTAAAGAAGGCAACTTAAATAAAGTATTAAGCAAAAATTTCGGAGTTGGATGGACCACTGGTGGTCATACAGGTGGCGATGTAGCACTTTACAACTATGCACCCAAAAATATAGAGAAGTTAACTGGTGTTGTAGATAATACCGACATAAATGAATACATGGCCAGAGTAATGGGATTAAATCTTAAAAATGCAACACAAAAATTATTCCAAAATGCTGAAGAAACTTTTAAAAAGGTTGGAGCCACGGTTACATTAGATGTTTCTGATATTGATAATCCTTTTATTATTGCAAGTAAAAATGGACAAACTATGAAATTAAATGGATTCACAAATGTAGGTGAATTTAATGGTGAAAAAGTTGACTTTGAAGGAGTCACTGTATGCATTTCAGAAGATGGTAAGATTTATAATCTTAAAGATGTTTATGTTCCCAAAGATGCAGTAGAAAAGTTTGAAGCTTACGTTAAAGCTGGAAAAGTAGTGAAAATCAAAAAATAAACTCACACTAAAAATACAGACTGCATCCTATGCAGTCTGTATTTTTAGTGTGTCCGGCATGGGCGGTTACTCGTCGGTGAAAGTCCGATACGTGGGCTGATAGTGCCAACCGTTAGCTTAAGACAAGGGTGTCCTCCGTGAGGGGGAATCTGAATTATCGGAGTAATACGATTATTCAAGTAATGTTTAGATATGATTGGAACAGGAACTTTTTATAAAAATTACTCATAATCATATACTTGCATTTGAAATTACTTCATTTTTATATTTTTTCCAAGAAGGGTAGTTTTACTTATCCCGCCAAAAACGTATATTAGTGGCAAAACATATTATTAATGTGGATTTTGAGTATTTTGAAAGTTACACAATATACTTGTGTAACTTTCGGTTCCTTGATTTATCAACGCTTTACAAGAGTTTAAATTAAAATTGCAAAATGAACGTTACTTATCAATACCAATATTTAAGTTATGTAACATTCATGGTTTAAAATTATTAAATATTATTTTCAAGTATGTGTAATACTGGTACTGCTCTCATTAACATGCTAACATACCTTTTCGGGGGGATAGGCAAAAACACCCTAATTCCACCAAAAGATTCAACTTTGTAATTCTCTATCATTTCGGTCTGGCATTGATTACATGTTTTTTTCATATTCTAATTCTCCATATTATATTACTGTTGCTACACTTTAGTCTACTTTACGAATGTTCCTTAACAGAAATCTATTGCCCCGCTCTAGAACTACTTTCTCCAATTCAACTCGAAGCCCCAATTAGAAATCCCAAATCATATAAACGACCTCTGTTATTAGTTTCATAAATTCGTACATTAGGGTTAAATATGCATACTAAAAATGTAATAGGTACTATTAATCCATGCCATAAACCAGCCCAAAATCCAGCAGGCTGAGAATAGGGTAACTTATATTTTGAATTTGGACCTGCAACTGCAAGAATGTTTACCATAATATCACCCCTCTAAAAATACTCTGCTTTAAAATATTTAACTTTGTTCAACTATTGGTTCGTCACTTTTTACTAGAACTAAACCGCTATTAGCGGTGGCGGATTTTAGTTAAACTTAAATTTTGACAATAGCAAATTCGCTTAGCTCATAAAAACCCTCGGGGGACGTGAACAAATTGTAACCACAATTTGTTTTGCTAATAAAATAAAATAGGTAATCAAATGGATATAAGGAACATATATATATTAGATATATACTTAAGTAAAAGTGTAAATTAGCTGCACTTATATGGTAAGTCAGAGTCTAAACATTTAAAGAAAATTGGGCATATAACCGTATTACATAACTCTGTGGAGAATGCAGTTTAAAATTGAAAAAATCACTGAGTAGTATAAAAATAGAATTTTTAAGGAGTGGTTAAAATTAGAAGTTATCCAAGTAGTATGGCGACTCAACATCCTGACAACGCAGATAAATATATAACAATTCAACAAGAACCAGAAGAAGCATTTGAGGGATTAACTTGTCAAGAAGATGGCGGACTCGGCATTGAAGAAATTATGATAGATTTTGAAGGAAAACTTACACCATACCATCAGACATCACAGATAGCATTAGGACTAATAAATATAGGCATAATACCTGGGAAAGATGTATTCATAACACCAAGAATTCCAAATGCAAAAAAAGAATCTGTTTTTAGGCAACTAATGAGTATTATGTCACTAGTTGAGACTAATATTCTAGCATTTAAACACACTTCTGTGCAAGCAATAAATGAAACTATTGTGCCAATGATTGAGACAGGCCAAGAAATTATACAACTTCAACAAAGAATAAATTCAGTTGTAGAATTAGGAAATAAAAATTATGATATTAAATTTCCATTGAACAGTATCAAAATAATTCCTCTTATTGAGAGTGTTCCAGCATTAGTTAATGTAGACTTGATTTTAGATGAATATTATAAAAACTCTATTAGTCAAGGGTATTCAATTCAAAATTTGAGGATAATGTTTGCAAGATCAGATTCTGCCATGTCATATGGAATGATTTCATCAGTTTTAGCTGTACGTATTGCAATTAACAAATCACATCAATGGGGAGTTTTAAATAAGGTTGAAGTCGCCCCTATTTTAGGCTGTGGTGCATTACCTTTTAGAGGTCATTTTACTGAGGAAAACATAGATAACATATATGAAACTTATGCTGGTATAAAGACTTTTACAATACAATCAGGGTTAAGATATGACCATGGTGAAGAAAAAACAAAAGAAGTTGTGAATAACCTTAAATCAAATGTAGAAAAACATGAGGCAAGAAAGTTCTCTCATGAAGATATGGAATTAATTAAAGAATTTATAGGAATTTTCACTAAATATTACACTGAAACCTTCATAAAAATTGTTGATACTATTGAATTTATTGCTAAATATATCCCTAAAAACCGTGATAGATTATCAAGTACAAAGACAGGGTTAGAATATGTTAGAGAAGTTGCTAATATGATTGAAATTGCCGAATTAGTTAAAGATGAAAAGTTAAAAGAAGATCTGCTTAGCATAAACACAGACATACATTGTTCTGTACCTAGAGCAATTTCTTTTACTGCTTCATTGTATACAATAGGTGCGCCACCTGAATTTATAGGTGTTGGGAGAGGGTTAAAGGAAGTTGAAGATAAATATGGTAAAGAAGGAATCAAGAAACTTTTAGATTTTTATCCTCAGATAAAAATTGATTTACTATTCGCAGCTAAATATGTAAACCTTAAGGTATCAAAAGGAATAATGCCTGAAAACGCTCGAATAGAATATAAGGAAGATTTTATTTTAGCTAGTAAAATATTAGATATACAAAGCTATGATGAAGATGAATTCTACCATACACTTTTGAAATCAACACGTCCAATAATTTTACATTTAATAGGCAAACAAAAAGATATATTTAATGATGGAGAAGAAGAACAAAAGATCCTACATGAATGGATAGTTAAAATGGGGAAAATTAGAGGAAGTCTTGGGTAAATTATCAGTGATAGTGTTATTTACATTTTTAAATCCTTATTTAAATATTATAAACTAAATGGAAAACATAAAATTACTGAAAGCAAATGTGACAATATAATTGCTTCAATGGTTGGGATTTTAAATATAAAATATTTAAATATAAAAGAAATACTAGTAAAATATACTAATAAACAAAAGAAAATATAGCATTTGATTTAGATTTAGAAGATAAACTAGCTCGTGTACCTCAGGTCGAAGTTTTACTACTGACTTCTTTCAGATTTTGCTTCACGGTGAACACCATTGTCTTAGAATAACAGTTAGCACTATCACCCCCACCCCGGTATGGGACTTTCACCGACCAGTTTGTGCCCACAAAGCCTCTACTATCGTCTAGTAGAGGCTAAAAGGCTGTTTAGATTATATGCTATATCTTTCTATTCTTTTAGTTTCGCACTATGGCATGTGCCATTTAATGGACAAGAAGGACAACCCGAACACTTTATATTGTTTTTTTTATTCCAATAAAGCTTGTATATAGCTCCACCTAGAATTGCTAAAATAATAATGACGACTAATATATCACCCACTGTAATACCTCCTATGCTTTTAAAATAAGTTCACTATCCTTTTGAGATCCCTTTTTCATTAAATATCCAATATAAGCTACTATCGCTACAACAGCTATAAGCCCAGGTGAAAATCCGGTTCCAACAGAACCACTTTCTATAAGGGTCCCAACCTGATAGATAATAAATGCTACGACATAACCCATAGCTAATTGGAAACCAACTGCACCAAATACCCATGTCTTTGATTCCATCTCAGCATTCATTGCACCAATAGCTGCAAAACAAGGCGGGGTAAACAAGTTAAATGCTAAATAAGCTAATGCAGCTGCTGATGTAAGCCCCATTATTCCTGCCACACTTGATGCATCTGCGACAAGGGTAAGTTCTTCTGTATCTATAAAATTAGTAATGCTATATACCACCGCTAATGTTCCTACGACATTTTCTTTAGCTATAAATCCTGTAACTGCAGCAGCAGCTAATTGCCATACTCCAAATCCCAATGGAATAAGTATAAATGCAAAAGGAGCGGCAATGCTTGCAAGGATACTAGTGTTCTGAGCACTTTCAGCTACAACTTCAAATTGCCAGTTAAATGTTTGCATAATTTGTACAAGAGCATTACATACGAGTATTATAGTAGAAGCTTTTATAATAAAAGCTTTAGCTCTGTCAAACATAGAGATAGCTGCTCTTTTTACGCTAGGAATTCTGTATTCTGGTAATTCCATAATAAAGTTCGTAGTTGTTTCGTCTCCAGTAATTTTTCTTACAATCAATGCACTTATTATAATAAGGAATATTGCTAAGAAGTACATTGAAGTTCCTACCCACGCAGCATCTTTAAAGAATATCCCTGCAAAGAGTGCAATAACAGGTAATTTTGCTCCGCATGGCATAAATGGTGTTAACATAGCCGTTGTTCTTCTTTGTCTTTCATTTTTAATAGTTCTAGTAGCCATGATACCAGGAATAGCACAACCAGTTCCTATAATCATAGGTATAATTGATTTTCCAGAAAGACCTACTTTCTTAAAAAATCTATCCATAATTACTGCAACACGAGCCATATATCCACTGTCTTCTAACAGCGCTAATAAAAGGAATAATACCATGATAAGTGGTAAAAATCCTACTACAGCACCAACTCCACCTATAATACCATCGAGTAGTAAAGTAGAAAGAAGAGGCGATACGTTTCCTCCTAGTGAACCTTCTACCAATCCATAGAAAGCATCAATCCAACCTACCAATATATTTGCTAGATAAGTTCCCAAATAAGTTTGCGATATTGAAAATACTGCCCACATAATTAATGCGAATATAGGTAGTCCAAACCATTTATGAGCTAAAATTCTATCCGCAGCATCTTGCTTTGTCTGTGTGCTACTAATAGTTTTACGTTTTTCAACTTTAAGTACAATATCTTTTATTACTTCGTATCTTTTTCTGTCAGAAGCATCTACTGCAGCTTTATCTGTAATATCAACATATTTAGTGTCAAGAGGAGGGATCTGAGCCTTTCCTTTTGTAGCTACTGCTACTGATATTAAATCTTTTAATCCATTTTCTCCTCCAGCAGTTGAAACAGTTTGGACTATAGGACAATCTAGTAATTTAGAAAGCTCGTTTAAGTCTATTTCAGTTTCTCTTTTCTTTGATAAGTCACTTTTATTTAATGCAACAACTACAGGTATATCCAATTCTAACAATTGAGTTGTAAAAAACAAACTTCTACTTAAATTTGTGGCATCTATTATATTGATAATAACATCTGGATTTTCATTCTTGACAAAGTCACTTGTGATACTCTCTTCTGATGTAAATGGTGACATAGAATATGCTCCAGGTAAATCGACAACAGTTATATAAGCCTTAGATTTGTTTAACGCCTTATTAACATTTCCCTCTTTTTTTTCAATTGTAACACCTGCCCAGTTTCCAACATGTTCCATCTTACCTGTTATAGCATTAAAAAGTGTGGTTTTACCACTATTCGGATTTCCCGTCAAAGCTATTTTCATTTGATTAATCTCCTTTTCATTTTTTTAGTTTGAATTATATATAATAGAACAATCTTACTTTAATATCGACTGGGTTAAAATTCCAGTTAAAATGCTATATGATATATTTTTTTTAAAATATTTAAATAATAATACCCGATGCTAAATTTTTATCTATGCTATACCGTGCATCCTTTATAACAACAACATATTGATCTGAAAGAATTGAAATTACAGTTATAGCTTCGCCTTCATAGCAACCTAGTGTAAATAAGAAATCTCTCATTTCATCATGATTTATTTCTACGGCTTTAATTATATATTCTTCATTTATACTAGCACTAGCTAAAGTTCCTGCAATACACTGAGAAGCACCTCTGTGTCCTCTAAATCCATTTCCCTTGCATCTTCTATTGCGCTTCTGCTCTAAAAAGCCATTTTTTTTAAATATATTTTCCATAATATCCTCCTTATTTATGTATATTAGTAGTTCTTTTAGCTTGTTTTTAAATATCTAACGTCATCATAATAATACTGATAATGACTATCATTATTAGTATAGCAAACAATTATTAACATGTCAATTTACAATTTAACATTTTCTATAAGCCCTTCCATTACGAACTTTTTAAAAAAAATATACGGTTTAACCGTAAGCGTTAAATGCTACCCACATTCCTATGCACTTTAATTCATGAGATAATAACCTCAAAACAAGGAGGTTATTATTATGTCAGAACCAAAAGTTAATTTCATGTGGCAACATCGAGTGGATGACTATAAAGCTAGCGGGCAAACAATGGCTATTTGGTGTAAAGAAAATGATGTTAAGCCGCCCAGGCTGCGTGCATGGATACGCAAATTCAGTAGCAAATTCGCTTAGCTCATAAAACCCCCCGGGGGGCACGTCCAGATAAGCTGGACTATACTAACTGGTGAAAGTCCAGTAAAGGTAATCATCAAGGAGCCTTTTAGCTATCCACTATGCATGTAAGAAATTATGTGTGTAAAGTGTGGTGACAAAGTGTTCAAAAGAAAACGAATATATATACCAAAGAAAGACGGTAGTAAAAGACCACTTGGCATTCCAATAATAAAGGATAGAATAGTTCAAATGGTTACTAAGATTGTCATGGAACCAATATTTGAAGCGGACTTCAAAGAATATTCCTAAGGATTTAGAGTTAAACGAAGTGCCCATGATGCACTAGAAGTCATAAGAAAAGCGTGTAATAAAAGTGGATGGTGGGTTTTAGATGCTGATATTAAGAATTATTTTGGCAATATAAATTACGATAAACTAATGGTGGTATTAGTGAAACAAAGAATATCCAATAGAAGAATATTGAAATTAATTGAGAAATGGCTAAAATGTGGAATAATGGAAAATGGAGAATATAGCAATAGTAAAATCGGCTCGCCTCAAGGTGGGTCAATCAGTCCGTTAAGTAGATATGCCATCACACATTTTGAAAATACTGAAACTAAAGCAAATGAATGTATGTGGTTACTTTAGTAACTGACTACTGCAATAATATTAAATTTGATCTCAATATTTTTAATGTTGTTATTGTAACAATAAATAATAATAATATGATTATTGGAATACCAACTGAAAGAATTACTTTTAAAGTATGATTATCACTTTTATATTCAGACATAACATTTCCTCCTAAAATTTTAGCTTAACAATACTGTAATACAACTATTGTTATAAATTTAACATATATTTACAAATAAATCAATATAAATATTATGTTTTATTGTATATAGATTGAAAGATTCAAGGTGTTTTTATTTGTTTCAGTAATATTTTTGACTTTATTTTTAGAAAAAAGAGGTATTTACAATACTTTGTAGAATTTACATATAATGTTAAAAGATATGTAGAGGAGATTACAACTATGGATAAGACTGAAATAAACATACTAATAGTTGATAACAACAAGGATTTTTGTAATATTCTAAATGATTATATATCAATTCAAAAGGATATGGTTGTTACTGGCATTGCAAAGAATGGTGTAGAAGCACTAAACTTGGTTAAAGAAAAGAAACCTGATTTAATAGTCCTTGATCTAATTATGCCTATTCTTGATGGGTTAGGAGTTTTAGAGAGGCTAAATAAAATGAATTTAAATCTTATGCCTCGTGTGATAGTTCTATCAGCAGTTGGTCTAGATAAAATAATCCAAAGAGCACTATTACTAGGAGCAGATTATTATATTGTAAAGCCTTTTGATATGATAACATTTATGAATAAAATAAGGCAATGCATGTGTGATATAGAAAAACCACACCTTATACAACGCATGTAGTTATAATGTCCTAAAAATATTTGAGACTATACGATAATATAAAAATTCAAAAAAATAGCCACTCTCTTTAGGAGAATGGCTATTAACTATCGCTTACTTTTATGTACGCTATAATATACTGTATGCAATACACGGCTATTAAATTCCATATTAACTGTTTATTAAACCAAATGATAATAATACCTTTGCATTCACGTTGTATTAATAAAAAAGCTTTGAAAGGTTGTCTCTAGTATAATTTATAAATCATAAGGATATAATCCTTAAAGTAGTCAGCACTCTGAAGGAAATGATGACCTTATGATGTTTAATAAAGTAGAGGTAAGTGGTGTAAACACTTCAAAATTACCTAAATTAAAAGAAAAAGAAATGAAAGAATTACTATATAGAATACAGAATGGTGAGCAACAGTGTCGTGAAGAATTTATTGAAGCAAACTTAAGACTAGTTTTAAGTGTGATAAAGCGATTCAATACTCGAGGAGAAGACGTTGATGATTTATTTCAAGTAGGTTGTATTGGTTTAATGAAGTCTATTGATAATTTTGACTTAAGTTTAAATCTTAGGTTTTCAACATATGCAGTTCCTATGATTATTGGAGAAATAAGAAGATACTTAAGAGACAATAACTCTATAAGAGTTAGCAGGTCACTCCGGGATATTGCATATAGAGCGTTACAAGTTAGAGATAGAATGGTTAATGAGAATAATAAAGAGCCTTCTATAACTGAAATAGCAAAAGAACTAGAACTTCCCCGTGAGGATGTTGTGTTTGCTTTGGATGCTTTGCAAGAACCTGTATCTTTATTTCAACCGATTTACCATGATGGTGGAGATGAAGTTTATATAATGGATCAAATAAGAGATATTAAAAATTCAGATAATAGTTGGATTGAAAATATAGCAATCAAAGAAGGAATGAAAAATTTAAAAGATAGAGAAAAGTTAATCTTCAATTTGAGGTTCTTTGATGGGAAAACTCAAATGGAAGTAGCTGATGAAATAGGTATATCCCAAGCACAGGTATCCAGAGTTGAAAAAAATACATTAAAACATATGAAAAAATATACCTAGGGTCCTCTTGTACGAACTTATTTTGTGCTCTATTTTAGGAAATGATATTTAGTAAATTCGCTTCGCTCATAAAACCCCACGGGGGACGTGAACAAATTGTAACCACAATTTGTTTCGCTAAATAGGTTAAAAAAGTGTGTCATGTAATTTTATATGTTTTCTGATACGCATTATAATAAAGCTTCTTTGAAAGAGATATAAAAGCAATAATAATTGATACCCCTTTAGTAAGCACAGGGGACAACAAACTAGGCTATACCATAAACAATATGCTTATCAACTTCTTGTCTTATATAGCAGACAAGGGGCGGGGAAAAATTCAATGTAGAATTGTAGCAGTAGCAGCTGCTGAATTTACAAAACTAAAAAATAAGGAATGATCAACAGACTCAATGTGAAAGTAACTCAATTATATTCGTGTTACTTTCACTTTGCTTTTTAAAGAAGTCTAACAAATACGCTAGGCTATTTTTATTCACTTTTCATATTCTATTATAATTTTATTTTGTAAGCCTCGTAAGATTTACACCTACTTCTCTAGGCGCTTACAGTTTAACCTTATTTTATTCTCATTTTTAAAGGTATCTACCTCTAATAAATCACATGGGGAGGTTTTAAGTGCACTAGCTAGACCTTCAACACTTCCTCTTTATTATCTAAAATACAGCAAAATAAAACAAAACACAATAACACTTCAATTAAATTGTTGCAAAATATAACCTATAGCGACGCCGATTAGTTGATAAAACAGATAATAAATCAAAGTGATTTTCAAAACTATAGTAAAGAATAATCAAATAAATTGTAACTTTTTTTACCTTATAAGGCTCTAATTAGTGTTATAAGTATAAAAAATGAGTAAAATCCTTTTACACATGGATTATTAGAATTCTTATAAATACTTGTAACTTCATATTAAAGCATGATAATAAAGTAATCTATATTGAAGATTACAAAGAAATCAATAATACAAATGAAAGCTTAGACACAGAATTTAAAATAGCTAGCAATATAGACCTGTATACTGCTATTGATAAATTAAGTGAGGGGTTTAAAAAATTAGGTAAGGAGTGTATATAGATGGCGGCTAAAATGGAAAATGGATTTGAACAGATAATTATTTCAGATAAACTTGATAAAATTGTTGAAAATGTTATAAAAAGAGCAAAATTAGATAAAAAAACATATACAATTAAACCGGATATTTTATAGCGGAGGGTAATCATTATTCTAAAAGATTCCGATGACTTATTGGGGAATATGATTTCATTTTCCATTTTGAGCTTGTGTAGAGTAGTATATGAATTATTTGTAGATGGCGGCTTAAATTTTTATCTGACTGTTCCAAGGGCCTTGAGTCCTATCTTGTTGTATTTTTTTGTGAAAGCACCATAAACGACACTTTTACAGAGCGCAATTCATTTTAGCATTAAACTATAATTTGACAAAAGAACATATGTTTGGTATTATAATTTATAGAACTATTTTAATCAATAGGGGGTTAACATTAATGAATATAGATACAACAACACATAAAAAAATTATTGAAATTGTTAAAAGCAAATTAACTTGTTCAGCCCATAATTTAGACCATATATTTAGAGTTTATAATCTCTGCTTAGCACTTTTAAAACACGCTAGAATAGAAGAGAGTGAAGATAAAACATTGCATTATATCGCATAGATTTAGAAATGGAAATGAACCTAAAACAATAGAAGTAAAAATACTTTTTGATTCATATAAACTGGATGTTATTGGGGCAAGTGCCATTGCGATGGCTCACATAGATCAAATATTTTTTTTATTCTTAAGATTGATGATAAACAGGTATTAAAATTTTAAATACATTTTTCAACATGCTTATAGCCGTTTTCTGTTCCATTACTACCTGTACCCCGTATCTACCTCTAATAAATCACATGGAGAGGTTTTAAGTGCTCTAGCTAGATGTTCCATACTTCATTTTTATTACCTAAAATACAGTAAAATAAAACAAAACACAACAATTTTTTCAATAAATGTTGTAAAATAAAACAAATGTAATTGTAACTATTTTTACCTTATAAGGCTCTAATTAGTGTTATAAGTATAAGAAAGGAGGGCATGAAAATGGACCCAATTATAATAGTAAAAAAGACTCAAGAGCAAGATGATGAAGCTTTTATCAAATCAATAGATACATGTAAAGAAAAGCTGTATAGGATTGCTTTTGCGTATTTAAAAAACGAGCAAAATTCTTTAGATGCTGTAAGTCAAACCATATATAAGGCTTACATGAATATGAATGAACTTAAAACACCAAAATTCTTTAACACATGGATTATTAGAATTCTTATAAATACTTGTAACTGCATATTAAAGTATGATGATAAAGTAATCTATATTGAAGATTACAAAGAAATCGGTAATACAAAAGATGAAAGCTTAGACACAGAATTTAAAATAGCTAGCAATATAGACCTATATAATTCAATTGATAAATTAAGTGAAGGGTTTAAAAGTATTGTTATATTGAAATATCTTGAAGATATGACTATTAGTCAAGTATCAGAAGTTCTTGATTTACCCGAGGGAACTGTAAAGGTTTATTTGAGAAGAGCTTTAGCAATATTGAAAATAGAATTAGGTGAGGTGTGTATGTAAATGCTTATCAAAGAGGAGAATGGCTTTGAAAAGATAATTATTTCAGATAACCTTGATAAAGTTATTGAGAATACTATAAAAAGAGCAAAGTTAGATAAAAAATATAAGATTAAGTTTAATTTAAATGAGTGCTATATGAACTGTTAAGATCCCTAATCACCTTGGATAAAATGACATAAACAAATAATAGTATTACCAAGGAGGATTTATGAATGATGAAATAGGATTATTTAGAGAAAAATTAGAAAATTTAATACAAATTACTGAAAATCTTACTGATTATAAAGTAATTTACTTAAGTCAAGAGTTGGACAAGCTGATTAACAATTATTATTTACAAAATGCACGAGATGGTGTATCTATATCAATGGAACAAAAACTTAAATGAAAAATAGCAAACAGAAATTGTCCACTTCGCTACCAATTTTTGTAATGGGGTTGCATCAGCCACCTAGTATATGGAATGCACAGGTTTTACTTTCTATTAATATAAATATTCCATATAAAAAGTTGCTCAGTTTTAAACGATCAAAGGGGCATTCAACATAATATATAATTATCTTGAATGCCCTTTTGTGCTTTAGTAAGTAGTTAATGAATTTAGAGAATTAGATATATTTATTTACAAGCAAATAGTTCAGTAGTAACAAGTGTTACTATGAGATAAGGTTAGCTTTATACATCTTTGCATATAAATTATAGTTAAAACTTTTTTATACTTGACGTTGAATACATTTTAGCCTGATTTTTTTTATAGCCTAAAAATAAAGACATTATGAAACCAATTGCAATGATTATAACTGCAGCTCTCATGGAATAACGGAAGCCAC
>NZ_JBOITN010000019.1:0-193747 GCF_050717545.1 Clostridium sp.
ATCTTTTTCGGTAAATAATATTTTACTCATTTGCCACCATCCAATCTATATATAAATTATACAAAAAAAGCACCTATAATCCAAACACTTTTTTTTCAAGTGTCCTTCCTATAGGTACCATTATAAATTACACCCCCTTATATAATATAAATATAATCATACAAAATCAAAATCTACTTAATATATATATCGTTAATAAACGTTTCCACTTTACCTTTATTATATACTTCTATAACAAACGATGTAATCCTCTAAAAATCATATTCTAAAATTACCCTTAAAACAACATTTTTAGCAAACATAAACTGCTAGCAAACGCTGACAAACTATGTAAAGAGCTTAAACTAGTATATACTGTTATTAACAGATTATTTAGGAGGTATGGGGATGCGTAAAAAATTAATAAAGAGAATGCACTGAAAATTGAACAGCTAAATAAACAAAAGGCAGCTGAAAAGAAAGCAAATGATAAAAAAATAGCAGATGCTAAAGCAAAAGCTATTGCTGATGAAAAAGCTAAAGTTATTGCTGATGAAAAAATGGCAAAAGAACAAGCGGTAGCAGATGCACAAGCATTAGCAGATTCAAAGATAATGGAGGAAAAACGAGTCTACATTAAAATGCATGAATTAATTAACAGTAAAATAGTAGCAATAGATGGACTTACTTATGGTGAACAAAATATAACTCCTACGGTTTGTAATGAACTTTTGCAAATTATAAAAGATAATAATTTTAGTGATGGGGATAAATTAACATCCTATTTAAATAGCTGGAAAAAGAAAGACTTCTCAAATGCTGTTGCACAACATAATTACATATGGACAAAATTAGGTGGTGGAGATGGTAAGGCAATTAGTTTAAGGTAAGTTATATCATTAAATTATCGCCCAAAAGTTATACATCTTTAGGAGAATGTGAGTGGAGTAATGGAAAGTATTTCTTCACTAACTAATTCTAAAATTTCAATACTTGATGAATTTAATGCTTTTAATAAAACATTTCATACATATTCAAAAGCTAGATTAATAGACAATAAAGCTAATATACTGGAGTCAGCATGTTTAGGATTTAATCGAGCTGATAGAATGACTTTAGCAGATATGGTGATTAAACCTGAAGATACTTTAGGTACAAAAACTATTACAGATTGTTTCCCAGAATCATTTTTTAAAACCTTATGAACTGTCCCTATTTTGCATACCTATTCAAAGCATGAGGCATAGTCCCTTCAAGTATATTTCTGATTCCATCAACTAATATTTCGGGTGATTCTTTCATGCCTAGTTTAATCCATTGAGTTATTGTTCCTACAAAAGCGTGGCTATAAAAATCAGCTAAAAAATTGTTCTGAATACTAGAGATTAGAACAATTTAATTTTAACACAACTCTACTGTATAAAAAATATAAAAGTTATTGAAAAGATTGACTAAGTTAAGAAAATAGGGTTGTAAAAGACTAATTAAATCATATTATAAATTCTAATATAATAAGTCTAATTCTAGATATTAACTCATAAGTATAAAAGTAGATTAATATAGATAAGTATTTGTAATACTCTTATGAAAAAATTATATATTAGATAAATCATAGGAGTATTAGAATAAAAAACAGAACCTAGGGGGATTAAATGGAATCGAAAGACATTAAAGGCAATAAAAGAACAAAAAAAATTATATTATCAATTTTGGCACTTATAATTATGTTATGTATAGGTGTTTTTAGTGTGCAAGCAGTTCAAAATGGTAAGGTTACTAAATTTGTAGGGATAGGCAATAAATATCTACTTGAAAGCAAATATGATCAAGCGATATTACAATTTGAATATGCATTAAAGATTAATCCAAAAAGTGTAAATGCTAGGATAGGACTTGCAAAGGGTTATATAGGTTTGAAAAAATATGATAAGGTTATAGTGGTCTTAAAGGAAGGTATAAGGATACTTCCCAAAGAACCAAAATTTTATTTGATGTTATCAGATGTATTTATAATTAAAGGAAATACCGAGGACGCAATAAAAACATTGGTTAATGGATATGATGATACAAAAGATTCTGAAATAAAGAGTAAGCTTAATCAAATAAAGTTAACTATTAGCATTATAGTAGAAAAAGACATACTACAGGTAGGAAACGATACTACTAGCAGGCTTGTTCAAAAGGACAAAGATGGAAATGTAATAAAAGAACTTAATGCAGAATGGGGAGTAAAGGATTCAAAGGTTGGTAGCATAAACAAAATCGATACTACTAAAGCAAATTATAAGGGAAAGGCTGTTGGACAGGATGAAGTAACAGCTAGTATAGGTAAAGCTGAATTTAAAAAATCTATAGAAGTAAAGGGTGTAGTACTTGAAAAGTTAGAAATAACTGGTGGAGGATCTGCTGGCAGCGTTGGTGATACTATGAAATTTAATGTCATTGGCTATGACCAAATGGGAAAAGTAATGGAAATTGTTCCAGTTTGGAGTGTGAATAATGACATAGCTGAATTAGTAAAAACAGAGGGTCAAGATGCTGATGTTAGTTATGTTAAAGATGGAACATTTGAACTTACAGCAACTGTAGGTGATATAAAAGAAAAAATAGATGTAACATTACAAAACAAAAAGTACAGTATTATAACTATTATTTCAGGTAAGGGGAGTATCGAGAAAAATCCTAGTGATGATACTTACTTAGAGGATAAAAAGGTGAAATTAACTGCTGTAGCTAATGTTGGATGGCATTTTGTTAAATGGACTGGAAGCGTTACTGGTAGTGTTAACCCGGTAGTTGTTAATATTGATGGAAATAAAGAGATACATGCAATTTTTGAAATAGACCAGAATATTTTGAAGACGGAAGTATCCGGTGTTGGAAAAATAGGCAGGAGTATATATCGAGATACGTATGCGTATGGAGAGGTAGTTAGGATTACGGCTGCGCCAAAAAATGAGTATAGGTTTGATCACTGGGAAGGGGATATTTCAGGGACAAATCCAGTTGTTGATGTTAAGATGAATGGTTATAAAAAGGTAAAAGCTGTATTTATACCTATTACCTATAAGCTTAATTCTGGAGTTGTTGGTAACGGAAGCATAAAACAAGAAGATGTAGGTGTAAATAAAATAAAACTTACTGCAATTCCAGGAGAAAATTCTGTGTTTTCTAATTGGGAAGGTGATCTTAATGGAGTTACAAATCCTGTAGAAGTTACAATGGATAAAGATAAAACTGTTAAAGCAGTATTCAATGATGTCAAAAGAGTTAGTGGCAAAATCACCAATTCAAAAGATAAAAGTACGATTACTGCTAGTGTAATTAATATAAGAACTGGTAAAGACAATAAAACTGGTGAAATATATAAGAGCATAAATAGTAATGAAATGGGTAAATATGATACCACACTTTTAAAAGGAGACTATACTTTTGAAGTTGTGAAAAGTGGGTTTATAACTGAATACATTAATATTACATTAGAAAATAGCGAGTTGACTAAGGATGTTGTATTAAATCAAATACCTGAGCAGGAAATTTATAAGCTTTCAGTTGAACTTGTTGGAAAGGGAAGCGTGAAACAAGAGAATGTAGGGATTAATAAAATAAAACTTACTGCGATTCCAGAGGAAAATGTAATATTCTCTCACTGGGAAGGTGACCTTACTGGAGTTATAAATCCTGTAGAAATTACAATGGATAAAAATACAACGGTTAAGGCAGTATTTTATGACATGATAAAAGTAAGTGGTAAAGTTATGAATTCAAAAGATCAAAGTGCGATTACTACTACAACAATTAATATAAGAACTGGTAGTGATAATAAAACTGGTGCAATATTTAAAAAGGTTAGTACAAACGAGCTAGGTCAATATGATGTGAAACTTTCAAAAGGAGGCTATACTTTTGAGGTTATAAAAGATGGATTTACAACTGAGTATACTAATGTGACTGTAGAAGCAACAGAACTTACTCAGAATATTATATTAAATCAAATAGATGAATTTGCTAAGTATAGAATTGTATTAACTTGGGGGGTAGAGCCTAGCGACTTAGATTCATACCTAATGATACCAACAAAAGAGGGGTTATTATCTAGTGAAGTATATTATGGTAATAAGGTTATAAAAGATTTGGATGGTAATGAAACGGTAAAACTTGATATTGACAAAACAAATGGATATGGACCGGAAACGACAACTATACTAAGTATGGAGACTGGTAAATATAGTTATTATGTTAAAGACTTTAGTTCTACCGCAACTATTAATAAATCTAATGCCATAGTTAAAGTATATAAAAATAATGTTTTAGCAAATACATTTAACGTTC
The DNA here is from genome assembly GCF_050717545.1 of Clostridium sp. GTDB lineage: Bacteria > Bacillota > Clostridia > Clostridiales > Clostridiaceae > Clostridium_AD. The sequence goes on from NZ_JBOITN010000019.1 coordinate 4,312, forward strand.
CAACATCTGGAGAAGTAACAGATAACAGAAATTATTGGCATGTATTTAATATAGTAAAAGGTAAAGTAGTACCTATAAATACAACTCAAAGTACTAAACCTGAATACTAAAATTAAATAAAAATAAACAAAATTATTCCCTCTAAAATAAGATTTTTAGGGGGAATAAATAAGTGGGGGATTTTATGAATAAACCTGTGAAAATTATACTTGGGATAATAATCATTATAAGTTTTATTTTATCATTTAATTTTAATGTATACGCTGCGGGTAATGTTAAATTCAAAGATGCTCAGCTAGAAAATCTTATTAGAATTATGTTAGATAAACCTTCAGGAACATTAACAAAAAGTGATGTAGAAAAAATAAAGACTTTAGATGCATCTGAAAAAAACATTAAAGATCTTGGTGGGATAGAAAACTTAACTGAATTAACTGAACTAAATTTGGAATCTAATAAGATTTCAGACTTAGAAGCACTTAAAAACTTAAAAAGCATAAAGATTCTAAACCTCAAAAGCAATGATATTGAAGATGTTAAATTCTTAGAAAAGCTTACAAATTTAGAAGAATTGAATCTTGATAAAAATAGGATTGAATTAATAGATTGTCTAAAAGAACTTGAAAATTTACAAAACCTAACAATGTCCGAAAATATTATACGGAGTATAAGCCCATTAAAAGATTTGACTAAAATTAAAACTCTATGGATTGATGATAATAAAATAAGTGATATAGATAGCTTAAAGGATTTAACAAAGCTACAAATACTAAGGATTAACAATAATGTCATTAGTGATATTAAAATTTTAAGCGATCTTGTAAACTTACAGGTTTTAAGAGCCCAAGCTAATCCTTTATCTAACATAAGTTCATTAAGTAAGCTTACTAAACTTGAAATGTTAATATTAGCTGGTAATCAAATTAAAGATATTAAACCTTTAGAGAAATTAACGAAACTTAATACATTGTCGCTTGAGCATAATCAGATTAAAGATATATCTCCTTTAGCAAGTCTTGTAAATCTTAAAAATCTTACTCTTGTGGATAATGATATAAAGGATTATTCACCTACAGAGATTTATTATTCAAAACTACAATTAAAAGATTTTGAGCTTGATGAAAAAGCTTCAAATGATGATAAAGAGGAAGCTTGCAAAGTGGATACAAATAAAGAAGTTAAGGAAAAAGAGAAGGCAGATAATAAAAAAGATAATACTAATTTAATGCTCTATGGATTAGCAGGTTTAGTTGTAATTCAGTTAATAATTTTAGGAGTTACAATAATTAAAAAAAGAAATGAGGGTAGGGATTAGATATGAAAAAGGAACAATTATATAAAAATATACTGACCTTTTATGTTGGAGGGGAAAAAATTTCGGAAGTAGAAATTCATTATAATTCATCTAAAAGTGAATACAGCTTCGGAAGGAATAAAGGTAATGACATAATTATCACATCGCCAGTAGTTTCTGGGAGACATGGAGTTATATATGTTGAAAACAGTAAATGTTATGTAAAAGATTTAAATAGTACAAATGGCGTGCATGTAAACAATATATCCATAAAGGCAAAAGAACTGTGTGATGGAGATAATATTAAAATAGATAACATGGAAGAGTCTAATGAAAATAGCGTGGTTATAGTTTATTCTAGAATACTGGATAATCGAGAAGAAAGATGGATTAAATTTTCTCTTGAAGGTAAGGATAAAATTACAATAGGCAGGGCAAAGGGAATAGATATATCTTTAAAGCACCCTTCTTTGTCTAGAGAACATGCATCTATATTTAAGCGAGATAATATTTATTTTATAGAAGATTTAAATAGTACTAATGGAACCTATTTAAATGGAGAATACTTAGGATGTAAAACAGCTCTAAAAGAAAATGACGTTATTGTTGTTGGAAACACAAAAATAATCTTTAAAGATAATGCCTTAAATTACAATGTGATTTCTAAAGGATTAAGACTTGATGCTATTCATATTTCAAAAGTAGTTAAGGACACTAAGGGTCTCCTACGATCTAAGTCTAAGAAAATTCTTGATGATATAACTATATCAATAAAGCCTGGTGAATTAGTAGCACTGATAGGTGGTAGTGGAGCTGGTAAGTCCACTTTTATGGATGCTCTAAATGGATTTAGGCTGCCAACAGAAGGTAAGGTTTATATTAATAATGATGATTTTTATGAAAATTATAATTTATATAAAAGTGTATTAGGATATGTACCACAACAAGATATAGTTTATGACGCACTTACAATTAAAAAAATGTTGATGTATGCAGCAGAGCTCCGAATGCCTCAAGATACAACGAAAGAGGAATTATTGGAAAGAGTACATCAGGTCTTAGAGGAAGTAGAACTTACAAGTAGAGAAAATGTTTTAATAAAACAATTAAGTGGTGGTCAGAAAAAAAGGGTAAGTATAGCGGTAGAATTAATAGCGGATCCGAAGTTATTTTTTCTAGATGAACCTACATCGGGACTAGACCCAGGTATGGAAAGAAACATGATGAAACTTCTAAGAAAGCTTGCTGATAATGGAAAAACTATAATACTCATTACTCATGCTACAGCTAACATTAATTTATGCGACAAGGCAGTTATACTAGGTAATGGAGGTAAACTTTGTTATTTCGGACTTCCTGAGGGGTCACTAAGCTTTTTTGAAGTAGAAGAATATGCTGACATTTATGATTTAATAAACTTTGAAGCAGATAAGTGGAGAGGTTTATTCCTTAAGTCTCAATACAATGCTTATTATAAGGCACTAGACAACAAAAAGTTTAGTGAGAGTAAAAACACAGGAAAGTTAAATAAGAAAAACTCTATTAATGGATTTAAGCAGTGTGTAATTTTTAGTAGGAGGTATCTGGAACTTATAACTAAGGATACGGGGAGATTGGCTTTTTTACTTGCTCAGCCTGTGATCATTGCGCTCTTACTTTCAATGGTACTTAAGTCTAATGCATTTAGTTATTATGAGGATGCAAAGTCTGTTATATTTACGCTTGCATGCGCTGGCGTTTGGGTTGGTGTTTTAAATTCTATTCAAGAGATATGTAAGGAGCGAACTGTATATCTAAGAGAAAGAGCAGTAAATTTAAAATTATTCCCATACGTTATGTCTAAAATAATAATACTTGGTGTGTTATCATTTTTGCAATCGACTCTTTTGGTATTATTTTTTAGTGTATTTGTAAAAGTATCGGGTGATGGACTTATAGGAAACAGGTTAATTGAAACATTTATAACTGTATTCTTAACTACATTTTCATCTATGGCTATGGGACTTACGATATCTACCATGGTTACAAATACAGACAGGGCTATGGGCATAGCTCCAATTATTTTAATACCTCAATTGGTATTTACAGGGCTTGTATTTAAGCTAGATGGGCTTAGTTCAGTAATTGGTTCTCTTGCTGTAAGTAAGTGGGCTGGTAGAGCTATGGCAGTAACTTATGGGCTTAACGATATACCTACAAAAATTCAACTTGAAAATCCAAAGTTGCCAGAGCTACCTAAAGATATGCCTAGTTATTATGATCATAATTTAAGCAATTTATTAAATAATTGGTACATTCTAATAGCAATAGCTTTCATTTGTGTCGGGATATCAATTATCTTACTAAAAAGACAGGATACAAATTAACGCCTTGTACATGAGATATTAAAAGGAGAGTGTAAAATGGATAAGAACTCATTGATTATTTTATTAGTAATTGTAGTATTAATAAATTCTATAGCACTAATTTATCTAGCAAAAACAAATAAAAAAACACCAAAAGCTGTAAAGAGGAAAGTAGATAGTGAAAGAAATGAATATGATTCTGATGAACCCGATGATTCAGAAGGGAAGACAGAAATAGTTGGAAGGGCAAAAGATAAAGTTGTAACTGATAGTGGCTATAACAAGAAAATTACTTTTAGTAAAATTCCAGAGCTATCACTGGGCGAGCGAAAGGAAATAATTGATGAAACCATTATTGAATCAATAGGCATAAAAGAACCTGGAGAAACAGAAATAATAGATTTTAGAGCAACTGATAAGCGACTAAAAGCTCTAAGTTATTTAGAAAATGAGATAAAAAAGAAATATGAAATGATGAAAAAAGAAGTATTTATTGGAAGAGACCCTAGTCAATGTGATTTGGTTATTACAACCGACAAATACTTGGGTAAAAAACATGTTAGATTTTTTATTGAGGGTGGAAAGCTTTATGTTGAAGATCTTCAATCAAAAAATGGGACTTATGTAGATGATGAAAAAGTGCAAGGAATATGTGAAGTTGTTTCAGGAAAATTTAAAATAGCTAATACAGAAATAACTATAGAGTAAGGAGGGCTATATGCCTAATTTATATGATACACAGAATTTAAATGAAAATAGTTTAGTTTGTGGCTCTTATAGTGATATGGGAATAAGGAAAGAGAATCAAGACTCTTTTCTTATCATTAAGGATATTACAAACCCTACATTTATAGTAGCAGATGGAGCTGGTGGGTACTCTTTTGGAAAAGAGGCAAGTAAACTTGCGGTAGATGCTTTTAAGGTCGAAGTTTCAAAAGTAGACACCAGCGACGTAAATTATCTAAATAAGCTAATTAAGAAAAAGTATGAGCAAGTAAATGAGTACATTTATAAGAAGTCTATGGATCTTGGTAAAAAAATCATGACCACTTTTTCTATGGTAAATATTATAGATAATAAATTACTGATATCAAATCTAGGGGATACAGCAATATATAAAATTTCAGAGGGCAAAATTACGAAAATATATGTGCAACATTCTTTAGCATTTGAACAATATGAAAGCGGTCACATTACATTTAAGGAGTATATAAATCATCCTAAAAAAAATGTTATAACAAGAGCTTTAGGCGGTAATAAAGAAGTGTTTCCGTATATTAATACGTTGCAAATTTATAATAATGATATATTTATAATATGCACGGATGGAGTATATAATTTTATACAAGAGCAGGAACTTTTAATGTATTTTAAGGATAAGATTCATGATAATGAGGGGTTAGAAAGCATATGTAAAGAAATTGGGCTAGAAGTATTAAAAAGACATGGAAATGATAATTTAACAATAGTTGCATTTCAAAAATTCATTTTATAGAGGTGATTTAATTTGAAAAATACAATTAAAAACTTATTTATATTTATTACTGTTTTGGCCATTATTGGTATTGTATACTTAATGGTTTTGTTTCCAGTACATAAATATAGGGCAAATATGGTTGTAGACAAATCTTTTGATGTTAAGGCAATGTTATTAAAAGCTGTGCCAAAAAACTTTTCATTAAAACAGAGAAAAATGGAAACAACAATTAGTTTAACAGAAGATGAATTAAAAGGGTTAATATTGTCAGAGATGAAGAAGAAAGGGAATGTGGATGGTGTAGAAATATCTATAGCAAATAATAAGATAGATATATATGTAAAGCAAAAAGTATGGAAGTACTTCCCTGTTGAATTAAGTCTGTCATTTAAATCAGAAATAAAGGATGATAAGGTAAAACTTATTTTAGAAACTTCAAAGATTGGGAAACTGGATTTAGATAAAGAAAAGGTCTTAGATAAAATAAAAGACAATAAAATTACAGGTTTCGATGTTAGGCCACTAGCAGGTGAAATTATATTAGAGGATGAGGAGATTAAGGATTTAATAGTAGTGAAAGCTACGAGACTTTACGATCACAAAGCATCTGTTGATATTGAAGTCGAACTTAACAGTATAGAAGACTTTATGGAGTTAATGAAAATAGTAAGGGAAAATTAAAGATGAGGTGAGTTTTTGTGCTGGAGATTAATCAAGTATTTAATGATAAATATAAAATTATAAAAGTGATTGGTCAAGGTGGTATGGGTAGAGTATACCTTGCAGAGCATACATCCCTTAAAAATAATTGGGCCATTAAAGAAATGCTTTTTGATATTAATAGTCCTATTGATTTATTAGCTGAACCTAATATATTAAAACAGTTAGATCATCCGTCCTTGCCTAGAATTGTAGATATCGTTGAAGAAAATGATACTATTTATATAATCATGGACTATGTAGATGGTGTTAGTTTAAAACAAGAACTTAAGGAGAAAAAAAAATTATCAGAAAAGAAAGTAGTGGATTTTGGAAAGCAACTTTGTGAGGTTTTTATTTATCTTCATAATCATAAGCCTGCCCCTATTATATTTAGGGATATGAAGCCAGACAACGTAATGCTTACTAAAGATGGGAAATTAAAAGTTATAGATTTTGGTATAGCGAGAGAATTTAAAGAGGGAAGTCAGCAGGATACAGTTTTAGGTTATACAAAGGGATATGCTGCGCCAGAACAACAAAATAAGGACACTCAATCGGATGGCAGAACAGATATATACTCCTTAGGAGTGACTCTTTATCATCTTGTAACCGGTAAATCACCTTATGAACCTCCATATGATTTCACAAAGCTTAGAGAAGTAGATTCTTCATTATCAGAGGGGCTAGAGTTTATAATTCGCAAATGTGTGCAACCTAACCCGGATGATAGATACCAAAATGCAGAAGAACTTTTATATGATTTTAATAATATACACAAGCTTAATTCTACTTATAAAAGGGCTGTTAAAAAATATTATTTTAAGAAAATTGTTAGTGCTTTAGTATTTATTTCTTTTGTTATGTTAACTACTTCAGGATTTAAAACAATGGCTAAGGAGAAGGAATCATTATATAGTTCTTTATTAGGGAACGGTATATCTTTAGTGAAACAACATAAAGTTAGCCAAGGGCTTTCTAGTTTGAAGCAGGCACAAGTAAAACTACCTAAAAGGGTAGACAGTTACAGAGAAATTGCAAGAACTTATTTTGTACAGCAAGAATATGACAAGTGTATAAGCTATGTGGAAGATGATTTATTTGCTTTGGGGGATAATTTCCAAAATGATGATCAAATTTTATATATTGTTGGTAGCGCATACTTTAATCAAAATCAATATAATAAATCGTCATCTTATTTTAAAAAAGCATCAGAAATAAGTAATACAATAATAGCATACAAGAGGGATTTAGTGGTTAGTCTAGGAAAAGAAAATAAAATAGCAGAGGCAGAGAATATAATTAATGATATAAAAAGTAATAATGGTGAAGAAAGCACAATTCAATATGTGTTAGGGGAGATAAATACCATCAAAAAAGATTATCCACAGGCAGTTCTGAACTTTGAAAAAGCTATAAATTCCAAAGATAATGAAATAAAGCTTAAGGGATATAAGTCTATAGCAAAACTCTATATTAACAATCCAGAGAGTTTCCCAAACTCTCTGGATAGAGAAATTGCAACTTTGGAGAGGGCCACTGGAGACCTCAAGGAACTAAACGATGCTGAACTAATTGAGATGCAAGGAAAGGCCTATTTTAACAAAGCTATGTCGCAACCAGAAAATAAGGCACAATTTAAAGCAAATATGAATAAATCAATGAATTGCTTTCAAAATCTTATTGATATGGGATTTACTATGCCATATATTTACGTCAACATTGCTGATATATACAGTAATACTGGCGAGTACGCGAAAAGTGAAAAGGTACTTAAAGAAGTAATAAAGAATAATCGTGATTATCTGAGAGCATATGTTGAAATTACATTGCTATATGCAGCTATGGAGGATGACAATCCACTAGAAAAAAGAGATTATTCTAAAGTTATGGAAAATTATAATCTAGCATTAAAACATTCAAAGAATAAAGAAAAGGATCCACAATTAGCACCTTTAATAAATCTCATAAATCAACTTAAGGCTAATAAGTTAATAAAGTAGAGGGGGAAATTAGATTTGAGTACAGGTTTAATTATGGTTATAGTAGGCGTAATAGGAAGTTTTATATCTTTTATATACTTTTTAAGTACAAGTAAAAAAAATCAAGAACAAATTATTGAAAAATATAATGCTATGTCTGATATGACTGTAGTTGGTAGTACTGTAAGGGCTAGTAAAAGCGTTATTGGTAAAAAAAGTGCTTCTGATCAAAATGAAAAGGTTGTACTACAAACGGAATTTATGGATTTAGTAAAAAAGACAGAACTAATGAGTTCTGAAGTAGATGAAACGGTTATGGGCAATGATATAAAATAAAATCATTTAGAGGCCCAATTATAGGCTGCTATTTATATAAACAGTATGCTCATATGATACTTAAACATTATAAAAAAAGGCAGTGCCACCATCGGCACTGCCTTCTTACTAAGCTACTGCAACTGCACTAGTTTCAGTAGTAACTATTTTAGCATCTTTCTTGCCAGTTAAGCTACCATTTGCTGATGCAAAAATGTTGTTTGTTATGACTAAATCCATTAGGGCATTTACCTCAGCCTCGGTTACTGTTGGTACTCCAAACTCGTCAGCTCTAATGTCATCCACAGTTAAAGAAAAATATTTTCCTTCAATACTTGTTAAAAACCTCATCACTAAATTATGCATATTACTTGTCCCCCTTTAAATTCTTTAATGTTATTTAAGTTTTGATCAGTAAATTAGTTAGAAGTTAAGCTATACTGATCTTGTCTATCAAGTCCGAATAGTGGAAAAGTTTTCATGTCTGAAATGAGCTTTCCTACTGCAAAGACGTCTTCATCCAATGCGTCAACTTTTATGTTGCTCATTGTTTTTGTAATAAATTTGTCCTTCCCATTTTCATCAATACCTGTTTGCATTATAAGTTTTAATGCGCTTGCTACCTTTGTAGAAATAACTGCCATTTTAATTCCTCCTTTTAATTTGTTTTCACTTACTATATATGACTTATAAGTATTTTGTGCGGAGGTTCTTAAATATATTTTTTTACATGAGTGCTTTAAGTTTTCCAAGGGCTTTTTTCTTGATTCTTGAAAAGTAATGGTAGCTTTTCTCACTATCAGAGGCGATCTCTCCTAGTGATTGCCCTTTGATATAAAACCTTTCTAATATTGAACGTTCAAAAGGCTCAAGAGTTTCTAGAGAAAGATACAATTTTTTCACTTCCTCATATGCGATTACCTCGTCTTCTAAGGTGAATTCATAACTCTCAGCAGTATCAAAATCTAGCATATCATTATTAGGAACTTCTCTAAAATGTTTTATCTCTCCTTTTAAGAGGGCTTTGTAGTTCATTTTTATAGCATTAATGCAATAGCCGTTGAAACTGTTGCTACCAAGCTTATACATTGCTATAGCTTTTAAAATGCTTAAATATCCATGCTGAACAAGATCTTCTAGGTCGTATCCTGGAATATGATACCTCGCAGCTTCTTTATATACCAGGTAATTGAATTTTCCTATTATCTCCTGACAAGCTCCATCTTCGCTCATTTTCGCCTTTTTAACTAGTTTTTCCATAATAAAAACACCGCCTTATTCAATTTTAAAAAAATAATATATTGAAAAATAATTTCCATCTATAATTGGCCTAAGAGTCCTTTTTCTAAGAGATCAAAGTCATATGTTCTCTGCTCATAATCACAGAAACTACCAGGTTTAACGGTTTTCGTAGACGAGCTTTTCTTGTTACTTGCCCACTGTTTTTGATATGCTATTACCTGCTGCACTGTACTTATACCGTTACTTATCCAGCTATTTAGAATTTTTGAAATATAGTTTATGGTTTTGGCATTATTATCAACGGCTTCATTTATTGCCATAATAATAACGTTGGCACTTACATGTTTTGTGAATTCTAATATTTTTTCATATACCAAAGGTGTGATAGCTTGTACATTTTCTTCAAATAATTTAATCACACCTTTTAACCCATCGCAATTAGTTGCACAAGGACCTTCTCCACTTTTAGATGCTACTTCTTCTTCTTCTTTATTTATTAGTTCTTGCTCTTTACTCATTACTTTTTCTTTATTACTTCTTATTCTATTACTTGGTAGGGCATGGTAAGGGGCTTGTAAATCTCCAGTGAAAGGCGCATAGAGCAGGTAATCTCTACATAGCTCTAATGGTTCACTTTTTTCGCGATTATTATTATCTTGGACTTCATTATTTTCTTCTATAATGATATCCTGGAAAATTTTATCCACATCTAGTTTAGCAACTTTACATTTATCATATAAAATTTTAAGAAATTTTTTATGTTTTACACAGGATAGTTCACGATTAACACATTTGATTGCGTTTACATTATTTGGTATATTGTATTTCATCCAATTGAGCACCATAATCTCTTTTGTATCTGTGGAGTATAAGATTTTACCTAACTCACAGAATTTATTAAGTAACTTCTCTATAACTTCGTTGTTAAGACCTGTCTCTATTTGTATGATTCTACTAGATACCTCAAAAACACCACTTTGTCTTGTTTTTGAATTTGATATAAGATATAGATAAAAAAGTTTTTCTTCAGGTGTAAGTTCGAGTATAAATGTGTCACTCCAAAAATCGGTATAAATTTGTCTGTACTTAGCCATTATATTTATTCCCCCTTGATATTGTTTGGAACATTAGTTCCATTGTCTTGAAAGCAACTGAAATGTTAAAAAATATTCACTGTATTTTACAGTGAAAGTTTATTTCATAAATAGCTTAGTTCGTAAATGGTTTGTAACATGAAGAGATTGTGCAAAATAATCTACGTTATTAGTATTTTTATTATCTGGATAAAATATAAAAATTACTTAAATGGTTTATTTATACACAACTTCTTTAATTTAGTTTAATATTTTAAAAGCAACTTGTCAATAGTAAAACTAAATTTATTTATTTAAACGCAACATATAAAAATTACTAAAATAAAAAACTCCCCAATGTGGGGAGTCTTACATGATAAACTTATTTATGAAATCATCAACTACGTCAGTAATATCAAATTTATTGATGTTCTTAATATTTATTTTAACTTTTTCATTGCTGAAAATTAAATTTTTGTTTAATTCGGATTTTGTTTCAGCTTTTATTAGATACCCAGTAATATAAAGGTTATCTTTAGTGAAACTATGTAGGTATATACTTTTTTCATATAAATCTATAATAATGATATCAGACTCAATTACACCTATAACTTTTTTTACTTCTCCATTTAGAATAGTATATTTTTTTAACAGACCTAAACTTCCATTGGGGGTATAGCCTTTATATATAAAATAACTATTTTCAACCTCATTGCTAAATCCATCAGAAATTATTAGATTTAGGTTATAATCAAATTTGTTTAAATAATCTTTACTATGTAAGTATGCTTCAATGTTATTACAATCCTTGAGTGCCTTAACAACTTTAAAATTAAAAAAATGTTTTTTTAAAAAATAAGATTTTACCTCTTGCTGAACAATTTGTTCACTCACATTAACTCGCCCCCAATGCTTATATTATGCAAATTTACAAATTATTCCTTTTATAAAATCGCATAAATTATATCATATGTTTATAATAGTGTTTAATTTCCAATAAAGCACATGTTTTACAAGGTTAAGTATATGGTTTACATAAGTTTATGTCAAGTAATATCCATTAATATGGGTTAATTAGGTTAATTAAAAAATCGAGAAATTATAAAATATATGATGGAAACAAAAGAAATAATGAATTATATATTCAGGAATCATATTTTTCAACGAGAATTATAGAAGAAGAGTTGAATATAATAATAATTTGAGTTCAAGCACTTATAAAGGGGTGCTTTTGATTATAATAATTTTTTAATATGCTAGACATCTAAAAAAATAAACGGTTGAAATATTTGTCGATACTTGTAGCATAATAAATAAAGGATTATGACAGTATTACAAGAATGAATTAACTTAAATACAAGTTTAGTAGGACAAGCAAGTTTAGGGGGGCATGGTGTCCACGTATGATATTACAAAACTTACACCAGGAAGTGTTTGTTTTACATCTAATGACTGGGCAGGATATCCGACTCATACATTTGTATTTATGGGATGGGTTAATAGTGGGGATTACACTTATGCATATGTTGCAGATAACCAAGGAAATACAGTTCATGTACGAAGCATGCGTGCAACGTATTACACAGATGCATTCGCTTACTTTATGCATAATTAATTATGTTCGCATACCGGTTATGTACGAACTTACTTTCAAAGGAAAAATTTTAATTATTAGTATAAAATGAGGTCCTACCGAACTGTTGGGAGCATAAGATCATATAGTAATTGGACATCCGGGTGCAAGTAAGTATGGAAAAATAGGTTTATGACAAAGTCTCTAGAGGATCATTAATATGGGTTAATTAAAAAAATATATTGCAAACAACAATAAAAGATGATTTCTGTATTAAGGAATCATCTTTTTGGACGATTATTATAGAATATGGCGAATATATATTTAGATTACATAATTAGTTTACCTTACTATAATTTAAAAAGGAATAAGAAACTTAGGGGGACATGACAATTGAAAAAAAGAATAAAAACGAGGGTGGTAATAACAGCAGTAACGGCGGTCGCATTATTAAGTACAAGTGCATGGGTAATTGCAAGTAATACAATTACGAGTAAAGCGGAAGAACTAGGAATAAATAATACATATCTTTCAGTTCAAAAAAATATAAGTACAGTAACGTCTGTACCACCTGTTACTAAAGAGACTATCTTAGGTTCTAAAATTAAAAAAAAGACTATCTCAGAACCAGCAGTTACAGGAAATACACTAGTTAAAAAAGGAAAAACGTATACAATAGCTATAGCAAAAGCTAAAAAAGAAGAAATTGAAAGGAAAGCTGAAGAGGCGAGACTTGCAAAAATAGCTGCAGAAAAAGCGGCAAAAGCAGAAGTTGCCAGACTTGCAAAGGTTGAAGCAGATAAAGTAAAAGAAGAAGCAGAAAAAGTAAAAAAAGAAGCAGAGCTAGCAAAACAAGCCCAAGATGCTAAAATTGCAAAGGCGGCTGCGCAGAAAGCTAAACAAGAAGAAATTGATAGAATAGCTGCAGAGAGAGCAGATACTGCTAAGCAAGCACAGATAGCAGAAAAGTACAGGATAGCTAAAGCAGCATCAGATAGAGCAGAACAAATAAAGGTAGATAAATTAGCTAAAGCAGAGGCGAGCAGGCTGGCTAAAGTAGAGGCAGATAGACTAGCTAAAATAGAAGTGGACAGGCTTGCAAAAGTAGAGGCAGATAGGCTTGTTAAAGTAGAGGAAGATAGATTAGCTAAAGTAGAGGCGGATAGAATTGCTAGAATAGAAACAGATAAAGTAGAGGAAGAAAGGCTTGAGAAGGCAGATCCTGCTACTTTAACCCCAGAGGAAATAGTAAAAAGAGATGCATATAGAGTTAAAAGAGTTGAATTAAATAGATTAGCTCAAATAGAAAAAGATAGACTAGCTAAAGTAGAAGCTACAAAGCTTGCTAATGCAAACGCAGCAAGACTAGCTAAAATAGAATCAGATAAAATCGCTAAAATAGAGGCAGCTAAAATTGTTGCAGCATATGGTGCAAATCAAACAGTTATTGAAGCCAGGTTTGCAAGCTATTTAAGACCAGCAGCTAATGTTAGAAGTGTATTAAGTAGGGCGGTGCAACTACATGGTGGAGATTACTCTAACAATTGTGTGTACTTTTCAAGCGAAGCAATGAGAAGGATAGGTATACCTGTGCCAACATGGACATGTAATACAAAGCAGTATTTAAGATATCTAGGATCACATGGATGGAGTAAGTCTTATGATATTAAAAAGCTTAGACCAGGAAGTATTGCTTTTACAACTAATGACTGGGCAGGGTATCCAACTCATACATTTGCATTTATGGGATGGGTTAATAGTGGAAGCTATACTTTGGCATATGTTGCAGATAACCAAGGGAATGATGTGCATGTGAGAAACATGGGTGCTACTGAGGCAACAGATGCTTTTGCTTACTTTATGCATAACTAGTTAAGGGATAAATTGAAAATATAAAAAAAGAGCTCTGAGTTTTTTCAGAGCTCCTTTTTATCCTTTTAAATTACATATAATAAATCTACAACTATAATAGACAAGCATTTATTTGTTTAGCTTAGATATAATTTATTTAAGAACAATTATATAAGATTAAGCGTAGTGATAAGAAAGTAGTGCAAAAGGTAGGGAAAGAGGATATACTAGGGTGAGTAATTAGAAGATATGGATAGTAGAAAAAATGATGCAAATATTACTATGACTAAATATTAAAAAAAAGAAAACTTTTTGTAAATGTTATGATATACTGAATTGTAAATAATAACGTATTAAAATACAAAATAATGTATTACAATGTATATTAAATGCTTTATTTAACGAGATAAAACAAGTTGTAAAGAATGCTAATTTTTTGATGCTTATAAATCTATAAAACATAAAAAGATGTTGGAATAGATCGATATATGTAGAACAGTGGATTTTTAATGTGAAACACTTTAAAGGTATGTATAAGGGGAAAATATAATATTATTTAAAAATGGGGGGGGGGATACGAATGCAAGAAGTAGAAAGAAATTTAAGAGTTATTCAGGTGGATATTGTTAATGAATGTAAGAAAAATATGGGATACTTTATAATTAAAAAAATAATTGATGTTGTAGGTGCCTTATGCGGAATTTTATTACTAAGTCCGGTGATGATAGTCGTTGCTATTTGGATTAAGTTGGATTCTAAGGGACCCGTTTTTTTTGGTCAAAATAGAGTAGGACAAGGTGGTAAGGCATTTAAGATGTATAAATTTAGGTCTATGTGTACAGATGCAGAATGTCTTTTGGAAGAACTTCGCGGTAAAAATGAAATGTCAGGACCTATGTTTAAAATGAAAGAAGATCCAAGAATAACTAAAGTTGGTAGATTTATACGGAATATGAGCATAGATGAACTGCCTCAACTTTTTAATATATTAAATGGAGAAATGTCAATTGTAGGGCCGAGGCCAAGTCTACCAAAAGAAGTAGCGCAGTTTACGTCTTTACAGAAACAAAGGTTAATTGCAAAACCGGGTCTAACTTGCTATTGGCAGGTTAGAGGGCGGAGCGATGTTAGCTTTGAAGAGTGGATGGAAATGGATATAGAGTATTTGGCGCATAGAAGTACATTTGTAGATATAGGACTTATATTTAAAACAGTGAGGGTACTGTTTGGGGATAAGGGTGCTAGATAAAGGGATTTAACCTGAAATTAATAACTAGTTGATGAAAGCTCGTAATTATTTTTAAATAATTTACGTAGCAGTTAATCAAAAGATGGGGGAATAAGTTTTATGAAGATAGTTGTAGCGGGAACAGGTTATGTAGGGCTGGTTACGGGAGCCTGTTTATCTGAAGTTGGTCATAACGTAACATGTGTGGATATTGATGCGAAAAAAGTTGAGATTATGAAAAAAGGAATTTCACCTATATATGAACCAGGATTAGATGAACTTTTGAAAAGAAATTATGAATCAAAAAAGTTAACATTTACTACGGATTATGTTAATGCATATAAAGATGCAGATGTCGTATTTATAGGTGTAGGCACACCAGAAAGACAAGATGGCTCAGCCAATTTAGATTATGTATACAATGTTGCATTGCAAATAGCTCAAAATGTAGAAAAAGATTGTTTAGTTGTAGTTAAATCTACAGTTCCTATAGGAACTAATGATAGGGTGGAAGAATTTTTAAAAGAGCATTTAAATAATGATGTTGAAATAGAAGTTGCTTCAAATCCAGAGTTTTTAGCGCAAGGTACAGCGGTCCGCGACACATTGTATGCAAGTAGAATAGTAATAGGTGTGGAATCAACAAATGCAGGAGATATATTAAAAGAAATATACGCAAGATTTGATAAACCGATAGTTGTAGCTAATAGAAGAAGTGCAGAAATGATTAAGTATGCTTCAAATGATTTTTTAGCTTTAAAAATCTCCTTTATAAATGAAATAGCGAATTTTTGTGAAATAGTTGGAGCAGACATTGAAGATGTAACAAAAGGTATGAGTTATGACTCAAGAATAGGAGATAAATTTTTGAATGCAGGGCTAGGGTATGGTGGTTCATGTTTTCCTAAAGATACAAAGGCACTTCATTGGCTAGCAAATGATAGTGGTTATGAATTAAAAACAATAAAGGCGACTATAGAAGTTAATGAAAATCAAAAATATAAGCTTTTTAGAAAGGCCAAACAAAGATTTGGAAGTTTAAAAGGATTAAAAGTTGCGGTCTTAGGATTAACATTTAAGCCGGGAACAGATGATCTAAGAGAGGCTCCATCAATACCAAATGTAAGAAGGCTTTTAGATGAAGGAGCAGAAATAATTGCTTATGATCCAGTTGGTACGGAAAACTTTAAAAAGATATATCCTACTGAAATAAAATATGTGAGCACTCCGCAGGAAACATTAAAAGATGCAGATTTAGCATTTATATTTACTGAATGGAATGAGATAAAGTCTTTAAAATTAGAAGAATATGAAAAATCAATGAAAACTCCTATCATATTTGATGGAAGAAATTGTCACAAAATATCGGATGTTCAGGAAAGATCCATAGAATATTATTCTGTTGGAAGAAAGGATATTTTGAATTTAGAGGACAATGTTAAAAGTCAAGTAGCTGTAACTATACGATAAGAAGATGCATAAGGGGATTAGAAAATGAAACATGTTTTTATAATAGGATCTAAAGGTATTCCAGCAAAGTATGGTGGGTTTGAAACTTTTGTAGATAAACTAACGCAGGGACAACAAAATAAAGAAATAAAATATCATGTTTCCTGTTTGGCTGAAGATTACAAAAATTTTGAATATAATAATGCTGAATGTTTTAATATAAAAGTACCTAATATTGGCCCTGCTAAGGCAATTTATTACGATATTATGGCATTAAAAGAAAGTATTAAATACATAGAAATGAATAATATAAAAAATTCAATTGTATATATTTTAGCTTGTAGAATAGGACCGTTTGTTGGGTATTACAAAAAGAAATTAAAAAGATTAGGCGGAACTTTGATTGTTAACCCTGATGGGCATGAGTGGAAAAGAGGGAAATGGAATAAAGCTATAAGAAAGTATTGGAAAATTTCTGAAAAATACATGGTGAAACACGCAGATTTATTAATATGTGATTCTAAAAATATCGAAAAATATATACAAGAAGATTATAAACAATATAATCCAAAAACAATATTTATAGCTTATGGTGCTGATATTAAAAAATCTAAGTTAACAGATAAAGATAGCGATTTACTTAAATGGTATAAGGAAAAGAAAGTTGAAAAAAAAGCTTACTACCTAGTAGTTGGTAGATTTGTTCCGGAAAATAATTATGAAACTATGATAACTGAGTTTATGAAATCAAAAACTAAAAAGGATTTTATTTTAATAACTAATGTTGAAAAAAATAAATTTTACGAAAATTTAAAAGAAAAAACAAACTTTCATAAGGATAAGAGAATAAAATTTGTTGGAACTGTTTACAATCAAGAATTACTGAAAAAAATCAGAGAAAGTGCATATGGGTATTTTCACGGCCATGAGGTGGGGGGGACAAATCCATCGCTACTAGAAGCACTAGCTACAACAAACTTGAATATTTTATTAGATGTTGGATTTAATAAAGAAGTTGGAATGGATGGAGCTCTATACTTTAACAAGGAAGATAGAAATCTAGCTGACCTTATAGAGAAGTTAGATGATATCAATGAAGAATACTTAGAAACGCTAGGTTTAAAAGCTAAGGAAAGAATAGAGACGGAATATACATGGGAATATATTATAGAAAAATACGAAGAGCTTTTTTGTAAATATAGTAATAGTGATTTAGATGTAATAAAATTGGAAGATGAATTTGTTTGAAAAACAAGTAATTAATAGTGACCATAAGTATCAAACTTTATAGAGTAGAGAATTGTGTTGAGTCAAATTTATATATGCTATAGAATTTAAGAATAAAAGTTAGATAAATAATTTATTAAAGGGAGTTTCGTGAAATGAACATTATGATATTAGGAGCTGCAGGCTTCATTGGAACAAACTTAACATTTGAACTAGCTAAAAACAGTCACAATACTATTACCTTGGTAGATAGAGTGCAGGCTGATTTCTCGCACATTGAAAGTTTCTGTTTTTCGAACTGTAGAATAGTTAAAGAAAATTTTGATGAAAATTGTGATTTTGAAAAATTAATTTCTGATCAAGATATTATTTATCATTTAGTAAGCACAACATATCCTTCAAATGCCAATCAGCATATAGCAGAAGAAATTAAAGCGAATGTAATTGTAACAATTAATCTGTTAGATGCATGCGTTAAGAAATGTATAAAAAAAGTTGTTTTTATTTCTTCAGGGGGTACTGTCTATGGAATAGAAAAAAATATGCCCTTAAAAGAGGATGCGCCGACTTATCCGATTTCTTCTTATGGAATCCAGAAAATAACAATAGAAAAGTTGCTTTACTTATATAACTATCTCTATAAATTAGATTATATTGTGATTCGTTTAGCAAATCCATATGGACCTTACCAAAAACCAAATGGAGTTTTAGGTGCGGTTACAACATTTACATATAAATTCATTATGGGACAGACTATTGAGGTTTATGGTGATGGTTCGGTTGTAAGAGATTATATTTACATAGAAGATGCAATAAATGGAATCTTAAATATTGCAAATGGAACAAGTAAGAAAAAAATATTTAATTTAGGGTGTGGAAGAGGATATAGTTTGAAAGAAGTTATTGAAACTATACAGAAAACACTAGGGGTAAGTAATAACATTCTATATTTGGAAGGTAGAAAAGCAGATGTTCCGGTTAACGTTTTGGATATAACACGATATGAAGAGGAGTTCGGTACGTTAAATCCTTGTTCTTTAGAAGAAGGAATAGAAAAGACTGCACAGTTTATGAAACAACAATATTGTTAAATCGGAAAAGTAGAAAAATTATATTATTAATGAATATGAAATGGCTTAATAAATAATTAATGTTAGAAAGAGGTATAAATGATAAATATATTGTATTTACATGCAGGTGCTGAAATGTATGGTGCTGATAAAGTGCTTTTAGATTTAATAAGAAATTTAGATCAATCGAAATATAATCCAATGGTGGTGTTGCCATGTAATGGAGTATTAGTAGATGCTCTAAAAAGAGAGGGTATTAATACGCAAATTATTGATTATCCTATTATGAGAAGAAAATATTTTAATCCTAAAGGGATGATGGATTACATGTTTAATTTTATAAAATATTCAAAAATTCTATTGGAAATAGCTAAAGAAAATAATATTGATATTATTCACACTAATACCTCAGCGGTAATGGAAGGCGTTTATCTAAGCAGAAAGTTGAAAGTTCCACAGATATGGAACATTCACGAAATCATCGTAAAACCTAAATTTATATACAAGGTTACTAGCTTTATTATTTCTAAGGGAGCAAAAGCTGTCATAACTGATTCAAATGCAGTTAAAACACATCTCGAGATATCTGGTTTTTTTCATAATCAGGTAAGTGTTATTCATAACGGTGTAGATAGTAATCATTTTAATCCCAGCAATGATTGCACATATCTATATAAAGAATTTCAAATTCCTCGAGATTCTAGAGTAATTGGTATGATGGGTCGTGTAAATTCTTGGAAAGGCCAACATGAATTTCTTGAGGCTGCGAATATTATAATGTCTAAACATGAAGATGTTTATTCAGTATTAGTAGGAAGTTCGTTTGAAGGTGAAGAATGGAGAGTTGAGCAATTAAGAAAAGAAATTGACAAATCTCCATATAAAAACAGAATAGTAGAGATTGGATATAGGTCTGACAGTCAGGGTATTTACAAATTGTTTGATGTGTTTGTTTTACCAAGTATAAATCCAGATCCATTACCTACGGTTGTTCTAGAAGCAATGGCTTCAGGAAAACCAATAATAGGTTATAGACACGGTGGTGTTTGTGAAATGGTAAAGGAAAATTATAACGGGCTTTTAGCTGAAGTAAGGAACCCAAGTGATCTTTCAGAAAAGATAGAATATATTCTAGAAAATGAAATAATAAAGAAGCAGATGGGTGAAAATTCTCGCACCCGACAAATGGAATTATTTTCTATTAAGTCTTTTGTGCATAAGTTTTCAAGTTTGTATGATGAGTTAGCGAAATGTAAGATTGGGGATAATCATGTTAAATAAAATCGACGCTAGCATAAAAGGTATAGATAAATTACAGATAATTCTATCAATTGGAAGTAAAATTCTACGCGGGTTTGTTGTGAAACCCTTTTTCAAAAATACTAAAGGATTACTGTTTGTTGGTAAAAACGTATCCATTCTGAATAAAAGATATTTAACTTGTGGTAAAAATGTAAAATTTGAAAACAATTGCGAAATTCAGGGATTAAGTACAAGAGGATTAGTTTTTGAAAATCATGTAACTATCGGTCATACGGCAATGATTCGTCCATCTAGTTACTATGGGGTTGGAAACATAGGTGAGGGCTTTCATATTGGTAATAATTCATCTATTGGTCCGTTAAGTTATATCGGTTGTGCTGGCTATATTGAAATCGGTGAAAATGTAATGATTGGGCCAAGAGTTAGCTTGTTTGCAGAAAATCATAATTTCTCAAACCATGATACTAACATTAAATTGCAAGGGGTTAATAGAAAAGGTATTAAAATCGAGGATAATTGTTGGTTAGGCAGCGGAGTTATAGTTTTAGATGGAGTCACAATCGGAAAAGGTAGTGTGGTTACAGCAGGTACATTAGTAACTAAAGATGTACCTCCAGGTAGTAAAGTCATGGATAAAAGAAATAAACAAATTGTAAGTCGTTATTAGAATGCATAAAAGGAGAGAAATTGTGGCAGCTCAAAAATTATTATATGTAAGAAGTGGACCATATCAATTAAGCTTTAGTAATTATAATTTGCAGGAAGTTGGCTTAGCAACTGCCTTTTGTGAACAAGGTTTTGATTGTGATATTTTATATTATAGTAAAGAAAATAGAGATCAAATTATTCAAATAGGAGAAAGACAAATACGCATTTTATGGAGAAAAGGAATAAAGATTTTAAGAAGTGGAATTTATCCTTGTATTTTAAAAAAAGATTTTCTTTCTCAGTATGATATAATAATTGTATCTGAATATAGTCAGCTTATGTCAGTGTTTATTAGTCATTTGAAAAAAAATGTTTATGTGTATAATGGTCCTTATTATAATCTTTTTAAACTTCCTTTTATACAACCAATTTATGATAAGCTATTTGTTAAGGATATGAATCAACATATTAAAAAGGTGTTTGTAAAATCTGAACTTTCAAAACGGTTTTTAGCGCATAAAGGCATTAATAATCTTGAAGTAGTTGGTGTTGGGCTTGATATAAGTAAGTATAATGATGAATTAGAAATTAAAATCGAAACACAGACCTTAATTGAAAAAATGACCGGGCAACGTAATTTGCTTTATGTTGGTAGCTTAAGTAAAAGGAAAAATTTTAAATTCTTAGTTCAAACTTTTAAAAAGCTAAAACGAACTAGTCAGATAGATGACATTCAACTTGTAGTTATTGGAAAAGGTGATCAAGCATACATAAAATCATGCTTAAATATTTTGAATAATGAAGAACGAGAATCGGTAATTATGTGCGCTTTTATAGAAAATGCTCAGTTGAAATATATATATCCTTTGGCAAAGATATTTCTTTTACCTTCTGTAAAAGAAATTTTTGGTATGGTATTGTTGGAGGCTATGTATTTTGGTATTCCAGTTATTTCTAGTTTGAATGGTGGTTCAGCTACTTTAATTGAAACTGGAGCAAATGGAATAATTATTAATGAATTTGATACGGATGTATGGGGAAAGCAAATTGATTGTCTTTTATCAGATGCTAATAAAGCTTATGACATGGGAAAGCTTGCAAGTGAGACTATAAAATCTAATTTTATGTGGAGTTCAATAAGTAAAAAAATGTTAGATAATATAAAAGTATAAAAAAATGGTTGAGGATAGTTTTATAAAATTATATAATCCCATGAGGTGTATTTTAGACATGTATTTAAAGTGAAGATAAGTAAGTGCAGAGTATTTAAATATTTTGTCCTTAAATGCAAAGGGGAGATAAACGTTGAAAATAGCCATATTATGCCATAGTATCTTTGATGATGGCGGAGTTCAGAGGGTAATAACCACATTAAGTAATTTGATAAGTAAAGAAAACGAGGTTGAAGTCATCTGTACTAATACAAATATCCCTATAGATTATGAAAAATATAAACTAGATAGTAATAGAGTAAGGGTTGTATATAATAAATTAAATACAGATAATTACGTTAAAATTTTTATTAGAAAAATATTTAGAGGTTTAAATAAATTCACTTCCATATTTAACAATAAAAAGTCTATTGACATAATCGGTAATTTATATTATCCGAAAAATATGAGAGAAAATTTTATAAAACTTTGTAAAGCAAATGAATACGATATAGTAATCGGATGTCAAGGTGAATATTCAGTTTTTTTAGGAATAATGAAATCAAAAATTAAGTGTAAAGTAATTGGGTGGGAACATAATTCATTTGATGCATATCTAAATAGTAAATATAGATATTATTGGAATAGGGACATACTATTCAAAGAATATCTACCGTATTTAGATGAGCATATAGTCTTGACAAAATTAGATGCAAATAAGTACATAAATCAATTAGAAGTATCGAGTAAGGAGATTTATAATCCTCTAAGTTTTAAATCATTTGAAAAATCAAAATTAATTAGTAAGAAAATTATCGCGGTCGGGAGGTTAACTAAACAGAAGGGATTTGATAATTTACTAAAAGCGTTTGAAATAGTTAATTTACATAATAATGAATGGACACTTGATATTGTAGGTGAAGGAGAAGATGAAAAAAAACTGAAAAATTTAATTGTTAATTTAAACTTAACTAAAAAAGTTAAAATACATAAGTTTACTAATAAGGTTGAGGATTTGATTAGAGAGGCTTCAATCTATTCGATGTCATCAAGATGGGAAGGATTTGGATTAGTGGTAACGGAAGCGTTAGAATTAGGTGTTCCAGTTGTAACTTTTAATACAACTGGTCCAAGTGAAATTATTGAGGATGGTAAATGTGGATGTATTGTAGAGAACAATAATATTGAAGCATTTGCAGATGCACTAATAATGCTAGTTGATAGTTATGATAAAAGATTAGAGTACTCTATAAATGGAATAGAAAGAGTTAAATGTTTTTATGGAGAAAATATAATAATTCAATGGCAGAATTGCTTTGAAAATGTAATGAAGTTGTAACTATAATGTAACAGAGAAGGGATATAATAAAATCTGGTGTATTTATAGTAATTAGAATGATAATGAAATATTTAGGTATAAATTATGATAGATAAAAAAACACATTTAAAACAACTTATAAAGGATTTCAAAAAATATTACCCACTTGTAAAGGGGAATTTTACTTTGAAAATTAAAAAGGATATTAGGTGAGAAAATGCAAGAAAAAAGTAAATTATATTTTATAGACAAGTTAATATTAATATATTTTGTCGTTCAGATATTATTCTTAAGATGGTATGGAAAAGATTATTTTAAGTATGTGAGTATAATACTAATAATTGTAATTATAATGAGAATAAAAAGTAACTTTAAAATTAGAGTGTTAGACATTGTATTTAGTCTACTGTATACACTTACAATAATTATAAATATAATTGCTAATGGCATTAAACCAAAAATTATAAACAACTTATACACTCAAGGAATAGCAAATTTAATTATAATAATTTATATACTTACATTGGCTTACGAGCATAATCAAGAATTGAAAGATTTTATTTTGAAATATTTATATGTAATATTAAATATTTATTTTATTATAAATGTTCCCATCTTAATAAAACAATTAGACAAAACATATTTTTTAATGAGGAATATGCAAGATAATCAAATGTATGAAGACCACATAACTGGATTAATTGGTTCAGGTGGAACTCATGAATTAACTTTTTATTGGAGTCTTTTAATTATTATAAATATATATAAATACTCGCAGACTAAAAATAAAATAATACCTATTTTAACAAGTATGTATGTAGTATTTATGTTTATAATATCAACCCAAAATGATAATACGGCATTTTTTGTTGTTTTTCCAGCTATAGTAGGACAGTATTTTATAATAAAATACATATTAAATATAAAAGATATATTAGGTATAAAAGACATCTTAAGTATAAAAGATATCTTAAGTAAAAAAAATATTATTTTGCTAATGAAATTTTCACTTACTGTAGTATTTATAGTGATTTTAAGCGTATATGTATTCAATAATAATAAAAATGTGAATAAGTTTGTTAATACTAGGGTTATTACTAAACTTGAACAATTTAATCTAATTGAAAATAAAGATTCTTCAACACAAAAAGATCTAGAAAGAATAGCATTATTTAAAATATCATTGGAGATTGGAAATGGATATAAGTTAGGACGTGGGATAGGTAGTGTACAGCCTTATGGTGATCCATCCTTACCAAGGCATTTTGGTATGAGTGAAATTTCTATTCGAACTTATGAAGGGGGTATTATATATTTAGCTATACTTATATTAATTTATTCACACTTTTTGAATAGAATATTTACAATAAGAATAAGAAAACATCAATTTAATAGCTTTATTGTAATATGTTTTAACATAACCATTATGGCGATATATACAGTGATATTTAAACGACCTTTTTATTCTTTTGCACTTGCATTCATAATTTTCATATCTAGTCAAAGTTATGGTGAAGAAAAAAATCCAAAGAATATAAAAAAATTATACGAGGAGTAGATGAATGAAAATAGCTATTTTAACCATGTCTAATGGCATTAATTATGGAAATAGATTGCAAAATTATGCAACCCAAAGGGTTATAGAATCTTTAGGTTGTGAAGTTGAAACTATTAAAAATTTCACATTGCAAAATATAGTGAATAAAAGGGCAACTAAAGAAAGAATTAAATATATATTATCAGATTTATATGATGAACTTTCATTCGTTAAATGCAAAAAAATGAATAAAATTATGAGAAACATAAAATTTAATAGATTTACAGAAAAGTATATTAATCAAACTAATTATATAATTACTAAAGACAGCATACCTAGAAATATTAACAAAATGTATGATTATTTTGTATGTGGTAGTGATCAAGTGTGGAATCCTGAATTTCAAATTAATTCGGAAATTGATTTTTTAACATTCGCTAATAAAGGACAAAAAGTTGCTTATGCTCCTAGTTTTGGTGTGAGTGAATTACCAGAGGAATGTATTGATAATTATAAGAAATGGATTAATCAAATTGATTATTTATCAGTTAGAGAACAAGCCGGTGCTGATATTATTAAAAAACTAACTGGGAGAGATTCATTGGTTCTAGTTGATCCGACTTTAATGCTAAGCAAAAATGAATGGTTATCAATTGCTAAAAAGCCAAAGTCAAAGCTATCCAAAAAATTTATATTAACATATTTTTTAGGTGATAAAAGTAAAGCTACAGAAGTTAGAATTGATGATATTGCTACAAAACATAATTTAGATGTAATTAATCTTTTGGATTTAAGTGATAAATATATATACAGTGCAGATCCAAGTGAGTTTATTTGGTTAATAAATAATTCTGAATTAGTTTGCACTGATTCATTTCATGGTTCAGTTTTTTCTTTAGTTATGAAAAAAGCATTTATAGTTTTTGAAAGACAAGATACTCTTACATCAATGAATTCTAGATTGGATACTTTATTATCATTATTTAAAATGGAATCTAGACTAGGAAAAAATATTGTTAGTGACAATCAAATTTTTGATATTGATTTTAGCAAAGTAGACTCTGTTTTAGAAGTTGAGATAAGTAAAGCCTTTATGTATTTAAAGAATGCTTTGAAATTGAAAAATAATGAGAAGTAATGTAGGGAGACTCTATTAACATAAAAAAAATATGGGGTATTTAATAATTAAAAGAAAAATTGATATAGTGGGGGCTTTATCTGGAATTGTGTTATTAAGTCCGGTTATGATAGCTATTGCTATCTGGATTAAAATAGATTCTAAGGGGCCTATTTTTTTCGCCCAGAACATAGTTGGACAAGATGGCAGGGGATTTAAGATGTATAAGTTTAGGTCTATGTGCACAAATGAATAGACTCTTCTCGACAACCTTTAGGCTATAGATTAATTATATCCTAACGGGCATGCAATATTTTATTCCCAATCAGGCGTTAATTTAATGGGCATAGGATTCGGAATTAAAATTGAAACAACTGTTGGAATTAACGGAAATGGGCTTAATTTACTAAAAGCATTTGAACAATCTAACATTACGATATATAATATATTAAAGGCTCTGCCTGTAACTGGGGTATGGGAAACTGGAGATAGAATAATAAAGGAAGCTCCAACAGCTGGTTGTGTTTCAGAATGGGTATATGTCAAGGCTCGTTTAAATCAGGGGTCATAAACAACAAATAATAAGACAAACAAATAAGACTTTAAATTTAGAGGAGGAAAAATATGAAAGGTATTATTTTAGCAGGAGGTTCCGGTACAAGACTTTACCCCGTAACCAAGGCAGTATCAAAACAGATACTTCCAATATATGACAAACCAATGATATATTATCCATTATCCGTATTAATGCTTGCAGGTATAAAAGAAATATTGATTATTTCAACACCTAGGGATATAGTTACATTTGAAGAATTACTTGGTGATGGAAGTGACATTGGACTTAAATTGCAGTATGCTGTTCAAGAATTACCAAGAGGACTTGCAGATGCATTCATTATTGGTGAAGAGTTTATAGGAAATGATAAGGTAGCCCTAGTACTTGGGGATAATATTTTCCATGGTTATGGTTTCACTGAAAGATTAATGAGGGCTTCCGCAAGAGAAGGAGCTACTATTTTTGGATATCATGTAAGCAATCCAACTGATTTTGGTGTTGTTGAGTTTGATGATAAAAATAATGTAGTATCTATAGAGGAAAAACCTGAAAAACCTAAATCAAATTATGCTGTTCCAGGATTATATTTTTATGATAACAATGTAATTGACATTGCTAAGAATGTTAAACCTTCAGCTAGAGGTGAAATAGAAATAACCGCAGTAAATAACGAATATTTAAGGCAAGGCAAATTAAAAGTTGAACTTTTTGGTAGAGGAATGGCATGGCTTGACACAGGAACTCATAGAGGGCTACTAGACGCAGCTAACTTTGTTGAAGCAATACAAACGAGGCAGGGGTTGTATGTAGCTTGCATAGAGGAGATAGCTTATAGAAATGGATTTATAAATAAAGAACAATTACTAAAATTAGCACAGCCACTAATGAAATCAGAATATGGTAAATATTTAATTCAGATTGCTGACGAACATAATAAAGATAATTAGGGAGGAATCATGGGTAAATTTAATTTTATAGAAACTAGTGTAAAAGAATTGTACATAATAGAACCCAAAGTATTCGGAGACAACAGGGGTTATTTCATGGAAACATACAACAAGAATGACTTCTTTGAAGCTGGACTTACTATGGAGTTTGTTCAAGATAATGAATCAAAGTCTAAAAAAGGAGTACTTAGGGGGCTTCATTTTCAAACTAAAAATACTCAAGGGAAACTAGTTCGAGTTACAGAGGGTGAAGTATTTGATGTAGCTGTAGATTTAAGAAAAGGTTCAGCTACTTTTGGAAAATGGGAAGGAGTAATTCTTACAGCGGAAAATAAAAAGCAGTTTTATGTTCCAGAAGGATTTGCTCATGGTTTTTTAGTTATGTCAGATGTTGCTACGTTCAATTATAAGTGCACAAATTACTATGCACCACAGTACGACAGTGGACTATTATGGAATGATGAAGACATAGCTGTAGAATGGCCATTAGACGGTATAGAGGAGATTCTATTGTCAGATAAGGATAAAATACAAAATAAATTCAAAGATTTAGAAATACCATTTGAATATAAAGGGGTGTAATCAATTATGAAAACATATTTAGTAACTGGTGGAGCGGGATTCATAGGCGCAAATTTTGTTCATTTTATGTTAAATAAATATTCGGATATAAAAATTATAAATTTAGATAAATTAACTTATGCAGGAAATTTAGAAAATTTAAAAGATATTGAAGATAATAAAAACTATTCATTTGTTCAAGGAGATATCTGTGACAAAGAGTTAGTAGAAAAATTATTTGCGAGTAATGATATTGATTATGTTGTTAATTTTGCAGCAGAATCACATGTTGACAGAAGCATAAAAGAACCAGAAATATTTGTTAAAACAAATGTTTTAGGTACAGTTAATCTTTTGAATGTAGCTAAGAATTCATGGGAAATTGAAGGCGGATTTAAAGAAGGCAAGAAGTTTATGCATGTATCTACAGACGAAGTATATGGTTCGCTTGGTGCAACAGGATTTTTCCTTGAAACTACACCACTAGACCCACATAGCCCATATTCTTCAAGCAAAACAGCCTCAGATTTAATGGTTAAAGCATACTCAGATACATATAAAATGCCTGTAAATACAACTAGATGTTCAAATAATTACGGACCATACCAGTTCCCAGAAAAATTGATACCATTACTAATTAACAACTGTTTAGGTCATAAAGCTTTACCAGTATACGGTGATGGAATGAATATAAGAGATTGGCTATATGTTGAAGATCACTGTAAAGCTATAGATATGGTTATAAATGGTGGCAGAGTAGGGGAAGTTTACAATATAGGTGGACATAATGAAAGAACTAACATGCAAATAGTTAAAACTGTTATAAGTTATTTAAATGAAAATGTAGATAAAGAAATAACAGAAAAATTAATAAGTTACGTTGAAGACAGAAAAGGACATGACATGAGATATGGCATAGATCCAACTAAGATAAAAGATGAATTAGGATGGTACCCAGAAACAACATTTGAAGTGGGAATAAAAAAGACAATTAAATGGAATTTGGATAACAAAGAATGGATGGATAATATAACGTCTGGTGATTATCAGAATTATTATAACAATATGTATAATAAATAAGTAGTATAAATGATACTCTTAGGGCATAAACTCTGAGAGTTTTATTTTGATTATGCAGCACCGAAGGTGATGGTTTAATTATAAATGCAACAAAGAGGAGATTGATTATGAAGGTATTAATTACAGGAGCTAATGGCCAGCTAGGAAGAGAGCTAGCTAAACAATATAAAGGTAAAGAAGGCATTGATTTACTACTTACGGATGTGTCAGAATTAGATATAACAAATGTACATCAAGTAAATAATTTTGTAAATGAAAATAAACCAGATGTAATTATCAATTGCGCGGCCCTTACAGCTGTTGATAAGTGTGAGACTGAAATAGATTTGGCATATAAGATAAATACAATAGGACCTAAAAACTTAGCAGCTGCCGCAAATCAAATTGGAGCAGAAATTGTTCAAGTATCAACAGACTATGTTTTTGATGGCAATGTTAATAAATCATTAACAGAATTCGATAAAGTTGACCCACAAACTATTTATGGTAAAACAAAGCTAGAGGGTGAAATACTAGTTCAAAATCTTAATTCAAAGCACTACATAGTTAGAACTGCATGGCTTTATGGAGACGGAAATAATTTTGTTAAAACTATGCTCAAATTAAGCGAAACTAATAAGATATTGAAAGTAGTTAATGACCAAAGGGGAACACCTACAAGTGCAGTTGATTTAGCTAAAGTTATAATAAAACTTGTAGAAGATAAGAATTATGGCCTTTTCCATTGTACATGTAAAGGCGAATGCACGTGGTATGAGTTTACTAAGGAAATATTTAGAATTAAAGGGATTAGTGCAGAGGTTTTTCCGTGCACAACACATGAATTTCCAAGACCAGCAAAAAGACCAGAATATTCGGTGCTTAGAAATAGTATGTTAGAACTTACTACTGGCGATATAACTAGAACTTGGCAGGAAGCGATTAGTGAGTATTTAAAATAATATATTAATAAATGTCAAGAGTATAGATAAAAAGGGTACCTTTGCCAAGGACAATTTTTAAATTAACTGACAATCATTGAATGGAGATGACTAGAAATAGTTGTCTCCATTCAATGGGGTAAGTCGTTTAATTAGTAATTAGGTATATTAGCATATGTTAAATATTTTAATTTTGTAGCGTTAAATTTGAATGTGTTATTTGGAAAAGAAATGGTAGGACTAAGAGAAATTATATTACCAGTAGGTATAATATTGTTATTTTTGAAACAGTAGAAAGGCTGAGTAATTTTGATTAGAATTTTGTGTAGTAAAATTGTGGTAGGTTTTAATGAAGTATATAATATCCTATTGTAGAAGATTAAAAAAACATCGTTAAGGAGCTTTTAACGATGTTTTTTATTTTAGAAATAATAAATTTATGTATACAGTCTTATTGTGCAGTAAGTTCACTAATAATTGAATTTGCGATAGTTTCTGAGTTATATTTAGCCATATCAACTTTGGAGTCAAGGAAGCTGCATTCAATTAAGATTGAAGGTGGTTTTACATGTTTCAACAAATAAAATGATGAGTTATACTTAATTCCTCTATTGTAATAACCTAAAGATACAATATTGTTTAATACGAGTTTAGCAAATACTTTACTTGTATCAGTACGCTATTATACCTCTGTTCCATGAGCGGAACCATTAAAAATATTAAAATGAATTGATGCAAAAACGCCCACTTCATTAGAATTAGCTGCCTGAACATGTTGACTTAATGAATTAAGAGTGCTTGTAGCACTACTTGGAGTACAATCAACGACAATGTGACCAAGGTTTTGAATATGAGATTGATATTTAATACTAATAGTATTATTAGTAACACCATATACTTTATTATTACCAGGTACTGCAAGAAAAATTATAAGATGTTTAATATGCTGATTAAGGCATGAAATATTCAAATAAATGTACATAAAAAATGATTTATATCTTCAGAAGTGATTTTTTTAAACGAGTATTAGATAGTATAAGGTTTTTTTATGTCTATGGGTTTTAATTATGATATAATTTCCATAGATTACGGTATTCAACTAAAGTGTTTAATAATAGTTAGTAAATAGAGGGGTGTTTTAATGCATAAATTTAAAATAATTAATAATAAAGTTAAAGTCGTTTTCAGAGTGTTTTCCATAATTATGTGTCTAGGTTTAATATACTTCAATACACCGAATTTACAGAAGATTGTTTTTGCTAATACGGGAGAGGATATAGATACAAAAATTGATCTAAATAATGATGGCAAGGTTGAGATTGTAAAATTTCACAAAGGAATACTTAAGGTTTCATCAACAGATGGGAAGGTTATTTTTGAAAAAGACGAAGGTGAAGATGTCTATAGCTCAATAGCTTTTATCAAGGATAAAAAAATCAATGATACAAAGGTATTATTCCAAAGTAAGACAAAGAACACTTCTGGTTCATTAGCGTATACTATATATAAATTGGATGGTGGGGAAATAAAAGAAGTCGTACATAAGGAAGATATATATAAAGGTATTATAAGCATCTCAGATAGTGGCGAAATTATAGAGGAGATCCCATCATATGTTGAAAATGATTCTAATGCAGTTCCATCATATACTGTTAAAAACCATTTTGTCTTACAAGATGATAAACTTGTTCTGGTAAAAACAGAAAAGCTTGGATATACTCCCAATGACAACCTTAGTGAGAATCCTTCTTTAAATGCCACAGTTTATCATAAAAACCCATCTTATGCTGAAATAGAAAAGATACTTGAAAATGTTGCTAATGAAAAAGGAATACCCGTAGCAATATTTAAGGCTATTGCTTGGCAGGAGAGCAGAGGAACAGATTATGATAATGGTAAAATTGCAAATTGGAGACAGTTTGTTAATGGAGAGGTATTAATGGGATATGACAAAGTAGGAATAGGTTTAATGCAGGTTTCAGATTATGTGAGAACAAATCCTACTCCAACTGATGTAGCATATATTAATAGACTTAAATATGATTTAGAATTTAATATAAGGGAAGGTGCTAAAATACTTCTTGACAAATGGGCATTGCAAACATACGATGGTGCATCATATAAGATACCAAGGGTGGGGGATGCATCACCAAACTATTTAGCAAATTGGTACTATACAATATGGGCATACAATGGGTATAGTTCAAGAAACAACCCTATAGCGCATACAGTTGACCCTATAAAATTCCCCTATTTACCTTATCAAACCATTGTAATAGGGCATGTTAATAATGTTTTTAATAAGTCTATGATAGACTTATACGAATATAATCGTAACTTATTTCCTGTAGTAGAATTACCAATACAGTTATCAAAAAATTTACCAAGAGCAGATATAGCAGAAATAAGTGGTAAACACTCTGGTGATCTTAAAATTAAAGAGAAAAATTACAATTATATAACCACTACAAATTTAACCATAAGGGATGCAAACATGGTTGGAACTTCTACATATTTTATGAAAAATGATGTTGTGACGATTAAGGGATCTCCAGTAATAAAAGATGGATATGTAACTTATTATGTTGAAGGAGCAAGTAAAAGTGGTTATGTTAGAGGAAATTGGTTAAAACCAGTTGGAGATATAAATTGTGACGGACAGGTAGATATATACGATTTTGTAAAACAATCAAAAAACATTAATGGACAGGGAACAATTATTAATGACATTAACAGGATATCCATTGAGAGTTCCGATGTAAATATGGACGGAGTTGTAGATATAAAGGATATTGCACTTACAGCTACAAATTATAATTTCTCTTTATATAAAATTAATATAAGTAATTAAGAAATTATTGTATTCTAAAAGCTGTGGAGAGGAAAGGTACTAGTTGTTATGAAAAAAATAATGTCATTTTTTATATGCTTTATATTATTTTTATATGGAGGAAATGCTAAAGCAGCACAAGTTCCATCGCTAAGCGTAGATGTAAAAGGGAATATAGAAATAGGACAAACTATCAAGATACTAATAAATGTAGATAATATAGATACTCTTTATGCAGGAGCTGCAACAATCAAATATAACCCTAAAGTTTTAAAAATAATTAGCTTTGAAAAGGGTGATTTAATTGCTAAAAGTGGGACGAGCATCTTTGATGTGGAAAATAAAATAGACAATACAAATGGAATAGCAAGCTTTGGAGGATTTACATGTTTGGGTCAAGTTGATGGGTTTTCAGGCACAGGCACTTTCCTTAAAATAAATGCAGAGATTTTAAAAAAGGATAACTTTAATATAAATAGCCAACCATTTTTATCTAGTCCGAATGATAATTATAATCTCAAAATTCAGCTTTGTGATAAAAATATTGAAGAAGTATCTTATCAATTTAAGGCATACGAATTTAAAGCTACTATCGGTACTCCGGCTATTGCGGACAATAAAGATGGAGCTAGTGTGATAAATTCAGATATAGATAGTAATGCAGGTGTTAGTACTGAATCTTCAGCTAATACGAAGAGTAAAATTAAACAGGAAGAAATTGTTGTAAATTCAGACACAAATACTAAGGCACAAACTAGTATTGAAGTTCCAGTTAATAATGAAAGTGAAAATGAGCAGGATAAAGTTATGGTAAATCTAGATACAAAGGGTGATACAAAAAATACTACTGATTCTTTACTTATTAAGGAGAACGAAATAAAAAAAAGCGTGTTAGCAAGTAATTCAAAGACTAGTAATAATGCGAATGGAGTAATTAACAAAATTAAAACAGATTCGCCAGAAAAAATTGAGAGTTCAAACAAAACTAAAAAAAATACCGGATGGCAACAGGGTATACTAATTAGTTGTACAATTTTATTGGCTTTTGCAGTTATGAGTAGAATAATTTTTTATAGGAAAAAAATCATACGGTGAATTAATAATTATCGATAAATTAGATGTTAATTTAAATAAAATAGTTAATTTATAATTATTAATTTGGAGGTACTTATGAAAAAAAAGGCTTTAATAAAGTTGCTGGTGATTATATTTGTGCTTAACTTATATGGTGTTAGGGCGCAGGCTGCTTATAATAATTCTTTGAGTGATACTATTAAAAGTGATAGTTTAGGTGTTAAATCAAAAATAATGAGTAATTACAAAAAGAATAAGGCAAAGGAAAACTTTAAAAAAGATGAAATTATAGTGAAAATTAAGACTGGTGCTACAAATTCAGCTATTGAATCTTCACAGAAAAAGTATGGTGTTAAATCTAAGAAAGAAATAAATCGGCAAACAGATATAGTGAAATTTGATAATAATAAATATTCAATGGATGAAATGCTAGTAAATTTGAACAATGATTTAAATGTCGAATATGCGGAGCCAAATTATATTAGCAGATTATCTAGTTTACCTCAGAATGAACCAGATTTTAATAAAATGTGGGGACTTAAGAACACGATAACTGAAGGGGTTGATATTAATGTTTCAGCTGCGTGGGGGAAAGGTACTGGTAATCCGAATTTAGTAGTTGGTGTACTTGATTCTGGGATAGATTATAATCATATAGATTTAAAAGAAAATATATGGATTAATAACGGAGAAATACCTGATAATGAAATAGATGATGATAATAATGGGTATGTGGATGATTATAATGGATGGGATTTTTCAGGAGTAAATAACGATGCTTATGACGATAATAGCCATGGCACACACGTTAGCGGAATAATTGCAGCATCATCTAATGGAGTTGGGACAGTTGGAGTTGCGCCGACTGTTAAAATAATGCCTTTAAAAGTAGCTAATACCCAAGGTGGGTTATATACTAGTGATGTAGTAAGTGCAATTCAATATGGTATTAGTAAGGGCGTGAAATTGTTTAATTGTTCCTTTGGTGGTAGTGATTTTTCACAAACGGAATATGATCTTATGGAAGACTCAGATGCTTTATTTATGTGTGCTGCTGGTAATGGTGATGCTTATGGAATAGGTATGGATAATGACAGCACAGTTAAGAACTATCCAGCAACTTATGATTTACCTAACATAATGTCAGTAGCTTCAATAGATGAATATGGTGATTTATCTCTTTTTTCAAATTATGGAGAAGTTACTGTTGACATTGCAGCACCAGGGAGTGATATTTATGGCACAGTGCCAGGCGGATATGGGTATAAAAATGGAACTTCGATGGCAACCCCTTATGTTACAGGAGTTGCAGCACTTGTTTTAAGTGCAAATATGGAGTTAACCCCAATTGAAATAAAAAACCGTATTTTGAAAAGCATGAGTAAATTACCTCAATTAGAAAGTAAAATTGCTACAGGAGCTATTTTAGATGCTTTTGCTGCTGTAAGTCTAATATTACCTACAGATATAGATAATAATGGGGCTACGGATATTGTTGATTTAGCATTAGTTGGATTAGCCTATAATTCACGTATAGGCTATTTAAAATATAAAAGGATACTAGATATTAATAATGATGGCATAGTAGATATTTATGATTTAGTTTGTGTATCAAAATCTATTAAATAAAGAAAATAAATAATTTAGATAGAGAGTGTCTAGTAAAATGTACTTTGTTATACTAGATTTTTTGCTATATTTTTAATGAGGCGATAATAACCTGCAATCTACATAATTTATGCATTTTTCGGAAAAATATAGCAAAACAGTAAATAAAATAGTATAATTAGTTACAGGAATTTTATATTTAAGGGGTGAATTGGGATGAAAAAGGTTTTATCAGTTATAACAATATTGTTAATAACAGTAGGGATTTTCGCAATTGGGGTTGGTGTTAAACGCGCAAACAAAAATCAAAAATCACTTGCTGTTTCATCGAAGCAGCGTAGAGAAGAAAGCGTAACTATTGATGCTAAAGCAGCAAATTTGAATTTTTATGAGAATCTTTCTGAAAATAGGGATGTAAAAGCTTTGATAATAGGAGATAGTATGAGTCAGAGCAATGGTTCATCTAGTGATGATAAAAAGTGGTATAATTTATTAATAAAAGATGTTAAGTCAAAATATAAATCAACTATGACAACTGATCTAATTACTGGTGACAGTACAACTGCTGTACGAGCAGGGGTTGAACTTAATAAAACTAAACTTACTAAAGAATATGATGTAGCATTTTTATGTTTTGGACAAAATGATCAGTGGAGTTTATCGCCAAAGCAATTTGGTACTTATTATGAGAGTATTATAATTAATCTTAAGAAAACAAATCCTAATATAGAGATAATACCAATTATAGAAAGCTCATTTAGAGAGTACAACAGTTATTCGGATATTATAATAGCACTATCTAAAAACTATAACTTTCAGCAAGCTGATATGGTGCTAGCATTTAATAATTCCGGAAATACATATAACGAGTTAGCAGAAAAGACAGAACTTCCTAATGACAAAGGATATAGTTTGTATGCACAGACTATTGAAAAGGTAATAGGTTCTAATATAACAGCTAATAAAAAAACAAATATAAAGTCTAACGTATTATATGATGATACTAATAAATTAACTAACTTTGTTTTAGATAAATCTCCAGATATAAATAATGGATTTATTTTGGAAGGGGTACTAACTTCAAAAAAAAAGTCAGATGAAATAACATTTAATACAACTAGTGAAGTCGCTATTTTAAACTTCTTAAATCAAAAAAACGGTGGAAAATTTAACGTGTATGTTGATGGTAAGTTTATACATGAGGTAGATACTAAGTCAAAATCCCAGTGTAGTAACTCTATTTTAGTAGCTGATGATTTAAAAGGACCTCACAAGATATTAATTAGAGCAACATCTTCAGTTGGAGGGCAAACAGTGAAAATTGTTGGAATAGCTACTAATTGACATTGATTTTACATAATATTGTTTTATCATAGATTGAATACTATAATAAAATAGAAGAGTGTAAAATTATGAGTAAAATAAATCATATTATTTAAGTAAATAGTGCATAAGAGACAAAAAGATGATAAAATAGATTGGGATACAATTAGGATAACGCTAGGATACAATATAGTATGAAAATTAAGTGATGGATATTGACGTCACCCAAAATATATTTTATCTTTAAGTTATTCAAAATGGGAAGGGGAAAATATGTCTAAAAATAGAAATAAGAAAAAACCAATGAAGAGGATTGTTATAAGTTTATTTGTAGCTGCATTACTGGTTTTTGGAGGAGCATTTGCTTTCACATTTTATCAAGTAGGTAAAGTAAACACTGTTAAAATACCAACTTCAGATGCGGATTTGGGTATAGCTACCGATAAGGCTCCGGCTTCGGAGGTTGATAGTAAAATAACAAATATTGCATTCTTTGGTATTGACGCGCGGAACACAGATGAACCTAGTCGTTCGGATTCTATAATGATACTTTCTATAGATACTAAAAACAAGAAAATAAAAATGTCATCTGTTATGAGAGACACTTATGTGGCAATAAAAGGGCATGGTCAAACAAAGATAAATCATGCCTACGCTTACGGTGGGCCACAGCTTGCAATAAGAACTCTTAATGAAAATTTTGATTTAAATATTAGAGATTATGTAACAGTTGATTTTTTTAACCTTGAAAAGATAATAAATAGTATTGGTGGAGTAAATATAGATGTTGCTAGAGATGAAGTTGATTTAATAAATAGCTACATGAAGGAAACAGCTAAAATTGAGGGGAAATCTGTAACTAGGATTACACATTCTGGATCACAGACCTTAAATGGAATGCAGGCTGTTGCATATACACGGATACGTTATACAGCAGGAGACGATTTTAAGAGAACTGAGAGGCAAAGAACGGTGCTTACAGGTATGCTTACAACGATTCAGTCAGCTGGTGCAACTAAGTTTCCATCTATTGTATCAGAGCTTCTACCTCTAACAGAGACAAGCTTTAATAGTATGGACATAATAACCCTTGGTGCAAAAGTGGTAGCATCTAAATCAACCATATTGGAGCAGGAAAGGTTCCCATCGGATGGTAACTGGACAGCACAAACAATATCTGGAACGTCATATTTAATTGCTAATATGCATTCTATGACAGATCAAATTCATAAATTTATTTACGAAGACATAAAACCTTAAACAATGTTAAACTTACATGCTAAGATAATTTAAACTAAAAGTGCTTTTGGGCACTTTTTTTCTAATTGTGATATGAAAGTATAAAAAAGAAGGAATTATAAATTATTTAGAGAATTAATAGGGGTAGTGATATAGAGTTGGAGGTGGAAAGATATGGTTGCAATATTAAAACTTATTGTTGCACTAATTAATGAATTACACGATTTTTTAACGGTTTTCTTTGATAGCTTTGGTGTGCAATTTACAGATAAAGAACTTCATTTTATTATAATAGGTATAGTTGGTATGGCTATTTATCTAGTAGTTAATGCTGTATTCAAAGCTATGGCGAAATATAGTATTTCGGTATTATCCTTTATTTATACTGTAACTGTGCTTTTAGTTATTGTTTTTGGTATAGAAATTATGCAAAAGATTACAAAACGTGGTCACATGGAATTTGCGGATATTGTAGCAGGCCTTTGGGGATTTACAGCATTTTTCGCTACTTACCTTGTAATTTGTGGTTTGGTACACGTAATTAAAAAAGGTATAAAAAAGTTGTATGCAAAAGACGTGGAAAACGATATGGATTAAAGATATAAATTATAAAGGATGGTGATTTTGTGGCAACCTTTGGAGAACGTTTTAAGCAGTTAAGACTAGAAAAGGGATTAAATCAGGATAAACTTGCTCATAATTTTTCTCTTAATAAAAGTTCAATATCTAGATATGAAAAAGACAGTCAAATACCAGAAAATCCGGCACTTCAAGACTTTGCAGATTTTTTCGAGGTTTCTATGGACTATTTATTAGCAAGATCTGATGTACGAAGTGTTGGGAAAGACTTGCAAGGTGAACCTGCTTTTACTTTAAAGGATGAAAGAGATATTGGTAAGTTACTGAATCAAACTCTTGAAATGATTAAATCCCAAGATGCAATTATGCTGGATGGCGATATACTAGATGAACAAGATTTAGAGATTTTAGAGAAATCTATAAAGGCTGGTCTAGAGTATGCTAAGATTTCAAATAAAAAGAAATATACGCCTAAGAAATATAGAAATAATAAAGAAGAGTGAAAATTAAGCATTAAACATTAGTATTCCTATTTGGAGGTGATTTATTTGGATTATGTACGCGACATTGCACAACAAATGATAAAAAAATATAAAACAAATGACCCTTTTGAATTAGCAGAATTACTAAAGATAAAAATTGTGTATGAGTACTTAGGGAAACATACTAGAGGATTTTATCAAGCATGCCCTAAGGTTAAAATTATACATATTAATAATGAACTAGATAATGCAGATAGAAGAATAGTGTGTGCACACGAACTTGGACATGCAGTGCTTCATAGTAAATTAAATATAATATTTCTTCAAAAAAACACATTTTATGTTAATAACAAATTTGAACGTGAGGCTAATACTTTTGCAGCAGAGCTAATTGTTCCAAGTGGATTATTTGTAGAACATACGGAATATACCATAGACCAGATTGCAGCACTTCATAATATTCCTTTGGGACTTCTTAAGCTTAAATACAAGATATAGATATTACATTAGTTAGTATAATGGTAAATATGGATATAATTATATGATAATTTGCATATTTTGAGATTAATTTTCATATTATCAGTATTGTGACCATGTTTTGTGATATTATATAGAGTATAAACAGTTTTTATTTTACAAGGAGGAATTTTAATGGAACCAGACCCCGCGCCTAACAATATAATGGTGCTATTTATATTAATTGTTATATCAACGCTGATAATTGCATTTTTTACAGCAGCAGAGATGGCAATAATGTCAATTAACAAAAACAAAATTAAAGAACTTGCTCAAGAGGGTAATAAAAAAGCGATGTTACTTACGTTGGTTATCAGTGAGCCTATGAAATATTTGGTGGCTATTAGAACACTAATTACTTTTGCTGGAGTAGGTTTTATAACGCTTGCAGCTACTAGTTTATCTGGCAGTTTTACGCTATACCTAGAAAATTTGAATGTGATTTACAGCAGACAGATTGCTTTAGCTAGTGTAATAATCTTGTTATCTTATACAACACTTGTATTTGGTGAGTTATTTCCAAAACGTATTGCTAGGCAAAAGCCTGAGGCAGTTGCAATGTCTTGCATAGTACCTATTATGCTAATAACGAAATTAGTTACTCCTTTTGCAACGTTACTAAATGTGTCCACTAATATATTAGTTAAGATAACTGGACTTGGCAAAGAGAATTTAGAGGAAGAACTTTCAAAAGAAGAAATGAAATCATTTGTAGAAATAGGGCAACAAAGAGGTGCTATTAACGAAACTGAGAGAATAATGATAAATAACATTATTGAGTTTGATGATAAATCAGCTATTGAAGTTATGACTCCAAGAACAGAAGTGTTTTTTATTGATATAAATGAGCCTACTTCTGAGTTCTTAGATGAGTTATTAGAAGAGAAGTACTCAAGAATGCCGGTTTATGAGGATGATATTGATAATATCATAGGAATACTTCATATGAAAGATTTTATAGTAGAGGCCCGCACAAGTGGCTTCGAAAATGTGGATATTAAGAAAATATTGCATCCACCGTACCTTGTTTCTGAAAGTAAAAATATAGATGAATTATTTAAAGAATTGCAAAAAACTAAAAACCATATGGCTGTGCTTATAGACGAATATGGTGGTTTTTCAGGACTCGTTACTGTTAAAGATATCATTGAAGAAGTTATGGGTGATATTGAAGATGAATATGATGATGACGAACCTGATATAAGGAAAGTTGATAATAACACTTATATAGTTAATGGATTACTTTCAATTGGTGAATTAAATGATCATTTAGATTTAAATTTGGTATCGGAACAATATAATACAATAGGAGGGTTTTTAATTAGTCTTCTGGGATGTATTCCTAAGATTAATGAAAACAAAACTATTCAGTATGGTAATGTAATATTTAAAATAGAGGAAGTTAAAGAAAGAAGAATAGGAAAAATTAAAATATGTATATAAGAGATGGCTCTACTTTAATAGGTGGGGCATTTTTTTATTCCATTAGTATGAACTTTCTCCTGCGCGGCACCAAATAAGAGTTTGAAACGTGAAATTCCATTAAGAAATTCTAATCTTTTGCAAATATAAAATTCTCTATCGTTCACATTCGGCGTACGCCGGTTCGCTAGCCTTCCTTCCAGTCAGGCTCACGAGAATTTTATATTAGAAAAAGAAGAATTTTAAATGGAATTTCAATGTTTCTGCTCTTCATATTTGGTGCCACTACTAGAGAAAGTTCATACTAGCATATTTATGGTAAGAAGCATCTACTATGGATGGTGAAGAAAACCCAACATTAACTTCATTTAGAGTAGTTGAAACCTTGATATATAGATGATATTATTAATATGTATGAATGGAGGTTTCAATTATGGATAGTAATCAAGTTAGTGAATATTATATTTGGTTTAATAAATATTTTGATAGTTTTAAATATGATGATGAAAAAATCAAATCAAATCTTACTAGTAAGAAATTACATACTTTAAGAGTATGTAAAAATATTAAATTTCTTTCAAAGTCACTAAATTTGTCAAGTAGTGAAATTAGGATTGCTGAGGTTATTGCATTGTTTCATGATATTGGACGTTTTGAGCAGTTTGCTAAATATCAG
This sequence comes from Clostridium sp., assembly GCF_050717545.1. Classification (GTDB taxonomy): domain Bacteria; phylum Bacillota; class Clostridia; order Clostridiales; family Clostridiaceae; genus Clostridium_AD. The sequence goes on from NZ_JBOITN010000019.1 coordinate 45,984, forward strand.
ACGTTTAAGGATGGAATATCAATAGATCATGCTAAGCTTGGTCTCACAATATTAAATAATTATGAGGTGTTAAAAGATCTATCAACTGAGGATAAGGCATTTATATTAGTAGCAATAGGATATCATAACAAATACTCTTTACCTAATAATTTATCAGAGAAGAATTTATTATTTTGTAAATTAATACGAGATGCTGATAAGTTAGATATTTTTGATATGTTAATAGATAGTTATGAAAACCCTGAGCTGTATCAAAATGAGGCTTTTGAGGATTTTATAGATACTAATGAATATCAAATAAGTTTTGTTGAATGTATAATTAATAAAGAAAAGGTCATATATAATAATGTCAAAACTAAGGCTGATATAAAATTGTTAAGGATATCATGGATTTATGATATTAATTTTAATGAATCTCTAAAAATAATTGAGAGTAATAAATATATTGACAGGATTATTAGATTTTTACCTCAGGATGATAATATAGCGAGATTGCACAAACATATTAATGCATACATGCAAGATAAAATGAATAATTTACAATAGGCAGATATAGCTAACCAACTTTATAAAATCCCAGCATGTAAGAAGTTAGGATAGTAGGCCATTAAATTATCTCTAGAAAAAGCGTTAGCGTGACCGTAGGTCGATTGATAGCCATAGGATAATTAAGGTGATATTAAAAAAATATCTGAAAAATAGTTAAACAGCCCATTTAGTTATAACAAATTATAACTAAATGGGCTGTTTTTTATGCTCAGTATTAGTAGAATTCTAAGTATATAAACATATATTTATTTTGACTAACGTTTCATGTCGCAAAAACGACGTTTGAGGTAATTTGACTTGTATTTAAATTCTTTATAAGGTAATATAAGTATAGTTAAAAATATATCAAAGAGGTGTATCATGGAAATTAAAACAATAAAAACTAATAAACCTATCAAAGTTAGTATAATTTCTTTTTCTGTTTTCTTTGCTTTATATTTAGGGATGGCAATCTATTTTAGCACCCATTTTTATTTTGGCTCTGTAATTAATGGTATTGATGCTTCAGGTAAAACTGTAGTGGAAATAGATAAAGAAATGCTAGCCAAAAGCAAAAAGTATAAGCTGGATATAGTGCAACGTAGTGGCGTTAAAGAACAAATTAATGCTATTGACATAAATCTTAAATATAATTCAAGTGTAAAAGGAAAAATTCAAGAATTAAAAGATAGTCAGAATTCTTTTATGTGGATTTATGGGATTCTTGGTCAAAATGATTTAGAAATAAATGATGTAGCGACCTATGATGAAAAACTGTTAAAAGAACGTTTTGATAAGTTCTCATGCTTTGATAGCAATAAATTAATTGAACCTAAAAATCCTAGCTTTAAATATACACAAGCTGGCTACGAGATCACAGGAGAAGTTATGGGAAATAAAGTGAGCAGCGAGAAATTGCAAGCAAGTATAGCAAATGCAATTCTAAAGGAAGAAGTAACATTAAATTTTGATATAAAAAATATTTATATAAATCCAAAATATACTTCAAATTCTAAAGAAGTTATAAACACTAAGAATTTGCTCAATAAATATATGGAGGCTAAGATTACTTATACATTTACTGGAGGCAGTGAAGTTATAGATAAGGCCGTAATACACGACTGGATTAATGTTGATCAAATCCTTGCTATTTCATTTGATGAGGATAAAATAAAAAGTTATCTAGCGAAAATAAACGATAATTATGATACCTATGGAAGGACAAGAGAGTTTGTTACATCACTTGGAACAACGATAAACGTCAGTGGTGGAGACTATGGGTGGTTAGTTGATCGTAAGGGAGAAGTGGCTGATCTAATAAAGATCATAAAAGCAGGACAAACTATAGCAAAGGAACCAACTTATATATATAAAGGTATGACGCATGAGGTTAATGATATTGGGAATACCTATGTGGAAATTAATCTGACAAAGCAGCATATGTGGTTTTACAAAAACGGTACTCTTATTGCGAGTACAGATGTTGTTACTGGTAATACAAACTTAAAACGTGGAACACCCACAGGTGTTTATAGTCTAAAATATAAAGTAAGAGATGCCAAATTAAGTGGAGAAGGATATAGTACATCTGTAGATGTTTTTATGCCGTTTAACGGTAACATTGGAATACATGACGCAAGTTGGAAAAAAGCATTTGGTGGGAATGTATACTTGACCAATGGTTCTCATGGATGTATAAATACGCCACCAAGTGTAGCAAAAAAAATATTTAATAATATTGAGGAAAATACTCCAGTTATTTGTTATATACAGTGAGTTTAAATAAGGTTAATGGCTTTTGTAGCGGGCTTTAGTATTTTTTATTACGTCTTCTTGGTTAGGGATAATGATTGCACTCTTTGGAGTCGCATCATTGTCCTTTATTGTTTCTTCCTTAGGAATAATGAGTGGACTCTCTGCTACTGGAATCGTGGCAGCTGTTGCTTCTTCTTTTTCTTCTTCTTTATCAATAATAGGTGCATCCACTACAACTTGAGTATCAGAAGGTATTATCTCTTTTTTAGGAACAATGGTTGGACTCTCTACCACTGGACTCGTGGCAGCTGTTGCTTCTTCTTTTTCTTCTTCTTTATCAATAATAGGTGCATCCACTACAACTTGAGTATCAGAAGGTATTGCATCCTCTTTAGGAACAATGGTTGGACTCTCTACAACTGGACTTGTGGTAGCTGTTGCTTCTTCTTTTTCTTCTTTCTTATGAATAATAGGTGCATCCACTATAACTTGAGTATCAGAAGGTATTGCCTCCTCTTTAGGAACAATGGTTGGACTCTCTACAACTGGACTTGTGGTAGCTGTTGCTTCTTTTTTTTCTTCTTCTTTAGGAATAATAGGTGCATCCATTACAACCAGATCTCTAGTAATTGCTTCTTTTTCTACAGTGGGAATATCTGAAATTTCAACATCCGTTGTATGTAAATTTTTATAATAAGCGCTAATAGGAGAGTAATCCTCAATTTTATTATTATTTAATTGTAAACTAGTTAATTTATCTAATTGTTTTAGAGGTTCTATGTTGTTAATTTTATTATTACCTAAAGCTAAGTTAGTCAAGTTAGTAAGTCCTATTAAAGGTTCTAGGTTGCTTATTTGATTATCACTCAAATTTAATAAAGTTAGGTCTGTTAAATTTTCTATCCCTGAAAGATTTGTAATATGTTTGCCGTAGGCGTTTTGAAGGTTTGTTATCTTATCAACATCTCCTTTTAGAATATCTCCAGTAGGAAATTGTATCTTCACTCTTATGGCATTTTCTAAATTTTTATCTGGAAATATAATAACTGTACTTTTCGTAATTTGGACACATATTGAGTTTTTACTTATATATGAATTATTAGTAGAACTACAACCAATAAGATTAAAACTAAATATAGAAATAATAAAAATATTCAGCAACTTAGATTTTATGTAAGTTATGTTTTTCATGTTTATAATCCCCCACGTGTACTATTATTTAACCTATATCAATATATATTAGGAGTTATAAATATTGCTAATATATATCAGAGAGTTCAACATGTATACTCTCGTCTTCACTTCTTGAATTATTATTTTGTATTTTATTTTCCTCAGTCACATTGCCACAAGGAAGTGTAACTGTAAACTTACTTCCTTTTCCAAATTCACTTTGCGCATATATACTACCACCGTGTAATTTTACAAGCGATTTAACCAAACTTAAACCAATACCTGTACCTTCTGCATTTCTTGATAGTGATTTGTCTATCTGTTTAAATCTATCAAATATTGTATCCAAGTACTTTTTCTCAATTCCAATGCCATTATCTTTGACGGATATTTCAACAAGTTCATTTTTATCTTTAACATCTACAAATATCTCATCACCGACATTTGAGAATTTTATTGAATTTGATATAAGATTTAATACTATTCTTTGTATTATTTCTGGATCACAGGCCATGATTTTATCTTCTATATCTGTATCAAAAATAATGTATAGGCCTTTGATGTCAGTAAAATTAGTTACAGACATCACTATTTCTTCTACAACTTCTACTATATTCATATTTGATAAATGAAGTTCAAAAAATCCTGCTTGAATTTTCGATGAATCAACTATATTATTAATAAGTTTAGATAACCTATAGGAATTTAGTTTCATAGAGTCAAGATATTTAATTATTGTTTGACGCCTGTCATTAAGTGATCCATTATAGCAATACATTTGAAATAATTGTACAGCTGAAAAAATCACATTTAATGGCGTTTTAAGTTCATGAGAAATATTGGCAATAAACTCTTCATGTGAAATAAGTAATCTTTGCAATTGTTTGTTAGTTTCAGTTTCTTTCTTTATTTCATTATACATAAAATTCTGTACGTATCTAATAAATGTTAGGTTAACTAAAGCAAGTACAAAGCCTAAGAGAAATAATATATACCTGTGATTTCTTTGAGATTTTATAACATTGTTACGTGAAACGTTTACCTCTAAATCAATTTCACTTATTAGTATATTATCTGTCCGTTTAAAACTATCAATTAAATCTTTACCTTTATGTAAATTCAATTTTGCATCAGCTGGTTTGCCGTTAGTAACTAAATCTATTTGCATGCTAAAGAAAGTTTGAATAGATTCCATTTTCACTCTAAGCTTACCACTAGTTTCAGCTCCTAATTTTGTTTCTTTCAAGGTATGTAGAGCAGTGTAATATTCATTTAATTGTTTGTTTGCTAGATAATAAGGATCTAAAAAACTTTTATCCCCTGAAATAACATAGGATAATACAGCTGAGTTTTGAATATTTAGTGATGTTAAAACTTCTGTGGAAAATATTTTTGCGGGAAGTATTGTTTTTATTGTAAAATCTGATTCAGTGGTTACTTTATGCATACTATATATGCTAAATAATATTATAGCTAATGATAAACAAGCAATAATTAAATACCCGAATACCATAATCGTTTTACTTTTATTTTTACTCAAAGTATTATCATCTCTTTTCGAAAAGTCGACTAAAATTTCATTAGAGATTATTTATTTAAATAAAGACATTATAATATTTCTTTATTAATAAAATTATGCTCTATATATTGTTACTGTAAATAATAACCTCTTATAACATTTTATCATAATATGTTGTATTTAAGTATATTTTTGTTTTTCTATAAAATGACATTATTTTCAATTATAATAATATATAGCATTATAACCAAGGCTAAGGAGATATCATTGTCTTTATTGTTTACTAAAATTATATGAAATTCAATGCCCTTAGGTATAATGCTTAAGGGCTTTTTATATTTTTTAGAAATATTGCATAAATCAAGAAAATAAGTATACATATATAAGCAGATAGCAAATAAATTCTAAGGGGTAGATAGTTATGTTTTGTAGAAACTGTGGGATTGAGATAAACGAAAAAGCGGAATTCTGTGTAGGGTGTGGTTGCAAACCATTAAGTGATAATAAGTTTTGTCAGGAATGTGGAGTAGCAACTAATGCGAAACAAGAAATATGTATAAAGTGCGGTGTTAAGTTAAAAAATTCAAGTAGTACAAGTAGTACAAGCAGTGCAAGCGGTGGGATTAGTAATGATTTCAATAAAATTATTAATGGTGATGGAATACTAAATCTAGATTTTTCTAATTTAGATTCATATTATCAAGCTGAGTTCACAAAAATATATGAAAGTAATGAAACTTATAAAGGTAAGTGGAATTGGTTTGCATTTTTGTTTGGAGGAATATGGGCACTTACAAAAGGCGTATGGATTTCACCATTAGCAGTATTTTTATTAAGTATATTTACTTTAGGAATTCCTGGAATAATTTATTGGATTATATGTGGTTTTAGAGGAAATTATATGTATTATAATGCATATGTTAAGAATAAACAGTTGTTTTTTTAAAAGGTAACATAATGATGGGTGTAGAATAATATATATGGTGAATATTATTTTGGAGGTACTTATGTATTACAACCCTTGTAAAGAATGTGAAAATTATAGACAATGCAAGAACATGATGAATATGCCTATGGCTAATATGCCCATGATGCCAATGGATGATATGCCTATGATGAACATGCCAATGGATGATATGCCTATGATGAACATGCCAATGGATGATATGTCTATGATGAACATGCCAATGGATGATATGCCTATGATGAACATGCCAATGGGTAATATGCCTATGATGAACATGCCAATGGGTGATATGCCTATGATGAACATGCCAATGGGTGAAATGCCTATGATGGATATGCCAATGGGTAATATGCCCATGATGAACATGCCAATGTTAATGGGAGACAACGATGATTTAATAAAATTATATCCTAAAATTTATTTTATTATAAATCCTATGGTAGAACATCACTGTGATATGATGGAAACTATGCATGGAGTAATGCATTGCCCTAAGAAGGATGAGATGGAACGTATGTGTAAAGACATATGTGACAAACACGAACAACACCATAAACATGATGACGATGATGATGATGATTGCAAAGATAATGATATGAGGCAAAGACGTCGTTACGGCAGAAGACGTGGTATTTCGGACCTAGCTAGAATTCTTATTATAAGAAATTTAATTGGAAGACGCAGAAGACATCGTAGACAATATTGGTAAAATAGTAAAGCTATTATAAACAGATATAGGGGAGAAACTACTGGCAGTAGATATTTAAAACTTCCACTACATTATGTAGTGGAAGTTTTTTTAGGAACAAATACCAGAAAGCTCTACTCGTATACTTTGATCTGCATTCTTAACTTTTTTAGTGTATAAAGTATCTTCGGTAGATACCGTTCTAGACGGTATTTTAACTATAAATTTGCTTCCTTTTCCAAATTCACTTTCAACAGATATATTGCCACCGTGTAATTCTACTATAGACTTAACTAAATTTAGCCCAATACCTGTGCCTTCTGAGTTTCTTTCTAGGGATTTATCGATTTGCTTAAATCTATCAAATATCATATCTAAGTTTTTAGGCTCGATACCGATTCCATTATCCGTGACAGATATTTCAATGAATTTATTCTTGTCTTTAATATCTACAAATATTTCGCCACCATTATCTGTAAATTTTATTGCATTTGATAAAAGATTTAATATTACTCGTTCTAATTTTTCTGGATCACAAGCAATAATTTTTTCTTCTACATCGGTATCGAAAATGATATTTAAGCCTTTGCTATCAGTAAAATTAGTTACGGACATAACTATGTGTTCTACAAATTCAACTATATTGTTGTTTGATAAATACAAATTGAAGAACCCTGCTTCGATTTTTGATAAATCAACTATATTATTGATCATTTTAGATAGTCTATATGAGTTTTGCTTTATACATTCTACATATTTAATTATTGAGTCCTTTTGATCGTCAAGGGATCCATTATTACAAAATCTATTAAATAATTGTACAGTTGCAAATATAACATTAAGTGGCGTTTTAAGTTCATGAGATATGTTAACAAGAAATTCTCCCTGTAGTTTCAATGCTTTTTCCATTACTAGATTAGAGTTTATTTCAGTAGTAACATCAATGGCGGTATGATATATGTATTTCATCTCTCCGTTTTCAAATATAGGGGTTTGAGTGGAGTCCAAATAGGTTGTATCTGTATTTAAATGCTTAAATTCTAAATCTTTAAAATAACTGGATTTTTGTGTTTCTAGAACTTTATTACAAATAATTTCAGATTGACTTCCAGTAAACCCAGTTATAATTTCACTAATAGGTCTTCCTAGACTATTTTCCGGTTTACTATAACGCAAGCATGTGAAATCAAGATACTTTTGATTTGATTTGAGTAGTATTAAATCAGGCACACTGTAGATAGCAGCTCCTGATATGTTATCTACAAACGTTTGCTCTACAAAAAGGAGTTTACTTGTAAGGTTCGAATTTTCTATTTCTATAAATGTATATTTTGTTTCGTTAATTTCACAGTCAAATAACTTAGATATACTAACTTCAATAACATCAAGAGACTTCGTAAATATATACCCACAATAATTAGTAATTATATCATTAAGATAAATTTGTGAATTAATCTTTAAAAGCTGTTCTATCTTATTAAGTGGTTTTCCTATCAATTCATCAATAAAATATCCTGTAAGATCGAGAAATTCTTTATTTACACTGGTTATAGTATTAGCGCACGAATAAAAATATGGTTCAACTATATTTTTATCAAAAGCATTATCCATTATATTACCCCCATTTTTTCATAAAACACATTTATAAATTTTAATTATTAAATTATTTCCTGCGGAGCTGTAACAGATTACAATACACTATTTACATTTTACCATATTTTCCAGTATATTAACATATTTTAAATATAGTATTTTATTATTTTAGTGGGAATTTTAATATTACTTAAATATGATTAAAGTATAACTAAAAAAATGGTTTTATATACAATAATATGTAATAACATTAATATATTACTTATTTAGAATATATATTGGAATAATATTACAAATATGTTATAATAAAAATACCTTGATATACTAAAACATTATAGGACAAGTTAATTTGTGATGTATAGCATACTTTTACCATAGTAAAATGAATAAAATATTCAATAATATATATAATAGTTTCTGATTAAAGTTAAATCATCTCCTGCGGAGCAGAAATGTTGTTAAACGATCTATAGATAAATGAGGAGGTAATATATATGAATGAGTATAAATTAAATGACGAATCTCTTGGCCCAGTAGGTAAATTATTTCACTTGCGTGGAAAGTGGCTTGCAGCTGGTAGCGTAGCACTAGTAATTGCAATAATTGGGATAGGCAGTTACTTCATTACAAAGCAGAAATTAACTGCGGTGGAAAGTCCGAAAGTGGTGCAGGCAACCCAGATAAAAAAAGATGTGGTCAGTAAAGGTACAGTTAGTAAAGTGGTAGATAATAAAGCAGTTGCAATAAAACAAAATGATAATACTAAAGTTAGTGGAAGTGAGTTAAAGGTTTACAATACAATGCATAAAATGATAAATACTAAAATAGTGGCAGAAGACGGGAAAATATGGGGAGAAGTAGAAATAACACCGGAGAATTGCCAGACTTTAATTACAGAGGTTACTAAAAGTAATTATTCAGATAAAGATACTTTGCTTGAGTTTCTAACCCGTTGGAAAGCTAGTAATTTCAATAGTGGAGTTGATGAGCATAATTATTTATGGGATGGACTTGAAGGAACAATAGGTAAAGCTGAAGCTCTAAGACCGTAAAGGGCTCCACCAAGACCTTTAATTTTAAATTAATAATAATTTAGATGTATAACATTGTAGAAATCCTTTCCAAATAAGAAAACGAAAGTTTTAGGTACATATATAAACACTAATTTTTCATCATTTATCACTTTAGAAGTTACAACAACAGACCAATTTGCTACAGGACCGTGCTCTGAAACATCTGTATTTACGCCTTTATCAGCATATGGCGTAAAGTGCGTGGCACTAGATTTAACCCAATAAAATACACGGTAATGGGGCCAGTTATCTTTACCTATAATATAATCAAATCGTGGAACCCCACGATTCTCATTAGAAATTTGATTATCTATTTTTATATCTGCTCCAATAACCTTTGGTACATTAATTACATTTAGAATACTATTAAACAAGAAGGCTGAAAATAATACTATTATAATTCGTAATGATATTTTATTATAATTCATAACAACATCTCCATAATTTCTAACAATATATTTTATTGTTAGTATTATGAAAAAGCTGAGTTTTTATACAAATATTTTTATACACAAAAAAAAGTATATATTACGTATAATGCATTAATCGTATTGCAATACGCGTAATATATACTTTTTTATTATTAGTCCATTAAGTTTATAGATCTTAAAAATTCCTCTGCAACTTTTCTAGATTGTTCTCCATTATCTACTTTATAATTGAGAGCTCTCATAGTATCATCGGTAATTTTACCTTCTAAAAGGTTTAATACATCCTTTAATTCAGGATATTTTTTCAATGTATCAGCATTTACTATAGGAACTGCATAGTAAGGTGGGAAAAAACTCTTATCATCTTTTAATAGCTTAAGATCAAATTTTTTAAGTAAGCCATCTGTGGAAAATGCATCTAAAACCTGTGTTTCATTATTGGAAAGTGCAGTATATCTTAATCCAGCGTCTACACCTTTTACACTTTTAAAATCAAGACCATATTTTTTCTGAACTCCAGGATAACCATCTGGTCTATTTGCAAATTCCATAGTAAATCCAGCTTTTAAAGTAGAACTTATTTTTGCTAAATCAGAGATAGTGTTTAAATTATTCTTACTTGCAAAATCTTTTCTTACTGCGAGTACATAAGTATTATTAAATCCTAAAGGGTTTAATACATCGATATCATATTTTTTAGCAAAATCTTTCTTTACGATATCAAAAACTTTATCTGCATCGGCTATAGTAGGTTGTTTTAGTATATTTACAAGACCTGTTCCTGTGTATTCTACATACAAATCTACATCTTTTGATTGCATGGCAGTAAATACTACATTAGTGCCTCCTAAATTTAATTTTCTTTCAACTTTGATGTCTGTTTTAGCTTCTATTAAAGATGACATCATATCACCAAGTATTAATTGCTCATTATAATTTTTAGAACCCACAACTATTGTGTTTTTGTTTCCAAAGAAGCTTGTAGCCACAGAGGACAAAATAACTATAAGAACTATTATTGAAGTCCAAATTTGAAATTTTTTATTGCCAAAAATTGTTTTATTTTTCTTAGCGCTTCCCGGGGTAGAAACTTTTATTCCTTCAGGGATTACTATGTTTTCTACTTTACCTATAATATAGTCTAGAAAGATAGCAAGAAAACAAGCGGGTATAGCTCCGGCCAGTATCATGTTATTGTTAACAGTTTGGACGCCTGAAAATACTAAGTATCCTAAACCACCAGCACCTATAAATGCAGCTATGGTCATAAGTCCAACAGCTGTAACTGCAGATATTCTAATACCTGACATAATGATTGGCATAGCTAGTGGAAAACGAACCTTTAAAAGTACTTGAGTATTGGTAAGTCCCATACCATCAGCTGCTTCAATAAGTGAAGGGCTTATGTTAGTTAGTCCTGTATATGTATTTTTTACAATTGGTAGAAGTGAATACATAACTACCATAATAATTGCAGGTTTGCTTCCAATTCCAAGAATAGGTATTAAAAATCCAAGTAATGCAAGACTGGGTACCGATTGTATTACATTAGCAAGACCGATAACAGGCGTTGAAAGTTTTCTATACCTAACTATAATTATGCCTAGTGGAATAGCGATTGCAATAGCAATTGCTATTGAGAATACTGTTAACTGTATATGTTCAAAAAATAAATCAATTATTTCAGCTTTTCTATCTATTACGAAACTTATAAACGACTTAATACTATTCATTAACCTCTACCTCCATATCTATAAACTGATTACTCAATATAGATAATAGGCTACTCTTGGTAAGAAGGCCTACTAGTTTATTTTTATCGTCAACTACAGGAACAAAATTTATATCTTCTGTTTTTATAATCTCTAATATATTTATTATTGTATCTTCTTGATTTACAGTTATAAGGTTAGTTTCCATTAGGTCTTTAATTTTTTTAGTTTTATCTGGATTTTGCCTAAGAGCTGTTCGAATTTGTTTTAATGTAATAAGACCATTTAAAACGTTCGTTTTATCAACAATAAGTAAACTATCTACATTATTACTTTTCATAATTTCAATTGCTTGGAGGATTGTTCTCTCTCCAACTGATTTAATAGGTTTTTGTATCATAATATCTTTTGCTTTGATGAGTTCTGGCTGATTCCATATTCTATTTTTTCCAACAAATTCACGTACGAAATCATTAATAGGATTTTTTAATATTTCCTCTGGAGTATCAAATTGAACAACATTTCCGCCCTCCATGATACAAATTTTATCTCCTAGTTTTAATGCTTCATCCATATCATGAGTTACAAATATTATAGTTTTCTTAACATTTTGTTGTATATTAAATATCTCATCTTGAAGTTGAGCTTTAGTTATTGGGTCTAATGCACTAAAAGGCTCATCCATGAGTATTACGTCAGGGTCCATTACAAGAGCTCTTGCAACGCCTACTCTTTGTTGCTCACCACCACTTAACTGATTAGGGTATTTATTTGAATATATATCAGGATCAAGACCTACTAAATTTAATAACTCAATTACTTTAGCTGCAAGTATATCCTTTGGCATTTTCTCAATAGAGGCTATTAAGCCAATGTTGTCACCTATAGTTAAATGAGGAAGAAGGCCTGCCTGTTGTATAACATAACCCATATTACGTCTTAACTCTATAGTGTTTTTATCTGCAAGTTTCTTACCATTAATTAATAGTTCACCAGAAGTTGGAGTTAGTAATTTATTTATCATTTTAAGAGTTGTAGTTTTTCCGCAACCACTTGGTCCAATAAAAACAACTAATTCTTTATCTTCTATAGTAATATTAATATCTTTTAATATTTTTCTGCCATTAAAACTTTTACATACATTTTTAAATTCTATCAAAATATAACCTCCTAAATTTTTGAATAGTAACAAATTGTATTATACAACTAAGTTGTTACGTAGTAAAGATTGTATGAACATATATAATTTGTTATTTGATTAATACTTATTCATTATTTGTTATTCTTATCCCCTAGGGAACAACTATTCCCTCTACCTTTCCTATAACGAAGTCCAGAAAAATAGCAAGAAAACAAGCTGGAATAGCTCCTGCTAGTATCATATTGTTATTAACAGTTTGGGCACCAGAAAATACTAGATATCCTAAACCGCCATATCTACCACCACATCTGTTATAAAGTAACAACATAATTATATCATCAAGTTGTTACTTTGTAAATATTATGTCAAGCAAAATAAAAAAACCTTATATCACATTTTTATATGAAATGTGATATAAGGTTAATATTAAATTATTATTTTCCTAATAGAAAGGTTTTAATTCTCGAATAACTACTTTCATCGCAAATTACTACAAATGTATCATTATTTTTAAATGTAGTTTGTGGCCCTGGAGAAAGTATTAATTTGTCATTTCGCCTTATTCCAATAACGGTTGCACCTGTATTTTGCCAAAATTTAGTGTCGAATATAGTTTTACCTATGACACTCATTTTAGAATGTATTTCAAATTCATAGGGTATAAATGGGTTACTATTTTTAAATCTACTGGAATAATCTACTAATTCATCAATAGAACAATCTATATTTTTATCTAATTCTTTTTTCTTTTCAAGTAGTTCAACAATGTTTTTCTTAATAGAACTTATGGAATCTATATCCTTGTAATTATCAATAAATTTCAAACAGTTATCTACTGAGGTTATAACTATACCACTGCCTTTTGTTACTGTAACTATATCCATGTCACTTAGAAGAGTTACAGCTCTTCTTACTGTTTCCGGCGATACGTTATATTCGCTGGCAAGAGAAGACCTTCCATAGAGCTTATCTCCAACAGAAAAATCGCCAGTTAAAATTCGATTAGTAATGTCAATAGCTATTTTTTTATAAATAGGTTTTTGTATACAGTCATTATGCATTTTTAATTTTATCAAAAGAATTATTTCAACTTTTGATAAACTTCCCCCCCCTCTAAGGTAGAATTATTTTCAAAAAACAAAACACTTAATGAATATTATGTTCTTTATAATTAATTATAAATTAATATTATAGTATTGTAAATAGAGGATTAGGGTTTGTTAGAGATATGAATATAATCTTATCAATACAGTAACAATAAGTAAGTACAACAAACGATTTGAGGAGGCCAAAAAAATGAACACATCTTTAAGAATAAAGATATTAAGCGGAATATTGTGCACAGGATTGGCATTTTCGGGAGCAAATCTTACATTTGCTGCCACACAAAATAGTGCTAGCATAAATGATAACGCCGTAACTAGCGTGGATTTTAAAGGATCAGCTATTGAAAAAGAGCAGGCACAAGTCCGACATGCGCAGATGAAAGCTACATTAGAACTTGTAATTAAGGAGGGCGTAGATTCAAATGCTATTACTAAAAGTGAAGGTGACAAGGTATTAGAGTACGCCAATGCGAAAAAACATAAAAAAAGTACACAAGAGAATAAATGTAAAAAAGGAGACTGTGATAGGTCTAAGGGCGGATTATTTAATGACTTAGTAACAGAAGGTATTTTAACACAAGAGAAATCTGATGTCCTTAGAAAAAATATGTATGCTAAAAAAACACAGATGAGGACTATGGAGTTGAAGAAGGGGTTAAATGATTTAGTAGTTAAAAAAGTGATAACCATAGAGCAAAGCAATAAAGTTGAAAATGCAATGAACGCAAGGCAAGTCGAAAGAGCTGAAATTTATAAAAAAATGAAGGACATGAGCGATGGTGAAAGAAAGGCCTACATGAAAAAGATGAGAGATACTAATATTAGCCCAATAAAGGCATTAATTGATAATGGCACTATAACAAAAGAGCAAGATATTGAAATACAAAAAATATTGCCACATCATAATCATGCTTACCACGGACACAAATAAAAATTAGTAAAACTACCAAAGTGATAAACATGCACTTTGGTAGTTTTTATTTAAATACATAATTTAAGCTAAAATACGTTTAGTACAGACTATATTAAGTAAGGTAAAAATAATGTTGCAAGTCCTAGGAAGAAAAAGAAACCTAAAACGTCTGTTACCGTGGTAACAAACACAGCAGAGGCAAGTGCTGGATCGATGTTAAACTTTTTAAGGATAAGTGGTACTGCAAAACCTGCTATGGTGGCCGCCATCATGTTAAGAACCATAGAAAGACCAATAACTACTCCGAAAACAATGTTCTTCTCCCAAAAGTATCCTAATAAAGCTACGGCAGTTCCTACTGCAATACCTGTACATAGACCTACGCCAAATTCCTTTAATAATATCTTCCTGGAATTTTTAGCATCTATTTCGCCAAGAGCTATGCTACGAATGATAATAGTTAGAGTTTGAGTGCCTGCATTACCTCCCATACCTGCAACTATGGGCATGAAAACAGCTAAGGCTACAACTTTTTGAATGGTTCCCTCAAAAATACTAACGGTTGCAGCTGCAAGAATTGCAGTTATTAAATTTACAAATAACCAAGGTAATCGACTGCTGACCGAAGATTTAAGAGAACCAGTAACCTTTTCATTCTCTTTTAATCCAGCAAGACGATACAAATCCTCGGTATGCTCATCACTAAGGATTTCCATTATATCATCTGCAGTTATAATTCCTAAAATATGCATATTGTCATTCACTACGGGCATAGTTAAAAAACCATATTTTTCAAAAATATGTCCAACTTCTTCTTGATCCATATCAAAAGGAACACTCATAATGTTACTATTCATGATATCTGATATCTTCATATTAAAGCTACTTAATACTATGTCTTTAAGAGATATAACTCCTTTTAAAAGAGCGCTTTCTCCAACTACATATATATAATAAGAAGTTTCAGCCTCTGTAGCTTCATTTTGAAGATAACTTAAGGTATCACCTATAGTCATGTCTTCTTTAACGCTTATAAACTCAGTGGCCATAATTCCTCCGGCACTGTCAGGAGGATAGGTTAACAAGGCATTTACCTCATCAACATCTTCTTTATTCATCTTTTTCATAATGCTCTTAGCTTCATTGTCTGTTACCGCTTCTAGCAAATCTACTAATTCATCTGATGACATCTCGTGAATAATTTTCTTTTGTATGATGGTTGTGTGAATGGATAAGAGGTCATATTTCTCCTCATCCTCTGCATCATCAATAATATCCGCAATAACACTTGGAGATAAATTTCGAATTAAATCTAGAGTATTTCCATCATATAATCTAATAGCTATCAAAATATCAGTAGGATGAATAAATCCGATAAGTTTATTTATTTCATCTATATTTTCATTTAATAAAAATTCAGTTAGTTCTTTTTCATTTAATCTATGAGACATAAACTTCCTCCAATAAAAAATAATATTAAAATGTTTATATATTTGCTCAATAAATTATATGTCGTTAGAACTGAATTGTCAACTATGTACAAATAGCCAAATCATGCAATAAATTTATGAAAAGTACAAACAATGTGTTAAAATAAGTATATATTTAATAATAAGTTTTTATGAGAGGAGAAATTATATAATGGCTATTTTAGTATGCGGTGGAGCAGGTTACATAGGAAGTCATATGGTGGCTGAGCTTTTAGAAAAAGGAGAAGAGGTTGTTGTTTTAGACAATTTTCAAAAGGGTCATCATGATTCATTACTTGGAGGGAAACTTTACACTGGAGATTTAAGGGACGATAATATACTTAATAAGGTTTTCTCAGAGAACACTATAGATGCAGTTATAGATTTTGCAGCAGATTCATTAGTAGGGGAAAGTGTCACAGAACCTCTAAAGTATTTTGAAAATAATATTGGTTCAACAATAAACTTACTTAAGGCAATGAGAGATCATAATGTTAAATATATTGTTTTCTCGTCAACTGCAGCAACTTATGGAGAACCAGACAATATCCCTATACTTGAAGAGGATAAAACTTTTCCAACTAATCCATATGGTGAGTCCAAGCTTTGCGTGGAGAAGATTTTAAAATGGTGTGATAATGCTTATGGTATAAAATATACTGCTTTAAGATATTTTAATGCAGCAGGTGCTCACATTAGTTCAAAAATAGGAGAAGACCATAGACCAGAATCTCATCTAATTCCTCTTATTCTTCAGGTAGCACTTGGTCAAAGAGAGAAGATTATGGTATTTGGCGATGATTACAAAACTGAAGATGGAACTTGTGTTAGAGATTATGTACATGTAACTGATCTTGCTAGTGCTCATTTACTTGCAGTTAAAAGGCTTAGACGAGGCGAAGATAGTGTAACTTGTAATCTTGGAAATGGACTAGGTTTTTCTGTTCAGCAAGTAATTGATGTAACAAGAAAAGTTACTGGCCACGAGATAAAGGCTGAAATGGCACCTAGACGTGCGGGAGATCCAGCAGTACTTATAGCTTCTAGTGATAAGGCTAAGAAAATTCTTGGATGGGAACCTAAATATGCATCGCTTGAAACTATTATAGAAACTGCATGGAAATGGCATGAAAGTCATCCAGATGGGTATAGCAAATAAAACAGGGGTAATCAAGTATGAACTTTCTCCGGTGCGCCTTGCAATTAGAGCTTGAAACGTGAAATTTGATTAAGAAATTCTAATTTCAATGTTCCTGCGCTTCTTATTGCAAGTCGCTATGGAGAAAGTTCATACTTATATGTGGTTACGCTAAGAATGAGATGTATTTAGAATGGGCGGTAAAGAAAAAAGAAGTGAGAAAGATAGATAATCCATCATACCCAATAGGTTTTAGCCGGTAGGCTGCGAGTTTAATAGACAAAAGAAGAATCTCTAAATGGAGTAATATTGTTAAATTGTTATAATATTATAAAGTAAGGGGGAGCAGTAAAGTTATGAATAACATTATTATATTAATGAATGTAATAGTAGGATTGTGCATTATACTGTATGGAATGACAAGGAATGAAACAAATTTTAATATGCTTTTGTATGCTTTAACTACAGATGCTAAAATTTCAAATAAAAAGGGTTTTTTAAAAGAGTATAAAATTAGTTCTTTAATAATAGGATTTTTATTATTAATATCGAGTTTTTTAATATATGCTGATATACTTTCTGATAAGTATATAGGTTTTTATTTACCAGTAATAGTTTTATTAAAATATATAATGAGAATATTTATTCAAATTAAATATACTAAAAGGACAAGCAATGTAAAGAAAAGCTGAATTCTTAATGTATATATATTATTTGTTTTTAAAAAAATGTATAAGTCTACCAAAGGTTGAATATATCCTTTGATTGACTTATACAACCATTTTTCATTTAATGAATTTTATTGACCCTTTCAGCAAAGACTAGATAAACACCATATCTACCTTTATTATCTTTGTTTTTGTTAACAACACCAGATAAGAAAAAACCTTTTAAAATTGCAAGTATGGAGATTATTAAAATAAAATTTTTCATTTTTAAATTTGTTTTCATAAGGTTTCTCCTTTCACCATATCTATGTTATTATTTTGCTCAAAAACAAAATAAAAAACCTATTGAAACACAGGGAAATTGGTAAAATATATACATGGGTGAACTGTTAATTAAAAATGTATATGGAAATTAATTTAGATGAATATTCCAAAAAAATATAACTGATACTAGTAAATAAAAGTAGTTTTAAGCTCTTAGCGAAGTGAATGCATTAGTGTAATATATACTTTTTTATTTTATTTTGGAAGTTCAATATCAGGAGGAATTTCAAGCCCAGCCATTTTCATTAAGTATAATGCATTACGCGTTGTTGATACGCCAGTTCTTAATTTATAGTCAAAGAATAGTTTATCATCTTTATAATATTCTTTAAGGTGATAATTTTTAACTCTTTTGTTAGTTTTTTCTATGTCGCCTAGTTCTAAATCATGAGTGGATACGAATCCTAGCGCATTTTCAGTGCTTAATTTAGAAACTAATATTTTAGCACCAGTATGTCTGTCTATAGAGTTTGTTCCTTTGAAAATTTCATCTAATAAAAAGAAAATTGGAGTTTTACTTTCGGTTGCTGTTACAAGTTTTTTTATTCTTAAAAGTTCTGCATAAAAGGATGAAATATTTTTTTCTAAGTTATCACTTGTTCTCATGCAGGTGTAAATATCCATTATGGAGCAGGTAAAACTTTTCGCGCATACAGATGCACCAGCATAAGCTAAAACTAAGTTAATGCCTGTAGTTCGAAGCAATGTGCTTTTACCAGACATATTAGAGCCTGTTATTAAAAGGACATTTTGCGACTTTTCAATTCTGATATCGTTACATACTTTGTTATTACCAAGTAGTGGATGTCCCATATCCCTGGCGTTAAATATAGGGGAACCGCTCTCAAATCTGGGAATTGACCAGTCGCTATGCTCATATGATATGGTTGATAGACTATTTAGAGCTTCTATTTCACCTATAACATCTAGCCAAGTTCTTAAGTAGGCACCACTTTCTTTTTTAAATCTTTGCAGATTAATTAAACATTGATAATCCCAAAGGAGAAGTATGTTTATAGGCAAATAATAAATATTTTTTCTGTCAGATACTAAGGTTACTAGATTTGCTAATTTTTTAATTTGAAAAGATGCTTTCATTCCAGACTTATTTATAAGTCTTTCCTTTAGTTTTATCAAATGTTCTGATTTGAAGTTCTTTTTTTCTATGTGTTTAAGAAGGTTGTTATATATAATAATGGTATCTTTATATTTATATATAGTATCCAAATTTTTACTTACTTCTTTATAACCGATTACCAGTAGTATTATATTAAGGACAATATCTATAAGGAATATTCTATAGGAAACAAATGGGAGTGCAATACATGATACTAAAAGAGAAAAAGTTATTATTGGTAATATCCTTATTACAAGGATTATTAAAGGGTTTAAGAAAAAATCGTTTTTATCGCTTGCCCAATCAAACAATGCATCAGGGTCATGATTTTTATTTTCACTAAGTATTGCTTCTGCCGCAAACCTTTGTGTCCAACCAGTATTACTTGCAAGCTCTTTTATAGCATCTTGTCTTTTATAAATTTCCTCAATATTATATTTAGGTTTAGATAGAGCTTCTTTTAGTTTTTGCCTACCGAGATAAGTTATGCAAGTGTTTATCCATTGAAAAAGGGAATTCTCACCGAATATATCTAAGTCCTTTGAGTAGCTGTGATCCTCGCTGGTGAAGTCATCACCACTATCAGGAAAGTCTTTCCAATTATTATTAATGCGTTTTAGACTGTTTTCATTAATTTTACATAATACTAGGCACCTAATTTTGTTGTGTTTTATTTTATTATGTCTAATTGCCAAAGATATAAATGTAATAATAGTGGTAATTAATACGATTAAGCTTAAATAATAAGAGTTTTTCATATAGAAAAACACTGTAAAGGCGGCTCCGGATACGAAGACGATTAATCTCAATAAGCCTATAAATCCTATACTCTCATTTTGCTTTTTTAATAGGTTATCGTAATGTTTTTTACGGTTAATATAAGGTGTTTTTTTAGTTCCCATAATATCCTCCTAGGTGTTATTCATTAGCTATATAATACCATAATAAAGGCTTGGACCGCAATTTTCTATATTAGTATAATATTACAAATTATAATGATAATATGTATTAATTATTTATTAATTATCTAATTTGATTCTAAAATAATGTTAGATGTGGTATTATGATTATATAAATGGAAATAGGAGGGCATTATGTCGAAAAATAAAATAAAGAAAAGTATACTAATAGGTTCACTAATTACTTTATTAGGGGGGCTAGTGGTTTTTTCATATAGCATATTATATAATAGTGGTGTAGTTCTTAGACAAACTGCTTCAATAGAGGTTATGAATAAACTTAAAGATATACATGGACAAGGTGGAAAATTTGAACTCACTCAAAAGGATATAGATGAGTTAAGCAATTTATTAATGCCTAAAACAAAAGGTGATGTTGCCTTTAAAGGAGTTAATATAGACATTGTTGGGGATGAACTTTTAATTGAGGCGCCTGTTACTTACAACAGTTACAAGAAGGTTAATTTATTACTCTCATCAAAAGGTAAATTAGGTACTTCAAATGGTGAAATTACATATGATCCTGAAAATTTTAAAATTGGTAAGCTAAAATTACCGAAAAAAATTGTAATGTCTCAGGTTGTAAAACTTAATAATGAGAATGTTTATGCTGAGGATAATTTAATAAAAATTGATCCAAATATATCTCCAATTAAGATAAACAATTTTAAAGTTGAAGATGATAAAATACAGGGGTCAGCTTCCATAGTTAGTTCAAAAAAATCACCTAAAAATATGAATAATGAGAAAAAGGTTATAGATAATTCTATTAATGGAAATGATAAAGTTGTGAATAAACCCACAAATAGTAATAAAGGGCGAGAAATAGCAAAATCTGCACAAACAACTGAGAAACAAACTGAGACTAAACAAGTTTCATTGAAAAAAGCTAAGAAAGATTTAAGTGATGCTTATAATCAGGTTAAGACTCCAAAAGAGCAGAAGGTAATATCAAAAATGCAATCAACCGTTAGTAAAATGGAGAAAAATTCTTCCTATGATGCTAAAAAAGATCAGGCAGCTGTCAAATCTAGTTATGATACTTTGGATGCTGATAGCCAAGATAGAGTTAAGATTGCGTTATTTACTAATGTTGATCAAAAAAATCTAGGACAATTAAGACAAGATTTTGGACTATAAATTGTAAACAACAAAAAACTATTAAAATACACTAGAGGTATTTTAATAGCTTTTTTTATGTTTTGGAGGATAATATTGCAGCTCGGCAGGAGATGATTTAATAATTGTATAATTTAAAGTTTTAAATTATAGCAACTGTGATAATATATAAGTACACTAATTAAGGAGTGAGAGCATGTCTAGAATTAAGAAATCAAGGAAAAGCAAATCAGTATGGGTGGGAATTATATTACTAATAGTTACACTGGGAACTCTTGTTTATATGTCATTATATAATGGTGAAGTGGTGACTAAAAAGACGGCTTCTTCAAACGTTATAAAAAAACTCACAACACAAGTTTTGATTAATGGTGGTGAGTTTGAAATAACCCAGGAGGATATGAATGGATTAATTAAACTGTATTTTAAAGAACCTTTAAGTAAAGGCAATATAAGTGTTAAGGAGATTAATACAGAAATGAAAAATAGTGAAATTTTAATTGAGGCCCCTATGAGTTATAAGAATATTGATTTATTATTTTCTACCACGGGTAAACTAAATGTAATGGATGGAGAAATAACATATGTTGCTGACAATTTTAAGATTGGTAAGATAACACTGCCTAAAGCACTTGTAATGTCACAAATTTCAAAGAGTGGTAAGGGAGATATATTTTATGTAGAGGATAATATAGTTAAAATTAATACGGAAAAATTTCCTTTGAAGATAAATAGTCTAGAAATTAAAGAAGATAAAATGGTAGGAGCTCTTGGATTCAAGGGAGTACAAAACTGAATCTGAAGAATATACAAAATAAAATATAAAAACATTTTTTTCTATATCACAAAAATCTTCAAAGTTGAAACATCTAAGTTTTCTTAAAATAAGATTACCCATGTTATTTTTTGTCGCTATAAAGTTAGATTATTTTATTTCTAAGATATTATAATATTGTTCAATTAATAAATCTAATACTATATTAAAACCTAATCTTGAGGTTAAGTCATTATTATCAATATTATATTGCTTTAAATAAGCATATAATTTTATATCGCTAAATTGAGATAAGATATTTTGTGAAAATCCAGTTAGAGTTATCATTGGAACCTTTTTTGTTTTAATTATGGTAAATACTGTTCTTATAATATCAGTATTTCCAGAACTACTTACAACTAAGGCTAGATCTCCATCCTTTAAGTTTTTGGCATATAAGATGTTTGCATCTCTATCTTCTGGGACTAAGCAGAGTTTATTTAGATACTGTAGCTTTTTAGCAAAAGCAAGAGATGGATATTGCGATAAACCAAGCGAGAAAATAATTATTTTTTTAGATTTATGCATTAAATCTGCACATTCTTTAAGCGTATCTAGTTTATTAATGGCTAGAGTTTCTAGTATAGAATTATGAATAGTAATAACGGAGTTATCTAGGGAAGCCTGTGTAACTCCTTTTGAGTTATTTACTAACTCGTATTTTAGCTCGGAAAAGCCTGAATACCCTAATTTTTTACAAAGTCTTATTATTGTATTTGGGGATATGTACAAATAACTAGCCATATCATTGATTATAATATTAGAAAAAGAGTTTGAATTATCTAATATATATTCAATTATTTTTTTCTCTGTATTGTTAACTGAAATATTATTATTTGAAATACGTTCATAAAAAAGCAAAATGATCACCTCACAAATAATTTAAGTACACTCTCGGAAACTCTTAAAGCATTGCTAACTCTTGATACATTTTCAGAAAAGTTTTTTAGACCAATTTAAAGACAATTATACATTAATAAAAATATTTTGTAAATCATTAATAAACATACTTAAAACACTTGAGAAAAAAGTCACAAAATGTGAAAAAAAAATAATTTGTGAAAATAGTATAAGGTCTCTTGTAAACGTTGATAACAGTCTATATCGCTGATATACTAATTTTAAAGAAGGTAACCTTTTAAATTTATAAAATGGAGGAGTGTAAATGAAAAGTTTTATGCAAAAATTCGGTAAATCTTTATTATTACCAATATCAACAATAGCAGCAGCAGGTATTTTTTTAGGGCTTGCAGCCGCGTTACAGAATAGTGAAATTGTAGGAGAAACTTTTGCTAATATACAAGGAGTACAGAATTTTATTGGATTCATTAGAAAGCTAGCAGGCTTGGTTTTTGGAAATCTTCCAGTGTTCTTTGCAATTTCTATTGCGTTAGGTATGGCTAAAGAAGAAAAATCTACTGCGGCTTTTGCTGCATTAATAGGATTTTTAGCGCTACATTTAACACTAAATTACATACTGGGGTTAAATAGTTTAAATGTAGAGACAACTTCAATAGATTATTTAATGAATAATGATGGTCTATCAAATCTAGAAGCAAGTTTAATTAACGCAAAATATGAAACGGTGCTTGGATATTTCACATATAGAATGAATGTTTTTGGAGGTATTATTGTTGGTCTTACTGTTACATTTTTACACAATAAATTTTATAAAATAAAGCTACCAAGCTCGATAAATTTCTTTGGGGGTAAAAGGTTTGTACCTTTAATAACTTTAGTGGTGGTTCCAATAGTTGGTTTGATTTTGTATTTTATATGGCCGTTTGTTGATGCTACTATTTCTTTACTCGGAAGTGGAATTCAAACAGCCGGACCATTCGGGCCGTTTATATATGGATCATTAAACAGATTACTAATACCAACAGGATTACACCATATACTAAATCAAGTGGTTAGATTTACTGAAATTGGAGGATCAGCTAATATCGATGGACAAACAGTAGTTGGATCATTAAATATATTCAATGCAGCAATAGCTTCTAAATCAAATATACCAACTGAAATATTTTCAATTGGAAGCAAATATATAGGGCAAGGACATATGCTCTCAGTTATGTTTGGGTTACCTGCAGCAGGTATTGCAATGATTAGATGTGCTAAAAAGGAAAACAAGAAAAAAATTAAGGCATTAATTATTGCTGGTTTATCAGCTTCAATTTTAACGGGTATTACAGAACCATTAGAATTTATGTTTATGTTTATATCGCCAGTACTATTTGGAATTCATATAATTATGTATGGACTGGGTTATATGATAATGGCTATATTAGGAGTTTCAGTTGGAGGAGTACAAGGTGGATTAATAGACTTTATAGTGTTTGGAGTTTTAAGAGGCTTTGAGACTAAATGGTACTTAATCGTTTTAGTTGGTTTAGTTTTTGCAGCAATTTATTATTATGCATTTGTGTATATTATAAGGAAGTACAATATTATGACACCAGGGAGAGAAGATGATGATTTAGCGGAAGAGGAATTAGACAGTAATACAAAATCTAGTGATTTAGCCCATACTATAGTAGAAGCTTTAGGTGGAAGTGAAAATATTTTAAGTTTAGAAAACTGTATGACAAGGCTAAGGGTTGTTGTAGATAATAGTGAGCTTATAAGTGAAAAAATATTAAAAAACACAGGAGCATCAGGTTTTGTTAGACCCACAAAAGAAGACATACAAATAGTGTATGGACTAAAGGTTGATCAAATTGCAAGTGAGGTTAAATCATACTTAAAAACATTAAGGAGTAATAAAATAAAAAACCAATAGGAGGAGTTATGTTTATGATAAATAAAGGTACTAAGATTACAATAGTAGGTGGCGGTTCTACATGGACTCCAGGCATATTAAAAGCAATTACAACTTATAAGAAATCTTTAAACTTAAAGGAATTAGTTTTATATGATATAGTTGAAGAAAGACAAAAGCCCATAGGTGAATTTGGTAAGTTGTTATTTAAAGAGCTTTGTCCAGATATTAAATTTATTTATACTACAGATAAAAAGATCGCATATGAAAATGTGGACTATATTTTCTGCCAAATAAGAACAGGCGGATATAAAATGAGAAAATTAGATGAAAAAATACCACTAGAAGAAGGCGCCGTAGGACAGGAAACCTGTGGTGCAGGTGGGTTTGCTTACGGTATTAGATCTTTAAAGGATATGATAGAAATAGTTAATGATGTAAGGAAATATAGCAAAGATGCTTGGATATTAAACTATACAAATCCAGCAGCTATAGTTGCTTATGGACTTACAAAAGCTTTCAAAGATGATAAGAGAATTTTAAATATTTGTGATCAGCCAATTAATATGATTTATTCAATAGCTAAAATCCTTGAGGTTGATCCTGAAAAAATTACACCTTCATATTTTGGACTAAATCATTTCGGATGGTTTACCCATATATACGATGAAAATGGAGTTGATTTACTACCTAGACTTAAAGAATTGATTTTAGAGAATGGATTTGCACCAAAGGATGCAGAGCAAAGAGATAAATCATGGCTAGATACTTATGCACTTGTTGAGGACATGGTTAGAGATTTTCCGGAATATGTCCCAAGCACTTATGTACAGTACTACCTATATCCAGAATATAAAGCAAGTAAGTTAGATCTTAAGTACACCCGTGCAAACGAAGTTATAAATGGCAGGGAAAAGAAAGTTTTTGCAGAATGTACACAAGCTGTAAAAGATGGTACAACCATAGGAAGCGATGTTGTTTGTAATGATGCTCATGGTCAAATGATTGTCGAAATTGCTGACACAATATATAATAATAAAAATAAAACATACATTGTGATGGTTGAAAATAACGGAATAATTCCAAATTTACCAGACGATGCAATTGCAGAGGTAGCATGTATATTGGGGAATAGAGGGCCCATACCGTTCCATGTAGGAAAAATTGATACATTTTATAAGGGATTACTTGAGAATCAATATGCATTTGAAAAATTAACTGTAGAAGCTTTTCAGCAAGGTAGTTATACAAAGGCACTACAGGCGCTTACTTTAAATAGAACTATTATAGATGCCAAAAAGGCAAGAAGGATATTAGACAGACTTATATTAGCAAACAAGGGATATTGGCCAGAACTAAAATAAATGATAGCAAAAATAGTGGTGTATAACCATCACTATTTTTTTGCGAATTAAGGACATACATTGGGAGGTTATTATGACAAATTTAATATTTAATGCGGATGATTTTGGCTATAGCAAAGGAATAAATTATGGAATTATTGAAGCACACAAAAGGGGGGTATTAACATCAGCAACTTTAATGGTAAATATGAGTGGGACATTACATGCAGTAGAATTGATGAAAGGTCTAAAAGCTATGGATGTAGGATTACATCTTAATATATCATTAGGAAAGCCTTTGACAAGTGGAAAAACGTTAGTTGATGAAAAAGGAAATTTCATGAAGCCTGATAATTTACCTGATGATTATAAATATGATTTGGAAGAGTTAAGAAATGAGATATGGACTCAATACAATAGATATATAGAATTAGTTGGAAAAAAACCTTCCCACATAGATTCACATTTGTTTAGCAGTGATAAGGTTCCACAGATGAGAAAATTATCAGTAGAGCTTGCAATAGAAAAAGAAATTGCACTTAGAAACTATGATATAGATTTATATCATCATGTTGAATTTGTTAATTATAGAAACTATAATGCAAAGCCTACATTAGATTATGTTGCTGAGTATTTCAGTGACATAATAAAACATGAGTATGTTGAAATAATGACACATCCTGGATTTGTTGATATAGAAGTTTATAATAATTCATCATATAATATCCAAAGAGCAATTGAGCTGGAATTTTTAACATCAATACAGATTAGTGAGCTAATCAAAAAAAATAATATTAATTTAATTAGCTATAGTGATGTGAGAAAATAGAGGTATTAGTTTTTTTGAATTATTTGTTTTTTAATTTTGCAACTTAAACCCTTCCCTAAAGAATGTTTAGGAACTAGAATAAATTCACCATCAAAATTAGAATATATTTTATTATGGACCTTCATAGCTACACCTAAAGGCTTTTTTATAGTAAAATTATCGTTGACAAAATACCCTAATAATCGATTTGAATACCTTATCACAGGGTATATCTTATAAATTATTAGGGTGTTTTTAATGAAAACAAATGATCTTATTCTATTTATAGAAAGTAAAAAATACATTATCTTATGCGCGTATCTAATGCTTTCTTAAACTACGTAGTCAACTTAAAAAATACTGACCAAATAGTGGATTATTTCATTTTTGTCATATTTAATGTGAATAAGTAATTGTATTTTGAACTATGCTTTATTTCATCAGTTATGATATTGAAAAGTATATCTCTATACATTGTGGATGGAAGCCCTTTTCTTATTTCTCTATATCTTTCAACAGCTGCAAGCTCACCGAATAATGCCTTTTTAATGCCGTCAAGATAGGAAGCGGGTTTCACAAATTCTTCACCTGGGCTCATTAATACATCAATTCCTGTTATGTTATTATATATTTGTCTAAACATTCTATTATGGTGACGTTCATCATCTCTTATTGATGTTATTATTCTTTTTTCATCAATAGTAGGCGCAACACTTATTAAGTAATCATAGAATAATTCGTCTTCTCTTTCACCTTGAACGGCTGCTTTAATCGCTTCTAAGGATTTTTTTAATAATTCAGAATCATACATTGGATATTGTTCATACATTTGAAACCTCCTTATATTATTATAATTAAGAGATAGTTATTATATAATATGAAAAGTAGGCTCTAGTTGTGATTGAGAAGAGTACTGTTTAAAATCAAAATTTTAAGGTATAATTTCAATGTAACTTAATGCACTACTTATACGAAAGTTTTTTAAATGAGGGAGCTGATAGAATTGAAAATAACTATAGCAGGAGACTTATATTCTGGTAAAAGCTGCGTGGGTAAGACTGTATGCGAGACTTTAAATTATACTTATTATAGTGTGGGGGAATTGCAAAGAAAATTAGCAGTAGAAAAGGGTATGTCTATTACAGAATATAATACTTATGTGTTTGAGAATAATTTAGATAAAGAAATTGATGATAGAACTATAAAAATCGGATTAGAAAAGGAAAACTTTATTTTTGATGCTAGGCTTGCGTGGCATTTTATACCGGACTCCTTTAAAATATATTTAAAAGTTGAAATTGATGTTGCAGTAGATAGGGCTCTAAAAAGTGAGAGAGGAAAATCAGAAAATTATTCGTCAAAGTCTGATGCTAAGGATCATATAACTCAAAGAAGAAGACTCGAGGTTTCTAGATTTAGGGATATTTATAATGTAAGCATAGATGAGGATAGTAATTATGATTTGGCTATTGATACTTCTCATATTTCTATGGAGGAAGTAGTGGGGAGAATTTTAGAAAAGGTAAGAGGTCGCTCTTAACAACAATAGCACTGAAGAAAAGTGATGAAATTTATAAAAACCTTAATTATTAAATAATTAAGGTTTTTTTATTTTAAATAAAACTATTCATAGCCGAAGTTATTTGTGACAAATAACTTCGGTTAAATTTAATGTTTTTTCTGCGAGTTTAGCATCTAAATCTATTGATATAACTTTGTTTTTTCCTTGAGATTTTGCTCGATACATAGCTTTATCCGCTGATATAAACAAATAATCCAAATCTTGAACAGTAGGAGTAAGGCAGGCAACACCAAGGCTTGAAGTAATGGGTATTGAATCTGATTTTCTAATAATTAAAGGATTATTTTCTATGGCACTTCGGAGGAGTTCACCGATCATTTCGGCCTCTTTAAAGGGAGTGCCAGGTAATAATACAATAAATTCTTCGCCACCAAAACGACCTAAAATATGATTATTACTTAAATTATCCAAGCAAACTTTAGAAAGACGTTTTAAGACTAAGTCACCGGTATGATGACCTAGGCGATCATTGATTCTTTTAAAGTCGTCAATGTCGATCATAATAGATGAAATAGGTTCTGAAGCTATTTTAGCTTTAGTAAAATTTATATTTGCAAGTTCAAAAAAACTTCGCCTGTTATATAAATTAGTTAGAGGGTCAATGCGTGAAAGTTGCTTAGTTTTAGCATGTAACTTAGCATTTTTTATTGCCATTCCAGCATGATAGGCGATTGATAATGCTATGTCACAGTGATATTTAGTATAAATGTCCTTTTTAGTTGAATCTAGTGTTAGAATACCAATGATTTTATTTTTAAATATTATTGGTATTCCCATCCAACTTTCAATATTAGATAGACCCACATAATGAGTAAAACGAGGATCTTCTTTAACATTTGTAACTACTAATATAGCGTTAGTTTCATAGATTTCTTTAAATAACTTATCTTCATGCTTATCAATACTAATTTTGTAGATTTCATCTAAGTTTTTGAAACCATATGCTGAAGTAATAGTAAATTGGTTATTTTCCTCCATGAAAAATGATGCGCTATCATAAGGAACTAGCTCTTTTAAGCCTTTTAACAATTTATCTAACACCTTATCTAAATTCAAGGTAGAATTTAAGAGAAAGGTAGCTTCTCTAAGTTTCTGAGCTATTAAAAATTGATCTTTCACTTTTGATAAATTTTCTATTCTTTCATATGCTTTAGATTGATTCATTGCCAATATGAAAGAATTTAAAAGTATGAAAATAAAAAAAACTAATAAAGAAAAGTCATGAATATGAGGCATACCTATATAATGTAATATTGACATTGCACTTATTATAATAGCAGATAAGCTAGCGAGTATAACTATTAATAATCCATTATTTTTGTTATGATAGGACCTTAATATAACCAAAATAACATATAAAACCATAAGCAAAGTAGATATTTGAAATATTATAAGTATCTTAGATGCAAGCAGTGGAGAAATGAAAATTGTAACAACTATAAAAAATAAACAAAAATATTTGCAAATCGCGTTAATAGTTTTTGACGAGCTTTTTTTGAAAACTACAAATACATAACCTAACATAAAAAAAACTGCGGCATAAAAGGATAAGTATTCTAGTTTAAGTTCTAGGCTATAACTAAGATTATTATACAAAGATAGAAGGTACTTGTTACCAATAATTAATGCCCTCAAAGATATAGTTATGCAAAGAGCGCCGAAATAAAGTTTGGATTCATCCTCTGTTCTAAACATATATAAAAATAGATGGTATAAGCCCATTATAAATAATACTGCAAAATAGAAAAATTCAAGTGCAATTGAGGCCTCTCGTTTGTTCGTCATTTGAGATTGCGTACCTAGATAAATTTCACCGCTTGTACCGCCATTTCTAAAGTCATAATTTGAAACTTGAAGCACTAAATTAATTTTATCATTATTATTAAAAAAATAATTGGTTAGGGGTGCGGATTTAGGGGTCTGCGCGGAACTACTCGTCCCAACAATACCATTAGATGAAAAGAGCTTGCCATTTACCCATAATTTATATGAGGATAACATGGAAGGAACACTTAAGCCTAAAAGAGCGTCTTTATATTTTGGATTTAATTTTATTGTTAAACTATATGTAGCATAACCATTTGAACTATAATTTTTATCGTATTTATTCCAAGCCATGGGCATATCTACATAAGAGGCAGGTTTATTGCTCAAAAGTAGATCTTTTGGAGTTAATGACTGTTTCCAGTAAAATTCCCATTCGCCTCCAAGTGAAGTATATCCATTTTTATTAAAATCCCAATTTGAAAGTTCTAATACACCTTTTTGTGAACTAATATTTGATGATGTATTGGGCATAGCCAATTTATTTAAGGAGAAAATAATATAGAATAATATTCCTGATAAAATAATAATAGATAGTGTAATAATTAATGGTTTTTCTTTTTTTAGCATTATATTATATCCTCCCGTTCTTAAAACAAATATTGTTGAATTTAAATAATAAATATATTATAATACAATATATTACATTAGTATAGTGAAAAATTCCTTTCTACAAAATTTTAGTTATAAATATTAAGTAATAATATTTACAACTGATTACAATACATATTTTAATAAAAATGAATGTATTTTTAAATGTAGGGAGAAATAAAAATTGGCATATAAAAATTAATGCAAATTTTACAGAATGTGAAAACCATTACGTATAAAATACTATGCTATACTTAGTAAAGAAGGTTATTTATTAAGGTAGAAGTCTCTTCATTATTGTAGAGGTGCTTTAGTACGAAATGTGGTTACACGGAGGTAATTTATGTATAAATTAATAGCAATAGATATGGACGGAACATTGTTAAATGATGAAAAGAAAATTTCGCTAGCAAATTATAAGGCGATACAACAAGCGCGAGAAAATGGAGTAAAAGTTGTATTAGCATCAGGAAGACCTTTAGTTGGATTTAAAAAGTATTTAGACGAACTTAACTTAGTAACAGAAGATGATTATGCAGTAGCTTTTAACGGAGCACTTGTTCAAAGTGCTGAAGGTAGCAAAATAATATCTGAAATTCCATTAACTCTTGAAGATTATAAAAGTTTGTACAAGCTAAGCAAAGAGCTAGATGTGAATATACATGCATTAACAAATACTTCAGTAATTTCTCCTAAAGATAGTGAGTATACAAGGCAAGAAGCAAATTGGAATAATATTCCTAATGAAATAATTGCTGTGGATGATGTAGATGCAGACACTACTATAGTTAAGGTTATGTTTGTAGATAAGCCAGAAATTATAGAGAGAATAATTGAACTTATTCCTGAAGAAATAAGTAGTAAATATACGGTAGTTAGAAGTGCACCATTCTACTTAGAGTTTCTTAATAAAGCGGTTAATAAAGGTGCAGGAGTAGCGTCGCTTGCAGAAAAGTTGAATATTAAACAAGAAGAAGTTATATGCATAGGCGATGCAGGTAATGATATTCATATGATAGAATATGCAGGTCTAGGAGTTGCCATGGGAAATGCATTTCTAGAGGTTAAAAAAGTTGCAAACTTTATAACTAAAACTAATGAGCAAGATGGTGTAGCACATATTATCAATAAGTTCATTTTGCATGGAGAAGAGGAATTTGATTTTTGCAACATAGAAAATATTAATTAATAATTGTTATTGACAAATAATAAAAACGGATATATAATAAATATATAGAAACTATTAATACATTTTTATTAATAAATTCAATATTAATTATCTTTATCCCCCAAGAGAGAGAAAAAATTAATATTGTAACCCAATTCTTACCCCTTTGAATAAGTATATAAAAGCTAGTAAAATTTTATTTTACTAGCTTTTATTTTTTTTGTATTACATAATTTAAATCTTAGATTAATTTATTGGTCTATTTTATTCCACAATATAACAGTGCTAGTTAACGTGTCACTCTGATCAAGTATTCCTTTTTCTATACTTTTTAGTTCCTCTTTTCTATTAGCTTTTTCTATTTTATTACGGTCCTTGTCGTAGTAATTGCTATTGTTATTATCTATCATTTAAATTCCTCCTTTTTTAAAAAATTCATTATTACTATTTTAGGTTTTTTGTCTCTTTGTAATACTATGAAATCCTTGGAATTTAATAAAAAAACATAATTAAAAATATATTATGGATATAATGTTTTATAATGTTAAAATATACTTTTAAATTTTCATACAAAATCTGATATAATTATATTTACGTTTACTCGCAAAAATAAATAAAAATGAGCAATAACAGTTGCTATAATAATAAGAAAATAATTAGGAGGTTTAAGATGTCGAAAAAGAAAAAAGGTTTATTAGTGCTCATGTGTATATTTGTTATTGGTGGGGCTTTATATAGTACAAACTATGCTATAAAAAAACATGAAAAATCTGTACAAGCTATAAAGATTAAACAAGAAGCGGATGCAAAGGTAAAAGAAGAGGGGATGGCTAAAGCAAAGGAAGATGCACGGGCGAAAGCTAGAGATGAAGCGGATGCTTTAGCTAAAAAGGAGGCGGACGCAAAAGTACAAGCCAAAGCAAAAGCAGAAGCCGTAGCAAAAGCAAAAAAAGAGGCGGATGCAAAAGGAGTTTTGGTAGCAAAAGCATTTGCAGAGAAAAAAGCATTGGAAGAGAAAAAAGCTTCAAGTTCTCAAAAAGTTATTGTAATTGACCCAGGACATGCTAGTGTTACTAGCTCAGTAAAAGAGCAGCAAGCCCCAGGATCAAATATAATGAAAGTTAAAGAACCAGGTGGAACTCAAGGTATAAATACAAAAACTCCAGAGTATGTGGTTAACATGGCGGTAGCACTTAAGTTAAGAGATTTATTGCAAGAAAAAGGGTATATTGTAAAAATGACTAAAACGCAAATTAGCCAGATGCTTGGGAATATAGCAAGAGCTGAAGTTGGCAATAATGCTAATGCAGATTTAGTTATAAGAATTCATGCGGATGGAAATAATAATTCTTCTGTTAATGGAGCATCAATGCTTGTACCGTCAAACACTAAAAATACTAGTGCTATATATAGTGCAAGCAAAAAATACGGTCAAAAAGTATTAAGTAGTTTAATTAACACCGCTTGTATGAAAAATAGAGGAGTCAATGAGCGCAGTGATATAACAGGATTTAATTGGTCTAAAGTTCCTGTTATATTAGTAGAAATGGGTTTTCAATCTAATCCTACTGAGGACAAACTGTTAATAAGTGGGGCTTATCAGGATAAAATAGCAAAGGGATTGGCAGAGGGAATAGATCAGGCAATGAAGTAGAGAGAAAGATCAACTCTCCACGGGCCTTGCAATATGAGCTTGAAACGTGAAATTTCATTAAGAAATTCTAGTGTTTTGCTTACACATAATTCTCTAGCGCTCACATTCGCCGTCCTGGCTCACGTTCGCTAGCCTGGACCTCTGGGTCGTTCTCTGGGGGACATAACAATTCTCAATTGTTATGCAACCTGGAGAGGGTTTATGCTTTGGGTGGTTATTATGAAATTATTAAAGAAAAATTAAGGGTAGCATTTAGTATAAGTATATTAAGTTAAAGGCATCATAATATAGAATACTAAATTAAGGAGAGTGATTTTTGTGAGTCAAAATAAAACTATAGCTGAAAACAATCAAAATATTATACCTAATGGTGAAGATAGTTTTAGCCAAAATATGAGTATAAAACAAAAGGAACAGAGTGTTATTGATAATAGTATAGAAAGTAAAAATGCCAAAAACGGATATAAGGTTAATGGGAATGCAGGAATTCAATCTGCTAAGCAAGGAACTAGAAATAAAAATTAGATAAATTGGATAAAAGCCATTCTCTTAAAGAGAATGGCTATTTTTAAGTGCTTTTTTGTTGGTGTACAATATGATTATTTTTATTTAAGAATATCTAAATCATTGTTTATAAGGTTGATTTAGCGCTCGAAACGGTGTTGTAGATGATATTTATGATGATATTAAAATATTATTTGTAGTTCTATGAATGAATATTTACTGGTGAGAGTATGCCAGTGGAAAAAAGTATTAGCTTCATAATTACTCCACAATTAAGTAGTACAATAAACGCATAGAGTAAAACAGACACAAAAAAACATTAGAGGAGTGATACTAAATGAAAAATAATAGCTTTAGTGATGAAGCATAAGTGATAAGGATTATCAAAAGATAATAGACACAATGGGAGAGAATGGGTACGAATCTATGGCAGATAGCATGAAATCCATAAATAATGGAGATATGACAAATGTTCATGAGAGCATGATGGGAAACTAATATAACAAATTAATGGATAAATAAAATAAAAATTAAGGGAAGGATGATTTAATATGATGGGATATGGATATGGATATGGAAACAATATGATGGGAGGAGTATTTGGAATGATTATTCCTATAATTATAATTGCAATTGTTGTATTTGCAATATATAAACTATTGCAAAATAAAAATATTAAAGACATAGGAACTAGAGATAATTCATTAGATATCTTAAATGAAAGATTTGCTCGTGGAGAAATAAATGAAGAAGAATATAATAGTAAAAAAAATATATTATTAAATAATAAAACACTCTAAATTATTTCTATTTCGTGTTTACTTTTGTTGACGCTGTGAGACCCCTAGTAGATTTTACTTAGAAAATGAATATAATACAATATAGCAATTTTTAAAAGAGGTTTATTGTGAAAAAAATCGAAGATTATTCCCCTTACGAATTAGTTGCTCTGGCAACAACACTGGGAATTATTGTTGCTAAAAAAAATAATCTTAATCAACAAAATGTAATTGGTAATTTTTTGTCACAAGTGGGACAGCATATTTTAACAATTGCGGCGCAGTCTGCAACTATACAAGGATTGCAAGTGGAACAATGTGGGAAGGACATTAGTAATGACTTACAAAAACAGATTGATGAACTTAAAAAATATGTTGAAAGAATGGAAGACAATATGAACATATAATATTCATTTATATACACGTTATAAATGAATTGTATATAATGTAGTATAATAATCTTTAAAAGGGGTCTATATGAAAAAGATAGAAGATTATTCGCCTTACGAACTTACTTCACTGGCAGCAATAATAGGAGCTGCAATTGCTGCTAAACTTAATGTTAATCAACAGAATTCAGTTGGTAATTTTATAGTAGATATTGGGGCTAGTATTTCGACAATTGCGGCGCAGAGTAGCTTTTTAGAAACACAGGATGAAAATATAGTAGATAATAAAAGCACATAAGATATTTAAATCTTATGTGCTTTTGCTTGCAATTTTACTTAAATTAATGTTCCTTTTAATACTTCTTCAAGTGTTTTTGATTCCTCAATAGCTGTTATGAGGGAAGCTGATGATTTGTTGTCTCCTATTATTATTCCACCAACTAAAATATCTTTATTGAAGAATAATTTCTTGTAAATTTTATTTTCATCATCTTGTGCACTGATGGCTTTAAATTTATCTTTAGATATTTGACCTACAGATAATAGTTCAACGCCCATAGCGTTAAAGGATATGACTCCTAGTGCGTGTACGTAGGCTTTTTTATCTCCTACTGCATTTGTACCTGCTATTTTACCCATATCTACAGCAACTGGCCAGTTACCATATACTGTGCCTTCAAATTCTGCAATGTCACCACAAGCAAAAACGTTATTTACATTAGTTTCCATATAATCATTGACTAGTATTCCTCTGTTAGTATTTATACTAGTTTTATCAGCTATGGATTTATTCGGAGCAATGCCTGTTGAGAATATGACAAGGCTTGCATCTATTGTTTTTCCACTTCGTAATTTAACGCAGGATACATTTTTTTCACCGATTATAGCTGTTACGCAGTCTCCAACGAGAACTTCAATATCTTGTGCCTGGGCTGCAGCTTTAAGTATAAGACTACCTTCATTGTCTAATTGTTTTACAAGTAGCGAATCACTAAATTCAACTACGCTAACTTTAAGACCAGCTTTTTTTATCTCATATGCTGCTTCAAGTCCTAAAAGTCCGCCACCTACAATTACAACGCTTTTAGCGGTTTTCATATTATCCTTAATGTTTTCTAAATCCTTAAGGTTTCTTAAAGTAAATACTCCTTGTTTATCTAACCCCTCTGTAGGAATCATACGGTTTTGACTTCCATTTGCTATAATTAATTTATCATAACCAATAGATTTACCACCTTCAAGTAATACCTGATTTTCATCAGTATTTAGGCTTTGAACATTTACGCCTAAAGTAAGAGTTATATTATTTTGGGTATACCATTCATTTTTAGACAAATAAAAATCATCATCTTTAAGATCTTCACTTAAACCATCAGATATAGAAGGTCTGTAATAGGTTAATTGTGATTCATTAGATATTATTTCTATTTCACATTGTTTATTTCTTTTTCTTATGGCATCAGCAGCATAGTATCCAGCGGCGCCATTACCGATAATTACAAATTTATCTTTTTTATCAGAACTAAATGTTATTACTTCTTCTGATACTTCGATAAATTGATCTGAGCTTGCACCACAAGCAGGACATATTTCAGGTGGTCTTGCTCCATCAAATTCTTCTCCACAAACTACACATTTCCATCTCTTCTCGGTTGATGGTTTATTAGGAGAATTTCTTTTTTTGATCTTCTCTGATATCTTTTGTGCAAAACTTTCACCAAAATTATAGGCAAAGTTTAAATCTTTTTCACTAGGATTAAAGTTAAAGTTCATTGAAGGATATAAATCAAGATTTATTTGTTTTAATCTATCTTCTATATTTGGAACGCCTTCACCACTCCAACCATAAGAACCAAATGCAGAAGCTACTTTTCCACCGTGAACTATTGGGTTTAAGTTTATTAATATATCCCATATTGGTTTTAGAGCGTCTCCATTTATAGTAGGGGAACCAAAAATTATTCCTTCCGATTTATCTATACTAGCTAAAATACCATCTATGTTATGTAAAATAACATCATACATATTAACTTTAAAATTAGAAGTTGCTTTTATGCCTTCTTCTATTTTTTTAGCTACAGCTTCGGTGTAACCATAAGCTGAAACGTAACATAAGGTGATTTCAGGGTTTGATGAATCTGTTTGTGGAAGGCTCCATTCTTTGTATAGATTCACTACTTTCCAAGGGTCTTCTCTCAAAACCGGTCCATGACCTGGGCATATCATATCTATTTGAAAGTCCTTAATTTTATCAATGGCTTTTAATACATAAGGTTTAAAGGGTGACATGATAGCGTCAAAATAATATTTTAAGGCTTCCTCATAATTTTCCTGATTTTCGTTTAAATCATTATAAATCGCCTCACTTGAGTAATGACTTCCAAATGAATCACAAGTAATAAGTAATTTATCCTCCTCAATATAAGTATATATTGAATCTGGCCAGTGAAGAAAAGGTGCATCAATAAATGATAAAGTTTTGTTTCCAAGACTTATTTTATCTCCATCACCTACAATTATATATTCAAAATCTCTATTTATAATTTCTTTAAGAAAATTAATGGCAGCCTGAGATCCAACTATTTTAGCATTTTTAGCTATATCTAAAAGTTTTCCAATTGAACCTGCATGGTCTGGTTCTGTATGATTTACTACTATATAGTCAATCTTTTCTATGTTAATGTCTAAAGAGTTTAATCTTTCTAGATATTCATCAAAGAATTTCACTTTTACGGTTTCGAATATTGCAGTTTTTTCACTACCGCAAGCTACATAAGAGTTATAAGAAGTACCAAAGGGAGTATACATGATTATATCAAATATTCTAAGTTTAGGGTCTAATGCACCTACCCAGTAGATGTCCTTTTTTATTTCTAATGCTTTCATTTATAACACTCCTTTAACAACTATTTAAAAATAATAATTATTGATTAAATTATAATATAATAACATTGATAATGCAATAACAATTGATTATATAATTAATTGTGTTTTACAGTAAATGTTTTTTATGCTATAGTTTTAATGTTATTTAAAAATACTACAATATAGTACTTATAAATAATTTTTAAATATTAAATACATAAGAGCTTTTAAAAAACTACTAAACATAAGAAAATTTAGAAACAAGGAGAATTTATATGAATTGGTTAATTGTATTATTCATGGCGGCGGTGCCACTTATGGAGCAAAAAGGAGCTATCCCATTTGGATTATATAAGTGCGGTATGAATCCTATAACAGTATTTATATTAAGTTTCATTGGAAGTTTATTGCCTGTGCCTTTTGTTCTAATATTTTTTAATAAAATATTTGAATGGTTAGGAAAATCTAAACATTTTGGTGGCTTATATAATCTAATAGATAAAAAAATAACCAAGAATAGATCTAGATTTGAAAAGTTTGAGGAAATAGCGCTTATAGCATTTATAGCAATTCCACTTCCTACAACGGGTGTTTGGACAGGGACTGCAGTAGCTGCTTTTTTAAAGCTTGATTTTAAAAGATCTGTTATGTGCGCAGTTATAGGGTCATTTATATGTGGAATTATTGTTACAGGTGTGTCTATAGCTTTACCTGCCTTTTTCAAAATTATTTAATAAATATTCTAGAATAAAAAATCTCTTACCTAATGGTAGGAGATTTTTATTTTTTCCTAGTATAGTTTAAATTTTTTGAGCCACACTAAATAGAATAGTTAAGAATTTAGATAGTCTATTAAAGTGTGGGGAGATAAAGATATGTGTGATATAGATGGAAACAATAAAGATTATTTAAATAAGCCTTATAAAAGCTTTTCAAAGCTTGTTTATGTAGCCAGTGTAAAAGAACTTGAAGTTTTTATTATAAAAGGTGAATTTACTAGTTATTTTAATTACAGGATGAAAAAAATTATAGCAGAGATTAATGAAGAAAAAAGCGATATTTTAGATGCAGGTGTGTTTTTTAATACAAAGGGTGAAATAACCCTTATAGATGCTAAGATAGTTGGTAAATTTATTGAAGATAATTATAGCCTAAAAATGCTTGAGTATTATAAAAACACATCATTGAATAAAATTATTAGAGGAATAGTTAATGGAAGTGAAAAATCAAAAGGCGATTTTATTTTAATTTCATATTCCATATTGTATGATACCCTTAATGAATTATATAAAACTATTAGTTGTAAAAAAACTAGTATGGTCATTTATAGAAATCGTTATGCTTTAGAGGACTATAAAGAGAATGATTGCACTATGGTTATAGCAGCCCAAATAATATTGGAGAACCTATGTAAGTATATTGGAATCAATAGACATAAAATGGTAAATATAATAAAAACTAAGATATATAATTAGAATTATAAAATTAATAATTCGAGTTAAATTAAAAAGTAGCGGAAATAGATTGTATAATCATCATGGAATATGACAAATATTAACATAAAATTTGAGATTTATGTTATGTAAAGGTAATCATACATGACAATTCCTATTTATTAAAAAAAGATTCTATATTTAATAAAAAACTTTTAGCTATAATTATTATAAATTCGACAAAATAATTCATCACTTATCATGCGATGTCTTTTGAATTACTTTAATAATTATAAGATTGTGGATGTAATGGGTTTAAGGTGTCGTTTTAAAGAGATAATTCCTTTGAACCGTGAATCATAAAATGACAGATTTCTCCCAAACGCAATGTTAATATGATTTTAATAAGAAAGCATAGGGGGGAAAGTATATGGTAGTTATAGAAAGTTTAAATAAAAAAATTGTAGATGGAGAAGTAACCCATAATTATTTTTATAGAATGGTAAAAAGCCAAATTTCTGTTTCGATGTATGATGAAGTTACCAATGTGCAAGCATATGGTATTGAAATAGAAAAACAAGATGTAGTAAATGGTAGTGTTGTGAGTATTCAAAGAGATTGCGTGGAAACTATAAGTCCGCAAAGACATAAAGTTAAAAATCTTTTTAAAATAGTATACGATAACACAGTTTCACCTATTCACATGATTGATATATTGGGTGAATATATTGATGAATACACTAGTGATTTTGATGAGAGGTTAAAAGACATAGCTACTTGTTAATATTTTAAGGGAGACTAACTTATTGAGGAGACGTTTTCTCCATGCGAGAATATTTCTTCTCTTTTTGTTGTTCACTGGAAACTTATAAAACTTTTATTTTTTATATTATTGTATTATGCTTATAGATGTGTAATGATAAATATAAAATTTGTTTCATTAATTTATGTTAACAATGATAGTAATCTTTGCAGACATAGATTAACGGTGGGAGTGATATTTATGATTTTTGGTGTAGGTATTGATATAGTTGAAATACCACGTATAAAAAAGGCTATGGAAAGCAATAGTAAGTTTTTAGAGAAAATTTTTACAAGTGTCGAACTTGAATATCTTAGAAGTAGAAATTTAAGGGCTGAATATGTA
Source organism: Clostridium sp. (assembly GCF_050717545.1). GTDB lineage: Bacteria > Bacillota > Clostridia > Clostridiales > Clostridiaceae > Clostridium_AD. The sequence continues at coordinate 87,039 of NZ_JBOITN010000019.1, forward strand.
GCAGGAAGATTTGCTGCTAAAGAAGCAGTGGCAAAAGCTTTAGGTACAGGGTTTAGAGGGTTCGATTTTAGGGATATTGAAATTGACAGGACGATTCTTGGAAAACCAATAGTAATTTTAAAAGGTAAAGCAAAATTAATTGCTAAAAAAGAAGGTGAATATACCATTCATCTTAGTATTTCTCATGGTCAAGATAGCGCGGTGGCTTATGCTATATTAGATGTTGAAAAGAAAACTTATGATAAGTGTGAAGATGAGTTGGCGGTGCCTGAATCATTGTAATTAATTATTTTGTAATAGTATTAAACCATTAGTAATAGTATTAATAGTAGATTGATTTGATTTAGCATAAACAATCCATAATTATTTCGCATCTCTAGGGAATGCTAGGAGGATAACTATGAAAAAAATACTACTATTATTGCTAAGTTCTTTAATGATTATAGGCTTAGTGCTACTTACTTCTTGTGTTACAAAACCAAAAGATACTAATGATATAACAAGGTTTTTGAAAAATATGGACAGTTACACTACAGATATGAATATCGATGTAATCAATCCAAAACAGACAATTAATTATAAAGCAAAACAATCATATTTGCTGGGAGGTGGATATAAACTAGAATTAAACGAAGACAGAGTGTTTATTTATAAAAACGATAACAAAATTTATGTTAATGATAAAAACAATGGAACTAAGTATGTACAAAGCAAAGATTTCGATGAGGTCTTTAAACTAAGTTTTATTGGTGAATACATAGGATTATTGTATACAAATGAAGAAATAAAATACGTTACCAAGACAATTAATGATACCGAATACACAGTAATTGATTTATTAATACCTGGAAGCAATAAAAATATTAATAAGGCACTACTGTATGTTGATACTAAAAAAATGATACCAGATAAAATGGTTATCTATGATGTTAACGGTAAAGAGAAAATCAACATATCATATACTAACTTTTTGCCAAATGTAAAAATTGAACCTTCAGTATTTTCAGTTCCATAAGGTGAGATAAAAAGATAAACAAATGAGGTGAACATTATTTTTAAACATTTAAGGCCTGTATGGGCAGAGATTGATCTAGATAAATTAGCACATAATATGAGAGAAATTAGGAGGATAGCTAAAAGCGAGAATATTATAGCAGTTGTAAAGGCAGATGCCTATGGACACGGAGCAATTGATGTGGCTCCAGTGCTCCTTGAGAACGGTGCTAATAGACTTGCCGTGGCAGTCCAAAGCGAAGCGGTGGAGTTAAGACGCTCAGGCATAGAATGTCCAATAATGATTTTAGGGTTTACACCACCAAATTTAATAGATAATTTGCTTAAATATGATATTGAGCAGACTGTATATTCTTTTGAATTTGCAAGAAGATTATCAAAGATGGCGGTTAAGAAAAATAAAATAGCTAAAATTCACATAGCCGTAGATACGGGTATGGGGAGGATAGGTTTTCTGCCAAGTGACGCAAGTTGCGAGGAAGTATATAAGATAAGTAGGTTACCTAATATAATTATAGAAGGAATGTTTTGTCATTTCTCATCGGCTGACGAAAAGGATAAGACTTACACTTATGGGCAAGTTAAAAAATACGATGATTTTTATGAAAAGTTAAAAGCTAAAAAAGTATACATAAAGATAAGGCATATTGCCAATAGTGCAGCTATTATAGATTTACCACAAACCCATTATGAGGCAGTACGCCCAGGGATAATAATATATGGATATTATCCGTCTGACGAAGTAAATAAGGAAAACATAGATTTATTACCAGTAATGACTTTGAAAACAAATGTAGTAAACATAAAAACACTTCCACCTGGAGAATATGTGAGTTACGGAAGACAATATAAAACAGAGAAAGAAACTGTTATAGCGACACTTCCTATTGGATATGCTGATGGATATACAAGACTTTTATTTCAAAAGGCAAAGGTGATTTTAAGAGGCAAATTTGCTCCTGTGATAGGTAAAATTTGCATGGATCAATGCATGATTGATGTTACGCACATTAGGGGAGCAAAAGTTGGAGATGAGGTTATATTAATTGGAGAAGATGGTAATAATAAATTTACTGCAGAAGTTATCGCGGAATTAATAGGTACTATAAGTTATGAAGTAGTTTGCATGATTGGGAAAAGAGTTCCAAGAGTGTACATTAAAGATGGCGTTGTTGTAAAAATAAGAAAATACATATAAAATGTATATTTTATATGTATAATAATACAAAAAAATGTAAATCAATTGTTGAAAAAAGGCGAAAATGCGAATAATTTCTTTGACAGACTGACATAGGTTGAATTATAATATATTTCATACATATTGTTGCTTTACTTAATAGGAGGTATTGAATTTTCTATGTCAACTTCAAAGAAATTAGTAATAAACCTCTCAAAAAAACTTTATATGCAATTTAATAAGGCACTTCAAAAAGATTGTAAAAAAAGAAGTGAATTTATTAGGGTTGCTATAATACTATATAGTGAGGAAAAGAAAAAACTGAATTATATTAATGAAATGAAACAAGGATATTTAGAAATGGCGGAGTTAAATTTAAAAATATCTAATATGGGTTTTGAGACTGATATCAAAGATTTTAAAGAATACGAAGTTAAGCTTTCGGAGAGTGATTTGTCAAATGACAACAATAGTAAAAAGAGGAGATATATTTTATGCTGATTTGAGCCCGGTTGTAGGTTCGGAACAAGGCGGGATTAGGCCAGTAATCATACTTCAAAATGATATTGGTAACAAGTACAGTCCCACTATTATAATTGCAGCTATTACTTCTCAGATAAATAAAGCAAAACTCCCTACTCATGTTGAAATTTCTTCAGAGGAGTATGGTCTAAATAAAGATTCTGTAGTTTTGCTTGAACAAATAAGAACATTAGATAAAAAGAGACTAAAGGAAAAAATTGGTCATATGACTGATGGAGATATGAAAAAGGTAGATACTGCACTTTTAATTAGTGTGGGTCTATAAAATGCATAGGGGCATTTTGCTTTGATAGATAAATAAGGACATTTATGCACTTACTAAATATATAAGGGCATGAGTGCCCTTATTTTTGCTTAGATTTAGAAATTAATATATATAATATTTTTTCGATTTTTAGGAAACAATAAAAATTAGGAATAAGTTTTAGGGGTAATATAACAAATTAACATATATTATTTAATATTCACGAAAATTTTATATAAAAATTTATAACATATTGAGTCATTATGTTATACTGTTATTAGTGATTTTACTGAAATAAACTACATAAACATGGTAAGGAGAGTTAAATATGATACAACTAAAGAACGTAACTAAGATTTATGATAACAATGTAATAGCTTTGTCGAATATTAATATTGTTATTGAAAAAGGAGAATTTGTATTTCTTGTTGGCCCTAGTGGTGCAGGTAAATCTACTTTTGTAAAAATGTTACTAAAAGAGACAGAAGCAACTACAGGAACCGTTACTTTGGACGGAACTGATATTACAGCACTGCGTAGAAAAAATATACCATATGTTAGAAGAAAAATTGGAGTAGTGTTTCAAGACTTTAGATTAATTGATACTTTAAATGTTTATGAAAATGTAGCGTTTGCTCTAAGGGTTACGGAGGCTTCCGCTAAGGATATTAAGAAAAAAGTACCTTATGTTTTAAATTTAGTTGGATTATCAAAAAAATACACGGCTTTTCCAAATGAGATTTCAGGTGGAGAAAAACAAAGAGTTTCTCTTGCTAGAGCTATAGTGAATAATCCCACTTTACTTATAGCAGATGAGCCAACAGGGAATTTAGATCCTGAAACTGCATTAGGTATTATGGATATTTTAAATGATATAAACAAGGCAGGAACTACAATAATTATGGCGACACATGCAAAAAACATAGTAGATTCTATGAAAAAGAGAGTAATTGCTATAGAAAAAGGTATTATAGTTAGAGACGAGCAGAGAGGAAGATACGGTTATGAAGATTAGCACAATTAAATATTATGTTATAGATGCTTTAAAGAGTTTAAAAAGAAATAGTACAGTTAGTATAGCTTCAGTTGCTACAGTAGCAGCTACTGTGTTCATTTTAGGCGTGTTTTTATTAATCGTCTTTAATGTTAATGCAGGAGTTCAGGAACTAGGGGCTAAGCTCGAGGTTAAGATTTATCTTAAGGATAATGTAACAATAGGGGATAAATCAGCCATAGAAGCAGCTGTTGGTAAAGTTAAGGGAGTATCTGATATTAAATTTGAGGATAAAGATGATGCACTTGATAATGTAAAAAAACAATTTGGAGAAAATAGTGAATCTTTAGTACAAGGGTTTGAAAAGACGAATCCTTTTCCAAGTGCATATGTTGTAAAGGTCTCAAACCCAATAATTGTAGATGATGTGGTTAAGTCAGCGAAGGGACTAAGTGGTGTAGACCAGATTAAGGATGTTAGAGAAGTTGTTGATAAAGTAATAAGCATAACTAACACTCTTAAGATAATAGGAGCTGTACTATTTGTAATTTTAATAAGTGTATCTTTATTCTTAATAGGAAACACAATTAAACTTACAGTTTATTCTAGAAAAAAAGAAATAGGTATTATGAAATTTGTTGGAGCTACTGATTGGTTTATAAGATGGCCATTTATTATTGAAGGCATGATTCTGGGAATATCAGGAGCACTTATTTCTACTGGATTAATTTACTATGCATATAGATTGGTTTTCTTAAAGTACACTAATGCATTACTAGGAATGACGTTAATTAACCCACATTTTATATTAAGTACTCTTTTATGGCAGTTTACACTTGGTGGTTTAGTTATTGGAGCAATAGGAAGCGCTCTATCAATAAGAAAATTCTTGGTTGTATAATATTAAATAATTATTTCCGAAGCTATGATATTATGACTCCGAATGGGATTTATAATTACACTAAAATAAATTTTATTTAATATTAGTGTTATAAAATTATTATATTAACATAATAATATATAGAGAATTGCAAAGAGGTGTATAAAATGGGCGATGAAAATAAAGTTAAAATCGTAGGGAATGGTAGCGAAAGAGATAAAAAGAAAAAGAAAAAATGGATAGCGATGGTTGTAGTATTAGTCTTGGTTACTAATGCCATAACTTTGTTTGCTACAACACAGCTTTCTTTAGCATTACCTAATGGAAAAGTGCTAATTGGGAGAGAAGCTTATGACCAGGTATTAAAATTTCAAAAACTGTTTTTAGTGAGAAATAAATTATATGAGTACTATGATGGCAAGGTAAGCGATGATGTTTTAGTAGAAGGTGCTATAAAGGGGATGACTGATTCTCTAAAAGACCCTTATACAACTTTTATGAATAAACAAGAGTTTACTGACTTTAATTCTCAAACAGAAGGAGCCTATACTGGTCTTGGATTACAAGTAGGAGTTAAAGATGACAATATAGTTGTAATTGCACCTTTTGATGGTTCACCAGCTAAAGCAGCGGGGTTAATTTCTGGAGATATAATTGAAAAGGTTAATAAAACAGAAGTTACTGGCAAAGAACTTGAAAAGGCAGTTACAATGATGAAAGGAAAAGAAGGTGAAGAGGTTTCTTTAACTATTAATAGAGCAGAAAAAGGTATGTTTGATGTGAAAATGAAACGTGCTAAGATAGATTTAGTAACAGTTAAAGGTGAGATGCTAGAAAATAATGTTGGGTATATTCAGCTTACAATGTTTGATGAAAATACTTCTAAGAATTTTGAAAAAAAATTACAAGAATTAAAAGACAAGGGTATGAAAAGTCTAATAGTAGATGTAAGAGGAAACCCAGGTGGCCTTTTAGATCAAGTTGTAGCACTAACTTCTAACTTTGTAGAAAAGGGAAAAAATATAACGTATACAATAGATAAAAATAAGAAAAAAACAGAATATAAATCTAATGGTGGTATTGCTATAGGAATGCCTTTAACAGTATTAACAGATGGAGGAAGTGCAAGCGCTTCAGAAATTTTTGCTGGTGCTATAAGGGACTATAAAGTTGGTACTTTAGTTGGAGAAAAAACTTTTGGCAAAGGTATTGTTCAAACTATGCTTTACAGAAGTCAAGATGGATTTGATGACGGTACTGCATTAAAAGTAACTATATCTAAATACTATACTCCAAATGGTGAGAATATACATCATATAGGAATAAAACCAGAAGTTGAAGTTAAGTTCCCAGCAGCTCTTAAAGAAAAAGCATATGATAGAAAAACAGATCCACAATTTATAAAGGCTTTACAGCTAGCAAAGGATAAAGTTAAGTAATACCATAAGGATATTTGTGAAAGGCACATTTTAATAAATAACAAGTATCTACCAAATAAATTTGGTAGATACTTGTTATTTAATGTAATCACTTAGGCAAGGGGACACAGGCTATATGGAAAATATAATGTGTTATGAGTGATTGTACTGGGAAGAGCTTGGGGAGGAGAATTTAATTGAATGGAAATTGCAATACATACTTTAAGAGCAGTCGCTTATGCAATTGTAGACCCATCAAATGCGTTTATTTTAATAATGATATCGCTAATTTTTTATAACAAAAACAAGAAAATTGCAGCAATGCAGAAAATGATAATGGGAGAAAGTTTGGATACACCATTCGAACTAACTATATCCCAAGTTGTAATAGGGATTTTTGCGGGGGCTATAGCGAGTCTAATATTTACATATGCTGGATTAGTTTTTGATGAAAATTCAAATATTTATTTATTGTTTATGGTGTCATTATTTTTCATGGCATTTAAGCCTAGGTATATTTGTTTTTCATATTCTGGCGCAGTTTTAGGTTTAGCTAGCCTATTATTTGAATTTTTAGCTAGTACTTTCAATATGCCACAACTAGATGTTATAAACATAGATGTTCTAACTTTGATGACATTGGTTGGTATATTGCACATTATAGAGGGAAGTTTAGTAATGATTGATGGTTCAAGAGGAGCTATTCCAGTGTTTACTAACAGAGATAACAAAATTCTTGGTGGGTTCTCTTTAAAAAGATATTGGGCATTACCAATTGCTTTACTTATATTATTAAGTTCAACTACAGCAGATACAGTGGTTGCGCAGAGTGTAATGATTCCCGAGTGGAGGCATTTGATACAAGGAGATATAATAAATAGAATTGTTAAGAATTCAGTTATAGCTACTATTGCTTTGTACGGAGTTATAGGATATGGCAGCATCACATTTACTAAGAGTAAAAAACGCAAGACTCTTACTTCTGGAGCATTAATAGTTGGATATGGTTTAATTGTAACGGCTATATCACAACTTGCAGTATTTGGGGTAGGCTTTCAATTATTTATTTTAATATTTACAGCTGCTCTTCATGAGGGGATGCTTCGATTTGAAAAACATATGGAGTTTACTTCTAAACCTAAGTTTGTTAGTAGTGAAGAAGGAATTATGGTGCTTGCAGTAGCACCGAATTCTCCTGCATTTGAGATGGGAATTGAAAGCGGAGATTTAATTGTATTACTTAATGATAAAAAAATAGAGATTGAAGATGAAATTTTCAATGTGATTAAAGGGAATTTTAGTTTCTTATCTATGAAGATTAAGAAGGCTTCGGGGGAGTTAAAAGACATTGCTTTTAACAATATGGCTAAGAAAAAAAGACTTGGAATTGTAATTGTACCTAGAGAGGTACCAAAAGATACTACTGTAGTAAATATTCATGATGAGACATTTAAAGATGTGATGGATAAGATAAGAGACAAAGATAAAGATAAAAAATAGAAGGTTTTCGATTTTCTTAGAGGATGCTGTAACTAAAAGTATATATTGCTAAAATGCGCTCACTTCGCCAAGTGATTCTAAAATTTATTCTATTTTCAGTTGCTAAAAAATGCAAACTCACTATCGCTCAAACATGCATTTTTCTTTACGCACCTAAAAATAAAATAAATTAAGAATTACTAAGGCTTATTCGAACGCATTCTACGCAATATATACTTTTGTTAGCATCCTCTAAGAAAAAAAATGAATTGCGCCAAAACACTTAAAAACTTTGAAAATCCTTAAGATCTTTTAGCTGGTAGGCTGGCGGGTTTTGAGGATTTAAAAGAAAAAGGTTATTTTTAGAATATGTAATAATTTGTTTCAATCTTAGCGCATTTTTTTAAATAACATTTTTTCAATACTCATTTCAATTCGCTCCATATAAACTCTTAATTTTCAATCCCCTCCGATAAGCTCTCAATGTTCAACTATAAAAAATATTAAACCTCACATTATTAGATATGGAGTTATTTCGATATATTATAAGAAGTTCTGTTTTCGTTAATTTTTGAAAATATCATTATCCATTTTCTCTGTCAAAAACGCTAAGATTAAATCCATTAAACAAGAATATACTAATAACAATCAATACACATAAAATGGAAAATACGGTTAGTCTATATGTTAAATTAGGAAGGAAAATTGTTAAAACGAATATAATCAATATTAAAGGGAAACTCATTCGAAGCCATCTTGTTGATGTTAATCGTATTATATCTCCTTCTTTAACTGCCATTTCATTGCTCTTTATTCCAAATTGTGTGACTTTTATTTGAGCTTTACCATCTGGTAGTTCAATGTCTACACTACTATTTTCCATGACACTGTCTGCCTTTTCTCCGTTTACTTTTATTTGAATTTTTGAGCCCATGCCCTGCCATCCAGTATTTCGTTTAATAGTAATTGACATATTAATATCTCCTTTCTTACGTTGTCTATTATTTTATTTGGTTAATAGAAAATGTGATAAACAGCTTATAAGAAAATTATAACATGATTTCTATATACTTGTAAAAATATATATAATTTTAAGAATTAAAATTTACTAATAGGTGGTTGTGCGGTAGTTAAATTATACAGACTAAGGGGCTAATTCGAACGCATTCTACGAAATATATACTGTAGTGCATTCTCTAAGAAAAGGATATAATCTTATAATGATGGCTTACATTTCAATAGTTAGGAAACGTGGGGGCATAAAGCGAAATGTCGTTAAAATAAAATAAATTTGCACCACATTTGTTTTCTATAATATTTAAACTAGGTTACTATGTTTTATTAGTTGTTCTCTTGTCAATTTAAAATTCCTACCTAAACAACAATTTTGTGGAGTGTCTCCTTGGGTGTCTATAATATCTTTAGTATATATATACTCTGACATTTTAGAGCCTAACTTTTCCCAGAAGTATTCTCCTTCATCATATGTTCCAGTACCATAGATAATATCAATGTTAAATTCTTTTACTAATTGTATTAATAAATTTGTTGCATGCTTCTTATGTGTATATTTAATATCTATATTTATATTGTTTACGAGCATATGATTTTTATTAAGCTCAAAAGATATGTTGCCTATTATTATTCCCTCAAATGAAATGTTTTTTACTTCGGTATCATTATTATGCATCATTATATTGTCTTTTAATTTATACATGCTGATGTGTCCCCCCCTTATAAATAATACTTTTAGTTAAGTACACCCTGAGTTTATTACCTTAATTATAGCACGTTATGTAAGCGTATACAATTGGTGATAACTGTATATAAGAGGGTTATTAATTTTTACTTTTTAGAAGAACTTCAATGCAAACTAAAAAAAGATGATGTGAAACTTTTGGATGTACAATTTGAAAAACTGGGTTGCCTTGAAATAATTTTAAATCATTTTTAGACATCCCTTAATTTCTAACAGCTAAACTTCTAATTGTTTGTTTATTTCCTTGAGCGCTTGATTATTGTCTGTAATAATTAGATCCATTGTGTTTTCTGATCTGTATTGCTCTCTATTTTTTAAGAAATCAATAAAGTCTAATACTTCTATTTTTTTGTCTTCTGAAAGCGACTCAAAATCTTTTATTAGTTTTTCCGATAAGGTCATTAATTTCACCTCACTTTGTGGGTTTTAATTATAATTATATACTATAATGCAATAAAATACATAATGTTTTATTTGTTATTTTAAGTTATCTTAGGTATATAAAGATATTTATGGTATTTAAGTAATAATTATAATAAATGCCAAAATTTAAAACTTCATAATTTTTAATAAATATTTATTTTCAACATAAGTACAAATAATTATGGGAATGTTAATAGTAGGTGATGCGTATGAATAAAAAAATACTAGCAATTATATTCTTATTTATTTTTAGTTTACATTCAACAATGGTTTTTGCGCAAGAGTTTAAATATGTGGAAATTTTTGATCCAAAGCAAGAGAAGGTAGTTAAACTAGTTCAGTTAAATGAAGATATTAATAATATGGTAACAGCCTGGATAAAGGATGTGGATGATATCTATGGTAAAAGTAACCCAATTACAAATGATGGATATGCAATTAGAGTGCCACTCGATCCTAAGGTTAGAGTGCAGGGTAAATGTTTAAATATACTTGTAAATGATGTCTATATTATAATTCCCGAAAAGGATATGCCATTTTTTATAATTTTTGATGATGAAAATAAATTACTTTGTTACCCATTCAAGGGTGACATAGATGTTTTATCAAAGATTTTAGATTTTAAACTGAAATCCTCTTAAAATCTTATTAGATTCATATCAATAGGGGGTGTTTTTAATTGAAAAGACATAAAGTATATTTATGTATGTTGGTGTTATTCTTTATCATAGCAGACACTCCAAATAAAGTTGTAACAGCTACAGTACAAACATCACAGGTATCAAGTCAAATAAATTATACGGTTAATTCCAATAATAAAAAAGAAAAATCTACGTTGCTTGAAAATGATTTACTATTTAATATAAAGGATAAGAATAATCTTCAAGGGATTACATTCTTTAATAAGTATTTGTATTGTGGGTTTGATATAGGTGGTGGAAAGGGGAAAATAGTTAAATATAATATGGCGGGAGAAAGAATTTCACAAACAAAACCAATGATGCTAGGACATTGTGCTGACCTTAGTTATAGGACCAGAACTAATAAAATTTATGTGGCTAATGGTGGAGGGAATAATTTAACCCGAATTTATGTTGTTGATTATGAAAAAGGTGAAATACAAAGTACTTTAAACTATGAAAGGCTGGGAACATCTGCTTTGCTTGCTATAGATAATGTCCATGATTATTTAATATTGCATACTGTTTTAAATCATGGAGATGCTGGAAATCCTACATTTACTATTATAGATTTAGCTAAAATGAAAGCAATAAATTCTTTTAACGTTGCTTGCAAAGGTGTTCCACAAGGATTAGAAACGGATGGAAAATATATTTATCTTTATACGAATAATAAAATTACAGTATTTAATTATCAGGGGGCAATAATTGCAACTTACCATGTTAATAAACGAGGAGAGAGTGAAGGAATAACAATAATATCAGACCATGGAGCTACGTATTTAGCGGTAGGATACAATTCTCCAAATAGATTTTATAAAATACTTATTAAATCATAAAGAGTATACAATAGATACTATAACTTAAATAAGGGTTATGATTAATTTCATAACCCTTATTTAAGTTGATAAAAAGAATTAAATAAATAATTATTATTGAATAATATTTAATATTATTGTAATATATATAATATAAAGTAAATAATTACTAGAAATAATATTGCTAGAAGGCTCTATAATAATAGATAATGATGTTATTATAGTAAGTAGATATTATTTAAAAGGTATGTTGACATATTAAAAACTTATAGTTAAAATGTAAGTAGCGAACAAACGTTCAGATAAGGAATACAAGGCGGTGATTTTATGCATGAGTTTAAGTTGCACTCAAAGTTCAAACCTACTGGAGACCAACCTCGGGCTATTGATAGTCTGGTGAGCGGAATTGAGGAAGGTAAAAAGTATCAGACTCTTTTAGGAGTAACTGGTTCAGGCAAGACCTTTACCATGGCAAATATTATTGAGAAAGTTCAAAAACCTACATTAGTGCTTGCTCATAATAAAATTTTAGCTGCACAACTTTGCTCAGAGTTTAGGGAGTTTTTCCCTGATAATTGTGTTGAGTATTTTGTGTCATATTATGATTATTATCAGCCTGAGGCTTATATAGCGCAGACGGATACATTTATAGAAAAAGATTCATCAGTTAATGATGATATTGATAAATTAAGACATTCAGCTACATCTGCATTGCTTGAGCGTAATGACGTTATTGTTGTGGCTTCTGTTTCATGTATATATGGACTTGGAAATCCTGAGGAGTATAAAAAACTTACAGTGTCCTTAAGGGTTGGTATGGAAAAGGATAGAAACGAGGTAATTAGGCATTTAGTAGACATACAATACGAGAGAAATGATATTAATTTTATTCGCGGAACTTTTAGAGTTCGCGGAGATATTATTGATATATTCCCTGCAGCTTCATCGAGTGAAGGAATTAGAGTAGAGTTTTTTGGGGATGAGATAGAAAAGATTAGATCATTTGATTCGCTTACAGGAGAAATTACTGGGAATAGAAAACACGTATCTATATTTCCAGCATCCCATTTCGCGACTTCAAAAGATAAATTAGAGATTGGTATAGCTCAAATAGAACAGGAGCTAGAGCAAAGATTAAAGGAACTTATAGGACAAGATAAAGCTTTAGAGGCTCAAAGACTTAAACAAAGGACAAACTATGACATTGAGATGATGCGTGAAGTTGGTTACTGTACTGGAATTGAAAATTATTCTAGGATACTAGATGGTAGACCTGCAGGGACAGCCCCTCAAACCTTGATGCAATATTTTCCGGATGATTATTTAATGTTTATAGATGAGAGTCATGTAATGTTACCACAGGTTAGGGCTATGTTTGGTGGAGATAAATCAAGGAAAACTAATTTAATTGAATATGGATTTAGGCTTCCATCCGCATATGATAATAGGCCTCTAACTTTTCCAGAGTTTGAGAATAGTTTAAATCAAACAGTTTTCGTAAGCGCTACCCCAAGTACTTATGAGGCTGAGCATAGTGAGAATGTAGCAGAGCAAGTAATAAGACCTACAGGACTACTTGACCCTGAAATAATTATAAGGCCTGTTAAGGGGCAAATAGATGATTTATATGCCAGCATTCAGGAAACAATAGAAAGAGGATTTAGAGTTTTAGTTACTACTCTTACTAAAAAGATGTCGGAGGATTTGACTAAATATTTTAAAGAAATGAATATGAAAATAACTTATCTACATTCTGATATTGATACTATAGAGAGAATGAAGATAATTCAGGACCTTAGGCTGGGTACATTTGATGTGCTTGTAGGTATAAATCTTTTAAGAGAAGGGCTAGATATTCCAGAAGTAGCTCTTGTTGCAATTCTTGATGCAGATAAGGAAGGATTTCTCCGTTCTGAAACATCTCTTATTCAAACTGTTGGTAGGGCTGCGAGAAATTCGCAGAGCAAGGTAATAATGTATGCAGACAGAATTACAAAGTCTATGAAGAAGTGTATAGATGAAACAGCAAGGCGTAGAATAATCCAGATGAAATATAATGAAGAGAATAATATAGTGCCAACTACTATTGTCAAAGATATTAGGGATGTAATAGGGGCTGTAATGGTAGCTGAGGATGAGGTTGTATACGAAACCCTTGAAGCTGCAATGGGTGCAAATTATGATGAGACTAAGAAGTTAATGGATAAATATGAGAATGAGATGAAGCAGTCAGCTAAGGATTTACATTTTGAAAGAGCTGCTCAGATTAGAGATATACTTTATAAACTTAAGAAACAGATTAAGGAAGTATAATTATTATTAATAGTAAGAGTAGTATTATTACTATTAGAATGCAGAGGAGATAACATGAGAGATAAGATTTTTATAAAGGGCGCTAAAGTTCACAATTTAAAAAATGTTGATTTGGAGATACCAAGAGATAAGTTTGTGGTGTTTACTGGACTTTCGGGATCTGGTAAATCATCACTTGCTTTTGATACATTATATGCTGAGGGACAAAGAAGGTATGTAGAGTCTCTTTCAGCTTACGCAAGGCAATTTTTAGGTAATATGGATAAACCAGATGTAGAGTACATAGAGGGGTTATCTCCAGCTATTTCTATAGATCAGAAAACTACTAATAGAAATCCACGGTCTACAGTGGGTACTGTTACAGAAATTTATGATTATTTGAGACTTCTTTATGCTAAAGTTGGTACACCTCATTGTCCTAAATGTGGCAAGGAGATTACGCAGCAGACGGTAGATCAAATGGTGGATAGAATAATGGAACTACCTGAAAAAACTAAGATTTCAATCTTATCTCCTATTATAAGAGGAAAAAAGGGTGAACATCTCAAAGTAATAGAGAATATTAAAAAGAATGGATTTGTACGTGCGCGAATTGACGGAAACACCGTAGAACTTATGGAAGAAGATATTAAGCTTGCTAAAACTAAGAAACACAGTATAGAGATAGTAATAGACAGAATTTCTGTTAAGGAAGAGGTTCGCGGTAGGCTTTCTGAATCTTTAGAGAGTGCGTTAAAGCTGGCTGAAGGTACTGCTATCACTAGCATTTCGGATGGAGAAGATATTCTTTTTAGTGAACATTTTGCTTGCATTGATTGTGGAATTAGTCTTGGAGAATTAGCACCTAGGATGTTTTCATTTAATTCACCATTTGGTAAGTGTGATACTTGCGATGGGCTTGGTACACTTATGGAAATTGATGAGGATTTAATTATACCAGATAAAAGTAAAAGTATTAAAGAAGGCGCTATTTTATCTTTTGGTGAAGGTAGCCTTAAGGAAGATTCTTGGACTTTTTCAGTTCTGAGAGCATTAAGCCTCAAATATAAGTTTAGTTTAGATACAGCTATAGAAGATTATGATCCTGAAACTCTTAAAATGCTTTTATATGGGACAAATGGAGAAAAGGTTAAGGTGGAGTACGTTAAGGAATATAGATCAGGTACTTTTAATCATTCTTATGAAGGTATCATCAATAACTTAAGAAGGCGATATATGGAAACTTCATCTGATTATATAAAAAGAGATGTAGAACAATATATGGGTGATAATCCATGTCCTAAGTGTAAAGGTGCAAGATTAAGCCCTGAAGCACTAGCTGTAACAGTTGGTGGCAAGAATATAAGTGAGTTTTGCGGACTATCAATTACAGATGAAGCGACATTTTTACAAGAAGTAGAATTTTCAGAGAAAAATAAGATTATATCTAATCAAATTTTCAAGGAAATAAATGACAGACTTAATTTTCTTAAGGATGTTGGTCTTGATTATTTAAATTTATCAAGATCTGCAGGAACACTATCTGGTGGAGAAGCACAGAGGATAAGATTAGCTACTCAGATAGGCTCTAGTTTAATGGGAGTTTTATATATTTTAGATGAACCTAGTATTGGTCTTCATCAAAGAGATAATGATAAACTTATTAAGACATTAAAACATTTAAGAGATATAGGTAATACACTTATAGTTGTAGAACATGATGAGGATACTATGAAGGCGGCGGATTTTATTGTAGATGTTGGACCGCTAGCTGGAGAACATGGTGGAGAAATTGTGGTTGCAGGAACAATTGAGGATGTTAAAAATTGTGAAAGATCAATTACTGGTCAGTATTTAAGTGGTAAAAAGAAAATTGATGTACCTAAAAAAACTAGACAATCTAATGGGCATAGTATAAAAATACTTAATGCTAGGCAAAATAACCTTAAGAACATTAGCGTGGAATTTCCACTTGGAGTATTTACTGCGGTAACTGGAGTTTCAGGTTCTGGGAAAAGTACTTTAGTTAATGAAATATTATTTAAAGGCCTTAATAAAAAGGTTAATAAATCTAAAAAAAATGCAGGCCTACATAAAGATATATTAGGTGCGGAAAATATAGATAAAATTATAAATATAGACCAAGGGCCTATAGGTCGTACTCCAAGATCTAATCCAGCTACATATACAGGCGTATTTGATGTGATTCGTGATGTTTTCTCAATGAGCGCAGAAGCGAAGATTAGAGGATATAAGCCAGGTAGATTTAGTTTTAATGTAAAGGGTGGAAGATGCGAGGCGTGTAGGGGTGATGGAATAATTAGAATAGAAATGCAATTCTTATCTGATGTATATGTTCCTTGTGAGGTTTGCAAAGGAAAAAGATATAATAGAGAAACTTTAGAGGTTAAATATAAAGGAAAAAATATTGATCAGATTCTGAATATGACTGTGGAGGAGTCGCTAAAATTCTTTGAAAATATTCCTAGAATTTATAGCAAACTTAAGACTCTTATGGATGTTGGGCTTGGGTACGTAAGGCTAGGGCAACCTTCAACACAATTGTCTGGTGGCGAGGCTCAGAGAATTAAACTTGCTTCAGAACTATCTAAGAGGAGTACTGGTAAGACATTTTATATTTTAGATGAGCCGACTACAGGACTTCATATTGATGATGTTAGTAAACTTATACTAATACTGCAAAGACTAGTAGAGTGCGGAAATACAGTAGTTGTAATTGAACATAATTTAGATGTTATAAAGTGCGCGGATTATGTTATAGACTTAGGTCCTGAGGGTGGAGACAAAGGGGGCAGCATTTTGTGCAAAGGAACGCCAAAAGAAATATCTGTAAATGTAAATTCATATACAGGACAATATCTTAAAAAAATGTTATAATTTATATTAAGCTAGCATGACACTATGCTGGCCTTTTATAATTTTTTAGTGAGGAGAAGTTCATTATGGCTGAGATAAGTTTGATTATGAGATATGCAATTATAGCTATTATTTACATTATAATAATATTTGCTTTAAAAATAATGTATAAAGACATTAAGGGTGGCCCAAAAAAGAAACCAGTGGCACGAAAAACTATGGGGCTTGAAGTTATGGAAAGAGGAGAAAATTTTAACTTAAGGCAAGGTGCGGTTATTCCCCTTAATGATGAGCTTACAATAGGCAGAAAGGCAGATAATCTTTTGATTTTGGGTGATAAGTATGTGTCGTCACTTCATGCAAAAATTTATTTGAAAAACACAGATTATATTTTAAAGGATCTACGTAGTACTAATGGTACAATGAAAAACAATAAAAAGGTAACGGATACGGTAGTTATAAAAAAAGGTGACGAGATAAAAATAGGAACCTCAATTTTTAAGGTTATTGGATAAATTAAAAGTGCGGGTGAGGTGATATTATGGAAAGCATAAAGGAAGAGAAAAAACTTCTTATGTATACTTATCTTTTAAGTATAGTTTTATTTTTTAATTTATTTTTTGTAGGGGAGAATGGGCTTGATAAAGGTGCATTAATAATGGGGGGTATAATATGCTTCATTTTTGCATATTCTCATTTCATTATAAGAAGATTTTTCCCAGATGGTGATAAATACATATTGCTATTTTCAAATGTTTTGGCAGTTATAGGCATGGGAATGATATATAGGTTGGATTCGGCTATGGCCCTAAAACAACTTATATGGTATACCGTTGGAATTGCAACATTCATTTTAGTAGTAGTACTTATGCCAAGTCTATCTAAGTTTTCAAAGTACAAATATTTCTATTTGATATGTACAATTATACTTATGTCTATGGGAAGTATATTCGGGAAAGAAGTTAACGGAGCGAAAAACTGGATAAGTATAGCTGGGGTTACTTTTCAACCAACAGAATTCGGTAAATTATCTTTGGTGGCATATTTGGCATCATCATTACAGGATTACGGAGAAAACTTCAAAGGGAAAGCAGAATTATTAAAAATAAAGGCCTTAATTGAACCTGGAATTGTGGTTATGGTATCTCTTGGATTTATGGTTATTCAAAAGGATTTAGGATCAGCACTTATATTTTTTGCTATTTCAATAACGATGTTATATATTGCTACTTCAAATTTTAAATATATATTAGTATGTTTAGGACTTTTCATTATAGGGGGATTAATAAGTTATAAACTTTATGAGCATGTTCAATTAAGGTTTATGATTTGGGGTGACCCGTGGAAATATGGTTATAAAGAAGGACATCAGGTGGTGCAATCTTTAATTTCTATAGCGTCAGGGGGCCTTTTTGGAACAGGTCTTGGGCTTGGATATCCTAAAATGGTACCTGTACGTGAGTCAGATTTTATATTTTCAGCTATTTCTGAGGAGATGGGACTTCTTACTGGTTTTGCTATACTAATTTTATATTTTTTAATGTTTTATAGATGTATGAGAGTGCCAATTTACAGCAAGGATAACTTTACAAGGCTCCTGGCAGTTGGATACAGCACAATGATAGCGGCTCAAGCTTTGGTTATAGTAGGCGGAGTAGTTGGGGCTATACCATTAACGGGAATTACACTACCACTGGTTAGTTACGGAGGAAGTTCTATGATAATAACTTTCTTTTCGCTAGGTGTACTTCAAAAAATTTCGGAGGACGGTCAAAGTTATGAATGATTTCGTAAATAATATAAAAAAGGTTATGTTGGTGTTTTTAATACTTTTTATCGCTTTAATTTCATATATAACTTATTCATTCATGTTTAGAAGCGAAACAACTTTAGCCAGTACATTTAATAAAAGGCTTTGGGCAGAGAGAAATAAGGTATTAAGAGGAACAATTTACGATAAAGATATGAATGCTTTAACGGAAAGTACGAAAATAAGTGAAACATCACAAAAATTGAAATATTTGCAAGGTGCAGCTTTTTCACATGCTATAGGTTATATGGACCCTATATATGGGCTTGCTGGTCTTGAAAAAAAATATGATGCTGAGCTTATGGATTCTGGGGAATCAGCAATTTCAAAGTTAGTTTTCTTTAATCAAGATACTGAGGAAAAAATAGGAAATGGATTAAGAACTACACTTGATTCAAAACTTCAATTAAAAGCATATGAACTTTTAAAACAAACGAACCATAAAGGGGCAATAGTGGCCCTTAATCCTAAAACTGGGGAAGTTTTAGCGATGGTCTCTAACCCATCTTATGATCCGAATAATTTAAAAAAAGATATGAAAGGTTTAAATACAAATAATGATGTTCCACTTCTTAATAGGGCTGTATCAGGTTTATATCCGCCGGGATCTATATTTAAAACTATAACGGCAGTAAGTGCTTTAGAAAACATTGAAGGTGTTTATAATAAGGGATTTACTGATAATGGTAAACTAGTGGTAAATGGAACACAACTTTTAAGGAATTACGATGGTGAAGTTTTTGGAAAAATAGACTTTAAGAAGGCTTATGTGCATTCTAGTAATGTATTTTTTGGGTCCCTAGGTATTGATTTGGGTAATAAAGCGCTAAGGGATACTGCAGAAAAATTTTATTTTAATAAGGATATAAATGCAACAGGGATGACAATAGACCATAGTCAATTTCCAACTTATAAAAGTAATGAAAAAGGTAACATAGCTCAAAGTGCTATAGGTCAAGCTGCGGTTTTAGCTACTCCAATGGAAATGGCATTAGTTGCAAGTAGTGTTGCTAATAACGGTATTATGATGGAACCAATGCTTGTTAAAGAAATATTAAATAGCAAGGGTAAATCACTCGCGGTGACTGCGCCTAAACAATTAGGAAAAGTAATGACTCCTGAAACATCGAGCACCATGAAGGAGTTAATGAGAGGCGTAGTAACTGGTGGTACAGGCGGAAATGCTGCGGCTAATGGCATTGAGGTTAGTGGGAAAACAGGAACTGCGGACCATAAAGCAGATGCTAGCACGCAAACAGCTGCTCATTCATGGTTTATAGGATTTGCACCTTATGATAATCCTACAATTGCCATAGCGGTAATTGTAGAAGAAGGTGGAACTGGCGGTGGGAAAGCTGCCAAAATAACTGGGAAACTAATTGAAAATTATTTAAAATAAAAGCATATAAATAAGGGAATAGGTATTGAATGGTAATATTATAAAGTCAAATATTGTTACAATATTTGACTTTATATTATTTTATGACATATTGCCCAGGAAATTTTATTATAAAGGTAGACTTGTGACTGTATATGTTTAACATTATCGAAGATGAAAAAAAGCTCTGATAAAGGTGAATAACATTGAAGATAATGAACAAATTTGGAGCTAATTAAAGGGGGGTGAGTTATTGTGTTTGATTTTGAATATCAACTAAAGATGCTTCCAGGCGAGCCTGGAGTATATCTTATGAGAAATAATCTTGGTGAAATAATATATGTTGGAAAGGCTAAAATATTAAAAAATAGAGTAAGACAATACTTTAAAAACTCGAAAAATCATTCTGTAAAAGTTTTGGCTATGGTTAAAAACATATCTGAGTTTGAATATATAGTTACGGATTCGGAAATGGAGGCTTTAATCCTGGAATGTAATCTTATTAAAAAATATAGTCCGAGATACAATATTTTGCTTAAGGACGATAAGCACTACCCCTTTATAAAGATAACTATAAATGAGGAGTTTCCAAGGGTTTTTGTAACTCGTAACATAGCAAATGATGGATGCAAGTATTTTGGACCTTATACAGATTCGGCAGCGGTTTATAGTACTATTGAACTTATAAAACAAGTATTCCCGGTTAGAACATGTAGAAGAACTATTAAAGAGGGGTCACTGCCAGCTAGACCTTGTCTTAATTATCATATTGGGTTATGTAAAGCGCCATGCGCAGGATATATTAATAAACAGGAGTATGGGGAAATAATAAAGGGTATAATAGAGCTTCTTACTGGAAAAGATAAAATTATAAAAGATGATTTAAAAAAGAAGATGGAGAAATCGTCCCAATTATTAGAATTTGAAAAAGCAGCAATGTTTCGTGACAAAATAATGGCTATAGATAAGATAAATGAGAAGCAAAAGATTGTTATTGGAAATTGTGAAAATGAAGATTTTATCAATATGTATGTGGATGAAAAAGATGTTTGTATTCAAGTGTTTTTCCTTCGAGATGGTATGATAGTAGGGCGTGAACATTTCATTTTAAATGACGAAGCGGATCAGGTAGGATATGAACTTATTGAAGAATTTATTAAGAGATTTTATGGGTCTGCTACATTTGTTCCCAAAACAATATATGTACCATTTATAAATGACGTAGAGATTTTAGAGCAGTGGCTTAGTGCAAGGAAAGAATCAAAAGTAATTATTAAGGTTCCTAAGATGGGAGAAAAGAAAAAGACATTAGATATGGTTCAAAATAATGCTAAGATAACCCTTGAGAATTTTAAATTAAAGGACATGCAAGATAAGGAAGTTCACAAAATAGCGCTTGAGGAAATTGTAGAATTATTGGAGCTTGATGAAGTGCCCGAGAGGATAGAATCCTATGATATTTCAAATATAATGGGTGTGGATTCTGTTGGCAGTATGGTTGTTTTTGAAAATGGTAAACCTAAAAGCAGTGATTATAGAAGGTTCAAAATTAAATCGGTAATAGGAGCTAATGATTATGATAGTATGCGAGAAATCTTAGAGCGAAGATTTATTCATGGACTAGAAGAAGTGGAAAAAATAAAACAAAGAAATTTAGAATTAAGTAAGGGTAAGTTTTGTATATTTCCAGATTTAATTTTGATGGATGGTGGGAAAGGACAGGTTAATGTGGCGCTTGAGGTTTTAAACAGCCTTAATATTAATATACCTGTATGTGGAATGGTTAAGGATGATAAGCACAAAACAAGAGGTTTAATATATAATAATATAGAGATAAATATGAGAAGCAATTCTCAAAGCATGCATCTAATTACAAGAATACAAGATGAAGTTCATAGATTTGCTATTACTTATCATAGAACGTTAAGAGATAAAAGAACTTTATATTCAATACTAGACAATATACCCAATATAGGGGAAAAGAGAAGAAGAGAGTTACTTAAAAAATTTGGTAGCATTGATAATATTAAAAAGGCAAGTAAGGTTGAACTAATGGAGACCCCATCCATAGATAGTAAGGCCGCACAAAACGTTATAGAATATTTTAAGAGTAGTAAATAGTGGGAAAATACCTGCATAAAATATGTCAAAGAGATTAATAATGGATTATTAACAGTTTAAAATGTTGAAATATTTTAATAAAAAGGTTAAACTATAATAACTATGACTTCCATAACCTAGTAATATGAGACGCCATATGGAAGAATATAAATACTTAATACGTTCAAGGAGTAGAATATGATGAGATATGCGACGATAATTAAACAAATAAATAAAGTAACTGCAAAAGAAAATATAAAGATAGATGAACTAATGGAAAAACATACTTCATTCAAGGTAGGGGGACCTGCTGACATTTTAGTGACACCAGAAAGTGTTATAGAAGTTCAGTCAATAGTTAAAATATGTAAAGAAAATGATGTTGATTATTATTTGATTGGAAATGGTTCTAATTTACTTGTTCGTGATGGTGGAATTCGAGGTATTGTTGTAAAACTATGTAAACTTAACCAAATTAATGTAGACGGAAACAGGATAACAGCACAAAGTGGAGCTAGTTTATATGATGTTACAATGGTTGCATTATCTAAGGGACTTAAAGGTGTTGAATTTGCAAATGGTATTCCAGGTAGTATAGGCGGAGCGGCAGCAATGAATGCAGGAGCATATAATGGTGAAATGTCTATGGTTCTTGAGAGTACATTAGTTATTGATAATAATGGTGAATTATTAATTTTAACTAAAGATGAGATGGAACTTTCTTATAGGAGTAGTGCAGTTCTAAAATACGGATATACAGTAATAAGTGTTACTCTGAGACTTGAAGAAGGTGACAGAGAAGTTATAAAAGCAAGGATGGATGACCTTGCTAAAAAAAGAAGTGATAAACAACCTTTAGAATATGCATCAGCAGGAAGTACATTTAAAAGGCCAGAAGGTCATTATGCAAGTGTACTTATACAAGAGTGTAATTTAAAAGGAACATGTGTTGGTGATGCGGAGGTGTCCCAGAAACATTCTGGTTTTATCATTAATAAAAAGAATGCCAGTGCAAAGGACATTTTAGATCTTATAAATCTTGTTCAACGTCAAGTAGAAGAGAAATTTGGTGTACAACTTAGTACCGAAGTAAAAATTTTGGGAGAAGACTTGTTATTGGCTAAAGAGGCTTAATCATCACCTTTAGTGCTGTAATCATCACCTTTAGTGCTGTAATCATCACTTTCGGTGCTGCAACATCATTGGCAAACTAAAATTTATATAAAAGTATGGACTCAAAATGCATAACAAGTTTATTTGTTATGCATTTTTTTTGTTAATGCACATCTATAAATATTGCTTAATGTGTTATAATAAAAGTGAAACTTATTAGTATAAAAGGTTGAAAAACATTTAAAAAGAACATATTAGAGATATTAAACATATTTATAAAGATAGAGAATGAAAAAGGGGGGCTTTTAATGAGATTTGTTATATTAACAGGGTTATCCGGTGCCGGAAAAACACAAGCTGTGCGAAATCTTGAAGATTTAGGATTTTTTTGTGTGGACAATTTGCCACCTGTATTAATTCCAAAATTTGCGGAGGCATGTTATAAATCCAACGGGAATATAGATAGGATTGCTTTAGTTATAGATATTAGAAGTGGAAAGTTTTTTGACGATTTATTTGAAAGCTTATCATACCTAAAAGAACAAGGATATGAGTATGAAATTCTATTTTTAGAGGCTTCAGATAAAGCACTTATCAAAAGATATAAGGAGTCAAGAAGAAAACATCCACTTGCACCAGAGGGAAGAGTCTTAAATGGAATAGATACTGAAAGGCGAAAACTTAAGGATGTACGTGAACGCGCTGATCATATAATAAATACTACTAGGCTCTCAGCAAGGGAACTTACAGTAGAAATAAATAATATTTATGGTGAGGAAGGTCAAATAGAAACAGAAATTGTTATAACTGTGCTTTCTTTTGGGTTTAAATATGGAATACCTATGGATTCAGATCTGGTATTTGACGTTAGATTTTTGCCGAATCCATATTATATTCCAGAGCTTAAGCCGTATTCGGGTAATGATAAACTTGTTCGAGATTATGTGTTAGAATTTGAGGGTACTAAGGTATTTATAGATAAGCTTAAAGAGATGTTACTTTTTCTAATTCCAAATTACAAGACAGAAGGTAAAAGACAACTCATAGTTTCTATAGGCTGCACAGGGGGAAGACACAGATCTGTGGCAATATCTAATAGAATTCATGAAATACTCAAACAAAATGGGTACAATGTAAATATAGATCACAGAGATGTAAATGAAGATGTGACTAGAAGCGATATTAAACTATGATGCCCAGTAATTTGCTTACGCCTGGAATTAATTTAAAAAGGTGGATTATTTTAGGCATTCTAGGTACCTCCGTTTTAGCCTTTGGAATTCTTAAACTTATAAATAATGAAAATCTTACAATAAGTAGTGTAGGATTTTTAATATTTATTATATTGATAGGTGCAGTGCTTGTATATATAGCAATAATTAAAATTATTAAGTTTTTTGTCCTACTAATAAATACTGGAAGTATGGACGTAGATATAAATTCTAAAAAATTAGGGGATTTAATATATGAAAAAAGGGTGCTTTTAAGAGGGCCTAAAATTGTAGTTATTGGAGGCGGAACTGGTTTATCAACTATGCTCCGTGGGCTTAAAAAATATACAAACAATATAACTGCAATAGTAACGGTTGCGGATGATGGCGGTGGATCAGGAGTTTTAAGAGAAGATTTGGGTATTCTTCCACCTGGTGATATTAGAAATTGTATTTTAGCGTTAGCTGATACTGAACCGTTAATGGAAGAGTTATTGCAGTATAGATTTAAAGATGGGCGGCTTAAAGATCAAAGTTTTGGTAATTTGTTTTTAGCTGCAATGGATGGGATTTCAAATAATTTTGAAGAAGCTGTGCACAAAATGAGCTCAGTTTTAGCAGTAACGGGAAAAGTTATCCCTGTTACTTTAGATAATATGACTTTAAAGGCAAAACTTAAAAATGGTAAAATTATTGATGGAGAATCAAATATTCCTACAGGCGTAATTGAAAATGATAGTGCTATAGATGAGGTTTTTATAGAACCTAAAGATGCTAGAGCCATTAAGGAAGCTTTAACTTCTATAAATGAAGCGGATGCAATAGTCCTAGGGCCAGGTAGTCTTTATACTAGTATTATCCCAAATTTATTAGTAAAGGATATAAAAAATTCATTGTGTAAAACAAAAGCTATAAGAATTTATGTTTCAAACATAATGACGCAACCTGGTGAGTCGGACAACTATAGTGTTGAAGACCACATAAAGGCTATTAATAAACATACTAGATGCAAAGTTATTGACTATGTGGTGGTAAACACAGGGGAAATAAGTAGTGAACTTAAGCAAAAATATAATAATGATAATTCTAAGTTAGTAAGTATAAATGAGTCCTTAGTTAAAAAACAAGGCATTGGAATAATTAAAAGTGATTTTGTTAAAATTGGAAAAGGATATGTAAGACATGATGCAGATAAACTTGCATCAACCTTAGTTGAAACAATTATGGAGAAAAAATTATTAAACGATAAAAAGAAAATAGTTGAATACTTTTATTTATCACAAAGGCTTAAAGAAAATAAAAATAAATAAATGCAATGAGGAGTAAAACAATGTCATTTTCGTCTAAGGTTAAAAATGAAATTTGTAGATTTACAGATATGAGCAAGAAAGAAGCTATGTCAGAACTAGCTGCTATTATGAAGGTTAGTGGAACTATTGGACTTGGATCAAACAAACAAATAAATTTTCAAATAACAACTGAAAATCCTGCAATAGCAAGGCTTATATTTAAATTATTAAAGGAACATTTTAGTATTCACGCAAGACTTTTAGTTAAACGGAGTAATTCTCTTAAGAAAAAGAATGTTTACGTAGTTATAATTACGCATGAAATGGGCGTTAAAGACTTACTAAAACAAGTGGCTGTTCTTGAGGACGGTAACTTTTTTTCAATAGATTATACTATACCTGAGCGGTTAATTGATGCTGAGGAATGCAAACGTAAATATATAAGAGGTGCCTTTTTAGGTGGTGGGAGTATTAGTAATCCTGAAAAAAACTACCATGTTGAGTTTGTTACACATGATAGTGATTATGCTGAGGAACTAAAAACACTTATTAATAGTTATGGATTACTCTCAAAAATAATTCAGCGAAAAAGTAGTTTCGTAATTTATATTAAAGAGGGTGAGCAAATTGTTGATTTGCTTAATATAATAGGTGCACATAATTCGTTATTGTTCCTTGAGAACGTAAGAATAATGAAGGAAATGAGAAACAATGTAAATAGGCTTGTAAATTGTGAAACTGCAAATCTTAGTAAAACAGTAAATGCCTCAGTAAGACAGGTTGAAAGCATTAAACTTATTCAAGTAGAGCTAGGTTTTCAAAGGCTTCCTAAAAATTTAAGGGAGATAGCAGAGCTTAGACTTGAATATCCAGACGAATCTTTAAAAGAACTTGGTGCTATACTTGAACCTCCTGTGGGTAAATCTGGTATAAATCATAGATTAAGAAGAATAGAGAAGATTGCGGAAGAATTAAGAAGCGAAGGAAGGTAAACATATAATGTCAAAACGTGAAGAAGTTATTAATTATATCCTTTCCTTGCAAATTGGAGCTAAAATCTCTGTAAGAGGAGTGAGCTCAGAATTAGGGCTTAGTGATGGTACATCTTATAGAGCTATGAAAGAAGCAGAAAATATGGGCATTGTTAAAACTGTGCCTAGAGTTGGAACCATTCGGGTTGAGAAAGTTTGTAAAAAAAATATTGAAGCACTTACTTATGCTGAAGTTGTAAGTATACTTGATGCAACAATTTTAGGTGGAAAAGTAGGCATAAATAGAAGTTTAAATAAATTTATTATAGGAGCTATGGCGGTTGAATCCATAAGTAGATATTTAAAGCCAGGGTACTTACTTATTGTTGGTAATAGGGAAGAAGCACAACAACTTGCACTTGAAAATGAGGCTGCGGTATTAATTACTGGTGGATTTAATTGTAGTGAAAAAATAAAGGCACTTGCAAATTTAAAAGGTATTCCACTTCTATCATCAACATATGATAGTTTTACCGTAGCAAGTATGATAAATAAAGCTATTTATGACAGTATGATTAAGAAAGAAATTATTTTAGTTGAAGATGTTATGGAAAGTGATGCTAAGTATCTCAGAGGCAGCGATACTATAGCTACTTGGAGAGAACTTATGACTTGCACAAATCATGAAAGATATCCTGTTGTAGATGATAATATGAAACTTATTGGAATGATTACTTTTCGCGATGTGCAAGGACATGATGATGAAAATGAACAAATACATAAAATTATGAGTAAGGAACTTATAAGTGTTACGCCTAAAACAACTGTAGCTTATGCTGCTCATATTATGGGTTGGGATGGAAAAAAACTTTGTCCTGTAGTTAATAAGAAGAAGTTGGTAGGAGTTTTAAGTATACAAGATGTTATGAAAGCAATGGAGTTTGCATTAAGGCAACCACAAGTTGCTGAAACTATAGAGGATCTTGTTTTAATGAATTTTAGCTGTATACATGAGGGAGATAGTTTGCATTTTAATGGTCAGATTATTCCTCAAATGCTAGATCCTTTTGGCACAGCCTCTTGGAGCTCACTTAATATGTTATTGTCAACTATGGGAATAATGGCATTAAGGCAAAATAACAATATAAATATTGCAGTAGATAGTATTACTGCATATTTTATGAAGCCTGTACAAATGGGTAGTGATATAGATATATATGCACAAGTTGTGGATAAAGGTAGGAGTTTTTCTAAGGTAGAGATAAGTATGTTTAATAGACTTAAGGAACCTGTTGCGAAAGCTATGATTTCTGCTAAAATATTTAGTAAATAACGTTTATTTACTAATATAATAAGAAAATTTATAGTCCAAGGGGAAGTGAAAAAAGTGAATGAAGAACTAAAGATAAAAGAAGATTTAGGAAGTTTTGTGCATCTTCATGTCCATACAGAGTATAGTTTGCTAGATGGTTCTGGTAAAATTAAAGAACTCATTTCTAAAACTAAGGAACTAGGAATGAAGAGTCTTGCTATAACAGACCATGGAGTTATGTATGGATGCGTAGAATTTTATAAACAGGCAAAAGAGCAAGGGATTAAACCTATTATTGGGTGCGAAATATATGTTGCCGCAAAATCCATGAATATAAAACAAGCTGATAGGGAAAATAAAACTCATCATTTAGTTCTACTAGTTAAAAATACATTGGGCTATGACAATCTGATGCAAATAGTTTCAGCGGCTTCAATTAAGGGCTTTTATTATAAACCAAGGGTTGATTTTGAATTCTTGTCAAAACATACCGAGGGAATAATTGCTAGTAGTGCTTGTCTTGGTGGTGAAATTCAGAGTCTTCTTCTGCGTGATAATTATGAGAAAGCTAAGGAAATAGCACTTAAATATAACGATATATTTAAAGATGGTTTTTATTTAGAATTACAATATCATGGTATGCAGGAACAGTTTAAGGTAAATGAACTTTTAGTTAAATTATCAAAGGAAACTGGAATTCCACTAATTTGTACTAATGATACTCATTATATATTACAAGAGGATTCTAAGGCTCATGATGTGCTTTTATGTATCCAAACTGCCAAAACTGTTGATGATGAAAACCGGATGAGATATCCGTCAGATCAGTTTTACTTAAAATCAGCAGCTGAGATGCAAAAGACATTTTCTTATGTTCCAGAGGCGCTTAGTAACACAGTGAAAATAGCAGAGATGTGCAATTTTGATTATGAATTTCATGTATCAAAACTTCCAAGGTTTCCGCTTCCCCAGGAGGTAGACTCTTACGAATTTCTAAGAGACCTTTGTTATAAGGGTCTTGCACCAAGGTATAAGGAATTTAGTGACGCAACTGGCGATGGTTTTTCTATAGAATACATAAATGAAATAGCATCTAGTAATGATAAGGCTAAGATTTATATAGATAGACTTGAATTTGAACTTAATATAATAAAACAAATGGGGTTCGTAGATTATTTTCTTATAGTATGGGATTTTATAAAATTTGCAGTAGATAGCGGCATTCCAACAGGACCTGGGCGTGGATCAGCAGCGGGTTCAATACTTGCTTATACACTAGACATAACTAAGATAGATCCTATTAAATATAGTCTTGTGTTTGAACGTTTCCTTAACCCGGAAAGAGTATCCATGCCAGATATTGATTCCGATTTCTGCTATGAGGGACGTCAAGCGGTAATTGATTATGTTGTTAAGAAGTACGGATCAGATAATGTATCCCAAATCATAACATTTGGAACGATGGCGCCTAGAGCTTGTATACGAGATGTAGGAAGAGCAATGAACTATAGCTATGCAGAGGTGGACAGGATCGCTAAGATGATACCAGGAGTTCTTAATATAACTATAGACAAAGCCATTGAAATGAACGCGGAGCTTCGAACATTATATGAAGATGATACTCGCGTTGAAGCACTTATAGATATTGCAAAGGCACTTGAGGGACTTCCAAGGCACAGCTCAACTCATGCAGCTGGAGTGGTTATTGCGTCAAAACCACTAGTTAGTTATGTTCCTCTTCAGAAAAATGATGAAATGATAGTGACACAGTTTCCTATGGGAACCCTTGAGGAACTTGGCCTTTTAAAGATGGATTTCCTTGGGCTTCGTACACTTACAGTTATGCGGGATTGTGTAGATTTTGTTAAACAAAATAGGAATGTATCCATAGACATAGATGATTTAGACATTGAAGACCATAAAGTATATAAGATGATTGGTGAAGGCAAAACTGTAGGTATATTTCAACTTGAATCAGCTGGGATGACTAGCTTTATGAAGGAACTTAGACCTGACAATTTAGAGGATATTATTGCGGGTATAAGTTTGTATAGACCGGGCCCAATGGCTGAAATTCCTAGATATATAAAAAATAAAAATGGTGTTAGCAAGGTTGAATATGAAACGCCACAACTAGAAGAAATTTTAGGGGTTACATATGGTGTAATGGTATATCAAGAACAAGTTATGGATATTGTTAGAAAACTTGCTGGATATTCTATGGGTAGATCAGATCTTGTACGTCGTGCTATGTCTAAAAAGAAGCACAAGGTTATGGAAGAGGAGCGTTATAACTTTATCCATGGAATAGTTGACTCTGATGGAAAAATAGAAGTTGAGGGTTGTCTAAGAAATGGAATAACAGAAAAGGCTGCTAACCGTATATTTGATCAAATGATGGATTTCGCGTCTTACGCGTTTAATAAATCACACGCGGCGGCTTACGCTGTTGTGGGATATGAAACAGCATATTTAATGTGTTATTATCCTACAGAGTTTATAGCGGCTATGCTCAACAGTGTTAAGGGCAATAGTGAGAAAATAGCCTTTTATACTAGATATGCGGTTCAAATTAATATTGGAGTTTTGCCACCGAACATTAACGAAAGTTTTGCGGAATTTACTGTAAAAGGTGACACTATAAGATTTGGCCTCTCAGCACTTAAAAATGTAGGGGTAAATGTAATAGAAAGCATTGTACGTAATCGACGAGAAAAAGGTAAGTTTTCGAGTTTTATGGACTTTTGCAATAAAATAGATACAGCTTGCGTTAGTAAAAGATCAGTAGAAAGCCTTATTAAGGCGGGAGCTTTTGATGATTTTAAAATTCACAGGTCACAACTACTTGCAATATATGAAAAAGTATTAGATGGGGTAAACAATGATAGAAAGAGAAATATTTCAGGACAAATAAATTTATTCCTAGATTTTGATACGCAGTATGATAATTTTGAAATAGAGTATCCGAACATTCAAGAATTTAAGAAGAAACATCTTTTAGCTATGGAAAAAGAAATGACAGGAATATATTTATCTGGTCACCCTTTAGATGAATATGAAGAAACACTTAAAATACAAACAAATACAAGAATATCTGATATTGTGGTTGATGAAAGCCTTGAAGATGGGAATGAACTTCTAAGTGAAAGTTTTAAACTTCAAGATGGGGACAAAGTAATTATCGGAGGTATAATATCATCCGTTAATAAGAAGGTTACAAAAAATAATGATATGATGGCTTTTATTAATTTAGAGGATTTATATGCTAGTGTAGAAGTAATAGTTTTCCCTAAGACCTTTGAAAAGTATAAGTCATTACTAGAAGAGGATGAAATTGTAATATTAAAAGGTAGAGTTAGTATTAGGGAAGAAGAGCAGCCCAAGATATTATGTGAGGATATTAAACCACTCCAAAAAATTAATAGTGAAAAAATTTATATTCTAATAGAAAACGAAGCTACTATGAAGGAAACATTAAAAAAAATAAAACAGAATCTAGCAATATATAGAGGGAGTACCCCTGTATATATTTGTACAAAAGTGCCAAGAAAAATGTACGCTGTGGATAAAGGATTGTGGCTTAGCGAAGAAATAGACACTATGGAAATTCTTAGAAATATGTTTGGAGAAAGTAATATAAAAATACAATAAAATTCTGATTATTAGTATAAAAAGCTTACCGTAGGTGAAAATATTACTTATGGTAATGTTTATAAAATTAGTTAGAATAATTAGATGTTTCTATAAAAAATATTTATTTTTAATATAAAACGCTAAATGTCACGAGAATAATGTATAATAATATATTATAAGGGTATTTTTTATTAGTAGACTGTTTTTTTGTTTTCCGACATGAACAAATCACAACTATGGTGGGACTGTATATGTCCCAGTGGTGTAACTAAAGAACCACCATAAAGCAATTAATAAATTTTTTATGCTCCAGTGAACTATAAAGAGAAAAACAATTAATAATTGTTTTTATACTCAAAAGAACTACAAGGAGGAATTTTATGAAGACAATTGCGGTACTTACAAGTGGAGGAGATGCACCAGGAATGAATGCGGCCATTAGAGCTGTAGTTAGAATGGCTATTTATAAAGGCATAAGAGTTATGGGTGTAAAAAGAGGATATAGTGGACTTATTAACGGTGAAATTATGGATATGGATAGACACTCTGTTTCTGACATAATACATAAAGGTGGAACTATTCTTAGAACTGCTCGTTGCGAAGAATTTAGGACTGAAGCTGGAAGAAAAAAAGCAGCTAATGTATTAAGAGTATTTGGTATTGATGGGTTAGTTGTAATTGGAGGAGATGGTTCTTTCAAAGGAGCACAGCTTTTATCAGAAATGGGAATTGCAACTATAGGTATACCTGGAACTATAGATAATGATTTACCTTACAGTGAATATTCTATAGGATTTGATACAGCACTTAATACAGTACTAGATGCTATAAATAAAATAAGAGATACATCAAGTTCTCATGAAAGAATTAGTGTAATTGAAGTAATGGGAAGAAATTGTGGAGATATAGCCTTATACGCTGGTATTGGCGGAGGGGCTGAAGAAGTAATTGTTCCTGAAAAAGGGTATGAAATGGATAATTTATGCAAAACTATATTTGAAGGAAAACTTAGAGGCAAAATGCATAATCTAATAATACTTGCTGAAGGTGTAGGTGGAGCAAATGAACTTGCAGAGCAGGTTGAAGAAATAACAGGAATTGAATCAAGAGCTACAATACTTGGACATATTCAAAGAGGTGGAAGCCCAAGCGCCTTTGATAGAATGCTTGCTTCAAGAATGGGCGTAGCAGCAGTAGAAGCGCTTATAGACGGCAAATCAGGAAGAGCTATAGGCATGAAAGATGGTAAAATAGTAGATGAAGACATCAATGAGGCAATATCAGTGCCAAGAACATTTAAGGAAAGACTTTATCATATTTCAAAAATTCTTTCTTACTAAAATAAACTAAACTAAATCCAATCACATCAAATTTATAAATAAAGTAGTGATAGGAAATATTAATAATAACGAACTAATTATAAAATAATTTACAATAAGAGGAGTAATTTATGAAAAAAACTAAAATTATATGTACAGTAGGGCCAGCTAGTGATAATAGTGAAACTATACAAAATTTAATCTATGCAGGGATGGATGCCTCAAGGCATAATTTTTCTCATGGAGATCACGCAGAACATAAAATAAGAATGGATTTAGTAAAAGATCTTAGAGTAAAACTTAATAAGCATATCGCTATAATACTTGATACTAAGGGACCAGAAATAAGAACAGGAAATTTTGCCACTGGTAAAGTTGAATTACAAGAAGGTGCAAAATTCACAGTTGTTTGTGGTGAAGAAGTTATTGGAGATGGAACTGTTTGCTCAGTAACTTATGAAAATTTATATCAAGATGTTAAACCTAACGATATTATATTAATAGATGATGGTTTAGTAGGACTTAAAGTACAAGAAATTCAAGGCAAAAAAATACATTGTATAGTTGCGAATACTGGTATGGTAGGCAATCATAAGGGAGTTAATGTTCCTGGAGTTTCAATAAATTTACCAGCTCTTACAGAAAGAGATATTAATGATTTAAAATTTGGATGCGCACAAGGTGTTGATTTTGTTGCAGCTTCATTTATTAGAAAAGCTTCAGATCTACATCATATAAGACTTGTTCTTAATGAAAATGGTGGAGAAAAAATACAAATAATATCTAAGGTAGAAAATAGAGAAGGCGTTAATAATATCGATGATATCATTAAGTTTTCAGATGCCGTTATGGTTGCAAGAGGAGATTTAGGAGTTGAAATTCCTACTGAAGAAGTTCCAATAGTTCAAAAAATGATTATACAGAAATGTAATGCTGCTGGAAAGGCAGTTATAACAGCGACTCAAATGCTAGATTCTATGATGAGAAACCCAAGGCCAACTAGAGCTGAATCTTCAGATGTTGCAAATGCAATATTTGATGGTACAGATGCTATAATGCTTAGTGGTGAAACTGCTAATGGTAAATATCCAATAGAGGCAGTAAGTATAATGTCTAAAATAGCACAAACTGCTGAGAACGCTCTTAATTATCAAGAAAACTTAAAGAAAAAAAGAAAATATCATGTACCAAATGTACCAAATGCTATTAGTTTAGCTACTTGTAGTACAGCTATGGAACTAAAAGCTTCAGCTATTATTACTGCAACTCAAAGTGGTAATACAGCTAAAAAAGTTTCAACTTATAGACCAGAATGTCCAGTTATTGCGGTTACTCCTTATGAAAGAGTAGCTAGAAGTTTAGCATTAAACTGGGGCGTTATTGCAATATGTTCAGAGCAAGTTGAATCTACTGATGATCTTATAGAGAAATCTGTTGCTATAGCTTTAAAATCAGGTTATGTACAAAAGGGTGATTTAGTAGTTATGGCTGCTGGAATCCCTGCAAATTTTGTAGGTAGCACAAATATGATGAAGGTTCACATAGTTGGTGATATATTAGTACAAGGTAAAGGAAACATAAGTGCATCAGCTTGTGGCACTGCTTGTTATGCGAAAGACGCACAAGAAGCGAGTGACACTATGCAAGATGGAGATATCTTAGTAGTTAGAACATTAGATAAAGATTACGATAATCTATTAGATAGAGTTTCTGGAATTATTGTAGAAGAAGATGCAACATCTTCAAATGTTGTTATTGAAGGTACAGCAAAAGCAGTTCCAATTATATACAATGCAACAGGAGCAGTAGGAATTATTAAAACTGGTTCATTTATAACAATGGATGCAACTAGAGGTATTGTGTATAGTGGTAGGGCTAACGTAAAAAACTAAAAATAGGCTTATAGGTCAGAAGGTTGCCTGCAAAAAGACTGGCAATCTTCTTTTTTTATAAAAAAATAAAAATATATAATAAATATATGTATAATTGGAATGAATAAGGTTATAATTAAAAGTACAAGCAAATAAATGGCAACTGATTCTTTGATAGCATCTATATGGTGCTTTTTTTTTATCTGTAGTATAATAAAAGCACAAGCTACAGATTATAATCAAAAGAATAGTTATAATTAAACTAAATATTATAATTAAAAGCTAATTTTGAGTTAAAAATTAAAAGTTGTAATTGAAAATAAATGTTCGGAGGGATAAACATGAGGGGAATTTTAAGTTGTAGCGCAACGATATGTGTTAATAATGTATCTGGTATATGTTCAGCGAGTACTATCCATATTTCGGGAGCGGATGCTCATAAAAGTGAAGCAACACAATGTGAGACATTTGATGAAAGGGGACTAAAAAATTCGTTAACTAATGTACTTAATATGAATGTGGTTGGTGAATTTAAACAAGTATTTTCCAGCGACTCTATAGAGATGAGTCCAAGAATTAAATGTGAAGCTGTTAATTGTAAATATAATAAAGAAGAATTATGTATAGCGAAAAACATTTTGGTTGATGTAATAGAGGAATGTGGTATTAAAAAAACACCTTTATGTATCGAGAGAACACAATGTGAAACTTTCGAGGAAAAGTAAGATTTTCTTGTAATTATGTGGGCACATAGAAATGAATCTTTGGCATTTTGCTTAGGTTTATTTTTATGTGCCCTATATAAGGAAATGGGTATAGAGAGTTTTATATAGGTTTAGGAGGAGAGATTATGAAAAGTAAAAGAAAGACAAGTGAAAGTAAAAACGGAATTATGAAGAATAAAAGTTATGATATTCCTGTTAAGAAAAATGAGGACTACATAGTGGATATAGATAATATGGGATATGATGGAGAAGGTGTAGGCAAGATAGATAATTTCACCATTTTCGTAGCAGGTGCAATAAAAGGCGAAAAGGTGATGGTTAAAATTGTTAAGGTTTCTAAAAATTTTGCTTTTGGAAAACTACTAGAGATAATTGAAAAATCTATGTATAGAGTAGATCCAGTTTGTGAGATATATAAGAACTGTGGAGGTTGCAATATTCAACATATAGATTATGATTCCCAGCTAGATTTTAAAACTAATAGAGTGAAACAAGTTATAAATAGAATAGGGAAATTAGATGACGTGCTAGTTCATCCTACAATAGGAATGGAGTCTCCTTATAATTATAGAAATAAGGTTCAATTGCCTGTGAGTAATATAGATGGTAATGTGAATATTGGGTTTTATGCAGCAAGAAGTCATGACATAATAAACATGGAAGTTTGCCATATTCAAGACTCAGTAGCTGATATTGTGGTAAAGCTTACAAGAATGTGGATGAAAGAATTTAATATTGAGAGTTATAATGAGGAAAATAATCAAGGGATTCTAAGACATATTATGATTAGAAAGGGGATTAAAACAGGAGAAGTAATGGTAGTTCTAGTTACTAATGGTACGGACCTTCCTCACAAAGAAGAATTTATAGCATTAATAAGTAAAAAGATTAAAGGGCTTGTAAGTATTGTACAAAATATTAATAACATAAAAACAAATGTAATACTTGGGCCGCTTTGCGTAACTCTATGGGGAAAAGATACTATAACAGATTACATAGGGGAATTTAAATTTGAAATTTCACCTCTATCATTTTTCCAAGTTAATTCTATTCAAACTGAGGTGCTATATAGCACGGCACTTGAGTATGCAAATTTAAGTGGTGGAGAAGTGGTACTGGATGTTTATTGTGGTACAGGCACTATATCATTATTTTTATCTGGGAAGGCTAAGAAGGTGTATGGAGTAGAAATAATACCACAGGCTATTGAAAATGCTATAATTAATGGAAAAGAAAATAAGATAGATAATGCAGAATTCATAGTGGGAGATGCAGAAAAAGTTATACCAGAACTTATTGTGCAAGGGGTAAAAGCTGATGTAGTGGTAGTTGATCCACCTAGAAAGGGTTGTGATAAAACTCTTTTAGAATCCATATGTAGCATGAAACCTAAAAATATAGTTTATGTGTCTTGTGATCCTGGTACTTTAGCTCGCGATTTAGGTATTTTAGATGAACTTGGATATAAAACTGTAGAAATTCAGCCAGTGGACATGTTCCCTCAAACGGCACATGTAGAGTGCGTTGTAGGACTACAACGAAAAATGTAGAGGTGCAATAATTAAATATAAAATAGAAAGAAACTATGAAGAGAGCTTTATGCTAAAACTTCATGGTTTTTTTGTGTTAATAATCATGGTTCTATCTTTCAAAGAGGGAAAATATAATTGTATAATAGTGATATTGGAAGGAGAAACGTTTATGAGCACATCGCTTAAAGATATGATTGACGATTATATTAATCTTAAAATGCAAGAAGATATTAATTATGTAAAACTTTATAGTACAAAAAGTATAGAACTAAATTATGAGGATTATGTGGATTATGCTGTAGTGTTTTGTCCTGAACACATGTGGTTCCTAGAATCAATACGTCTAGAAAATGCATTAAGATCAACTGCATTATATATAAAAGCTAATGAAAATAAAATAAATAATTTAAAAAGTTTTGATGAGATAATTGAGTTTATAAATATAGCTGAAATAAAAAATCTAGATGAATTATCACAGTATGACAATGCTTTGGCAATGGGTATTTATTTGAATTTAATGCCTGACAAAGTGTTCATACATGCAGGCCCACGTAATGCATTGAAATATATAATAGGTACGCAATACAATTCGAACATACAGACATTAAAAGGTACAAAAAAAATTGAATATATAAATATATGTGACTTGCCCATAGAGTTTCAACAGTTCAAAGATGATATATATCTAGTAGAGAACTGTTTATGCTTTATATACTCTCGTCTAAAGAAGAATAAAATGATTAAATAGGGAAGGCAATGACTTATTGAATAGGGAAAAGAGGTATAATAAGTATAGAAACAACTTTCTATCAACATACATGTGGAGTGCGTAGATAGGATAGAGGGGATAAACAAAGAAAAATAGTGAAATGAAATCACAGAAATTAATTAAAGGAGGGTGAAAATTTTGATAAAAAGAAGATTTGGTAATACAGGATTTGAAATTACGCCGGTGATATATGGCGGTATTGTTTCTATGGAAGATGGTCAACATTCTTCTGACAAATATGTATCATGGGCAATTGACCGTGGCATAAACTATTTTGATGTTGCCCCCTCTTATGGAGACGCACAAGAGAAATTGGGAAATTCACTTATTCCATATCGCACGAATATACATCTTGCTTGCAAGACTGGTTGCAGAATGAAAGTGGATGCCCAAAAAGAGTTTGAAGAATCTTTGCGCTTGCTTCGCACCGATTACTTTGATGTTTATCAGATGCATGCGCTCAGTCGCCAGGAAGAAGTGGATCAGGCATTCGGACCTGGAGGTGTTATGGAGATGATGGTAAAAGCGAAGAAGCAGGGACTGGTTCGTAAATTGGGAATTACATGTCATAACCAAGCGGTTGCTTTGAGGGCGATGTCACTCTATGATTTCGATACAGTACTATTTCCGCTTAATTGGCATATGAATATCGGACATGATATGGGAACGCAATTATGCAAAATATCAAAAGAAAAAGATATGGGTATTCTTGCGATGAAACAATTGATAGAACGTAGCTGGATGAATCAAGGTGAAAGGGAAAGTTCACAATTTACAAAGTCTTGGTGCAAACCAATAGATATAGAAAACAAGGAGCTCCGCCTTGCTGCTATGAAGTATACGCTTTCTCTAGGTGCTAATACATTGGTTCCACCAGGGGATTTTGTGAATTTCTCATTTGTTGCTCAAAATATTGAGGAATGTTTAGAGCATCCTTTAAATGAGGATGATGTACTATTTTTAAAACAATCTTATGAAAAAGTGAGTGACTATCCTTTTTTTCCTACAGAATGAATAGGGGTATAATTAATTCATCTCCTGTGGAGCTGTAATGTTAACGACTTTTGAAGGAGATGATTTAAGCAAGAGATATCTCTTACTTTTTTTGCGTGCGCAGAGTTTGACGAAAATTGCGAACGATTTATAACTAAAAATATACTGTGAAAGAAGGTAAGTTATGTATTTTTGTAGAAGTATAACTGTAATAAGATTAATAGAGTGATATTATAACTAACACTATTTTTAAATAATTAGAAAAAAGGAGATATGCATTATGGGAAATATAATGCCTAGTATAAGGTTAGATTATAAGGAAGATAATGCTTCCATAAATGAATATACAGCGCAATATAAAGAAAGGGAATTAAATAAAAGAATTATCGAACTTGAAGAGGAATTACAGTGTACCAAGGAAAACCTTCAAATATCAAATGAGGAACATCTTGTTTACCATGAAGAAATACAGGCTGTAAATGAGGAGTATCAAGCAGCAAATGATGAATTAATAAAAATCAACAACCAGTATCTACATAAAAATAAAGAGTTGGCTGATCTAAACAATGATATGACAAACTATTTAAATAGTTCAGATATTGGGACCATTTTTCTTGATGAAAACCTTTGTGTAAGAAGGTTTACACCCAGCATTACTAAGGAAATAAATCTTAAGTTGCAAGATATTGGGCGCCCTATGAACCACATAGTAAGTAATATGATTAATGATGACTTAAATATAGGTGCAAGTTCGGTGTTAATAAGTTATAAGTCATATGAGAAGGAAATTCAAAGTAAAAACGGAAACTGGTATTTATTGAAATGTGCGCCATATTGTACAACTGAGAATTTAATTAAAGGTGTAGTTTTATCTCTTGTGGATATAACAAATAAGAAATTATTGGATGAAACAGTTTTATCAGAAAATTTAAAGACAGAATTTTTTACTAACCTTTCTCATGAACTTAAAACGCCACTAAATGTAATTTTGTGTGCATTACAGTATTTGGATACATTTACAAGTGGTGACAGTGATGTTAAAGATAAAGAAATAAAAACTAAAAAATACTATAACACAATGAAACAGAATTGTTACAGACAATTAAGACTAGTTAATAATATGATTGATATTACTAAACTTGATGCAGGTTATTTTGATTTAAGGTTACAGAACTATAATATTGTTGATATTGTTGAAAGTGTAACTATGTCAGTATCCGAATATATAAAGAATAAATCTATTGAATTGATTTTTGATACTGATATAGAGGACTGCACAATATCCTGTGATCCAGAAAAGATTGAAAGAGTGATATTAAATGTACTTTCTAATTCAATAAAGTTTACAAAACCAGGCGGGAATATGTGGATAAATATGTATGATAAAGGAGAAAATATTATAATATCTATAAAAGATACAGGCATAGGAATTCCAAATGATAAGTTAGATATTATTTTTGATAGATTTAGGCAGGTGGATAGGTCTCTTGCTCGTGGGCAGGAGGGTAGCGGTATTGGACTTTCCATAGTTAAATCCATTGTGGAGCTACATGGTGGCAAAATTTCAGTACGTAGTGAATACGGCAAGGGAACAGAATTTATTATTATGTTCCCAGTAATAGTAAAACCTAAAGACAATAATATATGTGAAATAGTTGAACACGATTCAGAAGAAAGAATTGAGAGAATACATATTGAGTTTTCGGATATCTACTCTTTAAATTAAATAGACTCGGATATATGTCATAATTATGACATATATCCGAGTCTATTTTCATTATATGTCTAAAATAGATTTTTTTAAAAATAATATAGAAAATTATAAGCTATTATAGTTTGGGTGCAAATAATTTGTTATAATAAGAATATAAGATGATGGGTTTATTAATTTGTGAATGGAGGGCCAGGATGAAAGAGAATAAGAACTTAGATACTAACGTTATGATTAAAAGTTCTGGAGATAATGAAACTAAAAACTATAATGTAAAAGTAGGTTTTTCAATTGTAGGTATAGGGGCCTCTGCAGGAGGACTAGATGCTCTGTCGACTTTCCTAAGTAATGTTCCTAAAAATTGCGGATTAGCTTTTGTTATCGTTCAGCATATGGAAAAGAATAGTAAGAGTATTTTGGTGGAGTTACTTAAAAAGGATACTAGTATGAAGGTTACTCAGGCATATGAGAAATTATCAGTTGAGCCTGATTGCGTCTATGTAATTCCTCCAAATAAGAATATGTCTATTAAGAATAATACGTTACATATTTTTGATTATATTGAGAGTATTGAGCCCCACACTTTGCATTTGCCCATAGATTTCTTTTTTTCATCTCTAGCAAAGGATAAGCATGAGAGCGGTATTGGTGTTATTCTCTCAGGTATGGGTAGCGATGGTACAGCAGGACTCAGAGAAATTAAGGAAAATGGAGGAGGCACTTTTATCCAGGAACCGTCCTCGGCTAAATTTAAGGACATGCCTCTTAGCGCCGTTGAGAGAGGCCTAGCAGACGTTATATCAACAGTCGAGACAATGCCTTCTAAAATTATTTCATATCTTGAGAACAAGCAGATGGTTGACAAGAACGGCGAAGCTAAACTCAAGGGTTACTTCGACAATATTATAGGGATGTTACGATCACATACAGGTCATGATTTTTCTTCATATAAAAAAAGCACCATACAACGTAGGATTGAGCGGTGTATGGTTATTCATAAAATTGATGATATAGCCACTTATGTCGACTTTTTAAAGGAGAACCCTCAGGAACTAAATTTGCTATTTAAGGAATTTTTAATTGGGGTTACCAGTTTCTTTAGAGAGCAGGTGGAGTGGGATTTACTAAAGAATAAAGTTATACCAGCACTCTTAGAGCAGAGGTCGCCTACTGATACGGTTCGAGTTTGGATATCTGGCTGTTCCACCGGCCAAGAGGCTTACTCCTTAGCGATTGTCTTCAAAGACGTTATGGATAAGTTAAAGCCTTACAAAGATTTTTCTGTTCAGATTTTTGCTACTGATCTTGACCAAGAAGCTATTGATAAAGCCCGGGAGGGTATTTTCGCGGCGAGTATCTCAAAAGAGGTGTCTAACCAGCGCCTGGATAAGTATTTCGTTAAGGTGGATCGTGGATATCAGGTCAACAAGGACATTCGTGATATGGTCATATTTGCTCAGCAGAACATGATTAAGGATCCCCCATTTACAAAAATTGATATAATGATCTGCAGGAACCTGCTTATTTACCTTACGTCAGAAATCCAGAAAAAGCTCATTCCACTTTTTCACTACAGTCTCAATAGTGGCGGATTTTTGTTTTTAGGAAGTGCGGAATCAGTTGGGAACTTTACAGAGCTTTTTAAACCGCTTGATCTCAAATCGCGAATTTATCAGAGGCTTAGACCCCTAATCCAGGCGGAGCCTATAGAATTTCCTAACTCATTTGCACCGTATCAACCGGAAGTGAACCATCCATCGGATGAGGTTCAGAACATGCAGTCTCTGGCTGATCAACTGATTTTACAATATTATTCACCAGCTGCCGTGCTCGTCAATGGTAAAGGTGATATTCTCTACATAACTGGGCGAACAGGTAAGTACTTGGAACCTGCTGCCGGCAAGGCTAATTGGAATATTTTTGCTATGGCTCGTGAGGGGCTAAATTATAAACTCAATGACGCCTTCTACAAGGCTGCTCGGTTAAAAGAGGTAGTTAATTCTAAGAAGGTTGTCGTGTTAAGCGAGAGTGGGACGATCATGGTTGATATAACAATTAATCCGCTCAAAGAGCCAGAGGCGCTGCGAGGGATGGTAATGATCGTTTTTACCGACGTGACCATGCCTAATGAAGTCAAAAGTCTAACAACAGCCGAAGAAATGCCAGCGATTAATAAGCGTGAGGAGGAACTGAAGAGAGAACTATTACAAACTCGTCAAATGTGGCAAGTTGCTGGTGCAGAAATGCAGATATCACAAGAGGAATTTAAAGCCAGCAATGAGGAGCTCCAGTCATGTAACGAAGAACTCCAGTCTACAAACGAGGAACTTACAACAACAAAGGAAGAAGTACAGTCCTCAAATGAAGAGCTAAAGACAATTAATTACGAACTACAGGTTAAGTTAGATAATCTGTCACTAGTCACAGGAGATATGAAAAATCTAATGGACAGCACTAAAATTGCCACTTTATTTTTGGATAAAACGTTGCTTGTTAAGCACTTCACCGATCAAATGACTGTAGTTTCTAGGTTGATTCGCAGTGATGTGGGTCGACCAATCACTGATATTGCATCAGATATTATTTATCCAGAACTTACAGAGGATGTTAGGAATGTGCAACGTACGTTGAAATGCGTTGAAAAACAGGTAATGGCTCGTAATGGGAGTTGGTTTAACGCTAGAATTCTGCCTTATAAGACGTTAGAGGGAAAAGCCGATGGAGTAGTCATAACTTTTGTAGATATCACTAAGTCTAAAGTGATTGAGGCGGAACTTAGCAAGTCAAAATTGGCTTTGCAGCAACAAGTTGAAGATCAAGACAAGGAGTTATTACTAGTAAATAATAAGCTAATGAACGAAGGAGAGAGAGCTAACACGGAAGTTGCAGCATCTAAAGATTTAGAGTAGTAAGTTATAAGTATTTCGCCTCTCAAGGTATATGTAAGAGGATTTTACACATACTAACAATAATATTTATAATTGAGGGGTGATAATATTGGATATAATTTCATTAATAAAGAAAGTTAAGAAGAGAGATGACGTTATAGATATACAGGAGGCATATAATATATATAGTCTTCTAAGAGCAAGATATGTTAGTACTCAAACAGTTCAATTATTTAAGAACTTTGTTCATGATGTAAGTTGGGAAGTAGTCCTAGATGGATTTCAGAAAAATTTTGAAAATCAAATAGATAATTTAGAGAAATTAGGCGAAGAATTTCGTATCATAATGCCAAACAGACCTCCAGTGGACGTTAAGTTTGCAACCCGGATTAATGATATAACGGATGATTATATCTATAAAAAGATATACCATGACCTTGTAGCGCAGCTGATGTCTCTTAGCCATGCTGTTCGTTCAACCAGTACTAACGATAATTTAAGAAATACTATCATACAAGATTTGAAAACTCATTTTGAGGATTTTGATCGTCTTTATAAGTTTGGTAAATTAAAGGGCTGGGAGGAGACATATCCTACATACAAGACCGCTATCGTCCAGGTAAGAGAAGAGCTTTCTACGTCAGAAGCATTTCATATTTGGGATCATATTGTTATGAGATATGAACAAATTGAACTCATAG
Source organism: Clostridium sp. (assembly GCF_050717545.1). Lineage (GTDB taxonomy): Bacteria > Bacillota > Clostridia > Clostridiales > Clostridiaceae > Clostridium_AD. The sequence goes on from NZ_JBOITN010000019.1 coordinate 130,963, forward strand.
GCATATTTTCGGGTTTTGCTCATGATACTGAGTTTAAGGTAATACTTGCGCATGGGTTATATATTTATAATAAGCAGGTTAAAAAGCTAGAGAATTTAGCACTAAAACTTAATATACCGCTGCCTAACAGATCAGGATTGCCAGTAACAACGCCCATAGATCCTGAAATGATCACAGATAGGTTTATGTACCGAATTATTTTAAGTTGGCAATTATCGGCATTAGATGCTCATCTTAGAGCAATTATTGAGACTATTAGGAACGAAGAACTACGCAGATTATGGACCGATTTCCTTAATGTAGAGCTTGCTTATTACGATAAATATCTTAAGTATGGAAAAATGAAAGGTTGGACAAGAGTAGTTCCTATTTTTGGTGAGCCGGTTACATAGATTTTGGACAAATGAAAAAGCAAGAAAGTATAAAGTTGATTATAAGTCACTCTAAAATAGGGTGTCTTTTCTCATTCCTGCTGGAGATTTCTTTTTATAGCAAATAATTTTTATATTTTTTTCCTTTTATTTGATATAACAAAATAACTAATAACTTCCGTTAATAAAGCTAAAACTGCTCCAATTGCAACTATATATATATAACCTACGATGCTGGTTAGGTCACTCCAGCCAGGTGAAGCATTTCCGATAACTACATAAAACATATAAAATATGCCTAATATATTAGCCAGCGTATAAATGGTGAAAAATATCCGTTTGCCTAAAAAACCACCTATAATAGGTAGCAAAGCTGAACCAGTTGATATTATGAAAAGACCCAATATGTTTCTACCTAATATTTCACTGCCAAGCATGACTCTAGTTGTAAGTAAACTAATAAATATTACTATTATATATAATATAAAAACGCCAATCCACTGATTTGATTTTTTTTGTGGTATCATAATTTTCCTCCTCTAATTATTTTATAAACAAACTAGGTATTATATTATATATTGTAACATTTCAAACACCTTGTAGCCAGACTTATTGTAGCTCATCATCTTGCTTATACATATGCTTTGTTTGACGCATGACGCTCATACCAACTAGCTAAGTAAAAGAATTAATGTGTATCCAAAGAGAAGTTATAATATTTATTAACATAAAATAAGCAGAATGATGATATATTATATATATTGTGATAAAATGTTAAGGATTAGATTTGAGAGGAGATAATAATGGATTTTGCAAAAAGAATATTTCAAGATTGGATATTACCTATAGTAGCGGCCATTATAATAGCTTTTATTATAAATAAGGTTGTTTTCTTTAACGTTACGGTTCCAACAGGATCTATGCTGCCAACTATACAACTAAATGATAAGATTTTAGTAACGCGAGTTCATAATAAAAATAACCTTAACCATGGGGATATAGTAGTTTTTCATTCGGATGAATTAGATGAAGATTTGATAAAAAGACTTATTGGATTACCAAATGATGTAGTAGATATTAAAGATGATGGATCTGTGTATATAAATGGAGATAAGACGGTTGAAAGTTACGTTAAATTTCCAGGTGGTAAAACAGGAAAATTCACAGTTCCAGAAGATAGTTACTTTTTTATGGGAGATAATAGGATTAATTCTTTAGATGCCAGATATTGGGATAAACCTTTTATACCTAAGAAGGACATAATGGGAAAGGCAAGGATTATAATTAGTCCGTTTAGTAGATTTGGAAAATTAAAATAAGAAAGAAAAAAGTATAAAACATTTGTTAGAAACATTAACTCTAAACTATATTTACATATTTAGATGGAAATGACACATTATCTACATTGATGTTCATTGCATTAGGGATATGGAGGTACATTTTTGCTCAAAGGTAGACAAAACAGCTCTTTAATATTATAATTTAAGTACAGTAATTAAATATAGTGTTTATTATTTAAGCTAATAAATAATAAAGTAAAAAATATAAGTTAAGAGCCGTTATGGCTCTTAGCTGTTTTGTAGGTGAAATATATGTTTAATAATAAAAATAAAGAAAAATCTAAAGAAAAATTTTTACTATATAAACCATTACGAAAAATTGAGCACTGGGAATTAAATGAAAATAAAGTGAAATTGTTTTTTAGCCATAGTAAACCGATAGAGAAATTCCAAAGGTGGATTATGAAAAAATCAAATGTTAATGATATAGAGCTAGACGAAAGAGGTTCTATGGTTTGGCAACTTTGTGATGGAACTAAAACTGTTTATGACATTGCTTTGGCTATGACTAAAACATTTAATGAGAGTGAGCAAATTTCTATTGAAAAATTAATTGTGTTTTTAAAGTACTTATCTCGAAGTGGATGGATCACTTTAAAAACGAATAAATGATATTATAATTTAATAAAGGAACTAAGTGGATAAAGCCACTAAAGTGGGTGAAGCTATATAAGTAGGTAATCTATGTTGGTAGGTAATCTATGTTGGTAGTTAATTTATGTTAGTAATTAATCTACGTAAGTAGATAATCTACGTAAGTAGATTATTAATGGAGGGGAAAGAATATGGAATTAAACAATTTAATTGATGTTATGAAAGAAGATATTATTAGCTCTACTCAAGAAATTATAAAAATTAAGAGTATAGAGAGCGATGCAAAACCTGGGAAACCTTTTGGAGAAGGAGTAAATAAAGCTCTAGAATGCGCACTTGGTATTGCAAAAGACCTAGGGTTTCATACGGTTAACTTAGATGGCTATGTTGGATATGCAGAGTACGGTCAAGGCGAGGATTATGTTTTAGCACTAGGCCACTTGGATGTGGTGCCTGAAGGAAATGGTTGGATTTATCCAGCTTATGGCGCAGAAATTCACGACGGTAAAATGTACGGACGTGGAACTACAGATGATAAAGGACCAATAATGGCTACGCTTTATGGATTAAAAGCTATTAAAGATGCAAAACTTCCGCTTTCTAAAAGAATTAGAATTTTATTCGGTACTAATGAAGAAACAGGAAGCAAAGAACTTGATTATTATTTAGAAAGAGAAAAACCACCAGTTGCTGGTTTTACACCAGATGCGGATTATCCAATAATTAATGGTGAAAAAGGTATAACTATCTTTAATATCGTGAAAGATTTTAAAGTTAAAAATAAGAGCGATAACTTTATTAAATATATTAAAGGTGGTCAGGCTGCAAATATGGTACCTGATTATTGTGAAGCTGGAATAATAACTACTAATGCAGAAAGTATTGTTAGTGCATTAAGAATTTTTGTAAAAGATGATGATTCTAAACTTTCGGCAGTAGTTAATAAAGATATGATAATAATTAAATCTAAAGGTGAATCCGCTCATGGAAGTTTACCAGAACTTGGACAGAATGCTATAATGCAATTATTAGCTTTTCTTGGAACTATTGATTTTGGTACAAATGATATATCAGAATTTATAAAATTTGTTAATGAGAATATAGGCATGGAAGTACATGGAGAGTCTTTTGGAGTTTGTCTTGAAGATGAAATGTCAGGTAAAGTGTCCTTTAATGTTGGAACATTAAATATGGATGATAACTCAGCCACTATGACATTAAATTTAAGATATCCTGTAACTAGTAAGTTGGAAGATATGATGAATCCATTTAATAATAAAATTGATGGAACTGGGATAAGAATAGAGAAATTTGAACATCAAAAACCATTATATTTTTCACCAGATAGTCCAATTATAAAAACACTTCAAGAGGTTTATACAAAGCAGACTGGAGAAGAAGCAAAACTAGTATCAATAGGTGGAGGAACTTATGCTAAAGAAATGCCTAATATTGTAGCTTTTGGACCAATGTTTCCAGGAGAACTAGACACTATTCATAAACCAAACGAATATATAACAATAGATAATTTGATTAAGAATGCTAAAATATACGCTAATGCATTGTATGAACTGGCAAAATAAGCTTTTCTGTGAATACAAAACTTATTATATCATGTGATTTTTGGTAAAAATAAATAAAAATTAGACCTATATCTTATAAACCAAGATGTAGGTTTTAGTGTTTTAAAGCAGTTAAATTATCTCCTACGGAGCTGCATTTAGTTTAAATTTATAAAACTATAGAATTAAAATAGATGTAGATGTATAATGCAATATTAGGCTATTAATAATTTATAAAAAAATGTATATACTATAATAAATATAAAACTTTAGTGGGGGATAATTATGAAAATACAAGATATAAAAATTGGGAAAATGAGTACTGCTTTAAAACAACCATATAGAGTAGGCAAGAGGATCCTTACTTTCTCCGATGAAATAGTTATAAAGATGATTTCAGATACGGGGGAAGTTGGATATGGTAGTGCGGCTCCAACGCCTTCCATAACAGGGGAAACTGAAAATTCCATTATTGGAGCAATAAATTATATTAAACCTGAAATTATAGGTTTAGACATTGATAATCTTGAAGAAATTATGAAAGTAATTCATAATTCTATGCACGCAAATAATAGCGCGAAAGCTGCTATTGATGTTGCTATTTATGATTTGCTTTGCAAAAAATATGGAGTTCCACTTTATAAATTTTTGGGCGGATATAAAACTTCATTAACTACAGATCTTACAATAGCAAATGATACGGTGGAACAAATGGTAACAAAATCATTAGAGGCTGTTATGGCTGGTTATACATTTTTAAAAGTGAAAGTTGGAAATCATATAGATCTTGATATAGAAAGGGTTAAAGCAGTAAGAAAAGCAGTAAGGCGAGGAATAAAAATCAGAGTAGATGCTAACCAAGGTTGGAGACCAAAGGAAGCTGTAAGTATCATTAGAAAATTTGAAGATATGGGTCTTGATATTGAGTTTGTTGAGCAACCAGTTAATGCTTGGGATATAGATGGTCTTAAGTATGTTACTGACAACGTTGAAACGAAAATCCTTGCAGATGAGGCAGTTTTTGGACCATCGGATGCTTTTAAAATAATTGAAAGAAGAGCAGCGGACCTTATAAGTATAAAACTTATGAAGTGTGGAGGCATAAATAACGCAATAAAGATATATAATATGGCAGAAAATATGGGTATAAGGTGCATGATGGGTTGTATGCTAGAGAGTAGAATAGGAATAACAGCAGCAGCCAGTTTTGCAGCATCAAAATCAAATATGATTAAAGCGGATCTAGACACTATGCTACTTTTTGAAGAGGAGGCAGTAATTGGTGGGGCAAACATCGTAGGAAATACTATATCTATTAGTGATTCACCAGGTCTTGGCATTGTTGATTTAATTGGATGGCATGAAATATTTTAGACATAAGAAGTTAATAAAATTTAAATAAATAACATGTGGAATTGTTATTACCTTTAATATTTATCGTATGAGGAAATATAACAAATAAAATGGGGTGATGGTTTTGAATAATAATGAAAATGATATTGATTCTAAACTTATAGAGGTAGAATTAAAAAAGCAAATTGAATTTAATATAGAAAAAGAACACTTAAAGGTCGCTTGTGAAATTATTAGTGAAGAAATCTTAAAATATATTGAAAAAAGAAAAGAAATCACAAAATATATTTTAGATTATAGGAAAAAAGTTATTGAAGACTATAGAGATGATGAAGACATGGTTATAGAATATTTTGATCACGAGATATACGTAAAAGAAGAAGCTTTTAAAACTATTGATAAAAGACTTAAGGAACTAACTGCGCTTAAGAGCTCTCCATATTTTGGGAGAATTGACTTTTCAGAAGAAGACTATGGCATTAATGAAATGTATGTAGGTAGATTTGGAGTAACTCCAGATAATACCTATGAACCATTAATAGTAGATTGGAGAGCCCCAGTTGCGTCTTTATTTTATACTGGTTCTTTAGGCGATGCTTTTTATGATGCTCCTAAAGATAAAATATTAGTTAACATTTTAGGTAAAAGACAGTTTATTATTAAAAAAGAAAAGCTTATGGGCATGTTTGATTCAGCACTTGACGTAAAAGATGAAATACTTCAAATGGTGCTTAGTAGCAATGCAGGAGAAAAACTAAAAGATATAATAATGACAATACAAAAGGAACAAGATGATTTAATAAGACAACCAAGACTACAAACTATTGTAGTTGATGGTGTTGCTGGTAGTGGGAAAACTACTATAGCACTTCATAGGGTAGCATATTTACTTTATAATTATAGGAAAATACTTGAAGATAAGGTTTTGATATTAGGACCTAATAATGTATTTATGGAATACATATCATCAGTGTTACCAAGCCTTGGAGAGTCAGGAGTTAAGCAAACAACGTTTAGAGATTTTGCTTTTGATATTTTAGAGTTAAATGAAGTAATGAGTTTAAAAGAATACATGGAGAAAGTACTTGGTGGCGAGGAAGAATTTACAAAGGATATTATGTATAAAAATTCTGATATGTATAAAGACTTCCTTGACCAGGAAATAGAAAAACTAGATAATGAATACTTTGAGATTGAAAATTTATATTTTATGGACGAACTTGTACTATCTAAAAAAGATATAAGTGATATGTTCACTATTCATTATAAAACTATGCCTTTATTTAGAAGAAGTATGAAAATTAAAAGAATTATTTATTTGAAAATAAGTGAGGCTAGAGATGAAAAAGTAAGATTTATACAAAAAGAATATGCAAAAGCAGTAGCCGCACTGTCTGATGATGAGCAGGATTATAAAGTAAATGATTTAGATTTTAATAGAAGACTTAAAATTAGAGAAGTTATCAAAGAAGTGATAGAACTAAAAAGTAAACTTACTTGGATTGAAAATGGTAACTGTGTTGATTTGTATAACAAAATAAACGGTTATAAACAATTAACTGAAAATGATTTAGGAGGTATATTGTACCTTAAAATTAAGTTAGAAGGTATTAAAATGCCTCAGGAAATAAAACATGTAGTTATAGATGAAGCGCAAGACTATAGTAGTCTTCAATTTTGGGTTATAAAGGAATTAACAAAATGTACTTCACTAACTATAGTTGGAGATAGCAATCAAAGGTTAATACCTTTTGAGGGAAAATTACCAATGCATGATATAAAAAACATACTTCCACGTTGTAATGTACAGGAGTTTAAATTAAATACGAGTTATAGATCAACAAGGGAAATTATGGAGTATGCTAATAAATATTTGCATGATGAACCTATTATACCTATAGTAAGAAACGGTGAGGTGGTAACGGAAAAATTAATTACAGATAAGGGTGAACTTAAAAAATTCATATTTGAAAAGATTGAATACTTTAAAGGTAAGACTTATGAAAATATTGCAATTATATGCAAAGATATAAAAGAAACACAAGAAATGTATGAATTAATTAATGAAAACACAAATATTAGAATTATAAATGAAGAGAATGCGGTTTATCATAGCGGAATTGTTGTTCTTCCATCGTATTTTGCAAAGGGACTTGAATTTGACGCGGTTATAATGGTGTTAAATAAGCAAAGCGAAATGGGCGAAGCTAAATCAGATGACTTGCGCAGTGAGTATATGCAAGAAGATAAACTTAGATATGTTATGGCAACTAGGGCGCTTCATGAACTTCATGTCGCTTTCAAAAAAATGGTGTAACAACAATAAACAAAAAAAGAATAAGAGTGGGACGGTTAACAATCTGTTAACCTTTATCTTGGTACAAGTTTTCTCTGAAAACTTGTATCTTTTTGATTAAATAGATTTTTATTAATCATTATTTTATATTACTTACATGGTTACATCAATGAAATATTATAAAATAAGTGCTTGTCCAATTTCTTAATTAATAAAAAAATCTTTATTAGTAAGTGGATTTTTTTTAGTAATGGGTTAAATAGTTGATTTTAAACATAGCATTTAAGGAAATCCTGAATTATATTTTCATATTTAGTGTCTGTTCCAATTAGATTTATACCAATAGTGCTTAATTTGGATACTCTGGCCTGCGTAATGTTCCCTAGTGCACTAGTTATATCGCTAGATTTAAAATTGCACAGGCTCCTCATTAGAACAACTACTAAAGCTTTGGCATTCACAAGATTTCTGCAAAATTTCATGTGAATATGAAATTTTGAAATGTTCATTTCTTGCGCTATAAATTCTACTATGTCTTCTGGTTTAATATTCCTTACAAGCAGTCTTCTTTCACTTCTATATTCTGTTTTCCCATCTTCAAATTCAATGTCTTGTTCTAAATTTCCTTGCTCTAAATTTTCTGTGCTATAGGGGTAAATAAGGTCATAATAGTTACTCCTAGCGGTTTTAAGGTTATTACCAAAGAGTTTCATAATGTATTCAAAATCAACTAAGTTGAGATGGTTATGCCTTTTTCCTAAAAATAATCCCAAACTAGAAAATGCGTATTCATCAGGACAAGTTCTATATTCAACTATAGACCTAGGGTTATTGTGCATATACAGTGATAATGTTTTTAAATACTTTTCACTATCAACTATTTTACTAGTAAACCTATCTTTGAAAAGATGGCCATCTCTTTCATATTTCTTATTAAAATACATTGCATAAGAAAAATTTATTCCATGCATTACCTTTGATATATCTGAGCCATTAGCATCAATAATAAGGTGTGCATGGTTATCCATAAGGCAGTACCCGTAAATTTTAAAATTATAGAGAGTTTTATATTTTTTTATAAGAAATAAGTATTTCTGCTTATCCGAAGCATCTCTAAATAAAATTATTTCACTAATACTTTTGGATATAATATGAAATATCGATTCAGTTGTTTTTACCCTTGCCATTCTTGGCATAATAAATCACCTCTTTGTTATATTTTTCTAAATTATTACCTATCTAGTCAGATGGTATTCAACTTTATAAGTGACAGGTTCAAATAGTTCAAATAGTTGAGATAGTTGTTAACTGTCCCAAAGAAAAGAAAAAGAGATAAGAGATGAAAGCTATAGCTGATTAGTTGTTAACCGTCCCCAAAATTATGTGCAAAATAAAATTATGTGCAAAATTATGTGGATAATTAATTTATAGAAATACATATATTGCTATTGAATTTTATTTTATATCTGATATAATAAAGTTAACACAAGATAACAGAAAGTTAACAATTTAAAGTAATTAAACGTGTCCAAAAGTTTCTAATTGTTATTTCTGAGATATTCGTGAAGCTCTTATTTTCAACCTACAATATTTATACGGGAGTTCAAGATCGAGGTGTAGATTTGGCTTATAAGCCCAGTGTTAAACTGGCAAGGACTGTTAAACATCCCTGAGGACACCCACCTATCATAAAGATAGGTGTAAAAATTAGGGCAACGGTATTTTGGATTAAATTTTTAAATATTGAGTGATTTATAAAAGAGATAGAAATATCTCTTTTTTATTGCGTTAAAAATTATGGACTGTTTTTTATGGTATAATTAGTATAAATTAGTAACGTATTTATTAACGTATCTATAAAATACAAAGTGATGACAAATATGGAGGTGAGTTATATGGGAGAAGAAAAGGCCATTAAGATGATAGAGAATAACCCGATTGTAATAAAAAATATTGATAATCCTAGTGATGAAATGAAACTTATGGCTATAAAAAAAGATGGGACAATGTTACGTTATATAAAAAATCCTACAGCTGAAATGCTGGAGCTTGCAATCAAAAGTAATTCTAGGGCAATTGAGTTTATAGAGAATCCTACGAATGAAATGAAAAGATATGTTGTATTAAAATCATGGAATAATTTGGAGTTTATTAAAAATCCTAGTGAAGAACTTATAAAAATAGGTATAGTTCAAAAGGGTTATGCAATAAAGTATGCTAAAAACCCAAGTCCACTCGTTCAAAAATTAGCTGTAGAAAAAGATTATGATTCTATAAAATTCATAAAAGACCCAATTGAAGAAGTGCAATTTTTGGCAATAGGTAAAAACTATAATGCTTTAAGATACATAGAAAATGCAACCTTAGACGCTGAAATAATGGCAATAAAGGAAAGTGAAGCCGCAATAAGGTTAATAATTAATATAGATGAAAATAAAAAAATATTGTTTTTAAAACATAATGTTTTGGTAATAAAATATTTTGCAGAAGGCCTTCCATTGGATGTTGTAGAAGAAGTTTTAAAAGAAGTATTATCGAAAGAAGAAACACCTGAAAAATATGTAAGGGATTTTATAAATTGTGAAAGCATAAATAAAAAACAGGGTAATATATCTATGGACAAAATAATTTTTATTTATAAGTATGGTAGTAAAGCCTGCAAAAGAATAGCAGTAGATGAAAAACTAAATATTATGAAAAACTAGAACTTAAAAAATCTGAATATGATGTTAGAAGGGATGAATTATGAATTTTAAAGATACTATGCAAAGCGTCGACCTTGTTATACAAACGAATGAAGTGCCACTAGTAGTAGGTGAGAGTGGTATAGGCAAAACTGCATTAGCTAAAACACTTGCAAAGGTAAAAGGCTGGAGCCTTGTTATTATAGATGGAAATCTTTTGAAAGAAGGAGAAATAGGTGGTCTCCCAACAGTTGAGGATTACAGTTTTAAAGATGCCAGTGGTAAGAACGTACGTGGAAAAAATACTGTTTATGCGGTTCACACAAAATTGCAGGAAATAGATAGTCTCATAAATGATGGTAAAGAAGTTTTTTTGTTTATTGATGAAATAAATCGTTGTGAGCATACAGTGCAACAGGAACTTATGAATCTTATATTAAATAGAGAGATAAATGGATATAAGTTAGATGGGAAAGTGAAAATACTTGCTGCAATGAATCCTTCTAGTAAATACGGAGAAGATTATGATTACCAGGTAGTTGATATGGATGCAGCGCAAGAAAACAGGTTTGTTTTGCTCCATATGAAATATGATTCATTAACTTGGATTTCTTGGGCTATTGAAAATAATTTGGAACAAAAGGTTATAGAGTTTATATCTACTTTCCCAGAATATTTACTTAGCGCTCAGGAAGGTGAGCAGACTAAAGCTACACCTAGAAGTTATGAACGGGTTTCTAAAAGTTATAAGATTTATAGAGAAAATAAGGATACAATATCCAAAAAAATATTTTTAAATATATTAAAAGGTAATATAGGCAATAGAATAGCTCATGAGTTTATGTCCTTTACGCAGGAGGATAATAAACCCCTGATTAATTATGATGATGTGTTTAATGGAGATGTATTATCAAAAGAGATAATTGAAACGGTTAAAAAGGAAAGTCATACTAGATTATATTTAATATCAAAAAATATTTTAGATATATTAGGAAAGAAAGAAATTGCAGATAAGGATATAAGCAGATTTGTAGAGTTTATAGAGTGTTACCCTGTGGATTTGGGGATAGGTATTATGCAAGATATTAAAGAAAGTAATAATAGTGTTTATAAATTATGTTTGGATAATGATGCTTTCATTGAAATGTATTTTAAAGCCTATAATGAAATAAAAGGCTAGGTGAAATTATGGGAAACAATTTTGAAAATCTTAAAAGTGAGCTTTATGATGAAATTTCTAATGTGAAAAGTATAAAAGACATGCCAAATAATTTTGCGCAAGATTTTATGAAACTCATTACAATGGTTAATTTTATGTTGATAGATGATAATGATAACTTTTATGGATATTTTCTACTTCAAATGTCTAGAGAAGTAAAATATGATTTAGGATCGCCAACGGCTGTGAATTTTAAATTATCTAAGTATGTTATTTATTTTAATCCTTATATTTTCTTAAATCTTACAGGAAATCAAATGAAGAGTACTATTAAACACGAGATTTATCACATATTATCTTCTCACTTAAATCGCGCTAAGGGTCTTAGAACAAAATATAGTACTTTAGCTATTAATATGGCAATGGATATAGTGGTTAATCAGTATTTAGATTATCTACCACCATATGCTATAACAATAGATGGGATAAATCTTAAATATAATATAAAGTTAGAAACTTATATGACTATGGAGTATTATGCTCATGAGATTCAAGAAGCCTTAAACTTACTGGAGCAAGAGGACGAGGATGAAGAAGATGTCTCTAAGGAGAAACTTGTACAAAAAGAATATGATGCAAGTAAAACTCATGATTTATGGGAAGAATCCATAGAAGTAGATGATGAAACTATTGAAAATTTCACTCAAAAATTTGTATCAATTGCAGAGAAAGGGAAAGTTCCTCTTTATCTTGAGGGAGTTCTCAAGGGACTTAAGAATGAAAAGGGCGAAATTCCTTGGAATCTATATTTAAAAAAGATAATGGGAACTTTAGAAAGTGATAAAAAAAAGACTGTAGCAAGGAGAAGTAGACGTCAACCTAACAGATTAGATTTACGAGGAGAACTTAGGGGACATACAGCTAGAATTGCTTTAGCTATAGATACAAGTGGTAGTATAAGTGATGAGGAGTTTGAGGGAGCAATAAAGGAAGTTTTTAATATTGTAAAAACTTATAAACATGAAATAACTTTCATTGAATGTGACACTCAGATAAGACAGGTATATAAAGTAAAATCAATTAATAGTATAAGGAAGCGTTCTAGTAGTCGTGGTGGTACAAAATTTACACCGGTTATTAATTATGTGAATAATACGGATACCAATGTATTGATATACTTTACAGATGGAAAAGGCGAAGAGAAATTAGATGAAATTCCAAAAGGTTATAAAATATTATGGGTTATATCAGGACGTGGGGATAAACTTTCATTAAAAGAACCTATTGGAACTATAAAAAAACTAAAACCTGTAGAGATAATAGAGGATACGCAGGAAAGATTAGATGTAATGGTTGATGGATTTTCTGCGAATAGTCATGAACCAATATATTAAGTATAGAGATTCTCCTGGGGGACTTGCAACATGAGCTCAAAGTGTGAAATTATATTAAGGAATTCTAATCTTTTGTAAATATAAAATTCTCTGTCGCTCACACTCGACGTCCTGTCTCGGGTTCGTTAGACTGCCTTTCTGGCAGTCTTATGAGAATTTTATTCTTTATTCTTTTTTAAATCATCTATGGTGTGTTTTAAAATTATTAATGCGAAGATAAGTGTTATACCATTTGCTAGGGCTATGGATGTTTGTTTTGTGTAAATTCCGTAAATAAACCATAGAAAAACTCCTATAGTAAACATCAGGTACATGCTTAATGAAATTCCTGATGTGTTTTTAGTTTTTATTACTTTAATTGCCTGTGGTAAAAAGGAAAGTGTTGTAAAAATTGCAGCCGTAAAGCCTAATATTGTAATCATTATTATCCCCCTAAAAATGTTATTAATTATTTATAGTTTTAGTATAACAGATTTAAAAGGTATATAGTTAATTTAGAGGGGTTAAGGTTTATTGTAAACAAAATGTAATGGATGTGTGTTATTATGGAAGATATAATTAAGATGGTTTTTAAGTGAATTAATTGGTGAATAATTAAACAAATTAAAGGCGGATAAATATATGAGAAATTTGAAGATGATATTAGAGTATGATGGAAGTAGATATAAAGGATGGCAAAAACAAGAAGATAATGATTTGACAGTGCAAGGGAAAGTGCAAAGCGTATTATCTAAAATGGCAGGAGAATCCATAGAGGTTGTAGGTTGCCATCGAACTGATGTTGGAGTTCATGCTGAAAATTATGTGGCGAATTTCCATATTGATAATGATCTAAGTATAGACGTTATAATGGATTACTTGTGTGAATTTTTACCAAGGGATATAGCGGTAAAATCAATAGTTGAAGCCAGTGAAAAGTTTTCTGCTGGATATAATATAAAATCAATAACTTATGTTTATAAGATAAATAATAATGACTTAAGAAGTGTGTTTAACAGAAAATATGTCTATCACTCTGAGCTTAATCTTGATTTAGATGAAATGAGAGTTGCAGCGCAACATTTAGTTGGAACTCATGATTTTCAAGGGTTTGCAACTGTGGCTACTAATACTAAGTCTACTGTTGAAACTATTAAGTACATAAATATAACAGAAGATAAGGGTTTAGTTGAAATAGAGATTAATGGTAATCAATTTTTGTGGAATATGTTAAGAATTGTTATAGCAAGTCTTATAGATATAGGCGAAGGAAAACTTATGGTAGAGGATATAGAAACATTGTTAAATGAAAAAACAGAGTCAAAATATACATTGATGGCTAAAACAAAAGGATTATCCTTAAGAAATGTTGAGTATTAGAGGATTTTACAATTTAACTACATTTCAGAGGGAAAGTCTCCCGCTTCTGTAAGTATATAAATAGAAAGAACACCAAAAGTTTATAAACTTTGGGGTTCTTTCTATTTAATTGTAAAGTATTATTTAACTGTTACTATTTCATATTCATCAGTACCAAATCCGATTGCTTTTGCATGGTCAATTCCAACCTTCCAATTTGTATCAGGATGAATATTCGTAAACTTATCGTCTCCCTCATGATAATGGTTATCTGAAAGCTCGCAACCATGTAATGCAGTTGCACTATTAACCATATCAACGCAGGCTTGATCTAAAGCTATTGGATCAAAGGATGCAGCAATACCTATATCTGGAATAATTGATACATCATTTTCTGGAGAACAATCACAGTTAGGTGAAACATTCATAATGAAGCTAATATGAAAATGTGGTTTATCTTTAATAACTGCATAGGTGTATTCTGCAATTTTTTCGTTAGCACTGTCTGCAGATTCATTCCATTTTATTGTTGCTGATCCGTAGTGACAGACAGCAACGCATTGACCACATCCTACGCATTTATCATAATCTATGGTTGCTTTTTTGTCTTCATTAAACGTAATTGCTTCATGCAAACAATGTTTAACACATTGACCACAGCTTACGCATTTACTATGTTTCATAAAAGGTTTTGACGCAGAATGCATTTCAAGTTTTCCTCCAACGGAGCCTGATCCCATACCTAGGTTTTTTAATGCTCCACCAAAGCCAGTCATTTCATGACCTTTAAAGTGAGTCATAGAAATAACTATATCTGAATCTGCGATAGCTGAACCTATTTTAGCAGTTTTGCAATGTTTTTGGTTGATTGGAATTTCTCTATAATCTCCACCCTTTAACCCATCTGCTATAATTACGTTGCATCCAACAGACATCGGATTAAAACCATTTTCCATGGCGGATTCAATATGGTCTACAGCATTATGTCGTCTTCCTGAGTATAAAGTATTTGCATCAGTAAGGAATGGCTTACCACCGAGTTCTTTTATAAGTTTAACAATACTTGCAGCATAGTTTGGCCTTATGTAGGAAAGATTTCCTGGTTCTCCAAAATGAATTTTTATAGCTACAAATTTATCGTTAAAATCAATATTTTTAATACCTGCCTGGGTTACAAGTTTCTGAAGTTTATCTAGTAAATTATATCCTGGTTTTGTCCTTAAGTTTGTAAAATATACTTTTGATTTTTCCATTAAATTACCTCCGATTATTTTTATCGTAAAATTATAGAATTTTAATCACTCATTATAATATTATATCATATTGTAACATGTCTTGTATTTTTTACCGTTATGGATATATTTAAATAGATTTTATGTTCTTTATTAATGTTGTTAAAACCCTGAAATAGTTTACAAGATGTAGCTATAAACCCTTTGATGGACACACCTTAACATGTTCCAAATTGTTTTTTAAATATATATTGACATAAAATAAATATGGGATTACAATATACTTCGTAGACGAAATATACGTACACGAAACAATCGCATGCGAAATACATTTCAAGGTGGTGATAAAGTGGAAACAATAAATGAAAGTATAGAAGTTGCAAAACTTTTTCAAGAGGTTATGCAGTTATTTAAACATAGCATGTCCAAAGTGCTATGTGATACAGGTATGTCAGCACCTCAAGGCATGGTACTGGGGATTTTAAGTAAAAGAAAGAAGCTAAAGATAACAGAACTTAGCAATGAGCTTTGCCTATCTAATAGTACAGTCTCTGGAATTATTGATAGGCTTGAGAAACAGGAAATGGTAGTACGCGAAAGAAGCGAAGATGATAAAAGAGTAGTTTACGTGAGTATATCACCAAACTTTAAAGAGATGCATAAAACTTTTCATGGACAATTTGAAAAAAATCTAGCAAATGTAATGAGTAAGGGAAATGCAGAGGAAATTCATAAAATATTTGTGGGCTTAGATACACTTAAGAAGCTTTTAAGTGATCAAGAAAAATAAGATTAAGAAAAATTAGATGAAGTAATAAGATTATTCTAATAGGATAATTAGTTAAGTGATTTATTATTTAAAATAAAAAAATAATAATGTAATAACAAAAAATGGGGATGATATTTTTGATTAAGTTATTTAGGTTTCTAAAACAGTACAAATTGCAGATATTAGCAATAGTATTATTAATTTTCACTCAAGTGCTTGCGAACTTATATTTGCCAACATTAATGGCGGATATAGTTGATAAAGGTATAGTGCATCAGGATGTAGTTCAAACTATTTCATTTTTAGGCTTTAGTGGAAAGTATAAGGGGACAGATTATATTATTAGAATAGGTGGACTTATGCTAATAATCTCAGCAGGAGGGGTTATTTGTTCAATCGTAGCTGCATTTTTTTCGTCAAGAACTGCTGTAGGACTAGGTAGGATAATTAGAAATAAATTGTTTGCTAAAGTTGAAGGATTCTCCCTACATGAGTTTGATAAGATTGGGACTGCTACCCTTATAACAAGGACTACAAATGACGTTGTTCAGGTTCAAACAGCAACTGTTATGATCTTTTCTATTATGCTGTTCGCACCGTTAACTGCCATAGGTGGCATTGTTATGGCTTTAAGACAGGACGTACAACTAACTTGGATTTTTGCAGTTGTAATTCCGCTACTTGGAATTATAATTGGAATAACTCTTAAATTTGCTATGCCATTATTTAAAGTTATGCAAGTGAAATTAGACAAATTAAATCTTGTATTACGTGAAGGACTTACTGGTATTAGAGTTGTACGTGCATTTAACCGTATAGATACAGAAAAAATAAGATTTGATGATGCTAATGCTGATCTTATGGATAATGCTATAAAAGTAAATAAAATCATGGCTTTTTTATTGCCAATAATGATGTTGATTATGAATATAACAACAGTTGCTATTATATGGTTCGGTGCTAAAAGGATAGATGCTAGTAGTATGGAAGTTGGTGCATTAATAGCATTTATACAATACGGAATGCAAATTTTATTTGGTTTTTTAATGCTTGCAATGGTATTTATAATGATACCAAGAGCGCAGGCTTCTGCAATAAGAATAAATGAGGTATTAGAAATGGAATCAGAAATCATTGATCCAAAGAAATCAATATCAGCTAATAAACAAAGCGGATATGTTGAATTTAAAGATGTAACATTTGGTTACCCAGGAGCAGAAAAACCAGCTATTAGTAACATATCATTTAGCACAAAGCCTGGTGAAACAACAGCTATTATTGGTGGTACAGGTTCTGGTAAATCAACTCTTATAAACTTAATACCACGGTTTTATGATGCAACTAGTGGTCAGGTATTAGTTGATGGAGTAGATGTTCGCGAAATGAGTCAGGAGAACCTTCGATTAAAGATAGGGTTCGTACCTCAAAATACGGTACTCTTTTCAGGAACTATTGCAGAGAACATTAGATATGGTATGGACAATGCAACTACCCAGGAAATTCAGCATGCGGCTACGATAGCACAAGCTACAAATTTTGTTGATGGAATGAAAGAGGGATATGAGCATGTTATTGCCCAAGGTGGAACAAATATTTCTGGTGGACAAAAACAGCGTCTATCTATAGCGCGGGCCCTAGTTAGAAAACCTGAAATATATATCTTTGATGATAGTTTTTCTGCACTTGATTTTAAGACTGATGCAAAACTACGCTCAGCACTTAAAAAAGAAACGGTAAAATCTACAGTAATAATTATTGCACAAAGGGTTGCAACAGTTATGGATGCAGATAGAATTATAGTTTTAGATGATGGAAAAATCGCAGGAATGGGAACTCATAAAGAACTTTTAACTAGTTGTAAGATATATCATGAAATCGTATCTTCACAGCTTTCAGAGGAGGAAATATCATGAGCGAAAACAATAAAACGGGCAAATCAGGTGGAGGCGGCATGGGCGGGGGCCCAATGGGATCCTTCAAAGGTCCTGTAGTTAAAGCAAAAGACTTTAAAGGCACATTAAAAAGGCTTTTAACTTATTTAAAACCCCAAAGAACTAATTTCATTCTAGTTTTTATATTTGCAATAATCAGCACTATTTTTACCATAGTAGGACCTAAGATTACTGGAAAAGCAATTGATAAATTAGTTGAAGGTATAATGAATAAATTTGGATTAATTCAGATTAATTCTGCGCAGGCTAAGATAGATGCTGCAATAAAAGCGAATCCTATGGCAGCAAAGAGTCCCAAAGTAATTGAGGGACTTGCCCAAATTAAAGCTGCAACTGCTAAGATAATGAATGCAAATGGTGGAAATATAGATTTCACATATATTGGTAATATTATTCTGCTATTAGTTGGATTATATGTAGTAAGTACTATTTTTGGGTTCCTTCAACAATATATAATGGCTGAGGTTGCACAGAAAACTGTTTACAACATGCGTAAGGAAGTTGAAGATAAGCTTTCAAGGTTACCACTTAAATTTTTTGATGCAAGAACTCATGGTGAGATATTAAGTCGTGTAACAAATGATGTTGATAACATTTCCACAACACTTCAACAAAGTCTTACTCAACTTATTACGTCCATTGTTACAATTCTTGGAATTATCATTATGATGCTTACAATAAGTCCTCTAATGACGCTTGTGGTTATTTTAACGTTGCCACTGTATATTGTTGTTACAGCTTTTGTAGCAAAAAGATCTCAGAAATATTTTGCTGCTCAACAAAAAGAAATTGGTGAGCTCAATGGTCATGTTGAAGAGATGTATACTGGACATAAAATCGTCAAATCCTTTGGACATGAAAAAGATTCTATTAAAGAATTTGAAACTATTAATGACAGGTTATATAATGCAGGGTGGAAAGCTCAGTTTATATCAGGAATAATAATGCCTATGATGAGATTTGTTAGTAACATAGGTTATGTAGTAGTTTGCGTTGTTGGTGGATTTTTAGCAACACAAGGAAAAATCACTATTGGTAATATTCAAGCTTTCATTCAATACTCTAGTCAGTTTACTCAGCCAATAGTTCAGACTGCAAATATTGCAAATATTATTCAATCAACAGTGGCATCAGCTGAACGTATTTTTGAATTAATAGATGAGGATGAAGAACCTGTAGAGACCCAGAATAGTAAAGTAATTGATATTCCTAAGGGAGAAGTTAAGTTCGAAAATGTTGACTTTAGCTATAGCTTAGATGAACCTCTTATTACGAATATGAACATTGATGTAAAACGTGGTCATACAATTGCAATTGTTGGGCCAACGGGTGCTGGTAAAACTACACTTGTTAACTTGCTTATGAGGTTCTATGAGATAGATGCTGGTAAAATTACAGTTGATGGAGTGGATATACGCGACATAAAACGTGGAGAACTACGTAGTATGTTTGGAATGGTACTTCAGGATACTTGGCTCTTTAATGGTACTATAAGGGATAATATTGCTTATGGAAGAGAGGGAGCAACGCAGGATGAGGTTATGAAGGCAGCACGAGCAGCTCATGCTCATCACTTTATTAAGACTCTTCCTGATGGATACGATACGATACTAAATGAAGAAGCTTCAAATATATCACAGGGGCAAAAGCAACTTCTTACAATAGCTAGGGCAATACTTGCAAACCCAACTATTATGATACTTGATGAAGCTACGAGTAATGTTGATTCAAGAACAGAGGTTTATATACAAAACGCTATGACAGCACTTATGCAAAATAGAACAAGTTTTGTAATTGCACATAGACTTTCTACAATTCGTGATGCAGAGCTCATATTAGTTATGAATAAAGGAAGTATTATTGAGATGGGTAATCATATTGAACTTTTAGCTCAAGATGGATTCTATGCAGATCTTTATAATAGTCAGTTTAGTGGGGCAAACTTGGATAATGAAGTAGGTTAGATAAAATACACTAATAATAAGGGGAATTTTAAATGTGACCTATAGGTAGATAAGTAAAAAAGTCTATTCTATAGGTTATTTTTATTGTTTAATATTGCAGCCCCTGCAGGAGATGATTTAATTAAATAAAGGCGCTAATGAACAGCGCCTTTAAAAATAGGTAAGCCTTATAAGATTTTATCAGTTAACTTTTATAATTTAAATTTTTGAACCATTATATTTAGTTTCTCAGCGAGTATTGCTTGATTTTGAGAAGCTTTTGATATTTCCTGAATTGCCATAACAGATTCATTAACACTTGCGAGTATTTCTTGAGAACTGGCAACTGACTGCTCAGCTGTAGCTGATACATTTTCAATTGCGTTATTAATTTCTGATACAGTTTCATTTACTATAGTCATTGAATCTCCAATATTCGAAGATAGCTCATTAAATATCATAGCATCATCACCATAGTGTGTACTTGTATCTACAAATGATTTATAATCATCTTTAACCTTAGTATCTATAAAGTTTAATATATCTCGAGAATTATTAGATAGGTTTTCAAATGCTTTTTCAACTTTCTGCGTTACCTCTTGAATTGTTTTAACTGTAGTGGCGCTGGCTTCGGCTAATTTTCTAACTTCATCAGCAACAACGGCAAAACCCCTACCCTGTTCTCCTGCTCTGGCGGCTTCAATAGCTGCATTAAGTGCAAGAAGATTTGTCTGACTTGCAATATTTCCTATTTCTGTGGCCATTATCTTAACTTCACTGACAACTAGGCCTTCTGCAATTGCCTTTAATATATTTTCTTGCTTTTCTGAATATAAGTTAGTTGCATTAATACCACTATTTTCAGCAGCTTTTCTAATTCCAGTTGCTTTTACTTCTATACCTTTTGCAATCTCAGTCCCATTATTTGCACGCTTTGTAACGTCATCCACACTCTTCATAATACTTTGAGTTGTTGCATTTACCTCCTGGGCCGAGTCACTTAAATGTTCTGCGCCTAGGGATACTTGTTTTACTGATTCATTGACAAGCTCCATTCTTGATGATATCTCCTGTGACGAGGCAGATAGTTCTTCACTTGTAGCACTAATATCAGCAGCACTATCAGATATTTCTCCAATTAGTGTTTTTAAGTTTGTTACCGCTTTATTCAAACATTTTGCTAAAATTCCAATTTCACTTTTATTATTTATATCAACAGTTTTTGATAAATCATTTTCTCCAAGGGCCTCGGCAACAATTAAAACCTTCTTTAGTTGTCTTGAAATTGAAATAGCAATTAATAAACTGAGTGTAATAGCAACCAATAATCCTAGAGCAGTTATTATGTTAATTTTAATGGAGGCTGTATTATATGATGATTGACTATTAGTATAGTTATCTTTTGCCATATCCATATTTAATTTTATGGATTTGTCAAGAACTTCAAACATATCATTTCTAATTTTAGAAACACTTGGAGAAAGTTCATTTGCCTTGTCATAGTTACCTTCATCAACTTGTTTAACTAAGGCCTCCCTAATAGTACGATAATCCGAAAGCAATTTTTCGAATTCTGTGAATAGATTACTATCTAGCTGAGTTATTATAGTTTTTTTGTATGCTACAATAGCTATATCATCTTTAACTTTTAACATTGAAATAGCGTCTTTGTTTTTTTGTATATCACTTTTGAGTTTAGGATCAAGAATTAACAATGAATTATTTGTAATCTCTAATAAATTCCCCTTAATATTATTAATAGAATTAACAGCTACTAAATCTACATTATACATATTATTAAGATTTGTGTTCATATCTCTCATATTGAATATTCCAATAAACCCTACGATGCCTATAAATAATGAAATCAGGACAGATGCCGATACTAGTTTTTGAACCATTTTTAAATTATTAAACCATTTCATTAATATTCACTCCCAAAATAAAATTAACTCCTAGAATAAAATATATTTTTAATAGGAATTTTCGCTATTGTATTATGATATGATTATATTTCAATAGTGTGACTATATGTTTATTGCTTAAAAAATATAATATGATTTTATTTTCATACTTGAATTATTTGAATTTTCTTCAAGTTCGGGTGAATATATATTATATCCATTTCCACCCCTACGCTTGAGTTCATACATAGCTAAATCAGCCTTCTTAATTAATGTTTCAACATCAATGCCATCCTTGGGGAATATACTTATGCCTATAGTTGCGCCAATACATAATTGGTGTTGCTTATAGGCAAAGGTTGTTGTTAATGCTTCCAAGACATTTGCTGCGATTTTTTGAGCATTTAAAATTCCTTCCAAATCTCTTAGTATTATTATGAATTCATCACCGCCTATTCTATAAATTGTGTCTGTAGACCTAATAATGTTCTTTAATCTCATAGCAGCGAGTTTAAGAATATTATCGCCAGCTTGATGACCATAACTATCATTAACACTCTTAAACTTATCCAAATCTATAAAAAGAATTGCAAACTTTTTATTTTTATCTTCTAATAAAACGTCAACATCTTCTAACATTTTTTTTGAGTTGAAAATTTGTGTGAGTGCGTCATAATATATAAGGAGACGTATTT
This sequence comes from Clostridium sp., assembly GCF_050717545.1. GTDB lineage: Bacteria > Bacillota > Clostridia > Clostridiales > Clostridiaceae > Clostridium_AD. The sequence goes on from NZ_JBOITN010000019.1 coordinate 153,549, forward strand.
GATCCTCGGCGCGGCGTCTATCCTTAATCTCATTTTTAAGTTTAAGATTTGATTTTTTAAGAGAAAATACGAAAGAAATCCATATACTATTAAAAAAACACCAACCTATGGCAGCAACTATCCTCCATATATTTGAAATTTCTATAGTAGGATAGATTAACATGAATGTATATCCTATTATCCAAAGGGAAGTCACAATACACAAAATTGAAAACAATATAGTTTTAATATTTTCATCTCTCATAATTATCTATCCGCCCCCAATAATGTTAAAACTTTATGTATGGATATTTATAAGAATTATAGTAAAGATTAAAATTATAATAAAGATTAATATTTATTGTTTATTAAGTTACATGTTATGTTTTAATATATGAATTAGTTGTAGCAAATGTTCTCTTACTCAAAATGGAAGTATTATTTCTGAATTTGGTATGGGAGCAGTATTTTAAAGGTGATAAAGTTGATTCGATGGCAGGTTCTTTATATGTTGAGAAGAAGCCAATAGATAAGAAAAAACTATATAATTTTAGGAATAACAACAAGCTTTGTTGAAACAATCAATAAAGTAATGTATAATTGTAAAATATGGAATAGAAATTACTATTACAATATACTGCTAAGAGTTTATAGAATTATGATACAAAAATAATAATTTTACGGAGGTACATTTATGACTAAAGGCTTATCTTTAAATCTAACAAAAGTGTCTTCTTTTTTAGAAGAACATGAAATTAAATATCTACAACCTATGGTTACAGAGGCACATAATATGTTACATAATAAAACAGGACAAGGAAATGATTTCTTAGGATGGGTAGATCTTCCTGTAGATTATAACAAAGAAGAATTTACAAAAGTAAAGAAAGCAGCAGAAAAAATAAGAAATGATTCAGAGGTGCTTATAGTAATTGGAATTGGTGGTTCTTACTTAGGATCTAGAGCTGCAATAGAAATGTTATCTCATACATTTAATTCTAGCCTTTCAAAAGATAAAAGAAAATCACCAATCATTTACTTCGCTGGTAATAACTTAAGTTCAACATATTTGTCTGATTTACTTGAAACTATTGAAGGAAAAGATATTTCAGTTATTGTTATATCTAAATCAGGAACTACTACTGAACCAGCTGTAGCTTTTAGGGTTTTTAAAGATTTATTGGAGAAGAAATATGGAAAAGATGGATCAAAAGAAAGAATATATACAATTACTGACAAAGCAAGAGGCGCTTTGAAAACTCTTGCAGATGTAGAAGGATATGAAACTTTTGTTATTCCAGATGATGTTGGAGGAAGATTCACTGTTTTAACACCAGTTGGATTACTACCAATTGCAGCAGCAGGTATAGATATAGATGAAATGATGAAAGGTGCTGCAGCAGCAAGGCAGGCATATAGTATGCCAGAATTAGACCAAAATGATGCCTATAAATATGCGGTGACTAGAAATGCTCTTTACCGAAAGGGTAAAGTCACAGAGATAATAGTAAATTATGAACCATGTTTGCATTATTTCGGTGAGTGGTGGAAGCAATTATACGGAGAGAGTGAAGGAAAAGATGGTAAAGGAATTTTCCCAGCAGCGGTTGATTTTTCAACAGATTTACATTCTATGGGACAATATATCCAAGAGGGACTAAGAAATATTTTTGAGACAGTAATTAATGTTGAAAGCCCTAGAAAAAATATTTCAATTGAAAAAAGTGCTGAAGATACAGATGGATTAAATTTCTTAGCAGGAAATACATTGGATTATGTAAATAAAAAAGCATTTGAAGGCACTATTTTAGCTCATAATGATGGTGGTGTTCCTAATATGGTAGTTAATGTACCAGAATTAAATGCTTACTATTTTGGATATTTAGTTTATTTCTTTGAAAAGGCTTGCGGAATTAGTGGATACTTATCAGGAATAAACCCATTTAATCAGCCGGGGGTTGAAGCATATAAGAAAAATATGTTCGCGCTTCTTGGAAAACCTGGGTATGAGTCTCTGAAAGCGGAATTAGAAAAGAGATTAAATTAATCATTCTTAGCAGGAGTTTATATTAGGCATATTAATCGTACTTTTATTAAAGTACGATTAGTATGCCTTTTTATACTTTCAGGAATGGGATATTTAGGCTTAGAAACTCTTGTTAATTTTTGTGATTATTTTTGATTTTGTATTATTTTAAAATAACCTTATATTCTTTTAGCCAAGTATTTACTTGAATTAAATAAGCAATGAGTTGAGGTCCTGTCATAAGTTGACCATACCAAGGATTCTTATATGCATTACCACCTGAGTCAACTATTTCTTGGACATGTTTCTTATCTATAATTTGTAGTATTGGGGAGGATTTGTCCTTTAGTATATTATTCATAAGCTGTTGAACTGCCATAGTGTAAGCTGGGTTATGGGTTTTAGGATAGGGACTCTTTTTCCTCCAAAGAACGTCATCCGGAAGCAGTCCTGTAAGAGCTTCTCGTAATACGCCTTTTTCACGATCTTTATAATATTTCATAGCCATAGGGATGTTATATGCATATTCTACCAGCCTCTGATCTGCAAAAGGAACTCTTACCTCAAGACCGCTAGCCATACTCATTCTATCTTTTCTTGTAAGCAAGGTTATCATAAACCATTTAATATTTAAATAGAATAGTTCACGCATTCTATGCTCGCGCGCGCTTTCACCAGGTAGACCTGGAACTTGCCTTAGGCTTTCGTCATATTTTTCTTGAACATATTCCTCAAGTGGAAGACTTTGAAGATCTCCAGATAATATACTTTTTCTATCACTTACGAATTTTGACCAAGGAAAAGTTGTTGCAGTTATATCTTCTTCACGTCTAAACCATGGGTAACCTCCAAAGAGCTCATCTGCGCATTCACCCGAGAGTGCAACCGTAGAATTTTTTCTTACTTCCTTGCAAAAAAGGAATAATGATGAATCTACGTCAGCCATACCTGGTAAATCAGTAGCGATAACGGCATCTTTAAGGTATGATGCAAGTTCTGGAGTATCGATAAGTATATTATGATGGTCTGATCCAATATAGTCTACCATTTTGTAAATCCAGTCTGCATCTGTATTTGGCTGGAATTCTGTAGGTTTAAAAAACTTTTTATTATCAACATAATCTATGGAATACGTATTTAAATTAGGCATATTATTCTTTTTAAAATATGAGGAAGCCACAGCTGAAATAATACTTGAATCAAGCCCACCAGATAAAAATGTACATACTGGAACATCAGCAACTAGCTGTCTCTCAATGGAATCTACAAGTAAGTATCGGAGGTGTTCTGCAGTAGTTTTTAGATCTTCATCATGGATTTTAGCAGTAAGTTCCCAATACTGCTTTGTTTTAATGCCATCTTTATCGTAAATTAAACTATTAGATGGAGGCAATTCTTTTATATTTTGAAAGACGCCACTACCAAGAGGTCTTGCAGGGCCAAAACCGAAAAGCTCAGTTAAACCTTGCTTGTCAAGAATTGGTTCTACTAATGGATGTGCTAAAAGAGTTTTTATTTCTGAACCAAATATTAATGAATTATCCTTTATAGTATAAAATAAAGGTTTAACTCCAAGAGGATCTCTTGCTAAGAATAGTGTTTGGTGCGTCTCATTCCAAACTCCGAATGCGTAAATACCATTTATATGTTTAACACATTCGGCGCCCCAAAAAATATATGCTACTAAAAGTACCTCAGTATCAGAATAAGAGGAAAAACTAAAACCATTATTTTTTAATATTTTACGTACAGCTTCTGTATTATATAATTCACCATTATAAACAATTGTGTAGGTATTATTTCCTACTTTTATGGTCATTGGTTGCGTGCCACCTTCAGGGTCAACAACAACAAGGCGTCTATGACCTAATAGTGCATGTTTTGAAAAGTGAAAACCGCAGGCGTCAGGTCCTCTCTCTTTCAAAGTATCAGTCATTTTAAAAAGAATTTTATTATCTTTCTCAATATTATCATAAAAATTAATCCATCCTGCAATACCGCACATACTATCATCTCCTAAAATCAAATAACATTATAATCTTTATATTATGTGATTTGATTAAAAAGGTGCATTAGATTGATTTAAATAATCCTCTTCATACCCGTTTAACTTTTTAATGACGTTTGTGAATACATCATCTAATTTTGAAAAATCCATATTTGGTATAAAGTAAGTTTCGAGTTCATCATGTAGAGATTTAGCTCCCTTTATTGTAGCTAAACCCTTGTTTAATAGTGAATAAAACTCAGTTGAATCATATTGCATTTCAACTTTTGTATCTTCAAGGGTACTTAGATTTAAACAATCTTTCATATCAATTACAATACCATGTAAATCCAAATTATTTATTTCGTTAGAAGTTAGAATTGCGATATTTAAGTCGGGAATCAATATATGTTCGATTTTTTCAGGAATAAGTGGCGTATGAAAAATTTCTACATAATAGCCTCGCCTTAAGGCTTCAGTTGATAGGAATTCTAATACATTTGACTTGCCAGTACCAGGCCCACCTTTTAATACATAGATATTCTTATAACCTGCACTTAAGTTTTCAATATAGGTGATAATACCATTAGGTGTAAAAGCTGTAGCGAATAAATGCCTATCATAACCAATATTTGCGGGTGTGGTGGTAAATAAAGATTTCTTTAGATCTTCTTTGAGTATATTTAGTTTATCAATATTTAATGCTTCATTGTTATAGGTGTGCCAGTCATCGTAAACCAATTTAGCTGCTCCGAAGAATCTATAGGCCCTTTGAAATGTTTTGCCAACCTTTTTATTTATACCAATTATCTTATGTCTATTTTTTTTGAAGCCCTCTTCATCCCAACAATCTCCCATGTTTAAAACTTCATCTACGGCTCCTGGATTTATAGGATCCACAACATGAGGTGCTGTTGCATCAACGATTGCAACGTTAAGTTCTTTAATAACTATTCCGTCTAGTGAATTATTATCAGAAGAGCAATGATGATGTTCTATATCATAGCCTTTTTCATTAAAGTATTTAGAAACTTTTTTCATTAAGGAGGATTTACCCGTTCCAGGGCCTCCCTTTATGCATATTATTCTTCTAGCTTCATCTTGTTTTAGTATATACTTATAGTAGGAATAGAATCCTTTTGAAGTATTGCCACCAGGGAAAAAATTTTTAATAGTACCTTGCACAATATCACACTCCATTTCATTATATCAATATATGATATTCTACCATTGTTAAACTTATTATAAATATTAGAATTAAACTTGATAAAAATAGAACAATACTATTACTTACTATACTTTATGTTTTTTTATTCTTTTTTGAAAAATCCTGAATATAAAAGCAAACATAGAGTAGATGTTGATATTGGTAAGTTGATATTATAATTAATACTTGTCATTATAAACATACTGTGATAAACTAATAGATAATTAAAAAACAACTAAATAAACTAACTACCTAAGGTAGAGGTGCCGCAGTTAATAGTACTTATTCGGAGTCGATAGATTATGATGAACAAGGAAAGGAGTTATGGCCGAAGAAAATATAACTTATAAAATTATTTTCTGGGTTTACACATAATATGTGTAAAGTTGTCACTGATTTTCAGTGGAGAGCTACACGGTACACGAAGTTTGTATAAAAACAAATATTTTTATGCAGCAAGGGTGTTCCTTTGTTGCATAATTTTTTTTTGAAGTTATTATAATGAATTTGGGGATATTTATAGTTCGTTTTAAATAAAAAAATTACCGTAAGTTATAATTAATAGGAGTGATTTGATTATGCCAGTAGTTGTTCAAAAATATGGTGGCTCTTCTTTAGGAACTATAGAGAAAATTAAAGGAATTGCACATTGCATAGTAAATAGAAAAAATAAGAACACAGATTTAGTTATAGTAGTATCTGCTATGGGGGATACTACTGATAATTTATTATCTCTTTCTAAAGGTATAGGTGAAGAACCAGATAAGAGGGAACTAGATGCATTGCTCTCAACAGGAGAAATAATTTCAAGTGCACTCCTGGCCATGGCAATTAAGCAACTTGGATATGATGCCATAAGTTATACTGCATATCAAATTGGAATTCGAACTAGTGGTCAATATGGTAAAGCGTTAATTGATGACATACATGGTAATAAAATTAAAAAAAGCTTAAAACAAGGTAAGATTGTAATAGTCGCTGGATTTCAAGGAATAAATGGTGAGGGCAATATTACTACACTAGGTAGAGGTGGTTCTGATACCACAGCAGTAGCACTAGCTGTAAAACTTGATGGTAGATGCGAAATATATACGGATGTTTCTGGAGTATATAGTGTGGATCCTAGAGCATATAGTGATGCTAAAAAATTAGATGAAATAGAATATGAGGAGATGCTTGAGCTAGCAAGTTTGGGAGCTCAAATAATGCATTCAAGGTCAATAGAGCTTGCCCAGAAGTACGGCATGCCAATATATGTTGGCTTAAGCAATAGTGACATTAAAGGAACAGTAATTAAGGAGGTAAAAAATATGGATATGGAAAGTAAGCCAGTAACAGGTATAGCAACTGATGATGATGATGTGTCAGTAACGCTCCAAAGCATTCCTAAAGATGTGAATATACTATCTGATATATTTGAAGCTGTTGGAGGTAAAAAAATCAATATAGATATGATAAGCCAATCATCTCCTATAGATGGCGTTGTAAGTGTATCATTTACAATACCTAAAGAAAACTTAAAGGATAGCTTAAAAATTATAGATAAATTGATAGTAGATAATAAAGTTATAGTTGACGAGGATATAACTAAATTCTCAGTGGTGGGACTTGGTATGAAGACAACATCTGGCGTTGCAGCTAGAATGTTTAAGGTTTTTAGTAAAAACAATATTGAGATTAAAATGATTACAACATCAGAAATAAGAATTACTTGCGCTATTAAGACTGAGGATAAATTAAAGGCTATTCAGGTTGTTGCAAAGGAATTTAATCTATAAATAAGGAACTAATAGAAGGAGAGATTTATGTGAGGTTTTTTGGAAATATCAAAAGCGATAATAATAAATTAAGTATTGCAGGAGTTAGTGCACAGGTTTTAGCTAAGGAATATGGTACCCCTCTTTACATAATGGATGAACAACTCGTGCGAGAGAATTGTAGAAGGTTTTATAAATCTTTTAAATCAGAAGATGGGAATAATAAGGTAGCATATGCAGGGAAAGCATTTTTAACTATAGCAATGTGCGAAATTATAAAAAGTGAAGGTTTATATTTAGATGTAGTTTCAGGTGGAGAATTGTATACTGCAAGTAAAGCTGGTTACCCACTACAAAATGTATATTTCCATGGTAATAATAAAACAGCCGATGAAATTGAAATGGCGGTAGAACTTGGCGTAGGAAGTTTTGTAGTAGATAATCTTCACGAAATGGAAATTATTAATGAAAAGGCAAATGAAAAAGGAATAGTTCAACGAGTTCTTCTTAGAGTAACACCAGGAATAGAAGCTCATACTCATGATTACATAAAAACTGGACAAATTGATTCAAAGTTTGGATTTACTATTTTAAATAATGAATTGGAAGAGGTTATAAAAACTGCTCTAAGCCTAAAAAATATTAAATTTGCAGGATTACATTGTCATATAGGTTCTCAAATTTTTGAATTAGAACCTTATAGAGATGCAATACGCATAATGACATCTTTAATTAAAGATATTAAAGACAAATTTAATTATGATATAGAAGAATTAGATTTAGGAGGAGGTTTCGGTGTTTATTACTACGAAGATGATGAGCCTAAGGAAATAGAGGAATTTTGCACGGTAATAATGGAAGAAGCCAAAATTAAGTGCGATGAATATGCAATAAATTATCCAACCCTTGTTATAGAACCAGGCAGATCAATTGTAGCTAATGCAGGAATTACATTATATACTGTAGGCGCAATAAAGGACATACCAGAGGTTAGAAAATATGTGGCTGTAGATGGTGGAATGACAGATAATATAAGACCAGCATTATATAATGCTCAATATCAATGTGTACTTGCTAATAAAATAAACGGACCTTGCATAGAAGTGGTTACAATTGCAGGGAAATGTTGTGAGAGTGGAGACATATTACTCGAGGATGTAAAACTACCGAAGGTTAATAGTGGAGATCTTATGGCTATGCTATCAACTGGTGCTTATGGATATTCAATGTGTAGTAATTATAATAAAATACCCAAGCCTCCTGTAGTTTTAGTAAGTGAGGGTACCCATAAAGTCATATGCAAAAGACAAACTTATCAAGAAATGATTTCCAACGAAGTATGTTTATAGGCGAATATGCTGTAGAGAAGTTCTCCTGCGCGACTTCAAATAAGAGTTTGAAACGTGAAATTCCATTAAGAAATTCTAATCTTTTGCCAATACAAAATTCTCTATCACTCACATTCGGCTTGCGCCGGTTCGCTAGTCTTCCTTCCAGTCAGGCTCACGAGAATTTTATATTTGCAAAAGAAGAATTTTAAATGGAATTTCAATGTTTCTGCTCTTCTTATTTGGTGCCGCTTCCGGAGAAATTCATACTATATCACATTTACATTGAGATGTATCTACTATGGAGAACATTCATTCTAAGATGTATCCGAAAGTGATGGTAAAAAGAAAAAGATGGTAAAAAATTAAAAGATTAAAACAAAAAGATTAAAAGATTTGAAAAACCCATGTCAAAAAATCTTTTAGCCGTAGGCTGCCGGATGTGTTAAATAATATCTGAATATAAAATTTTTAAACTAAAAATCATCTTAAAGAGATGGGAAACAAAAATAAGATTGAGAAAGCTTGTTAATTCTTATTCAAAAGTCTTTTAGCCGATAGGCTGATTATGTATTGAATAATATTTATAAGGGAAGAAACTATTAAATTTTAATAGTTTCTTGTTTGACCCCCTAAAATTTTTTTTTGTAATATATTTTTAAGACCCCTTTTACCATGGACATAAAAAATATAACGGATAGTAAAGTGAAAAAAATCATCTGGTTAAAGAATCCAGCTATAATAGTTGCAATTGCTATTGCAACTAATGAAAAATTAAAACCTACACCACCTATGCTATCTTTAATAAGTTTTGTTCTCTCGTCGTGTTCTTTTATATAGAGTTTTTTAATTCATCCTCGCTTTTTAATGCCTTTCTATATTTTGCAATGCATATTATCATGATAAATTGAAAGCCTATGAAGATGTGTAATTGAAAACCAGGTATCATATCAGAAATATCGTCATTAATTCCACATGCCATATTTACAAAGGTTCCTGTTAAGACGATGAATACAGTTGCGAATGCATCTGTAGTAATAAATACTTTTTTTCTCTAAACTCCTATATAATCTCTATCAATTGTCATCACGGCATTATAATAAGGGTAAGACATTTTAAGCTGTTTATTGATATCAGCTTCAAGTTTTGATTCGTCGCTATCAGAAAATTTTGGATTAAAGTCAATTACCACATCGAAGATTAAATTTTTATGGGAGCCTTCTCCTACAATTCTAAAGTCATGAATTGATTTTATTATAGAAAAATTTTTTAATATGTCTAAAAGTTCTAACCGAGAGGCATCAACCTCTTTGTCGCCTGTGTTTATGGGATCCATGTGGATAACTAGATATAGGCTGAATTCATCAGAAATTTCTTTCTCAGCTTTGTCTATAATTTCATGAATTTTAACTATGGAGATATCACAAGGAACTTCGGCATGAATAGAACCCATGCATCTTCCGGGTCCATAATTATGTATAACCAAATCATGGGAACCTGTAATATAGTCATAGGATAGTAATTTTTCCTTAAGTCCATTCACAAGGTCCATATCAGGAGCCTCACCAAGCAAGGGGTTGATAGTTTCTCTAATAAGTGAATATCCGGCATAGATTATTATAAAGGATACTAGCATTCCCATATACCCATCTATAGGGAAATCAATCCAAACGGATAGAAGTAGTGATACTGCAACGCAGCTTGAACTAATTACATCAGTTAATGCATCGGTTGAAGAAGCTTTTAGGGCAGAGGAATTTATAGCTTTACCCATAGTTTTATTAAATCTACTAATCCAAAGTTTAAAACCTATAGATACTAATATTAATATAAAAGGTATAAGGCTAAAGATTACTTTTGATGGATGGATTATTTTATCAAAGGAGGTTTTAATAAACTCAAAACCTACTAGAATTACTAAAAAGGAAACTACAAGTCCTGAAACGTATTCAAGCCTGCCGTGACCAAAAGGATGTTCTTTATCTGGTGGTTTACTAGCTAGTTTAAAGCCTAAAATTGTAATAACTGATGAGGCAACATCTGATAAGTTATTAAAGGCATCAGCAGTAACTGCTATACTATTTGATATTATCCCTATAAATAGTTTTGTAGCAAAAAGAATTAAATTCACTATAATTCCAACTAAACCACCTAGATAGCCATATCCATCTCTTACTTTTTTGTTAGTAACATCTTGATAATTTTTTACAAATTTTGAAATTAGAAATTTTGATAACATATTTTCACCTCTAATTATATAGTATAATTTAAAATATTAAATTTAAACATTATATTTAAATTTAATTATATCATTTATTTAGATTTTATAGAAATATTATGAAAGAATTTTGTTATACTAATAATAGAGATAAGTAAAATACTAGAATGTAATAACTTTATTGGAGGAATGTATATGAACAAGGAATTAGAATTTGCTCAAAATCTTATTGATTTTATTTATGATAGTCCAACAGCATTTCATGCAGTAGCAACAGTTAAAGAGGAGTTATGTAAAGATGGATTTGTAGAAATTAAGGAAGAAGAAAAATGGAACCTTAAAAAAGGTAACAAATATTTTGTGACTAAAAATGATTCTGCGTTAATCGCTTTTATAGTTGGACTTGGTGAAATCGAAGAAAATGGTTTTAAAATTATAGGGGCGCATACGGATTCGCCTAGTTTTAGAATAAAACCTAACCCAGAAATGATAGTAGATAATATGTATGTGAAACTGAATACAGAGGTTTATGGTGGGCCTATAATAAATACTTGGATGGACAGGCCTCTGGCAATAGCCGGACGGGTAACTTTAAGAGGAGAAAATATTCTATTGCCGGAAACCCGCCTTGTAAATATTAAAAAGCCTATAATGATAATTCCTAATGTGGCTATTCATATGAATAGGGATGTAAACACTGGAATTGAGCTAAATAAACAAAAGGACACTTTACCACTTCTTTCAATGGTTAATAGCGAATTAGAAAAAAATAATTATCTTATGAACGCCATTGCAAAAGAATTATCTGTAGAGCTTAAACAAATTATAGATTTTGATTTATTCCTTTATGAATATGAAAAAGGGTCAATTATCGGTTTAAACAGTGAATTTATATCAAGTTCAAGATTAGATGATTTAGCTATGGTCCATGCAGGGATAAAGGCGCTTGCTAAAGCGCAGGCTGTAGAGTCGACCAGCGTAATGGTTTGTTTTGATAACGAAGAGGTAGGAAGTTCGACAAAACAAGGCGCTGACTCAAATATGCTAGTTGGTATTTTAGAGCGGATAACAATAGCATTAGATAAAGGCCGTGAGGACTTTTTAAGAGCTATTTCTAAGTCCTTTATAATATCTGCAGATAATGCACATGCGCTTCATCCTAATAGTCCAGAAAAAAATGACCCAACCAATAAACCCTATATAAATAAAGGACCAGTTATAAAAATCAGTGCAAATCAAAGTTATACAACTGATAGCAACTCTGCTGCGGTTTATGAATTGGTTTGTGAAAAAGTAGGAGTACCGATGCAGAAATTTGTTAATAGATCAGATGCTCGTGGAGGTTCAACTATAGGGCCAATATCTTCAACTCATTTAAATATACGCTCAGTAGATATGGGTAGCCCAACACTAGCTATGCATTCTATTCGCGAACTAGGTGGAGTAAGTGATCATACTTATGTTACTAAATCTTTTCAAGAATTTTATAAAATTTAATGAAAATATAAGCAAGATTCGTGTCATTAAAGAAACTCACAATATTTAATTGTGAGTTTCTTTAATTTTTACTAATAATTAAACAGTTAGTTGGAGATAATAGTTTTGTATAGTCCTAAAACTTTACAATCTTATTAAGAAAAAGTATTAAAGGGGTGTTTATAATGCCATATGTTATATTAGGGGTAATAGTCGTAATAAGTATTTTAATCCACACAGTGGTAAGAAAAAATCTAAACTATTATAAAGAAGAAAACGTACTAAAAGATGTTCCAACAATAAATGTTAATAGAGAAGATTTAGAAAAACATGCCTCTGAAATAGCACATCATTATTCGGATGTGAAAACTACTAATTGTAAGAAAAAACTTATTAGTAATTTAGATAGAAGCTATGAAAAGATTTTAAAGGGTTACGAGAACATAGATAAAAATGGTGAGGATAAAAAAGATATATTGCCTGCATCAGAATGGCTTATGGATAATCTTTACTTAGTAGAAAAAGACTATAAGAGTATAAAATACAATATGCCACAAACATATTATAAAGATCTACCGGTGATATACAAAGGAGTTATGAAAGGTTATCCAAGGGTTTATCATATAGCCATTGAAATCATATCTCATACTGATGGCCGGATGGATGAGTTTGTTATAGGTGACTTTATTAGTGCGTACCAAAAAAATGCAGTACTTACAAGTGGTGAACTTTGGGCTATTCCTATAATGTTAAGAATTGCATTAATCCAGAATATTAGCAAAATAACCGAAAAAATTGTTAAGGCTCAGCAAGATAAAAAAGAAGCAGAAGTCGTTGCAGAGCGTTTAATTAATGCTTTCAGTGAAGGCAAAATTACTTCAGAGGTATCTGAGCTAAGTAACGAAAAGATCACATTTAATACTCACTTTACAGAAAGGTTACTTAAATTATTAAGGGATAATGGTATTGATTCTAAAGAAGTTTATAATTTTATAGATGAAAGGCTTGGCACGCAGGAAACGAGCTCGGATAGGGTTATAGCATTAGAACATCAAATTGAAGCTAATTTGGAAATATCTATGTCAAATTCAATTAACAGTATAAGGGTTATTGAAGGGCTAAATTGGAAAATTTATTTTGAAAACCTAAGTCCAGTAGAGAGTATTTTGAGACAGGACCCATCGGGCATTTACAAACAAATGGATTTTAAGTCTAGGGATAATTATAGACATGTAATAGAAAAAATATCTAAACATACAAAACTTCCAGAAGCATATATAGCAAAAAAAGCTATTGAATCTTGCACAGATAATGAAAATTCAGAGGGTAAAATTAGAGACTTAGAAAATAATACTTATAAACGACATGTTGGGTATTATTTAATAGATGAAGGACTCGATGAATTAAAGAATAAAATAGGATATAAAAATACTGGATTGCAAGGTGTCAAAAATGTCATAAAGAAAAATACAGCGAATTTTTACATATCTACGATTATTATATTTACTCTATTAATAATGTCTCTAATTATTGTGAGTAGTTTATTTAATGATAGTGATAAAGATTTATGGAGATATGTTCTAGCTGTAATTGTTATATTAGTGCCTTGTAGTGAAATAGCAATATCAATTTTTAATTGGAGTATAAGTGTTTTGAGTATACCTTCATTTATACCTAAAATGGATTTTAAAGAAAAAATACCAGAGAAATATAGTACAGTGGTAGTAATACCAACATTACTAAATGATTGCTCTAGGGTAGATAAATTAGTAAATGATTTAGAAATATACTATTTAGCCAATGCGCAGGAAAATTTATTTTTTGCATTACTTGGTGACTTTAATGATAGTAATGTCCAGGATGAGAGTGGAGATAAGGCTATAGTTGATGCTGGCCTTTTAGCAATAGAACTTTTAAATAAAAAGTATTGTAGTAAATGCAAAAATAAAAACAAATTTTTCTTTTTAAATAGATATAGACAATTTAATGAAAAAGAAAATAAGTGGATGGGTTACGAACGAAAACGTGGAAAACTTATGGAGTTTAATGAATTTTTAAGGGGCGGTGAAAACACAAGCTACAATATAATAAGTGCTGGAGCCCAGGACCTTCAAAGGGTTAAATATGTTATTACATTGGATGCAGATACAAAACTTCCAAGGGACTCTGCTAAAAAAATTATAGGTGCTATGGCACATCCACTAAATAATGCTGTTATAAATCATAGTAAAAAAACTGTGATCAGAGGTTATGGTTTAATGCAACCAAGAGTAGGGGTGTCTATTCTTAGTGCAAATAAGACTTTGTTTTCAAAAATATTTTCGGGTGAAACAGGAATAGACATATATACTACTGCAGTTTCTGATGTATACCAAGATTTATTTGGGGAAGGAATTTTTACTGGAAAAGGAATTTATGACGTAGATGTTTTTAATTATATGCTAAAAGATGAAATACCTGATAATGCTGTACTAAGTCATGATTTGTTAGAGGGATCATATGTAAGGACAGCATTAGTTACAGATGTGGAATTCATTGATGGATATCCAGCTTATTACAACTCTAGTTCTATGAGATTACATAGATGGACTAGAGGAGATTGGCAGTTATTACCTTGGCTTAAGAGATCCTCACCATTAAGCACAATATCTAAATGGAAAATATTTGACAACTTAAGACGCAGCTTACTTGCACCTTCCATTACAATGTTACTTATACTTGCTATAGGGGCAGTATTGCCTAATGGTACAGATAAGTGGATTATTGCAGCATTTGTTGCAATCTTAGCACCCGTACTTTTTGGTGTAAGTGAAGCTGTAGTATCTCCAGCTAAAGGCATAAGTTTATCGGGCAAAATTCAAAATAGTAAGATGGCAATAGAGCAGGTGTTTTTGATTTTTTGCTTTATACCTTTTCAAGCATATATGATGTTAGATGCTATACTGCGAACATTATATAGATTAACTATTAGTAAGAAAAATTTATTAGAATGGCAGACGGCAGAAGATGTAGAGGTAAAACTAGGGAAACGTCTTAAAGATTTTATGCAGTCTATGTGGATTGGCAGCGCAGTTGCACTTTTAATCGTATTTCTAGCGTTTAATGCAAGTATGAGTATTGGATTTCTTAGTATACCTTCTTGTGCGATTTGGTTTCTAAGCCCTATAATTGCTTATGTTATAAGTCGTGATAGAAATTTAGAAGTGTTAAAAATTGATGGAGAAGAAGAGAAAAACTTGAGAAGGTTAAGTAGAAAAACTTGGGCATATTTTGAGGATTTCGTCAATCATGAAAATAATTGGCTTGGGCCGGATAATTACCAAGAAGATCCACCTAATGGATTAGCTCATAGAACCTCACCAACCAATATGGGAATGGAGTTAACCGCAAATATAGTTGCTTATGATTTAGGATATATAGGAATTTTAGACGTATCCGCTAGGATAAAGAAGATTATGACCTCAATGGAAGGTTTGGATATGTATAAGGGTCATTTTTACAATTGGTATAATACTAAGAACAAGGCTCCACTTTATCCTAGATATGTATCAACTGTAGATAGCGGTAATTTAGTTGGGTACCTTTGGGTAGTTGCTAAGTCACTAGAGGATTATTTGAACAGTCCGATATTCAACGTTATGAAAGTTAAGGGTTTGCAAGATATTATGAGGCTTGCTAGTGAAGAAATAGATGAGAAATCAGTGGTAAAAGAAATATATAATGATGTTATGAATAACACTTATGCGGATAAAATAGATTTTAAATCTTGGAAAACTATACTTGTGGAAGTAGAATCCAAGATTAAAGAAGTAGAAAAAATTGAAATAGGTAAAAAATTATATTGGAATAACAAATTAAGGGATGATGTGAATGGTTTCTTAGATGAATTAAACCAGTTTTTTCCTTGGGCTGATTATGATTATGAAAATGAATTAGATTCAGAAGTTAGCAAATTATTGTCTAGTTTAATTGAAAATTCAGCAATAAATTGTATTCCAGGAAAAGCAAATAATATATTAAAAATGTTAAATAGCAAAATTAAAAACGGGGAATCACGAAAAAGATTAAAAACTTTTTTGCTGCATACGAAAGAAAAGGCTTTAATGGTTATTAACGATATAGAGAGTTTAAAAGAAAGATTAAACTCTATGGCAGAAAATACTGACTTTAAAATGTTATATGATAATGATAGAGAGCTCTTTAGAATTGGATACGATGTTGAAAATGATAATTTAGGTAAGGGTTTTTATGATTTATTAGCGTCGGAGTCAAGGCAGGCTAGTTTTGTCGCCATAGCAAAAGGGGATGTTCCTAAAAAACATTGGTTTAATCTCGGCAGGGCTATGACTATTATGGGTAAAAGTAAGGGATTAGTTTCATGGAGTGGTACCATGTTCGAATACATGATGCCATTGCTTATAATGAAAAATTATCCAGGCACAATGCTAGATGAAACTTATAAAGCAGTAATTGGTGCTCAAAAGAAATATTGTGATGAAAGGGGAGTACCTTTTGGAATCTCAGAATCTGCATTTTATAATTTTGATATAAATTCAAATTACCAATATAAGGCATTCGGAGTAGCTGGAGTAGGATTAAAGTCAGGACTTGAAGATGAATTAGTTATTGCACCATATGCTACTGTAATGGCGCTCCAAACTGACTTTAGGGGAGCTTATGATAATCTTGAAAGGCTTAAAAAAGAAGGATTAGAGGGGAATTATGGTTTTTATGAAGCTGTAGATTATACTAAAGACAGAATGTCGAGTGATGAACCTAAAGCCGTTGTTAAATGTTTTATGATTCATCATGAAGGAATGAGTTTAATGGCATTAGATAATGTCTTATTGGGCAATATTTTTCAGAAAAGATTTCACTCTTTACCAAAGGTAAAGGCTACAGAATTGTTGCTCCAAGAGAAAATTTCAAAGAGAGTAGTATACGATAGAGAATACAAATTTAATGTGGGGGGAACTACAATAGGAAAACAAAAAATTGTAGTTAGAAAATACACTACAGCAAATACTGAAACTCCAGAAACTCATTTAATTTCTAATGGAGGTTATTCGCTAATGGTCTCTAATAGTGGATCAGGGTATGCGATGAGCGAAAGCACTATGATTTACAGATGGAGGGAAGATGTAACTCGAGATAATACAGGTATGTTTGTTTATATTAAAGACATAGCTGAAAATGAATACTTCAGCGCAGCTTATGAACCTTGCAAAAATTCAGGGGATAGATACGAAGTGACCTTCGCACTAGACAAGGCTGTATTTACAAGGATTGATAGTAATATTACTACTAGCATGGAAATTACTGTATCTACAGAAGATGATTCAGAGGTAAGAAGATTATCAATTACAAATAACGCTTCTGTAAGTAAATATTTAGATGTAACAAGTTATCTAGAAGTAACGCTTGCACATTATGACGCGGATATAGTTCACCCAGCGTTTGGAAATCTTTTTGTAAAAACAGAGTATATAGATAATCCTACTTGTATCCTGGCAACAAGAAGACCTAGAGCTATGGGAGAAAAACAACCTTGGCTTATGCAAACTGTTGCGGTAGATGGAACTACAGTGGGACCTATACAATATGAGACTAGCAGAGCAAGCTTCATTGGTCGTGGTGAAAATACATCGCACCCAAACTCAATGAAGACTGATGCACCACTATCAAACACAGTTGGAGCAGTTTTAGACCCTATAATAAGCATAAGAAGAAGAATTAAAGTAAAATCTGGTGAAACATGCACTATAGCAATCACTACATCAATAGCAAGTAATAAAATAGAAGTAATAAGTTTAGCTAAAAAATATAGTGGATTTCATAATATAAATCGAGTGTTTGAGTTAGCATGGAGTCAAACCCAGGTAGATATGAAGTATTTTGGTATCAAATCTACCCAAGCAAACTTATACCAAGTTATGGCTTCTAAAATATTATTTTTAAATTCTACTTATAGATTAAGAGAAGAATATATAAAAAAAGGAGTTAAGGGTCAATTTACGCTTTGGGAATATGGTATTTCGGGAGATTTACCTATAATGCTTCTAATAGTGCAGGAGAGTAAAGATAAGGATCTAGTTCGGCAACTTTTAAATGCACATGAATATTTAAGTTTTAAGGGATTAAAAGTTGATTTGGTGATAATAAATCTTCAAACAGCATCATATGAGCAACCTCTACAAACTGATATCAAGGAGTTAATAGGTGGTAGCCACTTAAGAGATAAAGAAAATAAACCTGGGGGATTTTTTATATTTAACAATGCAACTATTAAGGAAGAGGATGTAGGGCTTTTAATATCTATAGCTAGAATAGTTATAGATTCCAGTAAGGGAATGCTTGTATCTCAAATTCAAAATAATACTAAGAGAATAGGAAAGCAAGCATTATTAAAAACTGTAGAAAAACAATTCACATTTAAAGAAAGCAAGTTTGATGTGCAGACACTGGAGTACTTTAATGATTTGGGAGGATTTAATGTTGAAAAAGAAAACTATACTATTTTACTTAAAAACTTTAATAATACACCAGCACCTTGGGTAAATGTAATTTCAAATGGTGATTTTGGATTCCATGTATCGGAATCTGGATCGGCTTATACTTGGCACCAAAATAGTCGTGAAAATA
Organism: Clostridium sp.; assembly: GCF_050717545.1. GTDB lineage: Bacteria > Bacillota > Clostridia > Clostridiales > Clostridiaceae > Clostridium_AD. The sequence continues at coordinate 172,169 of NZ_JBOITN010000019.1, forward strand.
AAATTACTACTTGGTCTAATGATTCGATAAGTGATGAATGCTCAGAAGTTATATACTTGCGGGACGAGAATAATTCTAATGTGTGGAGCATTACACCTAAACCTATAAGGGATGGTGGAGAATATTTAATTGAACATGGATTTGGATATTCTAGTTTTAAACATGAGGCTTATGGAATTATGGGTAAGGTAACTATGTTTGTGCCTATGGATCATAATATTAAGTTATGCAAAATAAAACTTAAAAACAATAGTAATATAGCTAGGAATTTAACTATAACTTACTACGCAGAAATTGTAATGGGTGTTGTACGAGAGCATACTGCTCAGCATATTGTTACTTATCTAAATAAAGAAAATGAATATATATATGCTACAAATTCTTATAATCAGAATTTTGGTAAATTAAAAGCTTTCTTAAAACTATTTGGGGGAGAACAGCAAAGTTTCACTGGTAATCGAAGTGAGTTTTTAGGTAGAGGTGGAAGCGTAGAGAATCCTGAAGTATTAAAGAGGATAAGGCTTTCAAATAATGTGGGAGCAGGGCTTGATCCATGTCTAGCAGTTACTTCTAAAATTCATATACAACCTAATATGGAAATTGAACTCGTGGTAATGCTGGGTGAAAATGAGAATTTAGATAATATTGAGAGTATTATAAATGAGTTTAAAGATTTTAAAAGAGTTGATATTGAACTGGAAAATGCTAAAAAATATTGGAATAAGCTACTTCACACAGTGCAGGTTAAAACTCCAGATAAGAGCATGGATTTAATGCTCAATGGATGGCTAATGTACCAAACTGTAGTATGCAGATTGTGGGCAAGAACTGCGTTTTATCAATCAGGTGGAGCTTATGGCTTTAGAGATCAGCTTCAGGATGTTATGTCTTTAAGCATTCTCGAACCTAGTATGACGAGAAAACAAATTTTATATAGTGCTTCAAGGCAATTTGTTGAAGGCGATGTTCAACATTGGTGGCATCCAGTTGTGGACAGTGGGATAAGAACAAGATTTTCTGATGATTTATTATGGCTTCCTTATGTAACTATGGATTATATAAAAAATACAGGTGATTTTGCTATTCTTGATGAACAAGCTGGGTATCTAATTGATACGCCACTGGCGGATGGTGAGGATGAAAGATATAATGTTTCGCCAAAGGCAGATTTTACAGGCAGTATATATGAACATTGCATAAAAGCCATAGACAGAGCGCTAAAATTTGGCCCTCACAACATCCCGCTAATGGGTAGTGGAGATTGGAACGACGGAATGAGTACCGTAGGTAATAAAGGGAAGGGAGAAAGCGTTTGGCTTGGATGGTTCTTATATGATATACTGGGAGATTTCATGCGAGCTTGCACATATAAGAATGATGATGAAAGATTACAAAAATATAAGGATATGAAAGAATATATAAGAGTAAACTTAGAGGAAAATGCTTGGGATGGTAAGTGGTATAGAAGGGCGTATTTTGATGATGGAACGCCACTGGGGTCATCTCAAAATGAAGAGTGTAAAATTGATTCACTATCTCAATCCTGGGCAGTTATATCGGGTGCTGCCAGTAAAGAAAGAGCATTGGAGGCTATGGAGTCATTAGAACGCTATTTAATAAAAGAAGATAATGGAATGATCCTGCTTTTAACTCCACCTTTTAGCAAATCCGCTTTGGAGCCTGGGTATATCAAAGGATATGTGCCAGGAGTTAGGGAAAATGGTGGTCAATATACACATGCTGCAACCTGGGTAATTCTTGCATTTGCTAAATTATACAAAACAGACACTGCAGCAAAACTCTATAATATGATAAACCCTATTAATCATACGAAAACCCTACTTGAGTGTGAGAAATATAAAACGGAGCCTTATGTAATGACTGCTGATGTTTATGGAAAGAAACCTCATGTAGGAAGAGGAGGATGGAGTTGGTATACTGGGACCTCAGGATGGATGTATAGGACAGGAATAGAAGCTATCTTAGGATTCAAACTAAAGGAGGGAAAAGGGTTTACAATAGAGCCTTGTGTGCCTGAGGAATGGACACATTATGAGATTATTTATAAAAAAGATAACCTTGAATATGTGATTGAAGTAAAGAGACATGATGTTAAGGGCACTTGGCTTGATGGTAACTTGTGCGCAGATGGTGTAGTTCCATTTATTGATGGAGTCCATAAAGTGGAGGTAATAATATAAAAAAGAAAAAAAGTATATATTAATCGTATTGCAATACGCGTAATATATACTTTTTTTGAGTATGAAATTCATGTAAAAAAATGGGATGGCTCCAAAAGAAGTCATCCCATTTTTAAATTAGTGATTTAATAAAAAAAGTTAATCTTCCATATCTGGAATTTCGTTTCCACCATCATAGGTGTAGTCAAATTCTACATTTGAGATATTCATAGCTACTATAGGGTCAGTTACTGGATCAGGTAGCATAGTAGAATCTGTTTCTGAATAAGACCTTATGTCTGATTGTGCTAATTCATAAAAATCTCTTTCATGAGGTGCATACACTTTTGTTTTATTTTTAGACATATTAATACCTCCATTTATATATAAATATTATTTGTACTTATAGTGTTCCATATAAGAGTAAAAAAAATGAAGGTAATATTAGCTAAATTATTAATTGATTTTAAACAAAATACTGTGAGGAATACAATAGATTAAATTAGCATAAAATACAAGTGTATAAAAAATAGTCTTATAAAAATTACTCTAATAAAGAGGAGTTTTTGAATTAATGTAGAATATATATAATTACTATCAATAAATAATTGTTATAGATTAAAAGTTATATATTATAATAAAAATTTATTGATTTCTAAATTTAAAGGAGGAATAAAAATGACTGAATTAAGACAAATTTACAAATGTGAAATATGTGGTAATATAGTTGAGGTAGTTCATAATGCTGGAGGAACTTTAGTGTGTTGTGGAAAGAATATGACACTTCAAGAAGAAAATATTAAGGATGCAGCAGTTGAAAAACATGTTCCTGTATTTGAAAAAATAGAGGGTGGAATTAAAGTTAAAGTTGGAGCAGTTGAGCATCCAATGGTTGAAGCACATCATATTGAATTTATTGAAGCACATACTGAAAACAAGGTATATAGAAAATACTTAAAACCAGGCGAAAAACCAGAAGCAGAATTTAAAATAGAAGAAGAAGTGTTATTCATACGTGAATACTGCAATTTACACGGTCTTTGGAAAGCATAAAATATTAAAATTAATATTAAATCTATATATTGAATCTAAATTATTAATTAAAGTTGACAATTAGTATTGATAGGTATACTATTATTTAAAGATATTTTAAAAATAGTATATTAAAGTCATTGATGAGAAGCAAGTAGATTTAAAAACAGATTTTTAGAGAGTCGTAGAAGGTGGGATTACGATAATTATGTTTAAGTTGAATGGGTCTCTAAGACGCAGGATGAAGCATAGTAGTCCTTGACGTATGCCTTACGTTATAGAGGTAGGATATCATAGTGTATCTGTTAAAGTGAAGATTTAATAGCTTCAAGTATTAGGTGGTACCGTGTATATGCGCCCTGTGGATTTATCCATAGGGTGCTTTTTAATTTAAGAAAATTTAGTAAATTATACTATAGGAGATGGTTATTTTGGAAAATAATAAAAAAATAATATTTAGTGGAATTCAGCCTTCAGGTGATTTAACACTAGGAAATTATTTAGGAGCTATAAAAAACTGGGTTAAATTACAAGAAGAATATGAGTGCTATTTTTGTGTGGTTGATTTACATGCCATTACAGTAAAGCAAGAACCAAAGGAACTTAGAAGAAGAACATTAGAGGTGTTAGCTATTTATTTAGCTTCAGGGATTGATCCTGACAAAAATACCATGTTTATTCAATCACATGTTCCAGCTCATAGTGAGGCTGCTTGGCTTTTAACTTGTTCTACTTACATGGGAGAATTAAGCAGAATGACTCAATTTAAAGAAAAATCTAAAAATAGTGAAAGCGTAGGAGCGGGATTACTTATTTATCCGGTGCTAATGGCAGCTGATATTTTATTATACCAAACTAATTTAGTGCCGGTAGGAAAAGATCAAACTCAACATCTTGAAATTGCAAGAGATATAGCTGAAAGATTCAATAAAACGTATAGCGATACTTTTGTAATACCCAAGCCATATATAGGTAAAACAGGGGCTAAAATAATGGACTTACAAGAACCAGCTAAGAAAATGTCAAAATCAGGTGAGAATGTTAATGGATTCATTTTAATAATGGACCCACCAGAAGTTATAAGAAAAAAAGTCAATAGGGCAGTTACAGATAGCATTGGGGCAGTTAAATATAATGATGAGCAATTAGGGGTTAAAAACCTGATGACAATACTGATGACTATAACTGGTCTTTCTGTAGAAGAAATTGAAGCTAAATATGAGGGATTAGGTTATGCTCAATTTAAAAAAGATGTAGCAGAGGCGATAGTTGCAGAACTTGAACCTATACAAATTAAGATTAATGAATATATGTGCAAAAAATCTTATTTGGAGGAAATTTATAAAAAAGGTTCTGAGAAGGCTAACTATGTTGCTAATAAAACTTTAAGAAAAATGCAAAAGAAAATAGGATTTATACCAAGATAATGGTGGGGGGGATTCTCCTACTTGCCTTGCAGGCGAGCTTGAAACTGGAAATTACATTAAGGAATTCTAATCTTTTGCTTATATAAAATTCCCTACCGCTCACACTCGATGTCCTGTCTCGGGTTCGCTAGCACAGCCTCTGGGTCGTTCTCTGGGGGACATAACAATTATTAATTGTTATGCAACCTGGCAGTCTTACGGGGATTTTATATTCGCAAAAGAAGAATTTCTAAATGGAATTTCAATGTTTCCGCGCTTCTTCTTGCAAATCACTTCGGAGAAATTCTACACTATTATGAATGGTAAACTGCGGGAAGTTCAAGGGAGAAAAAGAAGGCGGAGGTCATCAGATAAATATATAAACAGGAAAGATTCAACATTGTCTATGAATGCACCCTACGGATAGGGTCAGGGAGAATGAAAGCGGGAATTTAGAAAAATAATATTTTAAGACTCATCTATTTCAGAAGGGTCTTATTTTGATCTAATATAATATTCTTATATATATGAAAGTGTAGATGGACAGTTATTTATGGGGTTAAGAGTATATAGGGATAAAAGTTATCGTACAACCTTAGTTGACATATATGGTGATAAAAGCTAAAATTGATAGGTAGAGAAATGGTAGGTGAGATTTTAGAATCGCTCAGAGTTAAGAGAGTGGTTGTAGGAATATATATGCAAGTACATAGTTAAAAAATACAAAAGGGAAGAAAGGAGAATGATGACTTTGGCGGATTACATAAAAGAAATTAAAAAAAGAAGAACGTTTGCTATAATTTCACATCCCGATGCAGGTAAAACTACGCTGACGGAAAAGTTATTATTATATGGTGGTGCAATAAGGCTTGCAGGTTCAGTTAAGGCTAGAAAGGCTTCTAAACATGCAGTCTCAGATTGGATGGAAATAGAAAAACAAAGAGGTATTTCTGTTACGTCTTCAGTTATGCAATTTAGTTATAATGATTTTTGTATAAATATACTTGATACACCAGGTCATCAAGATTTTAGTGAAGATACTTATAGAACACTTATGGCAGCCGATAGTGCAGTAATGATTATTGATGGTGCAAAAGGAGTGGAATCACAAACAAGAAAACTATTCCATGTATGCAGTATTAGAGAAATACCTATATTTACTTTTGTAAACAAAATGGATAGAGAAACTCGAGATATATTTGAACTAATGGAAGAGATAGAGAATGAATTTGGAATTAAATCTTATCCTATGAACTGGCCTATAGGTTGTGGAGTGGATTTTAAAGGTGTGTACGATAGACGCACAAAGGAAATTATTGTTTTTGATGATGGAAAACATGGTCAATTAGAAGCTAAAGAGACTAAAATTAGTATTGATGATGAAAAGGCAATTGAACTTATTGGTGATGTGCTTTATGATAAGCTTATGGAAGATATGGAGCTTTTAGACGTTGCGGGAGATGACTTTGACTTAGCAAAGGTAGCTAATGGAGAACTTACACCAGTATTTTTCGGTAGTGCTTCAACTAATTTTGGGGTTGAACCATTTTTGGATAACTTTTTAAAGTTAACTCCGCCACCATTGCCAAGAAATTCGAGCATAGGGAAAATAGATGTCTTTAGTAAAGATTTTTCTGCTTTTGTATTTAAGATTCAGGCTAATATGAATAAAGCTCATAGGGACAGGATTGCTTTTATGAGAATTTGTTCAGGACAGTTTGAAAAAGGCATGGATGTTTATCATGTGCAAGGCGGTAATAAAATAAAATTAGCTCAACCGCAACAATTTTTAGCTCAAGAGAGAGAAATAGTAGAAGAGGCATATGCTGGAGATATTATTGGAGTATTTGATCCAGGTATTTTTAGCATAGGAGATACTATATGTGCATCTTCTAATAAATTTGAGTTTGAGGGAATACCAACTTTTGCACCAGAATTTTTTGCAAGGGTGAGAACTGTTGATACTATGAAGAGAAAGCAATTTATAAAGGGCGTAACACAAATAGCTCAAGAAGGTGCAATCCAAGTATTTAAGGAGCTTCATATAGGAATCGAACAAATTGTAGTTGGAGTTGTAGGTGTGTTACAGTTTGAGGTATTAGAATTTAGACTTAAAAATGAATATAATGTAGATATTAAAATTGATAGATTATCATTTACACAAATAAGATGGATTGAAAATAGTAATATAGATAAAGAAAAACTTAATTTGACTAGTGATGCTAGAATAGTTAAAGATTTTAAAAATAGGGATATATTATTATTCCAAAATGATTGGGGTATTAGCTGGGCACTTGAACATAATAAAGGTCTGATTTTATCAGATATAAGTAAAAATAACGATTAATATAAAAATAAAAAAATCTCTTGAAGTAATTTCAAGAGATTTTTTGTTATTTATATGTTTTTTTTCTGCTAGATAATAAATCAACTACAAATACAATGGCAGCAACTATTAGGAGAATGTTAATTAAGCTTCCACCTTTACTAAAAAGTACTCCAATTAACCAAAATAAAACCACAAATCCGCCAAGCCATCGTAAAAATGTCATATTTACACCTCCATTTATCAAAATAACAATTAGAATCAACTAAATAACATATATAGTATTTAGTATTTTGCCAAAGTATATGCAAAATATATATAAATTTATTATCTAAAAGTGTATGGGTACATTTGAAAAATAATATATATTGTATATAATATATATTAAAGTGATTTTAAAATATATTTAAGAATAGATTTGGGGGAGAAATATGGAAAATAATTTATCATCAGTTAAAACTCTTGACATAGTACAAATTAGTCTAATGGCAGCAATTACATTTATAGCTACGTGGGTTATACATGTACCAACTTTTATGGGTGTACTTCATTTAGGGGATAGTATGATTTTTTTATCGGCTATATTATTTGGAAGGAAAAAATCAGCTATATCTTCTGCTGTTGGTATGTGTTTATTTGATATAATAAGCGGATATACCTTATGGGCACCATTTACTTTAATTATCAAAGGTGTAATGGGATATATTGCTGGAAGTATTGCCTTTAGAAAAAATTATAATGGAAATAACACTCCAAACAATATATTCGCATTCGTTGTAGCAGGTGTTTGGATGATAATTGCATATTATTTAGGCGGAGCTGTAATATTAACATTTATTTCTAAAGAATTTGCACTTAAACAAGCATTAATTATTTCATTAAAAGATATACCTACGAACATTCTCCAAGTAGCAGGTGGTATGGCGTTGGCACTACCTTTAATAGCAGCATTAAAAAGAAAAATAAGTTAATTAATTAATGAAAACTAATATATAAAAAGACATCATTATATAATAAATATATAATGATGTCTTTTTACGTCATATTTGTATTGCTCTTTTTAGTTCTAAAGTAAAATATACCGAAAATTATTGTTGGTATTATTATAAAGCTTACTACAGAAAAATAGACGTAAAGATTTAAAAACTTATACAAGAATAGTACTTTAGCGGAAATGAAAAAAGAAATTATGAATACAAATAAAGTAATAATGTATATGGAGTATTTATTTAAAAAAGAAAGCTTTTTTAATAAAATGAGTATAGCATTTAGTGCTAACAAATATTTTATAAACCACCCACCTACCATTTGAAGCATTACAAAAAATTGCCCAACCTCTAAAAAATCGAAATAACTTATTAATTGTGTTTGTAGAAGCTTGGGATAGTTAAGCTCCAAGGCTCTAGATACTTCAAAAGTACTTAAAATACCTATATTTGCAAAAATCTCCATTTGAATTACGATAAGCAGTGCAATTATGCAATGTTTTGTTATTTTTGATTTATTAGTTACTCTAGATAAAAAGGGGATACAAATAGCTATACTACCATAACATCCCAGGGCTTTTATTATTGATAAAATAAAAGATTTAGTTACGCCATCCGCCATTATAGGAAGTAGATAACTTAGTTTTTTATATTTAGCGGTAAGGATTGCTAGGTTGATCCCTGACACCATAATAATAGATATACTAATAATAGTAATTATAATTATAGCCCTAGTACCCTTTTTTGTAATATAAATGGCGGGGATTACTATAAACAATAGAAAAAACCAAACAGGCGTATCTGAAAGCAAATTTATATGCAAGGCGTTTGCTTCTACTGAAGAACTTTCTATTAAAGTTATAAATAAAGTTAAGACAAATAAAATTAAAAAAATGTCTCCCATAGTTTTACCTAGAGCTTTTCGGTATATTTCATCTATATTAAAGCATTTTGTTTTCTTACAAACGGTGAGTAAAAAAATAAAATAAATAAACATAAGAATAGAGGCAATAATAACGGAAATCCAGGAATCTCTACCTCCATTTACAATGAATACATTAGGGTATGTTTTCATTGCTACAATTGAGGTTCCCCAAATTATGAACATTAAATGTTTTGTGTTTAGTTTATCCATTTTGTAATCTTGTCTCCTCTTTTTTTGAATGTACGTTAATGCAATAAAAATTGATATACTAGTATTATTTCCCAATTTTAAAATATTAAACTATAAATTAGAAAATTTAAGAATATTCGGTCTGAAAATTACAAATAATAAAATGGGTGATTAAAAATGGAAAAAGTAAATATAGATTATATTAAAGAAAAACTAAAAAATAGTTATGATGTAAAATATAGAGAGATAGAATGCGCGGTAGGAACAATATTCGGTGTTTTTATTGATGATTTATGTGATTCTAAATTTATTAGTGAATACATATTCAACCCCTTAATACAACACGAGATATCGACTGTAGACTTAGAGTATATAAAGAAAGAAGTGTTACCGGCAAATAATATTGGAGATATTAATACGAATGAGGAGGCTATGTCACATATTTTATCTGGAGACTTGGTTCTTATATTTTCTTTTGCTAATAAAGCAATTTATTGTGAAGCCAAGGGGTATGTAAGGCGAGGTGTTGGAATTCCAGTTACTGAAAATGTTATCAAAGGACCAAGGGAAGGGTTTACCGAGGCTTTTGTAGATAATGTGTCATTGATTAGGCGGAAAATAAAAAATACGGATTTGAAATTTGAATCCATAATTCTTGGGAGTAAATCGAATACAATAGCTGTAATATGCTACATAGAAGGTGTGGCTCCTAAGAAGCTTGTGGATTATATAAGAAAAAAGGTGACTAATATAAAATTAGAATTTATATTAGATACAAATTATATTGAGGAAGCATTAAAAAACAAGCATACAGCTTTTGACACAATAGGTACTACTGAAAAACCAGATGTGGCAGCAGCAAAGCTTTTAGAAGGTAAAATAGCAATAATCGTAGATGGAACACCTTTTGTAATTACTGCACCATATTTTTTTATAGATAATTTTCATACACCAGATGATTATTATGCTAATATGTATTTTACTAATTTATCAAGAATTATGAGGGTAGGTGGATTCTTCTCAGGTGTATTTTTGTCTGGGTTGTATATGGCTATTGCGGCTTTCCACTTTTCGACTATTCCAACAGTACTTGCTATAAAGTTCACAATGTCTAGAGCAGATGTACCGCTGCCTATAGTAATAGAGTTATTGTTAATGACTTTCTTCTTCCAGCTGCTTCGTGAGGCAGGAATAAGATTGCCACAGTCTATTGGGCAGGCAATGAGTATTGTTGGAGCTTTAATTTTAGGAGATGCAGTGGTGGGAGTAGGATTAGCATCTCAAAGCACAGTAGTAATAGTGGCAATTTCATCCATTTCATCTTTTTTAGTGCCTAAACTTTATGGTGCTTTATCCATATGGAATATAATAATCATTATTTTTTCAGCAGTTCTTGGACTTCCTGGATTTTATATTGGTTTCTTTATTTTTATTGCACATATGGCGGGCCTTGAGAGCTGTGGATATCCATATTTATTTCCTTTAGGAACACTTGAAACCTTTAAATTTAAAGATTTACTATATAGAAAAGAACTTAACAAGATATCTAATAGTATTTTTGATAAGGATGATTATAATGAGTAAGTATAAGAAGATATTAGTTATAATAAGTTTAACAATGTGTTGCTTTATAATGACGTCATGTTTTAGTTATAGGGATGTTAATAAACTATTATTTGTTACTGGTATAATAATAGATGTAGATCAAGCTAATAATCCTATAATATATGCAGAAGCGTATAAGGGAATAAGAGCAGTAACGCCTGGTGGTTCGGATGAGAGGATAATATTTAAAGGGACGGGTAAAACAATTTTTGAAGCTGTTAGAAATATGAATGCCACTTCCAGTTACAAATTAAATTATACACAGAATAAGGCGATAATATTTACTCAAAAAGCCGCAGAATACGGTCTTGACAATTTCGTAGATTTTTTATATCGTGATCAAGAATTGCTTATAAGACCGAGTATTGTAATATATAGAGGGGATCCAGAGAAACTTATTAAGATAAATATTGCTCAAGAAAAGTATATTGGATTTTTTTTAATGCATCTTATAGAAAATGTTGGGGCGTCTTCAAGAGCTTTAAAACTAAGCTTAAATGATTTTTATAATCAAAGAAATATGGGAGATAAAACAAATGTAATACCCATAATAGATATTCCAAAAGATGATTTAGAGGAAAGGCTGGAAATAAATGGTGGAGCGGTTGTTAAAGACGATAAAATGGTTAGTGTAATAGAAACAAATGAAGGGCAGGGATTTAACTTTTTAATGAACAATGTTGCAAGTGGTACTTTAGAAATAACTAATCCCAATGATATTAATAAATTTGTAACTTTAGAAATTTTAAAAAGTAAAACTAAGACAGAAGTCAGTTATGAGGATAATTCTATACACTTAAAAAAGAAGATTAAAGTTAATGTGAATTTCGCAGGAGCGCAAAAAAGTATTGATCTAACAAAAGAAAATATAAATAAAATACAGGATAAGTCAGAAGAAAATATTCTGAAATCCTGCAATGGTTTATTCCAAAAATACAAGGTATTAAATATGGACATTTTTGATATAACGCAGCAATTCTATAATAAATATCCAAAGATAAAAATAGAAGATATTATGAACGAAACTGATTTAAAAGTTGAAGTAGAAGTGAAAATAATGAATACAGGTGATGTTGTTAATTTCAAATAGAAAGGCGATGGTAATCCATCGTCTTTTGTTGTAGAATATAAATAAAATACAAACATGGTTTAGTTAGGTACAATTTATAGGTATAAGCATATTGTATTATAATAGCGTATTTGAGGTGAGATATATGGATGCGAAAAAAATCAGTATTTTGCTCAGGAGGGATGAGGGCACAAAATTAGATTATAAGTTGAGAATTGATATATTAATGGAGAGCGGTAAAAAAGAATTGGCTAAAGACGTATGTGCTATAGCAAATTCCCGTGGAGGAAGAGGATATATTATTATTGGAGTTGAGGATAAGACAAAAAGAATTGTAGGAATTGATGCTTTTGAATTTAAAGAAGAACAAATCCAACAAATTATTAGTTCGAGATGTGAGCCTCCTATTCCAGTATCTATAGATTTCGTAATACACCAAAGAAAAAATCTAGCAATTATAACTATATATGATGGTGGCCAGAAACCTTATCAATTAAGGGAGAATGGAGCTTTTTACATTAGGCGAGGCTCCACCACAGATACAATGAGAAAAGAAGAATTAATTTCATGTTTGCAAGATAACTTCAGTCTCAATATTGAAACAATGCCCATTATGAATAGTAATATAAATAGTTTGAATTTTGATATAATTAATAAATTTTATTTAAATAAAGGTATTTTAGTAAATGATGATAATAGATTAGATTTTTTGGACAATGCAGGGATAACTTTTATTGAAAGGGATTATAACAAAAGAGTCGTAACTTTGGGAGGACTATTAGTATTTTCCTCGATTAATAGCATTTATTTACCTCATAATATGATAAAAATAATAAACAAAGTAAATAATAATTTTGATGAAGTTATTATTGTTCAAGGAAGTTTACTCGAAATGATTGATAGTGTAGAAGGATTTTTAGAAAATATAGTTCCACATAACTACCCTATTACAGCAGTAAATGAGGCAGTTAAAAATGCAATATTATATAGGGATTACACTATATTTTATAAGGAGATTGATATAGTAGTAAGTTATAACAGTGTAAGTGTAGTTAGCCCTGGGTGTACATTGTTATCCAATGAAATTAGTAATCATAATAATTTAAAAAGAAATATGTGGATATATGATAAATTAATAACGCTTGATGATAGAAAAAGATTTACGAAATCTGGGAATGGATTTGTACGAATCAAAAAGCCTTTTGTAAAATATGGTAAGGTTCTATTTGTGGATTCAAAAGTTGATAACACTTTTAAGGTGATTTTTCCAGGGATTAAAAATTTTATTTAAATTTAAAGAAAACGCTTGTAAATGGATGTAATATATATGTATAAGGAGATAACTTCTAAAGATGGCCTAGTTAATTACTTGATTTATTTTAAATACACCTATATGATTAATATCATAAAAATATATAAATGGCTGTGAAAGAAAAAAGTAACTATAAGAATTATTAAGAGAGCTAGTGGTAGGTGTGAACTAGTTAAGGAATATAGTGAAATACATTCTGGAGCTTTAAGCTGAAATAAAGTTATTATTGCGCCACCGCAAGTGACGGCGGCACCATAGGTAACGGCGTCACCAAGGGTGACGATTAGATTAGGCTGAGACGGGTTGACCTTACGTTATAAGGAAAAAGCGGATTGTTAAATCAATTTGGGTGGTACCACGGAAATTATTTCGTCCCTTTCATAGGGGCGTTTTTTTATTGCCAAAAATAAGTAAGATTAAAATAAGGAGGAATAAATTATGGAAAATGTATATGATACGCTTTGTGAGCGAGGATATATAAAACAACTTACTCACGAGGATGAAATTAAGAAAATATTAGCTAAGGAGAAGGTTACATTTTATATAGGTTTTGATCCAACAGCAGATAGTTTGCATATTGGGCACTTTATTGCCATGATGTTTATGGCACATATGCAAAGAGCAGGTCACAGACCTATAGCCTTAGTCGGTGGTGGAACTGCAATGATTGGTGATCCATCAGGAAAAACAGATATGAGAAAAATGCTTTCAAAAGATGAAATTGATTATAATATATCCTGCATAAAAAAACAACTTTCAAAACTTATAGATTTTAAGGATGATAAAGCAATACTGGAAAACAATGCAAATTGGCTTTTGAACCTAAATTATGTAGATTTTATAAGAGATATAGGCGTGCATTTTTCAGTGAACAGGATGCTCACTGCTGAATGTTTTAAACAGAGATTAGAAAAAGGCTTATCTTTCTTTGAGTTTAACTATATGCTTATGCAAGGATATGACTTTTTAATGCTAAATAAAAAATATGGATGTACTATGCAATTAGGTGGAGATGATCAATGGTCTAACATAATTGCTGGAATGGAACTAATAAGGAAAAAAGAAAGTAAAAATGCTTATGGAATGACCTGTGCGTTACTTACTAATAGCGAAGGCAAGAAAATGGGAAAAACTGAGAATGGTGCTTTATGGCTTGATGCAAATAAAACACCTCCTTATGATTTTTACCAGTACTGGAGAAATATTGCCGATTCAGATGTAGAAAAATGTTTATCATTACTCACATTTATACCCATGGATGAAGTTAGAAGATTAGGAGCATTAAAAGATGAAAAAATCAATGAAGCTAAAAAGGTTTTAGCTTATGAAGTTACAAAACTTATTCATGGAGAGAACGAAGCTATTAAGGCTAAGACCGCTGCAGAGGCTTTATTTGGCAGTGGGACTAATATGAGTAACGTGCCTCTAGTTTCAGTGCCAGAAGCCATGAAAAACGCAGGATTTATGGATATATTGGTTTATACTAAAGTAGTGCCTTCAAAAGCAGAAGCTAGAAGATTAATTGAGCAGGGTGGATTAACTATTAATGATAAAAAAATTGAAGATAAAAATTCAATACTTTTAGATTCTGATTTTATAGATGGAAGCGTACTGATAAAAAAAGGAAAGAAAAAATATTATTCTTTAATTATAGAATAGAGAAATTTAAAATAGTAAAAGGGTAGGAATCAATAAAACAAAGTTAAAATAAATTTATATTTTAGCTTTGTTTTTAGTTTTAGGTTTTTTGTACGATAATAAAATATCGATAATTTTTAAATAGAAATTATTCTAAATAAAAAGGAGGTGGCTTATGTCAGTAATAAGTAATATTTCTACATTGCAGAATCCGTCATCGAAAAAAGCCTTTACCAAACTATCTTTTGAAGTTGGAGAAAAATTTAGTGCGAGAATAGTAAATGAAGATCAGCAAAATGGAGAAGTTAATTTAAAACTATTAGATGGATGGCAGTTCTGTGCAAAGCTGGATAAGCCACTAGAAGAATCCTTTGATGGCAATGTGTTAAGATTTGAAGTGGAAGGGTTTGAAGATGATAAGCTTAAAATAAAATTAGTATTTGAAGATAAAGATGCTAAAGGTATAGAAAATGATGTTTTAGAAGATTTAAGTAAGGGAAAATCTTTAAGTCATGATAAAGCTGATTCTATAATTTTTCAAAAAATGATAAAACATGATATGCCTTTAACTAGGGAGAATATAACTTTCATAAAAAGTTTAATTGATTTTAGGGAAAAAATATCATTAAATACAAATAAAGAGGATGTCTTTATTGGAAAATATCTTAGTAGTAGAAATATTGATATTAATAGTGAAAAGGCTAATGATACTACTATAATTCTAAAAAACTTTTTCACGGTTTTAAAAAGTCTAAATATCGATGAGATATTATTATTTAAAGAAAACAATATTGAGCTCACTAAAGAAAATCTCGAAAGTTTTACTACGTTATTTAAAGGCGACTCAGTTGTATATAATGATCTAAAGGAAATTAGTAATTATCTTTTAAACGAGGATGAGGCAAGTCTTAGTTTATTAAATAAAGAGTTAACGCAATTAGGTGTGAAAAAAAATGATTCAGAACTTGTGAATAAACAAGTTGAAATAAAAAGCGAAGAACAACCACCACAAGCTATAGAAAAAAATACGCAAAGTAAGGTAGATAGTAATAGCAATACTAAATCTAACGGTTACGGTAAAAACAATTCACTTAATGAAATTATAAATATGATAAAAAAAGAATTGAATTTTTCAGAGATAGATACGAGAAGTATTAATAAAGAAGGTATAAATAATCATGAGTTAGAAATGAAAATTTTAACTACAGAGTTTCTTATTAAAGAGCAAATTAAATTAAAAACTGAGGAAATTAAAAATATAGTAAAAGACATTATTGAAAATAAAATAAATTTAAAACCAGATTCTTATTCAAAAGTTATGAGTGTATTTGATCAAAAATTTAATGATATAAAAATATTTAATTCCATTTCAGAGCAATACTATTATTTGGACTTGCCTATAAATGTTAATGAAAATAAATATGATCTAAAATTAATTATTAAAGATGATAGAAAAAAAACCAAAAAAATAGATAGTAAAAATTTACAAATTGCTACTAGTATTAAAACACTTAATATGGGAACCGTAGATGCATATATTAAAATTAATAATAATAATATGAATATTGATATAAAATGTAATAAATTTTATGTTAACGTTTTAGAACTTGGTAAAGAAAAACTAATTAAGGATTTATCTAGCTTAAGTTATAAGGTTAATATTAAAGTTAATAATAAAACAAGTGAATTTACTTTAACAAGTTGTGCAGATTTTTTTGATGATAGAAGTTTTAATACTCTCAATATAAAGGTATAATAGATTAAGATATTTAAAGCGCGAGTGAGGTGTGCTAAAATTAAAGAGATGAAAAGAGCCACGGCAATAAAATATGACAAGGGTTATGAAGTACCACTTGTGACTGCAGCTGGAATTGGTTATATTGCAGACGAAATTATAAGGACTGCAAAGGAGAGTAAGGTTGCTATAGTTCAAAATGAGGAATTAGCTAATTTACTTTCAAATGTTGATATAGGGTCAGAAATACCTATAGAATTATATGATGCGATAGCAAAGGTTATTGCTTATGTAATGGACATGGATGCACTAATGAAAAAATAATAAAAGATCAGCAGAGGAGGGTTATTATGGCGTTATGGGCAATATCTGATCTTCATTTAGCTATAAATTCAGACAAACCCATGGATATATTTGGCGAAAAATGGGCGGACCATGATGAGAAAATAAAGGAAAATTGGCTTAGTAAAGTTGAGCCTTGCGACACAGTGCTAATTGCAGGAGATATTTCATGGTCAATGAGCATGGATGATGGTATTGAAGATTTAGAATGGATTCATAAACTTCCAGGAACGAAAATACTTATTAAAGGAAATCACGATTATTGGTGGAGTGGTATTACAAAACTTAATTCACTCTATGAAGATATGGATTTTATACAAAATAATTTTTTTAGTTATAATGATTTCGCTATATGTGGGACTAGGGGATGGAATTGTCCAGGAAGTGCAAGGTTTTCTACCCATGATGAAAAAATATACGAAAGAGAGTTAATTAGGCTAAGACTTTCATTAGAGGCGGCAGTGGAAAAAGGGTTTACAAAAATTATCGTTATGCTTCATTATCCGCCTACAAATGATAAGTTTGAGCAAACAGAACTTATAAAAATAGTAAAAGAATATAACGTAGGTAAGGTAATATATGGACATTTACATGGACCATCATTGAACAGGTTATATGAAGGGAATATAGAAGGGGTAGAATACATAGTAACTTCTTGTGATTATTTAAATTTTGATCCTCTAAAAATATTGGATTAGTGTAGAAGTTAATATAGTATGAATTACTTGTATATTATGGTATGATTTACTTGTCTAATATGGTATATTTTACTTGATTAATTGCTTTTATTTTAACTTAGTAGTAAATTAATTATAACAGAGATTATACTAATATATAATATCATTATATGTTAGTACCCTAAAGCCTGGATATGTTAATTAAGAAGATGAAATCTTATGTAAAGGACTGAGTATATGGCAATAAGAGAGTGGAAAAGATTTTTGATCCCTTATGAACAAGGTGTAGAAGAGTTAAAAGTTAAATTTAGAAGTATAAGGAGAGAATACAGACGTAAAAATGATTATTCTCCTATAGAATTTGTTACAGGAAGGGTTAAAGAAATATCTAGTATTCTTGAAAAAGCTAATAAATTTGGTATACCTCTTGAGAGAATTGAATTTGAAATGGAGGATATCGCAGGAATAAGAGTAATGTGTCAATTTGTAGACGATATTGATAAGGTTGTAAATTTAATACGTGCGAGACTTGATATGACTATAGTTTATGAAAAAGACTATGTTGCAAACGTTAAGGGCAGTGGATATAGAAGTTACCATATGATTATAAAATATCCTGTAAACTTAGCTGAGGGACAAACCGAAATACTTGCAGAATTTCAAATTAGAACTCTAGCAATGAATTTTTGGGCTACAGTGGAGCATTCTTTAAATTATAAATATAAACATGATATACCAGAGTATATAAGAAAGAAACTTAAAAATGCTGCAGATGCAGCTTTTCAATTAGATCAGCAAATGTTAGAAATTAAGGATGAAATTAAGGATGCACAGAAATTATTTGAAGTAAAATCTAATTTGGTTTCAGATATTATGAATAATATTCATATGATTACGTCACTTGGAAAATTAACAGATGCAACTAGGTATAGAGAGCAATTAAATAAGCTAATCGAGGAAGGCGAAGTATTTGAATTAAGCACACTACTTAAAGAAACTCAAAAAACCTTGGATATGTATAAGACATAATTATATTAAATTAAAAGATGCAGCGTTTAAAACGCTGCATCTTTTAATTTAATGTGAAAAACTAAGAAACTACTATATTAACTAATCGTCCCTTAATTATAATAACCTTGCGAATGTTTTTTCCATTTATTGCAGCAATTACTAAGTCATCCTTAAGAGAAAGTTCTTTTATGCCTTCCTCACTTAAATCTTGAGCTATTGTTATTCTAGATTTAATTTTACCATTTACTTGAAGAGCTATCTCTATTTCATCTTTAATAAGAGCAGTGGCATCAAATTCTGGCCAATCTTGATTAAACACAGAGTAACCCATACCTAAGGTTTCCCACTTCTCTTCTGCAAAGTGTGGGGCAAAGGGAGCCAAAAGCTTAAGGTAATCTACAAGAACTTCTTTTAAGAAATTCTTGTTTTTTATTTCTTCATTGATGTATTTGGAAATAGCATTTGTAAGTTCCATAAGTCTTGCAATAGCAGTATTAAATTGAAGTTTTTCTGCATCTTCAGTAACACCTCTTATTGCAAAATTCCTCCAGTAGTTTAATTCTTTTTCAGGCGCTTCCAGGGAGGTTTTATTGTTGCCTTCTTTTGAAATTTCATCACTTCCAGCGTCTACAGCTCTTTCAATTCTATCAACAAATTTTCCAATAGCTTTTATACCATCATCACTCCAAGCACCACCATCAGTATAACCAAAACCAAACATTAGGTACATTCTAAATACATCTGCTCCAAACTCTTTAATATACGCGTCTGGGGAAATAGTATTTCCTTTTGATTTACTCATTTTCAATCCGTCTTCTCCTAAAATTAAACCTTGATGAGTAAGTGATAAGAACGGTTCATCAAAGTCTAAGTATCCCATATCCCTTAGAGCCTTGGTTATAAATCTTGAATAAAGCAAGTGTCCACATGCATGTTCAGGTCCACCTACATATTTGTCTACAGGGAGCATTTTGTTTACTAAGTCTTTATCAAAAGCCTTTTCGCTATTTTTGTTATCAATATATCTAAATTGGTAGAAAGAAGAACAAACAAAAGTATCTAATGTATCGGCTTCTCTACGCGCCGCGCCGCCACAAATTGGGCAAGTGACATTCATAAACTCTTCACTCTTAGCTAAAGGCGATTCTCCATCTGGTGTAAATTCTACATCATAAGGTAGCTTTACAGGAAGCTGATCCTCAGGTACTGGAACAGTTCCGCATTTATCACAATGAATTATTGGAATAGGGGATCCCCAATATCTTTGCCTTGAAACTAACCAATCACGAAGTCTAAAGTTTATTTTCCCGGAACCTAGTCCTAGTGTCTCTAATTTTTTCACTATTGCTTCTTTTGCGTCATTTGTAGATAAACCATTAAATTCGCCACTATTTACTACTTTTCCATGCTCAGTATAAGGTAGGTTTTCTAATTCACCATCTACGCTTTTTAATTTAACAATTACGCTTTCAATAGGTAGTTTATATTTGTTAGCAAATGCAAAATCTCTATCGTCATGAGCAGGAACTGCCATTACTGCGCCAGTTCCGTAGGTGTTTAGAACATAGTCAGCTACCCAAATTGGAACTTGACGTCCGTTTATAGGGTTGATGGCGTAAGATCCAGTAAATACACCGGTTTTATCTCTTGAGATAGATTGTCTTTCTATGTCTGTTTGTTTTCTAGCATCATGCCTATAGGTTTCAACAGCTGATTTGTATTCACTTTTAGTAAGCATATCTACAAGATCATTTTCAGGAGCTATGACTACATATGAAACGCCATACAAAGTGTCTACTCTTGTAGTAAAGACACTAAAGTCTATATCTGAATCCACTACTTTAAAAGTGACGTCAGCGCCAGTAGATTTGCCTATCCAATGTTTTTGCATTGACTTAGTTTTTTCAGGCCAATCTAAAGGCTCAAGGTCATCTAAAAGTTCTTGTGCATAATCTGTAATTTTTAAGAACCACTGGGTTAAATTCTTTTTAGTAACTTCTGTGCCACAACGCTCGCAAGAACCATCTACAAGTACTTGTTCATTTGCAAGTACTGTATTACAGCTAGGGCACCAATTTACAGGTGCTTTTTTCCTGTAGGCAAGGCCCTTTTCGAATAGTTTTAAGAATAACCATTGAGTCCATTTATAATAATCAGGGCGACAAGTTACAACTTCATGATCCCAATTAAACATTGCTCCCATGGCCTTTAATTGTTTTTCCATAGTACTAATGTTTTGATCTGTAGAATCCTTAGGGTGAACGCCTGTTTTTATTGCATAGTTTTCAGCAGGAAGTCCAAAAGCGTCAAAGCCCATTGGCTGGAAGACGTTATAACCCTGCATTTTCTTCATCCTAGCCCAAGAATCTACAGGGCCATAGTTGAACCAGTGACCAGCATGCAATTGGCTTCCAGATGGATAAGAGAACATTTCAAGTACATATAACTTCTTATCAATTTTATTCTCATCAAATTTGTATAATTTTGTTTCTTCCCATTTTTGTTGCCATTTATCATCGATGCTTGTATTGTATTTTGCCATTGTTATTCCTCCTTAGATGTTTTAAAGCTTATAAATAATTATTAATCTTTTTCATTAGAATTTAATATGTAAATATATGCTAAATATAAAAATAAAAAAAACCTCCGTCTCAAGAAAGAGACGAAAGTAATATTCCGCGGTACCACTCTAGTTAGGTTTTACACCTCACTTACAAATATAACGGTTTAAACCGTACTTGTTTTCACAAGTAAGCTCTTATTTGTAGGCTTGAGCCCACAAGTAAATCATAGGTAAGTTCATATTATATCATTACTGCTTTTCACCAAAGAGGCACAAAATAAATAATATCTATGTCCCAATAGCAGTTCTCTTTAAAATGATATATATATTACTGCTCCTAATCAAAGCAATTTATTATATTATTATATTATTGTAGTCTTTGTTTGTTATAGTATTATTATCCATTATAATTTAAAAAAAATTTTAAGTCAAGAATGCCAGTTATTTTAATTTCTTAATATGATTGATTTATGATAATGTCTTACTATACCACATTTGATTATGTCCCAAATTTCAAAAAATATAGTATACTAAAACCTCATGACAAGAAATGAGGTGGGCGTAATTAGAAAGGTGATTTTAA
>NZ_JBOITN010000020.1:0-10926 GCF_050717545.1 Clostridium sp.
AGTCATTCACTCGATGTTGCCACATGAAATTAACTTTTGGTTCTGACATAAGAATAACCTCCTTGTTTTGAGGTTATTATCTCATGAATTAAAGTGCATAGGAATGTGGGTAGCATTTGACGCTTACATATATTTTCTTAGTATCTCATCCTTCATTTTATCACGCTCTAATTTTACTTTATTATTAAAACCGCTCATAAAAGACTTATTAGCTTGTCTTAAACAGATAGGTTAAAAAGTCCTTGAATTTCAAAGGCAGTCAGTGTAGAAAAGATGTTTTCAGTTAATTTAGATGATGTGGTAAAAGATGACTCATCAATAAAAGAGTTACTAATTAAGATTAAGAATATTTACATATAGATGGTAAGATTCATATTTAATTAGAAAATAGAGGGAATTGAATTAGCATCTCTGTATCTGTGCATTGCATTTATGTCTTCTTCTTTAGGACCAATGCCACCATACTTGTCCTGATATTCCTTTGATGTTTCTATCCTATACTTTGCATCAAATACAAATTCGTAAGCTACGGGGATACCTAATTTATTTATAACCAATAGATTATCAGGTTTTTGTGTTATTGTTTTACTTCCCTCTGTTTTAGAATTTATGCTGCTAGACTTAAAGGAGTTGTAACAAACCTTAAACCTTTCTTTTGTTTCTATGTTTTCATACTCCAATGTCGAGGTTACACCTTTTTTAAATGAAACAAATATTCCCGCTCTGTTAACAGTTATAAAATCTGTGCTTATTAATTTATACTTGTTTCTAAGTAAAGCATTTATCTTTATAAAACACCAATACTCATACAATTAACTAATTTCCTTCATTGACAATGAAAATATATTACTATTAATACTTAAACCCTTTTGCAGCATCAAATAATACTTATATATTTCTCTCTTCATCTCCTTCAATTTTTTCATAACTTCCTCATTCTTTTCCCAAGGCGTTGATGAATATGTTCTTATAAAGTTATCTATCTTTTCAATTATCTTTATTAACATGAACTTTAGAAATCTATTTTCCTTTGTATCTAATGTAACTTGTTTTGTTACCTGTAGAGCCTTGGCAGGAATGTACCTTCCATCTATATTTCCTAATAAATGAGGTCTTTTCTCTAGCCATTTTATTGTGTCCATACTTATATTTTTAAGGCTTTGGTGTTTACATATCCTGTCTTGCTTTATAATCTTCTTTATAATAAATTTTACTAGGAAGCACCTCTATAATTATTTTCATATGAGTATTTCCATTTACCTTTATATAAATATCAGAATAACCTATATCCCCCTGAAAATTTATTATTCCACTTAAGATATTACCGCCTCTACCTGTAGGCGTTATTTTGTTTCTTATATTAAGATTTTCATGATAAAACTCTATAGTAGTTTTGTTTTTCCTTTCAATAACTTCTTCATAATTAGTGTATTCCATAAAGTAAAGGCACTGATTTATATTATAGGTACGTTTTTTACCTTCTACTATAATAGTAAGTGATTTGGGTTCACCATAACTTGCAGCGCCCTTAATTCCCTTTATGGAAAAATAAACTTCATCTGTTTCTATAAATAATAGCTCAGAATTATTTCCAATTTCTTTTCATCAAGACATAGAAAATAAGGTTTATCTGTGCTCTTCATGGCTTCATATGTAGCCTCCATAATAATGCTTGTAATGAAATTTTTTATAATATTTCTGTATCCTAAGAGATCTGTTGCATCTGAACAGTCTGGCCTAATCGGTACTAACTTAAATCTTTCATTATCCTTATTTGCAGAAACGGCCTGTGCAAATAGCTTTACTATTTTGCTCTTTCCAGTTCGTGACATTCCAGAAGGAATAACGAAAGGTTTGGTTTTTAAACTAAGATAAAAATTAGTAATTAAATCTTTAGTATAATTAAAACCTTTACTTCTTATGTAATTATGGATATATGTAACTTCTGAATTAATATTATTTATTGTTACAAACTCATTATCTTACTCATCTTATATAATCGCTTCATCCACTAATTCATCGTCTTCTGCTCCAGTTTTAGATTTAGGAATTAACTCCAGTATAAAAGTATCTATTTTGTCACCCTTATAGAAAAAAATCAATATATTCTTGATATTCTTCTGGAAATGTTGAAGGTTTCTTATTATTCTCTTTTTTATATTGAACAATATAATCATAGCTTATCTCTAGCTTTTCCTTTAAAATTTCTAGCAATGCTTTATTACTATATCTAAGTTGCACTGTCATTCCAGACCTTCTTTTAGAACTTGGCCATAAAGCTATTCCACAAAACTCCCTTTTATTGATAAACAACTTTACCTTTATACTTTTCCCAAAAGTTAAATTATCTGATAAGTTATCTAAAAAAACCTTATGATATCTAAGAGGTATTGTAGTTCCATATTTAAAAGTAATCTTATCTACTGTTTTCCTTCCTAAGAAGTTTTTATTTTCTTCAGTTATATCTATCCATGAATCTTTTTTATTATTCTCCATTCAGTACACCTTCTTTAATATAACATATGGTAATTATATTATAATTAAGGAGAATTTTTAGTTTACGTTTCTAATGTATTCTGGTTAATTGATTTTATCTGATTTTCAACATACTGATCTTCTACTTCCTTGTTTCAGGTGACTGCGCGGACACCCTAGAAGTTAACTTAGAGTTACCTTACTACTAATAGGTGAGAAACTAAATTGCTGTCATTAAACCCACTTTCGCACAACAAAAGAACACTGAAATATTGATGTATATTTCAGTGTTCTCGCCTCATGGCTGCCGCTAAGTTTTTCGTTTCTTTTCTTTCCAAACTCTTAATTTTTCTACCTAACACTCCATCTAATAAATTCTCATAAAATGTTTTATCTTCGCCTAGCTATGTGTATTCCCATATAATAGGTTGCTGATGCGACCCCATTACAAAAATTGGTAACGCAGCGGACAATTTTTGTTTGCTAAAAATAATTTTACTTAAGCTATAATACAATTCCTCATCACATTTCCTATTCTCATCCTTTTGTAAGTATGAAATATGCTTGCCATCCTCATTTCCAGATTCATCAGGAGTTAAATACCAATTTACGCCTATAATTAAATTTGCCTTCTGTTTTGCATTAACTCACCTCATGATTTAATATCTATTTTATGTTATTTCAACATAAAACTATTTTCCCCTTAAATATTTGTAAAAACGGATAAAATAATAAAGCTCTGAGATTACCCCAGAGCTTCATTAGCTATTTTCTACTTTATAAATATAATTTCACTGGAGTTGTTACGAACAAATACTATTGTTCCATAATACCAATAAAACATAGATTCCTTGATGCTAAATTCTTTCAGCTATTTCTCTATTTAAGTTTCTCACCTTGAATCAGCATTTTGAACTATAAGATAACAAGCATATCTCGAAAGCATAATATCTTCTATTTCTCTTTGAGAACCCGATTCTAGTTCAACCATTTTTCCCACGTGGGAAAAATGGTCTAAAACATCTATATCACTATTTTTACAAGCTTCTTTTGCTTTATCAATAACATTACAAAATTTATCCCATCGCTTATATGCTAACAATACCTACCCTCACCTCACTTGCATATCCATCATATTATCTACTTTTAATCCTCATTGTATAATTGTTATAGAAAATACATAAAAAATGTATAATTAAAATTATTTAAAAACTTTCTTTAACACATCAAACCCACTAAAATAAAAATAAGCTCCTTTCAGTGCAACGCACTAAAAAGAGCTTATCCAAAACAAAATATAAAAAACGTTATTCATTAAAACGATATTACATCTAAAGCAGCTAAAATATTTGTTATAACTATTAATAACGGGAAAGACATTACCGTTCTAAAAACAAATACTTTAATTACATCCCAAAAGCTTAAACCAATTTTACTTTTAACTAAAATCATTCCAGTTTCAGACATAAATACTAACTGGGTAAATGCTAATACACCAATAAAAAATCTTGAGGCTTCAGAAACCGCTGTACCGATAAATAAAGCTGGTAAATACATATCTGCAAATCCAGCAACCGATGCTGGTGCCATAGCTGTTGCTACTTCATTACTGTACCCTATCCAAGTATAGAAATATACCAGTGGTGCACTAATGATATTGAAAAACTGGGTATATTCTACCACTACCAAAGATAATGTTCCAACCACCATAATAATAGGTAAGAATCCAACGTATATGTTAACAATATTTTTTAACGCATCAATCATTACTTTTCCAATTTTGGCATCTCCTGCCTGCTTTATTGCCGATTCATATGAATACTCAAAAACAGTTTTACCTTTTGGAATCTCAATTCTATTAGGAGTTATCCCTTCATAATAAGTTGGTGGAAATTTCTTAAGTGGCATTCTAGATGTAATAAAAGCCAATATAATAGTTACTAATGCAATAGATCCATAAAATATTGGGAAAATATGTCCAAATCCTAGCTCTTCAGCTACTGCAGAAGCGAATGCTATACCTACAATAGAAAAACTAGTTGCAATTATATAAGCTTCTCTTCTATTGTAGTATCCTCTTTGATATTGGTTATCCGTTACCACAATACCAATTGTACCATCACCAACAAAGGATGCAATGGCATCGATAGTTGAGTAGCCTGGTACTTTAAACAACTTTTTAACTATAGGACCTAATAAAATACCTATAAATTCAACCATACCAAAATGTGTTAATAAAGGAAGGGCAATAATAGCTACAAAGAATGTTATATAAAGTGTGGTTAAAAGACCACCTTCTCCTGCCATCATCCCACCAGTACCGCCATCTAAAATCATACCTGCAAACTCATAGTTTTGAAACCAATTATTAATCACCATAAGGTATAAAAATGAGCCAACTACCCTTAATACAACATTTAAAGGTGATGCTTTGAATACAGAATTAACATACTCATTTTTTGAAGAATAAAAGGTAAAAAGCATAGTTGCAATTAACACAACCCATGCACAAATAATAGTGAAACCAATAAATGAATCAAACATATTGCTTGTAACAAAATTTACTATGTGAGATATAGCAATTTTACTTTCTCCATTAATATTCAAAGGTATTAGAAAAAAAATAAACCCAAAAATTGATAAAAATACAAACTTTAACTTATTTATCACACTTACAAACCCCCATTTTGTATTAACTACGATGCACAATTTCTAGAATAACATAATCCCAAAAATGTTGCAATAGGTTTTTGCATATTTAATCAGTATTTTGTATATATATTCATTTTAATATATATTAACCTCAATTAATAGCACTTATTTCATAAAATGAGTCTAATTTCCTTTAGTCTACTAATATTTGTTTTTTCCTATCCTTTATATTTTTAAAATATCATACACTAAAATAGAAATGATTTTTGCTGCATTCTTTAAAACCCCTTCGTTAAAGTCAAATTTATCATTATGATGACTGGCCTTGATATCACTCCCATACAACATATATACTGCTTTGCCCCCATGTTCTTGAACTCTTTTCATCATATATGAAAAGTCTTCACTTGCACCTAAATTAACTTTTTCATAAATGACTTTATTAAATCCTTTTATGTTTTCTCCAAGGGTCTTGATTTTATATATTAATTCTTTATCGCTATCACAACTTTGTGCTCCTCCACCCATTTCATTAATCTCTAGGTGGACATCATACATAGCAGCGGAGGCTTCTAATACTCTTATTGCCTGTTCCTTCATATATTTATTCAAACTAGATGTATCTCCCCTGGTCTCAATCATCATGCTGGCATTTGCAGGAATTACATTTCTACCTGTGCCTGCAGTAAACTTTCCAACATTTATACGGGTTGCTCCTTCACTGTGTCTAGGTATTGCATGTAAGTTAAGTGCTGCAGATGCCCCTGCAAGTAAAGCATTTCTACCTTTTTCTGGGCTCCCCCCTGCATGGGTGGCTATTCCGGTAAAATAGGCATCAAATTTTGATGTTGCTAAAAAGCCTCCTACGCCACAGTAAAGCTCCCCTGAACTATCTTCTTTGATCCCAATATGTCCTGCTAAAATATAATCTACATCATCTAATACTCCAGAGGTTGTTATAGACTTTGCTCCCCTTACGTCTTCCTCTGCTGGTTGAAAAATCAACTTAATTTTCCCTTGGATTTTATCTTTTATCTCCATAAGTGTTTGTGCCACGCCTAATCCTATAGCTCCATGCCCATCATGACCACAGGCGTGCATAACATTTTCATTAATAGAGTTAAAACCTTCTTTGTATGGCAAATGATCCTCTGAGTTACTTTCAGAAATATCTAGAGCATCTATATCGAATCTCAATGCAATTGTTGGTCCATCTCCAGCGTCTAGTATACCCACAACTGCAGTAAATCCGCCCTTAACCCTTTCAATATATTCTTCATCAGCCCCTTGCTGCAATGCGCGTTTATAATGCTTTTCTAATACCTCTTCATCAGGAAGTCCCATTCTATCCTTTTCACTCATAACTTCTCTTCCAACTTTAACCTCGTAACCTAAATCCTTTAATTTTCTAGCAATCATTGAGGCAGTTCTAAACTCCGTCCAAGCAGATTCAGCAAACTTGTGAAAATCTCTTCTACATTCTATTATTTTATTCTCTATACTATCTATATAAACTTGTATTTCATCTTGCATGTAGAATCCCCTCCCATTTTATTAACCAACTTATGGTGCCCCCCCACACGTTAATGTTTTTAATATTATTGTATCATATTTTAATATATGATTATTTAACTGATATTTTAAGATAAAAATAAACTCCACATCAAATTATGCGAAGTTATCTATATACTACCTATTCTTCTAACAACCCTTTAACAAACTTATCAAAATCTGATTGAAACAATTTATCCTGCATAATATGCGGCTTGATCCCCTATGCTTTAAGGTGTTTTCATCCCTTTCCTTTATCTGAATCCCTTCGCTAATAGACTTTTATAATGCGAATATATGTTCGCATTGGAGCATTAATATTATTATAATATATATTATTTTAGTTTAAAATTTGGTATACTTAGAGGAGTGAAAATATGTTTTAAACAGTATCCTAATAAAAACTATAAGTATTTATTATTAACACATTTATACAATCAGAATGGGTATGTGAGTTAGATAAGTACAACTTAATACTGAGAGGAAGGTGCTAATATGGATAAAGAATTATTACAAACCCTAAGTAATTTATTTGATGATAAATTAAAACCTATTCAGAATGATATTAAAGATATGCAGGGGGATATTAAAGATTTACAAGGTGATGTTAAAAATTCACAAGGTGATATTAAAGATTTGCATGGTGATATTAAAGATTTGAAAAACAATCAAACAAGGTTTGAAATAAAATTAGACACTGTAGTAGAACAAACTGCAAACCTAACCGAGTTTAGGAGTATAACACTTAACCGATTAGACGACATTACAGATAACTTAAATAAGGTCGAATCTATAACGGCAAGTAACTGGAAAGACATAACGAAATTAAAATCAGTTAAATAATAACCATAATATAATCCATATATTATGCACATGAATCCTGTCAAAAACCCATCCTTCTCAGGGTGGTTTTTAATTTTTACAATGGTGTCGCACCGTCAGCCTAATAAATGTAAAGAAAATCACTTTCTTCTTGATCACGATACAAATTATAAATTTTGTACCTACACAGTGTTATAACGATTTTGCAGAGATTAAAAATATATTGTAAAAATTATATAAAAGACTTACTTATTTAGAAAAGAGGGATTATTAATTGGATAAAAAGATACATCGCAAGTTTTCCGCACAAAAGGTAGCGAATATTATTTTATCAATATTTACAATTATGTTTCTCTTTTTTTATCCTTATCACGAAACACTATGGGGAGGGTTAATTTTCAGTTTTGCTAGTGCAGGTCTTATAGGGGGTATTGCTGATTGGTTCGCAATTAAATCTTTTTTTATAAAACCTTTAGGTATAAGCTGGCCTAAAGCACTATTTAAAACCGAGATGATCCCAAGGAATAGAGAACAGGTTATATCCGTTATCGTGAATATTGTACAGGATAAAATAATAACAAAGGATGCACTTACGGAAAAAATAAAGAAAATTGAAATCTCGCAAATGTTAATTGATTATGTTGTTGAACACGGAATAGTAAACATCGTAGCAAACGATATTATAACAAAAACGAATATTTATTCCAATAAAGATAACCAAGCACACTTTAAAAATCTTGTTATGCAATCTGTAGATCAAAATAAAAACGAAATTTACAAAGCTGCAAATCATCTCACAGATTGGGCAATTGATAATGGTTATGTCCATAATATTCTTAATTCTGTAGCAAAGGAGCTACAAAAATTATTAAAACTGCCAGAGGTATCTGGCAAACTTGATGAGCTTTTCACAAATATAAAAACAAGATATAACAAGGGCAATAATACGCTAAAAAAAGTAGCCACTTATATTTTTTCTACATATAACGATATACCAAAAGAATTGATAAAGATAACGGATAATAGTCTAGAACTCGTTAAAGACCCAGAATTTATACAAAAATTTGATCTATCCAAACACATAAAGCCGTTTGCGAAATACTCTGCCCTAAGCAGCTTATTAAATTTTATAAAAACAGCTGATTTTAAGGCTATTTATGCTGAGGTTGCTACCACAACATTGGAAGATGGAGCTCCAGCAAATACAACTCAAAGCGTGGTTTATAACAGTATTGACAAACTTAATGCCACTTTGAAGGAAGATACACCTTTACGGAAAAAGTTAATTTCAGAATTAGACAGCATATTATCAGAATTTTTATATGGAAAAATAGAGTACATTATTAAAAACAAACTGGCGGAATACTCAAATGAAATGCTAACTGAAGAAATATACAACAGTGTAGGTGAAGATTTAAACATGATTAGAATAAATGGTTCACTAATTGGAGGCATGGTTGGGATTATTACATTTATTATCATGTATATTGCTAGGTAAGGAGGTATTATGAAAAATAGAAAGAAAGCCAATATTATTCTTACAATTTTAATGTTAGTTTTTATGCTACTTACAGTCCTTAAGCATTATTATGGTGAACCGTTCTTTATAAAAATGTTTATTTTCATTGTAGAGGCAGCTATGGTTGGGAGCATTGCTGATTGGTTTGCAGTTACTGCTCTTTTTGAAAGACCCTTAGGGATTCCAATAAAACCTATAATACCTTCCAATAAAGAAAAGATACTAAATAATTTAAGTGCTATAGTTAATAATAACTTGCTAGATATGAACTATATACAAAATATAATTGAAAACATGCAAGTAAGTGAAACCATTATAGGGTTTGTCGAAAATAAGACTACAATGAAGAGTGCAAAAAATTGGTTACTGTCATATGTGTTGAATTCGTTAAGTAGTTACAGAAATGATAAAACAAAATATACTAAATTTATAAATTACATTAAGGGAAAATCAAAGGATATCAATTTTACTAAAACAAAAGTTCTAAAGCTTTCTGATAAATATATTCAAAATCGTTTTACAAAGGTAGCGTATACTAACATGATAGATAAACTTATTGTATTTTTGAGTAAGGATGAAAGTTATAATAAGCTACATAAATTTTTGAGTAGCCAAATCAATGAACAGTCCGGTAAGAAATTTAAGTTTATCGGGGGAATTAAGAAAATTGTTAATACTGATAATTTAGCAAAAGCTATTCATTCAGAAAGTATCAATTTTTTAAACGATTTAAAAGTTAGCGATAAAAAATATAACTATATAAAAAAAATAATAACCATGTATTCAAATGAGCACTTGGAAGAAGTTGATTTAAATAAAATTTTGAACAATTTTATAGATAATTTTGCAATAGAGAAACGTATAGACACTGTTCTTACACTGCTTGAAACTCTTCTTATTGCAATATCTGACGACAGTAAGGATACTTCAAATGTTCCCCTTGCGTATGATGATAATTTAAAATCTGTTGTTGCTATTATCACCGATTTAACAGAAGACTTATGGAAACAAATAAAAAATGATGCAGGAACTTTATCTTGGATAGATTCTGTAGTCAAGGGCCTTATAATAGAAATCATTGAAAAGAATAGAACGGAGTTTGGAGGGTTTGTTGAAGAAAGAATAAAAGGATTTACTGATGGTCAATTGGAAAGTCTAATTGAAGATAGTGCTGGAGAGCCGCTCCAATGGATCCGTATTAATGGAGCTATGATAGGTGCCATGCTGGGTTTTGCTTTATTTTCTTTTATTAACTTTGTTTATGAACCCTTTATTCTTCCATTAGCAAATAAATTAATAGGTTTAGTTTAAGTTCTTTAGTAAGAACAAACAAGGTCGTCCAAATTTGGATGGCCTATACTTTATTCTATATCAAAGTTATTATTCATCTTCTTCAAGAGTTTAAGGAATATGTCTTTTTCTTCTTTAGAAAAATTTTTATATGCTATTAAATTCACTTTTTTAGAAATATCATTTACTTTCCCTTCTATTGCTTTACCTTTTTCAGTTAAAATTATGTATGTTACTCTTCTATCTTCTATACACTTTTCCTTTTTTACATATCCTAAATTTGATAATTTATTGACTAATGCTGTAATTGTAGACTTATCTTTTCCTATTATTTTGCCTATTTGATTCATACTTAGTCTTCCATTATTATTATATAGTACTGTAAGGATATTGCCATATGAAGGCGCTAAATCATCTAACCCTTTTTCTTTTAATGCTTTTTCAATAAATCTAGTCATTTTTTTCTTAGTTTTGCTTATAAAGTATATTATATATTTTTTAGCTCATCTACAAATTTCTCATCAACTAATTCTATACCTGTAGCCGCCGTAACTAGTAACATTCTATATTTAACATTTAAATTAGATTCTAATACTTCTTGCTCATCTACTTTTTTA
>NZ_JBOITN010000021.1:0-10610 GCF_050717545.1 Clostridium sp.
GTCTTGTCAAATTATTATGAATAAATAATTTATTAGTTTTGCCAGGAGCCGTATGCGGGGTCCGCACGTACGGTTCTGTAAGAGGAAAGAAGTCGGAAATTTATTTCCAACTTCTACCTACTTGATTATTGACCTAAAACAGTTATAGGATTTATAAAATATATTTTTAATATAAATGTATTGATAATATGTTAACTCAGAAGTATAATACAATCGATAAGAATTATTAGTAAATAATAATTTGTATATTAAAGGGGAACGTATGGAAAAAGATTTTATTAATGAAGCATTAAAGGAAGCTAAGAGATCATTATTATTTAATGAGGTACCTGTGGGCGCCGTTATAGTTAAAGATAATGAAATAATTGCTAGAGCGCACAATTTAAGAGAAACGCTTCAAGATGCAACTGCTCATGCGGAAGTTTTAGCAATAAAAAAAGCCTGCGCTATAACAGGGAGTTGGAGATTAACAGGGTGTGACATGTATGTAACACTCGAACCGTGTCCCATGTGCGCAGGGGCTATATTACAGTCTAGACTCAGAAAGTTGTATATAGGTATTTTTGATCCGAGTGTAGGAGCTTGTGGCTCTATAATTAATGTTATTCAAAATGATCATTTAAATCACTGGACAGAAATAAATTGGTTATACAATGAGGAATGTGGTAGTTTACTTACTGATTTCTTTAAAGATAGAAGATGAATTAAAGGAGAAAAAAATATGGAAAACAATTTAAATAGTGATATAATGGATAAACTTACTAAAGTTTGTTTATGTAAAGCAATTCCAAGATCTATAATAAAAAAAGCTATATATAATGGTGCAAGAACAATAGGTGAAATTCAAAAAGCTACAGGGTCCGGATCAGGTGGATGCAAGGGAAATAGATGTACTCCTAAAATAGAGGAAATTTTAAAACAAGAATTAGAGAAAGAAAAATAAGATAGTAAAAGTAATATATATTTATATAGCAAAAACAAAGCCAAGTGGTTTTGTTTTTGTTTATTTTAGTCCTATTTAATTGAGCGTAATAGGTATATTTATTTACAAGAAAATTTAAAATAAATATTTTTATGGTATTGACATCGTTATCAAAATATATTAAAATGAACATAAGCGAAAGCAAATGAAATAATAAACGAATATAAACGAACATTTAGAATTAAAATATGATAAAATGGAGATTAAAAAGTATGTTTCCAGAAGAAAGAAAATCAAAAATATTAGATAGTTTAAACAAATATGGCAAGGTAAAAGTATGTGATTTATCGCAACAATATGAAGTCTCAGAGGTTACTATTAGACGCGATCTTCAAGAATTAGAGGAAGACAAACTAATTAAAAGAGTGCATGGAGGGGCAATATTAAATGATAATACTAAGTTTGAACCCACTTTTTCAGAAAAGATTGATAAGTTTTATGATGAGAAGGAATCTGTTGGAAAATTTGCTGCATCATTAATAATGGATGGTGATACAATAGCATTAGATGCAGGGACTACGACACTAAGTATTGCTAAAAATATATTGGCTAAAAATATAACGGTTTTAACAAACTCCTTGGATATAGCATATGAACTTCTAAAAAAGCGAGATGTAGAGGTAATTGTTATTGGAGGCACATTGAGATGGGAAACTAGAGCAATGGTTGGACCAGTGGCAGATAATTTACTTAAAAATTTCAGAGTAGATAAAGCTTTTATAGGTACAAATGGTATATGTATCACAAATGGATTAACAACTCCCAATATTAACGAAGCTAATACAAAACTCGAAATGATAAAAATCGCAAAACAAACTATAGTGGTGTGTGATCATACTAAATTTGGTTTGGTTTCATTTTCTAAAATAGTTGATATAGACAATGTTGATGTCATAATTACAGATGATCAATTAGATGAGAAATTATTAGAAAAGTTTGAAGAAAAAGATGTAAAAATTATTATAACAAAATAAATGGTGGTGAAAAAATGATTATAACAGTTACTTTAAACCCAGCACTCGACAAAACTATTGAAATTGATGATTTCAAAATTGGCAACGTTAATAGAATTGTGTCTACAAGAGTTGATGTTGGAGGCAAAGGTATTAATGTATCAAAAGTTATTAAGGAACTTCATCATGAAAGCTTAGCTCTCGGTTTTTTAGGTGGAAATAGTGGTGATTTAATAAAAGAATATTTAAATGTTTCAAATATAAAAAATGATTTTTTATCTGTTAAAGGTGAAACTAGAACCAATATAAAGATTATTGATAAGGTTAACAGTACTCATACAGATGTAAATGAGAATGGACCTAACTTAGAACATAAGTATAGTATTGATATAAAAGAAAAAATTATGAAATATTGTGATGAAAAGTCTTTAGTAATTCTTTCAGGAAGCGTTCCAGGTGGAGTTTCCAGCAGTATATATGGCGAAATAATTAAGGATGTAAAAAGTAGGGGCGGTAAGGTTATATTAGATGCAGATGGTGAAATGTTACTGCATGGAATTAAAGCTGGCCCTTACATTGTAAAACCAAATATTGATGAACTTGAAAAAGCATTTGATATCGAAATTAAAAGTGAAGAGCAGGTTATAAAAACTGCTAAAAAAATATTGGAGTACGGAGTAAAATATGTAGTAATATCGCTGGGATCAGAAGGATCGATGTTCATAAGTCACGATAAGGTAGTAAAGGTAAAAGGAATAAAGGTAGAAGTTAAAAGTACGGTTGGGGCAGGCGATTCTATGGTCGCAGCACTTTCAATAGCAGTAGAGAATGACTATAGTTTTGAAGAAGCTATAAAACTAGTATGTGCAACAAGTACAGCTAATGTAATGACTGAAGGAACACAAACAGGAAGAATTGAAGACATAGAAAAATTAAAAAAACAAATAACTATAAAATACATATAAGAAGGGATGATTATTAATGAATATAACTGAATTATTAAATGTTAACCTAATTAAACTTGAACTTGAGAGTAAAACAAAAGAAGATGTAATAAAAGAAATGGCAAAAATATTGGATGATGATGGTAAGTTACTAGATATAGATAAATATATAAAAGCTGTAACAGCTAGAGAAAAAGAATTTTCAACAGGTATAGGTATGGGAATAGCTATTCCTCATGGTAAAAGCAGTGGAGTTAAAGAACCTGCATTACTGTTCGCAAGAAGCACAGCAGGTATTGACTATCAGTCTATGGATGATGAGCTAGCGCACCTATTCTTTTTAATAGCAGTACCAGAAAAATCAAGTGATGAGCATTTGAAAATATTAGGCCAAATATCTAGAAAACTTATGCATAAGGAATTAAGGGATAGCTTAATGAAAGCTACTAGTCCTGAAGAAATAATTACTTTACTTGGTCAATAGACATTATATGTTTTCTATATTTTTTATAAGGTTACAAAAAATATAATAAAAAATTCAAATTAATAGGGGGAATATATATGAAATTCGTAGCAATAACTTCATGTCCAACAGGAATAGCGCATACTTATATGGCAGCTGAGGCTCTTGAAATGGCAGCAAAAGAAATGGGCGAAGATATTAAAGTAGAAACTCAGGGATCTGTAGGCGCAGAAAATCAATTGACGCAGAAAGATATAAGTGAAGCAAGAGTAGTAATAATTGCAGCTGATACTAACGTTTCAAAGGAGCGTTTTGCGGGGAAGACTATAATTGAAGTTGGGGTAAAAGATGCAATTAAAGATGCAAAGGGGCTTATCCAGAAAGCAATAGATATAAAACTTGAAAATAAAATTAGTTCAGAAGATGTTAATGAAACAAAAGAAGGAAACAAGGTTGAGAAAAAGGGTATTTATAAGCACCTTATGACAGGGGTTTCTTATATGATTCCTTTTGTAGCAGCTGGTGGTATTTTAATCGCACTTTCTTTTGCTTTTGGAATACATGCTTTTGAACAAGAAGGATCTATAGCTGCTGCATTAAAGGACATTGGTGGCGCTTCCATGGGACTTATGTATCCAATACTTGCAGGGTTTATAGCATTCTCTATAGCAGATAGACCAGGTATTGTACCAGGTATGGTTGGCGGAATGCTTGTTTCAACTTTAGGTGCAGGCTTTTTAGGAGGAATTGCAGCAGGTTTCTTAGCTGGTTATACTGTAGTTTTCTTAAAGAAAACAATAAAATTACCAAAATCATTACAAGGCTTAATGCCAGTTATAATTTTGCCAGTTTTATCTACATTAATAGTAGGGATCGCAATGGTATTTATTATTGGAAAACCTGTAAGTGCTATAAATACAGGACTATCAGCTTGGCTAACTAATTTAAACGGAACTAATTCAGCAGTCCTTGGAATTATTCTTGGACTTATGATGGGGTTTGATTTGGGTGGACCATTTAATAAAGCAGCGTATACTTTTGGAGTATCAACTTTGGCATTGGCGCCTAGTTCTGCAATAATGGCTGCGGTAATGGCTGCAGGAATGGCTCCTCCACTAGGAATAGCGCTTGCAACAGTTATATCAAAAAAGAAATTTACGCCAGAAGAAAGAGAATCAGGTAAATCTGCTTGGGCATTAGGGGCTGCATTTATAACAGAGGGTGCAATACCATTCGCTGCAGCAGATCCACTTAAAATAATACCTTCAACAATGGTAGGTGCTGCAGTTACCGGAGCATTATCTATGTTGTTTAAATCAGCAATAGTAGCTCCCCATGGTGGTATATTTATATTATTAATCCCTCATGCAGTTACTAATTTAGGCGGATATATAATTGCAATACTAGCGGGTACTATAGTAACGGGTATTATGGTTTCAGTATTAAAGAAGGATGTTGTTGTTAAAAATGAGAGTAATGTTAACAATGGTATTAATAGTTAATACTACAGCTCCTCAAGACATGAATTAATAAGTATTAGTTTTTAAAATTAAACTCACTCCGAGGAAAGCAAAACATTTAAGTTTTCTAGCCTTGGAGTGAATTTTACGTGTAAAGATAAATATTTAATGATGTGTATTGAATATTTATCTTTACTTTTTTATAATAATAAGACACACTTATATAAGATTAATTATAAAATTTGATTTTTAAATAGTTAAGCTATAACTAAATGCTTAAAAATTAATATAAAAGGAGGAGTTACTTATGAATCCAATAGCTTTTAATATATTTGGATTAGATATCAGATGGTACGGCATTCTTATTGCAATGGGAATGATGATCGGAATTATACTTGCGAATTTTACTTGCAAATTAAAAAATCTAGATTATGATGAGTTTTTAAATATTGTACTAATATCTTTCCCAGTAGCTATAATTGGAGCTAGAGCTTATTATGTTATTTTTGAATTTGATCAATATAAAGATAATTTAATTCAAGTGTTTAATATTCGTCAAGGTGGTCTAGCTATTCACGGTGGTATTATATTTGGTATGATAACAGCATTTATATATACAAGATATAAAAAAGAGAGTTTACTTAGGTATGTAGATGTAGCGGCACCATCTATAATTATTGCTCAAGCTATAGGAAGATGGGGTAATTTTTTTAATTCCGAGGCTCATGGTGGACCGGTAACTCAAGCATTTATAAGTAAATTTCCGGGTTTTGTGCAAAAGGGAATGTTAATAGATGGAGTATATTATCATCCAACATTTCTTTATGAATCAATATGGAATGTGATGGTATGTTTAGTACTACTTTACTTATTAACAAAACCACTTAAGAAAGGAATGGTATTTTTTACCTATATAGGATTATATTCATTAGGAAGGTTCTTTATAGAAGGACTAAGAACTGATAGTTTGATGTTTGGAGGTGTTAGGGTGGCTCAGCTAATAAGCTTAGCAGGAGTTGTTATGTGGATTATATTTATTATAATTAATCATAAAAAAAGACATTCATATTACTAATTTTTAAAAAATAATAAATTATGTATATATATAAGTAGATTGAGAAATATAATATAATAGTTATTAGTGTTTTTGAAAATTTTCATAATATTTTAATAAATAACTATTGAAATTACTATTTATTAATAGTATAATTATTAATGTCGCACTACTTGTGTGTATATAAAATTTAAAGAACTTTATGGAGAGATGTCCGAGTGGCTTAAGGAGCATGCCTGGAAAGCGTGTGTAGGGGCGACTCTACCGAGGGTTCGAATCCCTCTTTTTCCACCAGTTTATATTTCCGTACTAGCTGGGGAGTTAGCGGTGCCCTGTACCTGCAACCCGCTACAGCAGGGGTGAATTCCTCGCTTAGGTTATAAAATGTGTGGCTGCCCTATATAAGTGGTGTTGATAATTGGGTCCCACGCAATGGAAATTCATGAACCCCGTCAGATCTGGAAGGAAGCAGCGGTAAGTGAAACCTTTCATGTGCCGTGGACTAACCTGGTTTGAGCTAACTATATAGGTAACGAGCATAGTTTATTTATCAAAGCGAGGTGTACGGTCTACAAAAGAATTATAAGATGCCTGTGAAGGCATCTTTTTTATTTATCTAATAAATATTATTATGAAAAGAGGTGAAAATTGTGTCATATAAAGCTTTGTATAGAGAGTGGCGACCAAAAACTTTTCAAGATGTAGTAGGTCAAGAGCATGTGACTATAACTTTAAAAAATCAAATAAATGGACAGCGAATAGCTCATGCATACCTTTTATGTGGTACAAGAGGAACGGGAAAAACCTCAACAGCTAAGATATTAGCTAAAGCAGTTAATTGTACAAATTCTGATCATGGAGAGCCTTGCAATGAATGTGAAATGTGTAATAAAATAAATGCAGGAACAGCGATAGATGTTACAGAGCTTGATGCGGCATCTCATAATGGAGTAGATAATATCCGTGATATAATTGAAGACGTTGCATATCCACCACAGGAAGCTAAGTATAAAGTATATATCATTGATGAGGTTCATATGTTATCTATAGGGGCAGTTAATGCTTTCCTAAAAACTCTCGAGGAGCCACCGAGTAATATAATATTTATATTAGCTACAACTGATCCTCAAAAACTACCAATAACTATATTATCAAGGTGTCAAAGATTTGATTTTAAAAGAATAAAAAGTTCTGACATATTTGATAGACTTAGAAAAATAGTATTAAAGCAGGGAAATTCTGTAGATGATAATAGTTTAAAGTTAATATCAAGAGTTTCTGATGGAGCAATGCGGGATGCTTTAAGCGTTCTAGATCAAGCAATATCAATGAATGACGGCAGGGTAGAGTATAATGATGTTATAGAAATGTTAGGACTCGTAACATCAGAGAGTATTACAAAGCTTACAGATAGCGTAATAGATAGAAATATTGAAGGCTCAATAAAAGTTATAAATGAGATAGTTTTTAGTGGAAAGGATATATATGTATTTTTAAAAGATATGACTACTCATATGCGAGATCTTTTGATGGCGAAAGTAAGCGAAAATGTAGAGGAAATTTTAGATATGTCCACTGAAAATATAGATATTTTAAAAAAACAAGCAGCTAAAATAAGAGTAGAAGAAATCATGAGGAATATAAAGATATTACAAGATGCACAGGAACAAGCTAAGTGGAGTAAACAAAATAGAATTTATTTAGAGCTTGCAGTCATTAAGATGTGTAAAATAGAATATGACACTTCAAAAGAAATACTCTTAGCTAGAATAAACAAGCTTGAAGAAATAGTGAAACAAGGAAAAATAACTGTTGCTTGTGAAAGTGTTACGCCAAGGGCTACGCAGAAGAGCGCATCTAAAAAAGAAAATGTCACAAATAAAAAAACACAAATAAGACCAATTCAAAAGCATAATGCTAATTCTACGTTAACTGTAGAACTAGTAAAAAAATCATTTAAAGATATTTTAGACATGTTTAAAGCTCGAAGACATATGGTTATTTACGCATCTTTAATGACAGGTGAAATTATATCCTGCGATGGTGGGGTAATAGAACTTGGCTACGAAAAACAATTTTCCTTTAATAAAATTAGACTTGAGAAAGAAGAAAATAGAAATATAATAGAAGAGATATTTTCTGAATCACTTAAAGAGCAGGTAAAAATAAAATATACTATAGAATCTGATGAAGTAGAGGTTAGATCACCTGAGGATATATTAAAAGATACATTTGGAGAAGATCTTGTTGAAATACTAGATGAGTAAATGAAGTAAAAAATATTTACTTGTTTAATGGAAATTATTATAGGTATTAGTATATAATAGTATAGAGAAGTTGTAATAGGTTAGAAATATATGTCCTTATAAATTGATGAAATTTATTGGTTACAAATCTAGAGCAGATAAATATAACAATATTAAATTGAACAACTAAAATATTTAGGAGGTTATTATTATGGCAAAAGGCGGATTTCCAGGTGGAAATATGAATAGTTTAATGAAACAAGCTCAAAAGTTTCAAAAACAAATGGAAGATATGCAAAAGGATTTAGGAGACAAGAAATTTGAATCATCTGTTGGAGGCGGAGCAGTAACTGCAGTAGCTAATGGAAAGAGACAACTTGTTGAAATAAAGATAAAACCAGAAGTAGTAGATCCAGATGATATTGAAATGCTTGAAGATTTAATTATGAGTGCTTGTAACGAAGCATTAAAGAAAGCAGAAGATGAATCAAGTAATGAAATGGGTAAATTGACAGGCGGAATGAACATGCCAGGAATGTTTTAACGACATTTCAGCGACCCAGGAGATGATTTAATTAGTAGTATTATAAAAATTACATTGTTATGAGGTGACTAAATTGGATTTTTATCCAGTAGCAATAGAAAAAATAATAGAAGAATTTGCAAAACTCCCAGGTATAGGGAAGAAAACAGCTCAAAGACTTGCTTTGTTCGTATTAAATCTTCCTAAAGAAGAAGTGGATGAGTTTGCCCAGGCGTTAATTGTAGCTAGGGGAACCATAAAGTATTGCTCTGTATGCGGAAGCTTTACAGAAGCGGACCCTTGCCCAATTTGTTCTAATCCTAATAGGGATAAGAGAATCATTTGTGTAGTTGAAAATCCAAAAGATATTATGACAGTGGAAAGAGTTAGAGAATTTAATGGGGTTTATCATGTTTTGCATGGAACAATATCACCAATGGCAGGACGGGGTCCTGAGGATATAAAGTTAAGAGAACTTATAAGAAGAATCAATGGAGACGTTGATGAAGTAATAGTAGCTACTAACCCAAACATAGAGGGAGAAGCTACAGCTATGTATATATCTAAAATATTAAAACCACTAGGCGCTAAAGTTACAAGAATTGCTCATGGTATCCCGGTTGGTGGAGATTTAGAATATATAGATGAGGTTACCCTCTCTAAGGCTTTAGAAGGAAGAAAAGAAATATAGAATATTACTCCTGTTTTATGTCAAGAATTAAGAAAAGATATAAAATGGGAGGTTTTTATTATTAATAGAAAAAGAATAATTGAAATATTGTTTTCGACTCGAAAGTACACTGAGGATGAAAAAGATATTATTATGTGTTTAGAAGAAGCAAAGTTTGAGTGGGAAGGTGCGAGGAAGTACTTTCAAGTTGTAGATGATCCTAAACTTATAGACTATGCAATTTATAGGGAAGATCAATCTAGAGCTAGATACATATACTTTTTATTGGAAGCTAGAAGAAAAGGAGTAACTATTGACGCTAGTTCCATGATAGAGGAGTTAGATATTATTAACAGATAAAACAAAATAGGGGTGAACCTTAATATGGAAAACATATTATATTTTATAATTGGCATAGTAGCAATGGTAATCGTGGTAAAGCTATTTTCTTGGCCACTAAAAATATTAGTTAAATTATTATTTAATTGTGTTTGTGGTGTCTTACTTTTGCTACTTGTAAATTTTTTAGGACAATACATAAATATAGATGTACCTATAAATGCCATATCTGCACTTATTGCAGGATTTTTAGGGGTACCAGGAGTAATATTTTTAATAGTTTTTAAATATTTAATGTGATATATTTACATTGATGATGACATATGCAAGAATGCATTTAGAGTAAAGTAATATGACCTTTAATTATTAAAAGGTTATATTACTTTTGTTTTTATAATTAAATGTATAGGACGGTATATTTATAGCATACTAAGGAGAATACTTATTATATGTGGAAGCTTTTAATAATTAGAAGAATAACTATCCTGGTGTATCAATACAAGAGATATAGCGATAAAGTTTAAGAATTCAAGAATGCGAAACCTGTCTTATTTTAATTACTTTGAATTTAATTATTCAGGAAAGGTTCTATGATAAAATATTCCTTGTCGAAGCTCGTAAGCAGCGATAAAGGTCAAGATTAATGAGTTAACATATCGTGATTTAAAATATATTCAAAAGAAATTCAAATTAATGTTGACAAAACAAGAAATACCTAGTAAAATAATAGAAGTCGTCACTTGATGGCAAAGCAAATTGGTCTTTGAAAATTAAACAGAGAAATAGGTAAACTTAGCAAAATAATATTTTGCTAAACCAGTCAATTACTATAGAAAAGTAATATTAGTTGTAAGACTAAAAAGTATGTAATGAGCTTGCGAATTAACTTAACAGTTATCGCAGATTAATTATTTTAGTTAAAAAGTGTAAACTTTTAAATTGAGAGTTTGATCCTGGCTCAGGACGAACGCTGGCG
>NZ_JBOITN010000022.1:0-9791 GCF_050717545.1 Clostridium sp.
TAATACTTCCATAATCTTAACACTCATATCTCCAGTTTTAATTAAGTACTTGATAAGATCTTGAAGGTTTAAACTATCATCAGTCATTACTGCTAAAGCTATAAAATAAAAATCATCTACTTCATCGCTATTGTATTTAATAAATCTAGCTTGATGTGCATATGCTGCAATTCCTTTTAATCCGTATTTTATAGTTTCGCGAACTGATCGTATATCAGCATCTAAATCCTCATCATACATAACACCTGCTTTTTTAGCATCTTCAAGCATCTGCTCTTTAGTATCACTTAGATTATATAAAGCCTCTATTGCATTTACTTCTTCTCCTGATGCCTTTGTCCTTACATCTTCTTTTATTACTTGAGATTTTTTAAGCATATCCATATGAGACTTTGGATCAAAATTAACATTAGTTAATGTCATAAATAATGAATTTTCAATAAATGAAACCCATGACTTATCAATTCTTTCGCCTTTGGCTAAAAGTTTAGTAGCATAACAGCTTATTCCTTTTAACTGATATATGAGCAAATCCTGTAGTGCTGCAATTTCTGGTGTTTTTCCACAGACTCCCACTTTGGTGCAACCTTTTCCACCAAAAGTTTGTTCGCATTGAAAGCAAAACATTTTTCCTTGCATATGTACCCCTCCTAATTTTTAGAACTTCTATAATCTATTCTACACTTTCTTGGTATAATTATACAAGACAAGAATGAAAATAGTTACATAAGTTTGAGCTTTGATTTTATTCAAAATATTATAGTTATAAAAATGCTAATGTTATAATAATTATTGGGATCGTAATTAAGGGACAGTCTCATCTTAGAAAATGAAACTGCCCCTTTTCACATTATTGTAATGTTTTAAAACTTCCGCAGTCAGTACATTCTGGTGTTTTTGCAACACTTTCATGTCTTATAACTTCTATTTTGTTTAGAGTGCAGTAATTATCATCTTTACAATGATGTTTACATTCATTTACTGTACAACCTATGCTATCATTATGGTTCATACGAAAATCACCTCCATTAAATAATTGAATACAAATTATTATTATCATCATTAAGGTTAATTATACATAATAAATATTCTGTTTTTACGAAAGTTTTTCAATGACTATTTGATAGAACATCCTTTTTTCTGTTGAATCATAGGGAATAGTACACTGTTTTCTAGATAAATATGAATAAATAAATCTTTTTCTAAGTCATGGATTTTTGTATATGCTAGTATAAAAGAAGTACAAGCATCCTCTGGAGCATTAAAATCTCTAGTTATCTTCTCTAGTTTTTTAATTATATTCCCAGCTGCGTCATGTTCACTCTCTGTATCCTTAATAACATGGTATATTTCTGATAAGACACTATCGTCCTTCGTTATTTCTAATTTTTCAATAAGTGGGAACAGATGCTCTTCCTCTTTAATGAGATGCTCCTCAAGTTCTGTTTTCAAGGATCCAAAAAGTTTGTGCACCTTTAACAGTTCTTCACTATGATGCTGAAAATGTACCTTTAGTACTTTAAATAATAGAATATCTATTTCTCTAAGTTGTTTTTTTGTAAA
This sequence comes from Clostridium sp., assembly GCF_050717545.1. GTDB lineage: Bacteria > Bacillota > Clostridia > Clostridiales > Clostridiaceae > Clostridium_AD. The sequence goes on from NZ_JBOITN010000022.1 coordinate 1,564, forward strand.
TTCATGGTGAGTTTGCACTATATGCTTTATTAAGGTGGAAGGTTTTTCTTTTCTCCAGTCTTTATATTCTGAGTTTGATTTTATAAATTTCTCGTACTCGTTATTAAGTTCCCCCACAATTGTATCATAACCTATGGCCATCTCGTCCAAGGCTCCTGCTAAGGTATCATGTCCACCACAGCAGTAATCTATTTTATATCTGTTAAATATCTCTGCAGCACCTGGAAAAATCGAAACTATTTCGCCAAGGCTTTGTTTTTCATTTATAACTTTTAACATAATTAATTCCTCCTCTTATTTTACTTTGTTTTAATTTGTTCTTGCTTTCCTATGACCTCATTCTATAATAATTTTCATTTTAAAAATATGATTCAAATCACAAATCAAAAAAATAAAAATTTTACACTTTTTATTATTTGACCACAATAAATTAAAAATGCTATGATATTAAATGGTAGGTTGGAGTCACAAGAGAAACCATAAGTGATTTTTTTTAAGATTAGGAAAGAATTTTTAAAAGTGGCAGTAGCAAGTTAAAACTATTGTAAGTGGTAAATCATTAATATATTTGATTTAAATCACATAAAAAACTGAACTATATGTATATAATGTTATTTAAAGAATCAAATAAATGAAGACTTTGTAATTAAAACTAACATTAAGAAATTAGTAAAATAAATCTAGACAAATATATTTAACTTTTGGGAAAATATTTGACGATTATAATGGAGGCAATTAAAATGAATAATAACATAGTTATATTAGGTGGTGGTGCTGCAGCTATAAGTGCAGTTAAGGCAATCAGAGAAATTGATAGCGATATAAATATATTTATATTCCAAAATGAAAAATATTTTCCTTACTATAGGATAAAGTTGACAAAAGGCCTCTTCAATATTCTTGATGAGAAAAAAATAATGCTTCAGAAAAGAGATTGGTACGATTTAAATAATGTTAAATTGTGTCTTGGTAGTGAAGTTATTGAAATTGATATAATTAAGAGTGAAATTTCCTTGCAAGATGGAAACAAATTTGGCTATAATAAGTTATTACTTGCTAATGGTTCAAAAAACTTTATGCCACCTATTGATGGTATTGATAAGAAAAATGTTTATACCATAAGAAAATTAGATAATATTCTAGACATACAAGATAGTGTTAATGATAAGACAACTATCTTAAATGTGGGAGGTGGAGTACAAGGAATAGAAACTGCATGGAGTCTGAATAAATATGGTAAAAATGCTATCATAGCCGAGTTTCAAGAAAGATTAATGCCTCGTCAGTTAGATAAAAGGGCATCCGAAATTCTTAAAACTGCAATTGAAGGGTTTAAAACTAAAGTGCTTTTAAATACACACATAGTAAAAATTCTTGGAGATAATAAGGTAAACGCTGTACAAACAGTGGATGGACAAATTATTGAAAGTGACATGGTGATCTTTTCTGTGGGCATAAGAGCTAATAAGGAATTATTAGAGGGTACAAAAGTAAAAACTAATAATGGAATTATAGTTAATGAGAAAATGGAAACTAATATAAAAAATGTTTACGCCGCAGGAGATGTAGCAGAGTTAAATGGAAGAATAGTAGGACTTTGGAACATTGCTATTGAACAAGGAAAAATAGCAGGATATAATATTGTAGGTAAAGAGGCGGTTTACGAAGAGGTTGTACCAGTTACTATATTAAATGCTTTCAATATAGCACTTTTCTCCATGGGTGAGGTAGATGAGAACCAATGTGATAAAACAATAACACAAGAGGATTCCAATGGGTCGTGTTATAAGAGGTTGTTCATTAGAGATAATAAAATAATAGGTGCCATTGTAATAGGAGATAACAAGTATTCTACCTTAATAAAGGTTGCAATAGGAAAGAAAATTGTTTTTTCAGACTTGGATTTATTGAATACAAGTGCAAATGATTTATTAGTGAAATTAAAAAGTAGTTGACTGGAGGGTATTAAATGAGTTTTAAAATAAGTGATACTGTAACCTGGGTTGGAAAAATTGATTGGGAGCTTCGATCATTCCATGGTGAGGAATACTCTACACATAAAGGTTCTTCATATAATTCATATTTAATTAAAGATAAAAAAACAGTATTGATGGACACTGTTTGGAGCCCATTTTCTAAAGAATTTATAGCTAATCTAAAAAATGAAATTGATTTAGACAAAATTGATTATATTGTAATGAATCACTCTGAAAGTGACCATAGTGGTGCACTTACAGATTTAATGAAGGAAATACCTAACACCCCGATTTATTGTACAAAAAGTGGTGCTAAAATAATAAAGGGACATTATCATAAGGATTGGAACTTTGTAGAAGTTAAAACTGGTGATACCTTAGATTTAGGCAAGAATAAATTGACATTCATAGAGGCAAAAATGCTTCATTGGCCAGATACTATGTTCACATATATGTCAGGTGAAAACATTCTATTTAGTAATGATGGTTTTGGTCAGCATTATGCCTCAGAGTTTATGTATAATGATAAAGTTGATCAGGCTGAATTATATCAAGAGGCAATAAAATATTATGCAAATATTTTAACTCCATTTAGTAAATTCGTCGTACGTAAAATAGAAGAGATATTAAGCTTTAATTTACCAGTTGATATGATTTGTCCTAGCCATGGAATAATATGGAGAGATAATCCATTGCAAATAGTAAATAAATATATGGAATGGGCAAAAAATTATCAAGAAAATCAAATCACAATAATTTATGATACTATGTGGAACTCCACGAGAAGGATGGCTGAAGCCATAGCAGAAGGTGTAAAAAGTTCAAATAGTGATATTACAATAAAGATTTTCAATTCATCTAAAAGTGATAAAAATGATATTATTACAGAAGTATTTAAATCAAAGATTGTGCTTGTTGGTTCATCAACGATAAATAAAGGAATATTATCTTCAACAGCGGCAATACTAGAAATGATTAAAGGACTTGAATTTAAAGGAAAAAGTGTAGCAGCCTTCGGCAGTTATGGATGGGGTGGAGAGTCTATAAAGATAATTACTGAAGATTTAAATAAAGCTGGTTTTGAGGTGATAAATGAAGGAATAAGGGAATTGTGGAATCCAGATGATGATGGATTAAACAGATGTAGAGATTTTGGAATGAATATTATAGAAAAAATCTAATTATATTTTAGGGAGGTATATTATGGAAAAGTATGTTTGTACAGTATGTGGTTATATTTATGATCCAGCAGAAGGAGATAGTGATAACGGAGTTGCTCCTGGTACAAAGTTCCAAGATATCGCTGAAGACTGGGTTTGTCCTTTATGCGGAGTTCCAAAGTCAGATTTTGAAAAAGTAGAAGAATAATATATTAATAGAGGAGGTTGATTTTTATGAAAGGTTTTGTTGATAAGGATACATGTATAGGATGTGGATTGTGTGCTTCGGTATGCCCGGAAATCTTTGAGATGAATGATGATGGATTGGCAGAAGCATCTGAAAATGAAATTGAAGATAAGCTAATGGAAAGCGCGAAAGATGCTGAAGAGCAGTGTCCTGTAAGTGCCATAACAATTGAGTAATAGTATTATTGATAATTATTAGCACTAGCCAAGGCTGGTGCTAATAATTATATCTTAATAATAACTTTTTTTATTTTCCATAACAAAAGTCTCTGGTGATATTTTTGTACATAATCCACAACCCATGCAATATTGCTTATTTACATTAAGCACAAAATCTCAAGGAATTGATTCAAAAGGAAATATATTAACTATTAGTGATTTTACTGTTGGTGATGTTTTAGATGGGAATTTGCTTCTTTTACATAGAAATTTTTATCCTATAACAGTTATTTCAAAAACTGATGCTATCATCGTCCATATGAGTCACAACAATTAATAATTGTTACGCGCCCCGGAGAACACCCAGAGGGTGAGAATTTTATATTTTCAAAAGATTAGAATTTCTTAATGGAATTTCACGTTTCAAACTCTTATTTGGAGTCACGCAGGAGAAACTCATACTTTTTTACTCTATTTTTCTACGTAGTTACTTACATGTTTAATAACCATATTAATTGTTCCATCACCATTTCTTTGTACTTCAAACCGGCTATTATCATTATATGTTTCTTCATTCACATATAAATCTATATCTTTATCTATTTTAAGTCTTACTCTTTTTAGTTTTTTATCTATCCATTCCTTATCAAGGCTAATATTTTCTTCTATTCCTTGCTCGGCTATAAATTGCGTAAACTTTTCCTTAGTTTCATGCTCCTGCGGAAATATTTGCTCAGATAATTCCTTAACATCAATATTATCTTCTTCTCTAAGTTTTCTTTTTATAGTACTTCTAATAGCTTCTGCTTTTTCTGCATTTTCCGGAAAGTTTTTTTGAGTGAATTTTTCAGCTGCTTTGACAAAACTTTTAGTAACATCTCTTTCATTTTTGATGATTTGACACCCTAAGAAATCATTTGTAAAATAATCTGATCCTGATTCTTGACTCTCACTATTACTTGATTCTTTAGTTTTAATTTTTTTATCTATAACCATTAAATCAAAACTACTTTCCGCTCTAATAGGTTTGAGAAAAGCACATTTTTGTATCCTTTGTGAACTCCCTGGTAGACCCGTGATCTGTGATACTATATCAATGCCCAATTTATTATCAACAAACTCAATAGTATGCACATAGTTCTTAATATAATCCATTTTAAATATGCCAAGCATTGGCCCAAACTCTGTAGTAAAAGATACTATTACCAAATCACATGATGGGATACCCCCCATAGATCTCATTAAGATAAACATCTGTTTTGCTATCTCCTTAGATACAGCAAGTAGATTATTTTCACCATTTAAATATTCCTGTGATATATTTTTTACTATATTTTCTTCCGCATTAAACACTCCATATTTTAACTCTTCATCTTTTAAACACTTTTGTATATGTTTAAGTAAGAAGTCATGTTTTTCTTCATCTAGGTCTAATGCATATTCATTCATTATAGGTTCATCTGCATTGTTATCTAAGACATGAATGATAGCCTCAGTTATATTAACTTCTTTTATGTACTCCAAAAAAACACCACCTTGAATATATTCGTCTATTTTTTTAAAGACGCCCATTTATTATACTATGTATTGATAATTATAACAAAGTTATATATTACTATTATACATCTCACTATGTTAACACATTATAAGGTTTACCTGTTTACCTAGTTTAAATTTACAACTGAAAATTCATAATTTTAATCATTTATTAATGTTACTTTATTTAACTTATGATATAATCACAATTAATAAGTAAGAGAGTTATCCATAATTATTTACTTAAAACAACATCTAAAATAGTATTAACAGGAGGATCACGTTGAAAGAAATAGAGACTAGAATTATAGATATTGATGTACCACAAATACGTAAAAAATTATTAGATTTAAATGCAATAAAAGTAAAACAAGAAAATCAAATAAATAATATTTATGATTTTTCGGATAAAAGGCTTCTAGATAACAAAGGCTATGCTAGAATACGTACAGTAAAAGATGATATAACAAATTCTACAATTCATTATATCACCACGAAAAAGCTAATAAGCCAAGAAAAATACAAAGTTATGGATGAACATGAATCAGAAATTAAAGATGAAGTCGCAGCTAGAGGTATATTTGAAGCCTTGGGACTAGTTCTTATGCAATCTATTAAAAAATATAGAGAAAGCTACAGATATAAAAATACACTTATCGAAATAGACATAAATGAAAAGGAATTTTGTCCTTTTCCTTATATAGAAATAGAAAGTGAAAACGAAGTGGAGATTTTAGAAGTTATAAAACTTCTCGGTTATAGTTTAGAGGATACTACCTCTAAAACTATTTATGAAATATTAAAATCAAAAAACAATTTGGAAGGAATATAATGTTTGGGTATGTAACTCCATGTAAAATGGAAATGAAAATAAAAGACTATGAAAAGTTCAAAGCATATTATTGTGGCCTTTGCAAATCTATTAAAAGTAATTTTGGTAACTTGCCAAGGATTACCTTAAACTTTGATATGACTTTTTTAGCAATACTTTTAGACTCTTTATCGGATTCAAAATATAACTTCACTGAATTTAAATGTTTAATCCATCCTCTAAAAAAAAGGCTTATGCTTAATAATAATAATGCTTTAGATTATGCAGCATTTTGTAATATCACATTAGCATATTACAAGCTAATGGATGATGCTCAAGATAATAAAACAATCAAAAGCAAAGTTTCTTCAATGATTCTAAAAAACTATCTACCAAAACCTAATGATTTGTCAAATTCTAATTCGTTAGATATAAATAATATATCATATAATGAAGTAATGGATTATACAAAAGAAAAAATATTATTGCTAAACACTTTAGAAGTTCATCATAAAAATCTGCCGATAGATGAACAGCTATCTATAGATGAGTTATCCCATGTTTTTGCTGACCTTACAGGTTTTATAATATCCTTTTACTATAAGGATTCTTCTTTTAAAGAAGACTTATATTGGCTTGGCTATAACTTAGGTAAATGGATATATATTATTGATGCTTATGATGATTTAGAAAAAGATATGAAAAACAATGAATTTAATGCTATTAGTTCATTATTAAATAAAGATAAACTGGATTTTGAAAGTTTTAGTGTTTTAATTAAACCAAGAATTAATTTTTTATTGTCTACTTGCGCCCAGCAATGTTTAAAACACTTGAATAATTTGCCTCTGATAAAAAATGAAGATATATTATATAATATACTAGAACTAGGACTCATGGAAAAGATGGATAAAGTTTTTAATAACAAAAGTAATGCTGATAATTTAAAAGGAGTGGAATATAAAAATGATAAATCCCTATGAAGTACTTGGTGTACGCGAAGGCACCTCTAAAGAAGATATAAAAAAAGCATATAGAGAACTAGCAAAAAAATATCATCCTGATCAATATGGTGATAATCCTCTAAAAGATTTAGCCGAGGATAAAATGCAAGAATTAAACGAAGCTTATGATTCACTTATGAAAAACCACAATTCTTCTAGTAGTTACAGTTCTAATACTGAGTATAACTCTTCTAACAATTATGGTTCTAAATCAAGTGATGACTATTCTAATAACAATATATATCAGTCAGTAAGAATGGACTTAAATAATGGAAATATACCCTCAGCTGAGCAAAAATTAGGTACAATGAGTACAAAAACTGCTGAGTGGAATTTCTTAATGGGAATGGTTCATCTCAAAAAAGGTTGGCACGATAGCGCTTATAGTTTTATAAGTCGCGCCTGCACCCAAGAACCTAATAATGTTGAATACAGAAAGAGTTTTAACCAACTAAATACGCGTTCTTCAAACTACAGAGACAACTATTATGGTAAACGTAATAATGATGCTGGTATGGGTAATATGTGTCTTAACTTATGGTGCGCAGATAGTATTTGTGAATGTTTAGGCGGAGATCTTATTTCATGTTGTTAAACTTAATTATTAGGAGATGATTATATGAAGTCGAGCAACATTGCTAAGGGTGGTATATTTGCAGCCCTTAGTTTGATATTATTGTACTTATCGTCAGTACTACCAACAAATAGATTATCAATATTAGTAGTAGCCTCTTGCATCATACCCCTTTCTATTATGCTTACTGGATTTAAAAATACCCTTGTAGTGTATGGCGCTGTTTCCTTGCTTAGCTTATTTATTATCCCTTCAAAACTCATAAGCGTGACTTATATCCTTATTTTTGGATGCTATGGTTTTGTAAAATATTGTATAGAAAAGTTAAGAAATACGCTTCTAGAAATTGTACTAAAGTTATTGTATTTCAATTTAACCACCTTTATAATTGTATTTATATATAAATTAGTACTGCTGAAAATCCCTAATGTAAATATAAATATATTTTTAATAATTGTAATTATCCAAATAGCTTTTATACTATATGATTATATCCTTACAGCCTTTATATCCTATGCTAGAAAAAACCTTATTAAGAAATTAAAATAACTGGCATTCTGTCAAGCATTTTTGAAAATGTCCCAATAAACGTTAAACATTAGCACCAGTTTTCTGGTGCTTTTACTTTATAATCAATTTTATTTATGGGGTCAATTAATAAACCTCGAGGTATCTTTCAAGAATAAAAATTGTAATATTAATTTTTTAAGCCACTTGTTCTTTCCGGTGAGCCTGTTTTTTAAGAAAATTTTCGAAAGAAGC
>NZ_JBOITN010000023.1:0-8495 GCF_050717545.1 Clostridium sp.
ATGTTCCACATTTCCCCTGCTGCTTCCTTCAGACCCTACCGTTGCCAGTAGCGCCCTTGCTCTCAGGTTGTCTTCCCGTTGGTTAGGTGACGTAGGCTTCTTTCTGCCTATCGGCTCAGCGAACATGCTGGACGTACAAAAAACTAGTAGAGGTTACTCTACTAGTTTTTTTGGTGCACACGAGAGGAGTCGAACCTCCGACCTTCCCCTTAGGAGGGGGACGCTCTATCCAACTGAGCTACGGGTGCATGTTTTATATACTACTTAACCATGATATTACACTTTTATAAGTATGTCAACCTATGGCTACTTAAAACTATAAATTTACAATATTTTTAAAAACATTATAGTTGTTTACTTATTGTTAGGATTTTAATTCATAAAATAGTATATACTGTACAGTATATACTATTAACTTTGGAGGTGTATTTATTGAATACTGATATTAAGAATTTTTTTCTCGCCGGACTTGGATCTGCAGCTTATACTTATGAAAAAGCTACAACTTTAATTGATGATTTAATGCAAAAGGGTAAATTAACCTTTGAAGAGGGTAAAGATTTATCTGAAGAATTAAAAAGAACTGTAAAAGAAAAAAAGGAAGTAGATAATTCTTTAGCAAACGATAATAAACCTTTAACAAAAGAAGATATAGCTGCGCTGTTACAAGAAATGAACCTTGCAACTAAAGAAGATATTGAAAATCTAAATAAAAGATTAACAGCTTTAGAAATTTCTAATTCATAAATTCATAATTAAAAGCCCTTCTTAAAGTTAGGGCTTTCTTTTTAAACAACTAATATCAAATCACCAATGAACGAAAACTGTAGCATGCGTAGGTGATGATTTAAGTGAGGTATAAAATGCGACTAAATTCCGTTAATCGATTTAGAGAAATTATTAAAGTTCTTGGATTTTATGGATTTGGATATATAGTAGACTCTAAATTCAATAAACAAAATAAACTTCCGCAAAATCTAAGGATGGCCTTTGAAGAACTAGGCCCTACCTTTATAAAAATCGGACAAATATTAAGCACTAGACCAGATTTATTATCACCTGATTATATAGTGGAACTTTCAAAACTACAGGATAATGTACTTCCAGAAAGCATTGAAACTATAGAAAAAGTGTTTTTCGATGAGTTTTCACTATCAACGAGCCAGTGTTTTGAAAAATTTTATGAAAAACCATTAGCTTCTGCCTCAATTTCACAAGTACATAAAGCTATATTAAAAGATGGCAGGATGGTTGTAGTAAAGGTTCAAAGGCCAGATATTGCGCAGAAGATGAAGCTTGATATTAATATACTAATGCGTATAGTAAAGTTTACAAAAGCAAAATTTTCTGACGCACTAATTGACCCAGAGCAAGCATTACATGAAATACTTTTAATAACGGAACTTGAACTTGATTTTAAAAATGAAAGTCAAAATATACATACCTTTAGAACTTTCAACAAAGATGTAGCCTTTTTATATGTTCCTTATGTGATTGATGAACTATCAAGTACTAAGGTTTTAACTATGGAAAGAATTTACGGATTTAAAATAGATAACATGGAAAAACTAAACCTTGGCAACTACGACCTTCAAGATTTAGCTAAGAAATTAGCTCTATCGTATTTAAAACAAGTTTTACAAGATGGTTTTTTCCACGGCGATCCACACCCTGGAAATATATTTGTGTATGAGGGTAAGATTTGTTTTATAGATTTTGGAATTATGGGAAGCCTCTCAAATTCATTAAAATCAACCCTAAATGACATGATATCCGCAGTGGCCTTTAATGACATAAATAAAATGATTTCATCCCTTTTGTCGATTGGTATAAAAAAGGGATATGTAAACAGAAATAAACTTCATGAAGATTTAGATTATCTTCTTTTAAATTATCTTTCAGTATCATTAAATAACATTCAAATTTCAGTTATGCTATCTGAAATTTTTGATATAGCAAGGCAAAACAATATCCGTCTGCCTCGTGACTTTACACTACTAATAAGAGCTCTTGTAATTTTAGAAGGTGTAATTGCAAGTATCGCTCCTGATATAAAAATAATAGATATAGCAATCCCATACGTAAAAGCAAATAATAAATTTTCACCATTTGCCGATTTAGATCTTGATACTTTGCTTATCAGGTCATATTCATTTGTTAGAGACTCATTTAAAATTCCCTCAAAAATTATTGAACTGTCCGATAGTCTAGTAAGTGGTAGAATTAAACTACAACTAGAGCATAAAAATCTGAGCACTCCTATAAGTGAATTAAATAAAGGTATAAATAGATTGGTTTTTGCTCTTATTATATCTTCTACAATTATAGGTTCTTCTACACTTATAAATTCTAATATAGGGCCCAAAATATATAATATATCACTTGTTGGTATAACTGGTTTTATAACTGCTGCAGTTATGGGTTTTTGGTTACTAATTTCTATAATAAAGTCTGGTAAAATATAAACAATACATATATTCTTATAAAAAAAGAGGTATTTCAATGATTAAATATTATAATAGAAAACAAAACAAATATGAAATTGAAAAGGTAGCTGGCGAAAAATATTTAAATTGGTCTTATTCCTCTCCTAGTGGAAAAGGACTAGTTGAATTACTCCTTAAGAAAAATCTATTTTCAAAATTATATGGTTATTACTGTGATGCTAAAATAAGCTCTAGAAAAATTGAGTCTTTTATTAAAACCTTAGACATCAATATGTCTATATACGATAAAACCTTCAATGAATATTCGTCTTTTAATGATTTTTTTATAAGAACTTTAAATCCCCAAACTCGCTTAATTGATAAAGATCATAATATTCTGATCTCACCTTGTGACGGCAAAATCTCCGCTTATGAAAATATTAACTTGAATAATTTAGTTCAAATAAAAGGTTTTACTTATTCACTTAAAGAGCTCTTAGAGGATAATGAAGTATACAATCTATACAACGGAGGCACATGTTTAATTTTTAGGTTATGCCCAACTGATTATCATAGATTTCATTTTATTGATGACGGAGTATGTAACGAAACCATAAAAATTAAAGGTCATTATTATTCAGTTAACCCCGTTGCCTTAAGAAGTGTAAAAAAATTATTTTGCCAAAATAAAAGGGAATGGAGTATTTTTCACTCAGATAACTTTAATGATGTTATATACGTGGAGGTTGGTGCTACTTGCGTGGGAACAATTATTCAAGATTATGACTCTGGATCTAAAGTTAAAAAGGGTGATGAAAAAGGCTACTTTAAATTTGGTGGATCCACAGTTATTCTATTTTTCAAGAAAGATGTTATGAAAATCGATGAAGATTTAATATACCAAACTGAATTAGGTTATGAAACTTCTGTATTAATGGGCGAAAAAATAGGACTGAAATAATTTTTCAGTCCTATTTTTTTCTAAATCTTTGAAGATTACGTAATGCTTGAAGAGCTTCTTTGCTTTTATCTATATTTTCTTTATCACACGCAACTTCGGTACTGGCTTTGTCATTAGGCAATAACTCAATATTTTTTACATATTTTTTAATAATATCAACTATACTCAGCTCCTGCTCTTTAGTAAAAGTCATCAGATTTTTTTTACTACCATATAAATCTGATTTTATAAGTTCCTTTATTTTGTTATTCCAGTTTTTATCAAAGTATCCCGACTTATTTAATTCATTAAATAACTCCTCATCTTGTTTTCCAAAAACTATGGATTTTACACGTTTAAAAGTAACCTTATTCCCCATTATTTATAACCTCACTTTAATTTTTGAATGATAATTGGGCAACTTTCTGAAATGAATTTGCATTTGCAAAGCGAGGATTTTCAACAAATACAACATCATTCTTAAGATATTTTTTAATATATTCTTTAAATGAGATGGCACCTCCACCAATTATAAAAATTTTATCAGCTTGTCCTATTTGTCTATATTCCGCTTTAAGGCTAGTAATTATGTCGTATATGTAATTATCTTTTAATGCGTCGAGTACTGACAAATCCTGTACTTTTCCATCCATATCTTTCACGTAGCCCTTCTGAAGTATTTTCTCTATATCTTTTTCATTAATATTTATATTAAATTCTTCATTCAAACGTCTAGAAAGCTTACCGAAAATATCTTTTGTACCTGTAGGCATAGATGCATAGAGATCCTCAAGGTCCATAAAACTATAGAAACTCACGTCTATAGTGTAATATCCAAAATCTATAACAACGCTGTTAGGTATATCCTTAAACTCCCCCTCATACAAAAAAGGCATACCTGATGCTTGAGGAATAGTTGTTATATTACTTATATTTATAAGCTTCTCATTGCCACCATTGACACTAACTATTTGGTTATCACAAGCACTTTTTATATATTGCTCAAAAGTTTCGCATTGTTGGTTATAATATTGAATTGGTAATCCTACACATAGATTACATTCTACATTGTCTACTTGAACGAATGATGATTTATAAATAGATGCTAATGTTAACACTTTAATTATATCTCTATCAATTTGTTCCTTTACCTTGTTTATACCCGCAAGTTTTTTGCCTTGGTTTGTTATAGTATAGTATTTATCGCCAATCTTAACTTCAATAGTATCATCTGATGCTACAGCTAACTTTTTGCCTTCTAATACACTACTTGTAAAGCAGTTGTTAGTAGAATCCTTCAATGCCGAATATCCATGGTCTTGTCCTAAAAAAATAACTTGATTAATCATAATATCCTCCCTTATTCTGATTTGTAATAAAAGTATTACTAAGTAATACTTTTATTACTAGTAAAGTATTAAAAATTATTACTTTTACTACCTTATCAATATACTACAAACTTGAATATATTACAATATTTACAATAAATATTTTTTAAATTATTGTAAACATTAAATAATTAAGCTATACTTATAATTATATTAGGTTTACATTAAATGTAAAATTATATTTAGGAGGAGAATATGAGGGGTAGAAAAAAAGGGGCTAATAGCAAAACAAAAGTATTATCTATTAGGATTACAGAACAGCAGTATGAATTATTGTGTAATAACAATTGGATAAGAAAAGAGATTTCTAAACATATTAGTGAATATTTATCAGCTTTTGTTAGTTAAAGTAATTATTACTTTTCTTAAACAAACATACTTAAGAATTATTGTAAACGTAAAATAACTAATATAAACTTATAGTTATTTTACGTTTACATTAACTATCAGATCAATAGATATTCTGTTTTTCAAAATCATGTTTTGGAACTTCTGTATTAATATACGAAAAGATAGGACTGAAATGATGTTTCAGTCCTATCTTTATTGTTAAATCATCTCCTAAGGAGCTGAAATGTAGTTAAATTTTAAATTTTAAAGTTATATCTTTTAATTTCTCAGCGCTAATTTTATTGCCACTTGTGGTTTTCTTTATTTCTTCCATTTCATTCACAATATCGCGCCCTTTATCAGATATAGTAAATATCCCTTGTGCACCTTCATTAACAGTGCCAGCTACTTGGTCTATTGCAATTACGATTCCATTTATTGATATATTTAAATGCTGAGCCGTCTCGTCAAATTCCTTCATAAAATTATTAAAATTTTCTGCATCACCTATATATTCTTTTCCGGTCCCCATAATAATCTCATAGTTTAGAGAAATTTCATCATCCATAAAATCTAACATTTTAATAGAACTACCGGATAGATTTTTCACAGAATCGCTTACAACCTTAACTATATTTTGAATGCTCGCAGCTGTTGCTCCAGATTGCTCTGCGAGCTTTCTAACCTCGTCTGCAACAACTGCAAACCCTTTGCCAGCTTCACCAGCTCTAGCAGCTTCTATAGCCGCATTTAGTGCTAATAAATTAGTTTGCCTAGTTATCTGAAGTATCGAAGTTGCTAGTCCATGTATTTCCTCAACTGCTTTTGATCCTTCTATTGCAACTTCTAACTGCTTCTTTATACCATTATACATTTTATCGGTTTCCTCTTTAGATCCAGTCGTACCCATAGTAATCCCATTTGCTTTTTGAACTATGCTTTGAGCAATGCTCGCTCCCTCTGACGCCTTAACAGCTATTGAATTAACCATAATTTTCATCTCTCCAGAAGATGCAGAAATTTCCTCGGCCGTCGCTGCCGTTTCTTGCATTCCAGCTGATAAACTCTCAGTTTCAACAGAACTTTCTTCCGTTTTTACCTTTAACACTCCTGTTAGCTTCTCAACCGTGCGTTCGTTCGTGCTTATATTTTCTGAGGCTTCAATTAAATCTTGTACAACATCTTTTAACGTCTTTCTCATATTAACAATAGCCCTGGATATAGTTCCAATCTCATCTTTATTTTTAATTAATTTTTCTATATTAGTGTCTTCACTTAAATCAAGTTTAGATGTTTTATCAACTAATAGAGTTACCTTTTTCAATGGATATACTATTATACTTGATGCGATTATACCAGCCAATATAGAAAATATACTTACAAGTATAGCTATGATCACAGTTCTCTTCGTCATTTGATTCACTGGTTGCATAATTTCATTAATATCTCCCGTAACAACAAATGTCCAATTCGTAATCGGAACAATACCATAAGACGAGAATTTTTTAACGCCTTTAAAAGTATACTCTGCGGTACTTGTTTCCACCTTTTCTCCTTTTATAACTTTACTGACAACATCTTTTATTGACGCATTTTCAACTTCTTTTCCTATTTTATCTTCACTTTTATGGTATAACATTATCCCTTTTTCATCAACTAAATAAGCATAACTTGATTTACTGTTAGATACAGTTATGTCCTTCGTATATTTTGAAAAACTTTCTGGGTATACTAATGCTGCTACATATCCTAATATTTCATCATTTTTATCTTCATCTATTATTGGACTGGTAAAAACCATAGTTGGATGCCCTGTTATAGAAGAATTTTTGGTTTCCCCTATAAATTGCTTCCCACTAATGCTGGATGCGTTATATGTTTCACTTGCTACATTTTTTCCTAAAAATGATTTATCACTATCAGATATTATATTTCCAGCAGTATCTACTAGAAAAACTCTTTCCACATTACTATTATCTGAAATATACTTAGAGAATTTTTTATTGTTTCCATTTATTATGCTTTCATATTGATTAACAGCAGTAGCATTAGTTTTATCCTTTAAATTCATAATATCCATTATTTGTTTTGTACTAGATAAAGTTTGTACCTGCGCTTGCTGTTTTTCGATCATTACAGAAATAGTCTCTATTGCTCTTTTATTAGTAGACATCATTTCAGCTTTACTTTGATCAAATATTATCTCTGATGACTTTATGTATGTAAAAATAGAAGTTATTACCATAGCTATAATTATTAATGATCCAATAAGTAATGGTATTTTTTTTGTAATAGATATGCCGTTTGTTTTATGTTTACCTTTATTCTTCTTTATAAAATTCCAATTTTTAAAATGCATTAAGATCCCCCTTATTTGGTTTAGATGTATTTATAAAGTTAATTATTCCGTTTAAACTAATTTTAATTATACTTATATATATTAACATAAAATTCATATTTTTCAATATTAATTTTAATAATTGTCATAATACAAGTAATTTTTAAAGCAACAAACCCCAATAACTATTAAAGTTACTGGGGTTTATTACTATCTTTTTTTTTAAAAAACCTATAATTTTAATTTATAATTTTGAACGTTTCTTATATTATATTTCTTTTAGCCGTAAAATCTATCTTCCAATAAATTGTTGTGTCCAATAACAAGTTCCATCAGATTTTTTAGCAAGTCCTACACCTATCTCGCTATAGTTTTTACTTAGTATATTAGCTCTATGTCCCGGCAGTTCATCCAACCTTTCATTACTTCTGTAGCAGTTCTTTGACCATATGCTATGTTCTCATCTGCCGCCATATATTTAATTCCAAAATTTTTCATCATATCAAATGTTGAATCATAAGTTGGCGATTGATGTGAAAAATAATTTTTATCTATCATATCTTGAGACTTATATCTAGCCACCCTTGATAACTGCCAATTAAGTTTTAATGGAGTGAGGTTAGCTTTTGCTCTTTCTGAATTTAGAATTGTAACTACTTGTTTTTCTATTAATTTTACTGATGATAAATTTGGGACTTTTACAATTTGATTTACGTATATCAAATTCGGATTCGATATTTGAGGATTAGCCCCTATTACCTCTGATACGCGTACTTTATACTTGTAGCAAATTCTCCATATGCTATCTCCTGATTTAACAGTATAGTTAATATTTGTAAATACTTGAGCAGAAGCAATTGAACTTATTCCGCTTGTAGCTAAAATACTTAAAGTTAAAATTAATGCATTAACTGACTTATTCATATTTTGTACCCCCCCTTCTAAAATGATAGTGTAAACACTATCTTTGTTTTATTTATTTAAAACCCTGCTATTGCAAGGATTGTAGCTACTTTTAACAAAAAAAGCAATGACCCCCCTCTTTCTGGTATAATTGTTGTATCTAACCCAAC